>JAFZVC010000049.1 GCA_017618015.1 Spirochaetaceae bacterium
CGACCCTTGTCATAGTTTTTAGTCGCCTGGTGGCCATGGCGGAGAGGCAATACCCGTTCCCATCCCGAACACGGAAGTCAAGCTCTCCTGCGCCGATGATACTGCTCTTCGCGGGAAAGTAGGTAGCTGCCAGGCTTTTTTTTGTTTAAACGGCTGTGTCCGGGGAGCCGAGGGAGCTCCCGATGGCGGGGCATGCCTGCTTTCCCGCGAAGAGCGGGGATCCGCAACGAGTGCCCCGCGCGGCTTCATGCGGAGCGGGGCACGAAGTTTCTGGCGAAGTAGGTAGCTGCCAGGCTTTTTTATTTTAAAAATTGTTATTATAAATGTGGATAAATATATAAAAGTCTGATAAAATAAAACCATGTATAAAGTACTGATTGTTGAAGATCACCCTCTGTTCAGCGAGGGATTGGCACAGTTAATAGAAACAATGCCTCAGTATGAAGTAGCTGGAAATGTTACAAACATTAATGACGCATTATCCTTCCTTGAAAACACCTCAATAAATCTTGTAATCGTTGATTTGAACCTCGGCGATGAAGATGGACTAGAGTTAATAAAACTTATAAAGACAAAATATCCCAAAATAATTATTCTTGTTCTTTCAATGCATGATGAACGTTTTTATTCAGAACGTGCGTTAAAAGCTGGAGCAAACGGCTATATAATGAAAGAAGAAGCCGGTGCAAAGGTTCTTGAAGCTATAAAAACTGTAATGGCAGGAAAAGTTTGGCTCAGTGAGAATGAAAGATTGCGCTTGAACGACTGCCTTACTGGTACCGGAAAAGGTATAGCTGCCGGAAATGACAATTTTGCAAATATCAATACTTTATCAAACAGGCAGCTTCAAATCTTCACTTTGATAGGAAAAGGCCTTGGTACTTTGGAAATAAGCCAAAAACTGAACTTAAGTACAAAGACAATTGATACCCATAAAGAACATCTTAAACTGAAATTGCACTGCAATACCTCGCAAGAATTAAGACAGCTTGCAATTGAGTGGGTCAGTCGGTAGGTAAAAGTACTTATACTTTATAAGGCGAATTAAAAGTTATACTTTACTGTATGAAGAGAACGGACGGCTATGAGCTATGGTTGTCATATTCCCCATATAGTGAGAGTATGACAAAAAAATATAGTGCAAAAATAAAAAATGTTTACACAGCTTTAGGTAGCGAAATCCTTGATGCAGTTTCTGATGAAATAGAGCTTGCCTTCTCTTCTCTTCTTGATACAAATTTCCTGCTAGAACGAAGCAACACAGTTAAGTTCAGTAATTCAAGTCTGTTAATAGCACCGTATGATCATCTTGATGAAGATTTATGCGCGCGGTTACCTTCAGACACATTACCAGAAGGTGATGGATATTCAATCCATACAATACAAGATTCAATTTTAATAACTGGTTTGACCGAAAAAGGCATTCTGTACGGAAGTTTTTATTTTCTACGTCTGCTGCAAACTGGTAAAAGCATTGAAAATCTGTCTATTGTTTCGTCTCCGTCTGTGAAGTGGCGAATCCTAAATCACTGGGATAACCTTGACGGCTCCGTAGAACGCGGTTATGCAGGAAAAAGCCTTTGGAAATGGCGCGAGCTGCCAAAACTCATCGATTCACGCTATAAAGATTATGCGCGGGCTTGTGCATCAATCGGTATAAATGGTGCAGTATTAAACAATGTAAATACGCAAGTCTATATTCTTTCGCAGGAATATATTGAAAAAGCTGCGGCAATCGCTTCTGTTTTCCGTCATTTTGGTATACGAATCTTTCTTTCTGTAAACTTTTCTTCTCCGGCCTTGCTTGGGGGATTGGGCACGGCAGATCCTTTTGACAAAAGCGTAATCAGGTGGTGGAAAGAAAAAACAGCTGAAATCTATTCTGTTATCCCTGATTTTGGTGGTTTTCTTGTAAAAGCCGATTCCGAAGGACAGCCGGGTCCGTATGTATATGGAAGAGATCATGCTGATGGTGCAAATATGCTGGGAAGCGTGTTGGAACCATACGGTGGTATCGTTATTTGGCGAGCTTTTGTGTACGGACAGGGAGAAACGGACAGAGCTAAAAAAGCATATTCAGATTTTAAACCTTTGGACGGAAAGTTCCTTTCTAATGTGTGTGTTCAGGTTAAGAACGGACCGATAGATTTTCAGCCAAGAGAACCAATTCATCCGCTTTTTGGCGGTATGGATAAGACGAATATTTTTATGGAGCTTCAGATAACTCAGGAATACCTTGGACAGGGGAATCATCTTGTATTTTTGGCTCCAATGTGGAAAGAAATTCTTGATTTTGACACTTTTGCAAAAGGAAAAGGAAGTACCGTCGGTTCGTTTTTAGCAGCCAAAGCCGATGATAAACGGTTAACAGGAATCGCGGGCGTTTCGAATATCGGTTCAGATAAAAACTGGTGTGCTTCGCTCTTTCATCCAGCAAACTGGTATGCGTTCGGAAGGTTGTGCTGGGATTATACGCTTACTGCAGAGGAAATTGCAGAAGAATGGGCTGTATGTACTTGGGGAGCCAATCAGAAGGTACTGGAAGCAGTTAAATATATCCTTATGAACTCTTGGCAGGCGTGCCTTGATTATATGACGCCGCTCTGTCTGCATCACATAATGCGCTACAATCACCATTATGGACCGGATCCAGCTTGTGATGAAGGTTCGCGTGAAGATTGGAAACCGAGGTATTATCATCGGGCGGATTCTGCCGGACTCGGTTTTGACAGGACCCGGAACGGAACAGATGCAGTTGACCAATATCACAAGCCTGTTGCGGATATGTTCAATGACATAAAGAAATGCCCAGAAAAATATCTTTTATGGTTCCATCATGTTCCGTGGGATTATAAGCTTTCTTCCGGCAGAAGCCTGAAAGACGAGCTTTCTTTTGTTTATGAAAAAGGCGTGAAGGAAGCGGAAATGCTTCGTGACAAATGGCTGGAAATAAAGCCAGAAATTGATAAGAAGCGGTTTGAATCAGTTTTAGATAAATTAAATATTCAATACGAAGATGCAAAAGAATGGCGGGATGTTTGTCTCGATTATTTCTTGAAATTTGCAGAAGGTGAAAAATGACAATCAAAAATCCAATCCGTCCGGGCTTTTATCCGGATCCATCTGTATGTCGTGCTGGTAATAAGTATTTTCTTGTGAATTCATCGTTTAATTATTTTCCTGGACTCCCGATTTTTGAGAGCGAGAATCTTTCGGAATGGAAACAGATAGGAAACGCAATAGACAGGACGAGTCAGCTTGATTTTTCAAATGCTTATATGACTAGAGGTTTGTTTGCCCCTACTATTCGCTATAACAAAGGTAAGTTTTACATAATCTGTACACAGGTCGATAAAGTCGGTAACTTTTTCATTTCTGCTGATAACTCGGCTGGCCCGTGGTCTGATCCTGTTGTTATAGAAGGCGCTGAGGGAATAGATCCTTCTTTGTTTTTTGATGATGACGGAACAGTCTGGTATATCGGGACAAGACCGGCCCCAGAAGGTCCTAAATGGAATGGAAACTGGGAGATTTGGGTTCAGCGTATAGACCTTTCGACGGGAAAACTTTACGGAAAAGATACTGGTATTTGGCGAGGAGCGTTAAAACGCTGTATATGGCCGGAAGGACCACATATCTATAAGATAAACGGAGAGTATTTGCTGCTTCATGCAGAAGGCGGAACTTCTATTCAGCATGCAGTTTGTGTTGCAAAATGTGACACGGTTGAAGGCGAGTGGGTTGGTAATCCGTGTAACCCGATTCTGACGCATCGCAATATGGGAAAGCGTGCGGATATAGTAAATGTTGGTCATGGTGATTTGGTAGATACTCCAGACGGAAAATGGTGGATGGTTTGTCTTGCGACACGCCCGCAGGGAAAAGGTGAAAACAGAGTTTCTCCGCTTGGACGTGAAACGTTCATCGTTCCAGTTGAATTTGAGGATGGCTGGCCACTTGCAAGCCCTGATACTGGAAAAATCGTGGACGCATATAATTTGGACGGAAGCGTTGCGGCATGTGGAAACACTTGCACCGCGCCTTATGCGTTCAAAGATGGTTTTTCAAGTGATTCTATCGGGGTTGAATGGCTTTCGCTTCGTGGAAGAGACGAAAAAAGTTACAGCCTTTCAGCGCGGAATGGCTGGTTAAGGCTTTCAACAGACGGCGAGACACTTACAAAAACTGGAAAAACAAACTTTTTCGGAATCCGTCAGGAAATATTTGATTATGAGCTTTCTGTCGATGTGGATTTTGTGCCTGAAAAAGACGAAACGGCTGGTATCGCATTTTTCCAGTCCGAGACGTATCAGTATAGAATGGAACTTTTTAATAACGGAGGAACGTGTATCCGCGTTATAAAAGTTGAGGATGGCGCAAGTTCCGTGCTTGGAGAAAGCAAAGTATCTGCTAATGGAACAATCAGAATGAAGTGCGTTTGCCTTAACCAAAAGTTTGCGTTCAGCTTTAGCGAAGGAAACTCTGTTATTGTCGCAGAAAACTGCGACTCGACAATACTTAGCACGGAACGCGCCGGTGGTTTTGTCGGCAACGTAATCGGTTTGTTCGCGGCAGGAAAGAACGCGTCACATCACGCCGATTTCACGAACTTCGAAATCCGTTCTTGCAAAGCTTAGGAAGCCAAATGGAGTTTTAGCTGAATACACGTTCCGTTCTGCTCTGTAGACGTGAGCTTGTATTCGGCTCCGATTTGGTCGGCTCTGTACTGCATTGAACGCAGGCCAAGTCCGTGAGTTTCTTTGCGGCTGTTTTTTGTCGAGATATTCTTTATTCCTTTTCCGTTGTCGCTTACCGTAACCCAAAGCAAGCTGTCTTTCTCTTCGATTGAAACTTTTACTTCTGTCGCTTTTGCATGCTTTATTGTGTTGTGCATAGCTTCCTGAATAATACGGAAAATCGCGATTTGTGCCGCTCTTGAAACTGGAAGTGGCTCGGGAGCTGTCCAGCTGTACGTGCATTTGCAGCCAGTCTGCTTTTGGAGCGTGTGGCACAAGTTGTCTATAGCTTGATTTATACCAAGAACATCAATATCCATCGGGAAAGAATCGTGCGCATATTGGCGCGTCCGTGTAAGCGTTTCATCTATCTGGTCGGAAAGCTCCAGCAGTTTTTTGTTGCCGGCAGAAAGTCCCCGGCATTTCATTGAGATTCCGGCAAGACGCTGGCATATATCATCGTGCAGATCAAGGCTGAAACGCATTCTTTCAAGCTCACTTATTTTAAGAACTTCTGCCTCAACTTTGATGCGCCGTTGTGATTCGCGCTTAAGCTTGTTGTTCGCGGAAACAAGGTCTTTCGTGCGCCGGTTGACTTCTTTTTCAAGCTGCTCGGCGCGTTTTTTCTCAAGATTAAGTATGTAAAGACGCTGCAGGGCGTTCGCCATAAAAACTGAGGCACTGCACATGTGCTGATGTGCGGAATCGTCTGATGTATAGACGAAAAGTCCGAATACATCGCCACCGGCGCGGAGATATCGCATATCAAAGTTTGCCGCTCCTGTGTTTTCAGGCGTTATATAATCCGAAAAAAGCGTTTTAAGCTTGATTGGTTCCGGATTGTCGAACATCGGGGTTTCTTCATAGTGCGTTTTTTTGTAGACGAGCGTTCCCTTAAGAGGAATAAGCTCGGACGGCTTCTCAAAGAAAACAAGGAAAAACACTTGTACTTCAAGGTAATTCAAGAATTCCTTGAGGTTTTCGGAAATATCCGCAATTGAAGAAACGGTGTTGAGCTGTTCTCCGAAAAGACTTGTATTTCTCATGTACCGGGTTACTTTTATCGACTGATATTGCATCCGGGTAAGCTCAGCTTTCGCGCTGTTGTACATGCGTTCGTTTTCGGCTTCTGTATATGACGCACGGTGTTCGGAACATCCGCATGAGTTCCTTATATGAAGGCTGCAGTCAACTTTTATAAGCTCTTTTGACGGACGTTGCTTAAGCATCGTGAACATTGCTTCTACTGCGCGGGTTCCCATCTCGTCAAAAGGCTGCCGAATCGTTGTAAGTGATGGTATCGTGATTTGAGCACGCTCTGTATCATCAAATCCTGTAATGGCGCAGTTCTGCCAGCGTATATCTGTTCTTGTTTTAAGTACCTTGAGTGCACCGATTGCCATCTCATCATTCGCGGCGACAACAACATCAGGCGGATTATTTATGTTCTGCTCGTAATATTTTGTCATTACGGCGGAACCTGTGTTCTCGCTGTAGTATCCGTGTGTGATATCGAATGTTATGTCCGGATACGTGTTTTTCATCTTGCTTAGGTAAGTCCGGAAGACCGTTTCACGGAGTATATTGTCGCGGTGTTTTTCTGGACCACCGATGTACAGGAAACGTCTGTACTGATGTGTGTACACCAGGTGTTCCATCAGTTGTTCCATTGATGTGCGGCTTTTTATTATGATTGAGCAGATGCCGTCTATGTGATCACCTATTGAAACGACAGGAATGTTCGGAAAAAGAGATCGCAGATTGGAGAATGCATCTGACGGAACGTATTCGGTTATTGCAGGGGTCAGGATTATAACGCCGTCTGCGTTTATGAAATGTCGCGAAGGGAAAAGTCCTACATCGGAATTAAGCGCGCGGTTAACGTGTTCCTGCTGAATACAGATAAGGTTCAGTCCAAGTTCGCCAGTGCGTTTTTTTACGTTGCGGTATATAGAAAGTTGATAATCTTCATCAAGGCTGTTTACATATAATGCGATTTTCATAAGAAGATTATACACCCAATTTGTATTGAGCGAAACTGTTCCCCATGTGGACTTTCGTGTTTAGCTTTCATATAATCACAATTATGAATAATTTGTCTTTGCATAAGCTTTATCAGTCCGGCATGGTTTTACAGCGGAACTGTGATAATTGTATTTTGGGAAAAGCCGGTGCTGGAGAAGGCGTGAAAGTTTCGTTCAGAGGCGCGGAATATTCTGCTAAAGCCAATGAAAATGGCGATTGGGAACTTCTTTTTAATCCCGGAAATGCGGGTGGTCCTGATGTTCTTGTTGTTACTACAGACAGCGGCGAAAAAATCACGCTGACTGATATATATACAGGCGAGCTTTGGCTTTGTTCCGGGCAGTCGAATATGCAGCTTCAGATGAACAGACTGCGTTTTTCTTTTCCAGAGGAATTTAAACTTAAAGAAAATCCGCGCGTAAGAGTGTTTACGGTTCCTGTGCGCGGTTCTTTTGTTCAGCAGGACGATCTTGATGGTGGCAAGTGGCTTTCTGCCTGCCCGGAGAATCTTTGGGATATGTCGGGCTCATCTTACTTTTTTGCGAAAAAGCTTCATGCGCTCACAGGAGTGCCTGTTGGCGTTGTAAATGCGAGTCAGGGCGGTTCCCCGATCTCGGCTTGGATGAGCGAGGAATGCTTTCCGGCGGATAGCGAGTATCGCAAAATCCTTGAAAAATGCAAAGACAGTTCTTTTGTTGAAAAGATTAAGGCGGAGACTGCGGAAAAATTACAGCGGTGGTACGAGGATGTGGATTCTCGTGATAAGGGAACCGCTGAAAACTGGGCCGCGTTATCAGTTTCGCCGAGGACGGCAGAAATTGATGATGACGCGAAAGTTCCTGCATGCGACAAAACTTCCGACAGCTCCGAATGGAAGCCTTTTAATATTCCGGGAAGGCTCGGCAAATGTGGAGACGCAGGCGTATTCTGGTTTAACAAAGATATAGAGCTTACGGAAGAAGAAGTCGCCATTTTGAACAGGGAAAAGGCATGGCTGTGGCTTGGACGCATCACCGATGCCGATGTCGCTTTTGTTAACGGGCAGAAAGTTGGTGGCGTTCCGTACATGTACCCACCAAGACGTTATGAAGTTCCTGCCGGACTTCTGCACGCCGGAAAGAATACGATTTCTGTGCGTGTGACACTTTGCGGTGGAAGCGGACCGCTTTTGTTTGAAGAAGAAAAACCTTATATGCTTTTTTCGGCAAACGTGCTTACGGAAAGCTGGCGGAAAACGTTATTTTCATCAGTTTGTGGAAGCATGACGGAACGCAAGGCGGCATGTGCGGAAGGATTTGTTTGCATCGATTTGAGCGGCGAATGGATGTATCGTGTAGGGTGTACCGCAGAGCGGCGGCCTGGCGAAGTTTTCCTTGAGTGGGCACCTACCGCTTTGTACAACGGAATGCTTGCGCCACTTTTCAAGACGGCGTTCAGGGGTGCGGTTTGGTATCAGGGGGAGTCCAATGCAGGAAACCCCGATGAGTATAAATGGCTGCTTACGTCGATGGTAGAGCTGTGGCGCTCAAAGTTTACGAATAGCCCTGCATTGAAGGACGGAAACAAGCTTGCGTTCGTAGTGGCGGAACTGCCGCTTTGCGGAATAAGGCCTGCTGCTCCCGATTATGAGGCGGACGTAGAACGGTGCCACAAATGGCTTGAAACAGCGGATGATTATGTTTTCTCCGGAAGGGAGGATTGCTGGTCATCGTTCCGGCGTATGCAGGCGGAGATGGCGCGGAAAATCCCGAATGTGGAGTTGGCGTCTTTTTATGGCGCAGGTGAGTGGAACGACCTTCATCCAGAGGATAAAAAGACAGCTGGCTTTAAGATGGCAGAAGCCGCGTACAAGCTGTTGGAAAATAATTAGCCCAGTTTCTCAACTTGCTCTGAAAGCAGCGGGACGAGCTGTTTTTTGCGCGAAACGATATCCGCAAGTACGTAGACGTTTTCTTCCTGTTTCGGGAAGTCGATGACCTGTGAATATGTCGGATCGACAGCCGCGATGAGAATACTCGTGAGACGCGTGATGTCCGTGACCATGAGCGCGCTGAAAACTGCATTGTGAGCCCTGCGTTCAATATCAAGATCCTTGATGAAATCTTTTTTACGCGAAAGAAGGCGGTCTGGGTTTGCCGACTCAATCTGGCTGACGGTGAACGCAAATTTGCCCTCTTTGTACTCTTTCATATCCTGACGGATGATTTCACCAGTCGTGATGGCGTCGAGCTGGCTTGAAGCAGTAGTGATGTCAGCTTCAAGATTTGATATGTCGAGGTCGGTGATATTGGAAAGGTACTCTGCCGTTTCGCGGTCGATGTCTGTCGTGGTGATAGACTGCAAGCCGAGCGTGTCTGCAAGGATGCCGCAAAGCAGAATAGACGCGATGTCGCGTGGAATGGAGATGCGCTTTTCGCGGTACAAGTTTGCTACGAGCGTGCAAGTAGCTCCGACCGGCTTATTTATGAACGTTATCGGCTGTTTTGTAGTGATTGAGCCGAGCCGGTGGTGGTCGATTATTTCGCGGATGTTGTAGTTTTCTATGCCCTCTACGGCTTGTGAAAGCTCGTTGTGGTCAACGAGAATCGCTTCTATGTTGGCTTCGTGGACGAGATCGTTTTCTTCGATAAGTCCGATGACTTTGTTGTCGTCGTCAACAACGGGAAGACAGCGGCTCGGCGATTGTGCGAGGAGCGGGCGTACTTTTACGAGCCTGTCCGTCGCTTTTACGGGATTTGTGCTTGTATCGGCTGTCGCGATTACCGGCGTTGAATAGACGATGAGCATCGCGGTGGAAGAAGTGTCGTATGGGCTTGCCAAAACGGAAAGACCAGCTTTCTCGGCTTTTTCGCGCAACTCTTTTTTAAGGACGAAACCTGATGTGATGACGAGCGTGCGGATTTTTGCCTCTATGCAGTATTCGTGAACATCAGCGCGGTCGCCGGCGATGACGATAAGGTTTTCGGTTTTGTGGCTGTCGAGCATCTTTTTGAAAGACTCAAAGTCGGAAGCTGCGACAAGGATGCTGCTTTTTATAAGCGTGTCGGCATCTTTTGTGATGAGAGGCTGTGCGTTAAGCGTTGACTGGATAAGCGATGCGCTTGTGAGCACGGCTGTTTGCTTTTGCGGGTCGAGCAGATGAAGGACACTCCGTGCGAACGAGTTGTAGTGAAGCAGAGCCTTGTATTTGCCGGAATCGTCAACGACTGGGAGTGCTTTTTTGTCGCAGTCTTCCATTTTGGCGATCGCGCCCCAGAGCGAAGTATGCTCGTTTACGGTTTCGCAGCCGCCGCTCATGTAGTACGATGTTTTAGGAATAAGATCTGGTACGTAGACCGGAACCGGCACTTTGAAGCGGTTGAAGATATATTCTGTCTGCGGTGTTATTTTACCTGCCCTTGCGGCGATGCAGTCGGTTTCTCCTGATTCTGCCTTAAGCCGGGCGTATGCGGCGGCTGAAACGACGGAATCGGTGTCTGGGTTTCTGTGTCCAATGATGTATACGTTTTTTTTAGTACAGTTTGTCATATTTCCTTTTCCTGTAAATAAATGCTGTGAGACGGAACTGTTAGGTTAAAACCAGCGGCAGTTTCGACTATCTTTCCTTGTCCTGCTATCTGCTTGTAGTGTGGCGCATCGGGTGTGACGGTTCCGAAAGCTTGAAGTTGCGCCATTTTCTGCAAATCACCTTGGGCAATAGTATACTCGTTTTCTGTAAGATTGATAATGCCAGTGTATTTACAATCTGCGGAGAAAATCGCGTAAATATCGGGTGCGATGCGGATATTACCGAACGATGCGCCTTCGAGCTTGTCGTAAAGCGCAAGAATCTTTTGTGTAAGCGGAGCTTCGTCTGCCGGGCTGAAATGAGCCGGGTCGTCGGCGTACATTATTTGTCCGGCAAAAAGCTTGTTAACAAGGGCGAGAAGCTCTTTCTCGCTGTCTGTAAGCGTGCAGTTTTCTTTGCGGAAAAACACCACGTCCGGGTCGTTTTTGTAAACCGCATCGTTCCAGTAAGCGTGACCGAGCGTATCTTTCATGCTTATGTATGCGCTCGGTCTGCCGTTGAACCGAACAGCCTTTAGCACCGCGTAATCCCAAGCTTCTTTTGTGTCTGCGCCGATTCGTGAAAGCGGGAACTGACGGAAGGAGCTTTCGAAAGGCATTCCGCAACCGAGATATGCGACAGGCTCTCCGTTATTAGCTTTTGTGCGTTTTGTAAGCACATTTATCGCTCTGTTGTACCACTCGTAGGCAGCCCCGCCGTTTTTGAAGCAGCCGTAAAGCATTCCGGCAAAAAGAAAGTCGAGTTTTAGGTAACGGAAACCCCATTCGTTTATTGCCCTGTCGATGAGTCCGTCCAAATATTGGAGAACGTCATCGCGACTGAGGTCAAGTACGAAGTAGTTGTGCGGACCTGCCGGCTGTTCTTTTCCGATTGGTGCACCCCACGGTGCGTTGAAGCCGGCGGGGATTGGCTTGCCTTTTTTATCGCGAAGAATCCAGTCTGGGTGACGTTTTATGAAGGGAACGCGATAGTCAAAGATGAACGGTGCAATCCACAAGCCTGGGATGTATCCTTTTTCGCGGATTTTTGCGGTAAGGTCGGCAAAACCGTGCGGGAAGCGGGCCTTGTTTATCTCCCATTGACCGGTTCCTTCTTGCCATCCGTCGTCAATTTGGAAAACGACGGGCTGTTTTTTGTCGATGTACATGCATTTTATAAGGTTTCCGGTGGTGTTAAGGGCGTTCAAATCTTCAAGGATAAGTGATTCGTCGATTTTGTTGTAATGATTGTACCAAGATTCCCAACCGCCTGGGGTTTTGCCGAGAAACGCGAGGTTTTTAAAGCGCGAGTCGTGGAAAAGAAAGCTGATTGTCTCCTTTAGCTCGAAGTAGTTTTTTGCGAGGAAAAAGGAGATTTCGGCTGTTTTGTCGCCGCTTTTCCAGGTTTTTCCGGTACTGTAAATGCGACACGTTATTGTGTCCGTTTTGCGGCAAAGCTCGTACTGGACTGGGGGCAGCGTTGTGTCGGTTGTACATGCGTCTGGCGTGTTCCCGGTGGACGCGGCGACAAGATAGAAGTTGTTCCAGCGAAGCCAGATTATGAACTGACCGTATTCTTTATCTTTTTTGTACAGCGATTCGGGAACTTCAATGTATTTTTTTAGAGCTGGAATAAGAAACGGGATGTAGCGCGGAGTGCGTTCATCAGCCATTGTTTCCCAGCCCGCGTCCCAAGACTGCCATCCTGTCCGGCTAAAAGCATAGTTGCTGGTGAAGGTTTTCGGGTCGGCGGGCGTGCCGGTTATTTCTTGTAAAAACGAATATATGCGAATTTCATCGATCGGGCGATGTGTGGAATCTGGCGTGGTTGTGTCAGAGTGCGAAGAGAAGAAGTATTCGCGGCGGAGAATCGGCACGCCCGAGGGAGAAGTGATTTTTTCTGTTTGACAAATTATGTCCTGAATCAATTATGGAAAAATCTCCTTTGGTATGCTATAATTTTACAGCAAGTGCGCTCAGTTTGGAAGCGATATTTGAGGAGTTGTTTATGGCTGGAAAAGAATGGTTTGAAAAAGAAAACTTTTGGCTCAATTACGCGCCGATTATGTTTGACCCGATGCGCTGGGCGGAAGCTCCTGAAGTAGCAAAAGCTGTGTGCAAAATTGCGGGGCTTTCGGAAGGCAGCACGATTATGGACGCTGGTTGTGGTGTTGGACGCATTAGCATAGAGCTGGCTTTGCGCAAGCTGAAAGTTACCGGCGTTGACCTTATGCAGCCACTTTTGGATGCCGCCGCCGAATCTGCTGCTGACGAGAAAGTTGAGCTGAATCTTGTTAAGGCTGATTTACGTACATTCGAGACAGAAGAAAAATTCGACGCAGCGATAAATGTTTATAACTCTTTTGGATATTGCGACTCTATAGAAGATGATGTGAAGATCCTTCAGCATATCGCGGGAGCCTTAAAAGACGGCGGATGGTTCATTTTGGAATGTATTTCACGCGAGATGGCAGTAAAGTATTTTACGGAAGGTGAGTGGTTTGAGCGCGCCGGAAAAACTGTGCTCACGGAATTCAGTGTGGAAGGCGCTTGGGAAGGACTTCGTTCCCGCTGGATTCTGATTGACAACACGACAGGCTCAAGAACTGACCATGTGTTCGTGCAACGCCTTTATTCCGCTGTGGAGCTTAAGCGCATCATGCTCGCGACGGGATTTTCTTCATGCGAGATTTATGGTGACTTTGATTTTTCACCGTATAACGAAAAAGCAAAAACAATGGTTCTTGTGTGCAGAAAATAATGCAATTTGGAATGCCGACTCTAATAGAAAACAGGACGCTGGAAGATAATATCGCGTTGTGCGGCAGGCTTGGTTTGAAATTTATCGAGCTGAACATGAACTTTCCGGAGTATCAGGTAGAGGCTTTGGAGCGCACCGACGAGCTTATTGAGGCGGCTGACAAAAAGGGAATCTACTACACAATCCATCTTGATGAAAACCTGAATATCGCTGATTTTAACACGCTTGTGACGGACGCTTATTTGGAGACGGTACGTCGTACGATTGAGGTGTCGAAGAAGCTATTGTGCCTGCGCGACAAGTACGGGTGCGACAAATCGGGAAAGTGCAGCCAGCCGCTTACAATCAATATGCATATGAACCATGGCATTTTTATAACGTTGCCTGACAAAAAGGTGCAGATGTATGAGCGGGATTTTGAGACGTATATGGCTTCTTTTAAGGTGTTCAGGGAGCGGTGCGAGTCATGGATCGGCGATGCTGATGTGAAGATTGTCGTCGAGAATACAGACGGCTTCCGTGAATACGAGAAAAAGGCGATAGAGTATCTGCTTGAAAGCCCGTGTTTTGGCCTGACGTGGGATATAGGGCATTCAAAAGCTGTCGGTGAGAAAGATGTGCCTTTTATAATGGATCATTCTGAACATCTTATTCATTTTCATATTCACGACGGGTCGGAGAAGCCGCCGAAAAATCATCTTGCGCTTGGTGACGGCGAGATTGATATTGGGGCAAGGCTGAAACTGGCGGAAGAACGGAACGCGCGGTGTGTTCTGGAGACAAAAACGATAGCCGCATTGGAAAAGTCTGTCGCGTATTTAAGAGGACGGTGATTCGCGCGTGGGGGGGGCAAAGGACGTTCCCGGACTAAAATCTTCACAAGGAAAAAATATGAGTATAAGTGAAAAAGTGTGCGGGGTTATGGGTCAGAATTTACATTCTGACTCGGCGATTGTGGAAGTAGATGAAACAAATATTTTTGACGCGGCGAAAGTTCATTCCGTTTCATGGCAAGAGTCTCACCGCGCATTTTGCAAAGCCGACTTTGTCGCGCTTCACACTCCGGAACGCCAGCGGGAATATCTTTTTGAAAAGCTAAAAAATGGATATAAGCTTTTTATGCTTTTGGACAAAGAGCCGGTTGGCGTTGTGTCTGTAAAAGAGTGCTTAATAGAAGACCTTTATGTCCTCCCCGAAAAACAGAACAAAGGCTACGGCTCTGCGCTTTTGGAATTCGCGTGTGCAAAATGTGCGGGAACTCCGACGCTCTGGATTCTTGAGAATAACGTGAATGCCGCGCGGCTTTACCGCCGAAAGGGCTTTGTGGAAACCGGCCGCAGGAACGTCGTTACAAACGGCTTAGATGAAATTGAATTCGCAAAAAAATAGCCGACTGTCGGACTTGAACCAACTCTTCGGTCGCCAACATCGTGTTGGCTCCCTGCGAGCCGCCTCCGCATGCTGACGGTGCCATCCATGGCACCTTTTCACGAAAATGCTGCGCACTGCTCGCATTTTCGTGCGCATGCTCCGTTGGTTGGTTCAGCGGACACAAAAAAAACAGCTTCCCGCGTTTGAGAAGCTGCCTTATCGAAAATAGCCGACTGTCGGACTTGAACCAACCACCTGCGCGTTACGAATGCGCTGCTCTACCGGATGAGCTAAGTCGGCGAAACTTAAAAAAGAATAACAGAAAAAAAGCTTGTGGTCAATAACTGGGAGTTTGCACTGATTGACAGAATCAAATTCTGAACTTAACCTAAAAATATGGATGATAAGAAGATTGATGCAGTTGAAAAAGCTCCAGTGTATAAAAGACGGAGAGGCGACAGAAAAGACGGGCGGCTTCTTCGCTCGATTGAACCTATAGCGATTTTCTCGCTTTACGTTATGGATTCCCGTAACGATGCGAATAATTATATCTCGGACAGCGTTGAGCTTTCTGCAATACAAAAATATGTTCACAAAAAGCGGAATGAAGGTTTTGATGGCATTAACGCGATGTATGTCCTTGTTGCGGCATATGTAAGGGTTGTAAGCCAGAGACCCGGAATAAACCGATTCATAAACGGCCACAGAATTTATGCACGCAATAATATCGAAGTGAGCATGATGGTCAAAAAGCAGATGACTCTTAATGCTCCGGAAACGATGTTTAAGTTCTTTTTTAAGCCGGAATATACTATTAATGATGTTTATAAAGATATGCATACAAAAATCTATGCGTATCAAAATGAGCCAGACTCCGATGAGTCGGAAGATTTGGACAGTTTTTTCCATAAAGCTTTGAAATTTCCGCGCTGGATTTTGCGCCTTTTTATGAAACTTCTGTACAAGCTCGATTATCATGGGCTTATTCCGCCGTCACTTTTGGAGCTCAGTCCGTTCCACGGCTCAATGGTCGTCTCTTCCATGGGATCTTTGGGCGTTCCGTCTGTTTTTCATCATCTATATAACTTTGGAAACGTGCCAATGTTCATTACATTCAGCACGAACCGCCATGAAAATGAAGTTCAGACAGATGGAACTGTGGTTCGTAAACACTATCTTGATTTTTTCATCACGATGGATGACAGGATTTGTGATGGTCAGTATTACGCAGAAGCACTACATGAGTTTAGGAAGTATCTAAAGAACCCAGAGCTGCTGGAAACTCCGCCAAAAGAAATAGTGCAGGATATTCCGTAATTCATGAGTCGAGAGAAGTGTGGCTTTATCGGGGTGTGTTCAATTATGCCTGTCGCATCATCGATTTTTGATCGACTATACGCTTCATATCTACGATGTTGTTGACAACGATATTGTTGTCGTAAATCTCGATACGCCGTTTTTCCACGAATTTATTAAGCTCGTCGCGTACAGTGTCTACTGGGAGTCCTGCCCAGTGTGAAAGGTCCTGTACCGTGATGTTGAACTTACGTGATCTGTCCGCATGGTTCGGAGATGGGTTCATCTCGTCGAACATAAGGAATACATCGGCAATACGAGCCTGTGTATCTGGCATTACAAGAATCTTGAAGCGGCGTTTCTGGTCGTAAATGCGCTTGCAGAAAAGCTTAAGAAGGATAAGCGCAATCTGCGGGTTACCGGTAATAAGGATTTCGAAGTTTTCTTTGTTGAACTCAAGAACTTCAACAGTATCTATTGCGACGCAAGTTGCGGAGCGCGGTGAGTTTTCAAGGATAGCCATTTCGCCGAAGAATTCGGACGGCATAAGGATATCAAGGTTCTTTTTAACGCCATTGACGCACTTAACGAGCTGTACCTGACCGGACTGGATAAGATAGAAACAGTCGCCGGGCTCGTATTCAGCTATGATAACGTCACCTGGGTTGAATGTCTTTGCAAAGCGTGAGAATGCTGGCAGCGAGAACTGTTTCATGGCGTTCTGTACCGCTGCGCTTGAAATAATTGAACCTGATGGTTCTGTAACAACACCGCGTGCCGCCTGCATATCAGCGCGTTTTTTAGCTTCTGTGTACAACTTTGCGATATTGTTTTTGTTCGGAGCTGTCGGGAAGCGGGTAAGGGCTTTAAGACAGACATCGCAGCATGATTTGTACTGCTCGTCATCATAAAAGCTCTGCGCTACAAGCTGCATTCCTGTGTACTGGTTTACGCCGGCATCGCCTTTGTTGAGGATTGACTCTATCTTTCTGTGTATTGAGCGAAGCTGGTTCGAGAATACACGGAGCATTTTCATAATGATTTGTTTATTGCTGCTGAACAGGTTTTCGAACTCTGCTACAGTCATTGAGATTGTTATTGAATCGGTTACGACTGTGGCGGTTTCTTCTCTTGGGAAGTGACCGAAAGCTGATTTTACACCGAAGAACTCACCCTCGCGTATGTATTCCGTGACGGGGGCACCGGTTTCTATATCTGTACTCGTAAGGAAAATAACGCCCTTCTGGAGTATGAATATGCGTTCATCTTTATCGCCGGAAAAGTAAATAATGGATCCTTTGGTGTATTGTACTGCTCTTGGCATTTCGAAATCCTCTTATATCTCTGCTTATTCTAACATAAAAATCAAAAATATGCTATTGTTTTTTTATGATAGACTTACATATTCATTCATCGGCATCTGACGGGGAATATTCACCGTCAGAGATTGTTTTTTTTGCCGCAGAGAAAAGAATTTCTGTTATAGCGCTTACGGATCATGATACAGTGAGCGGATTAGAAGAGGCTGAAGCCGCAGCGGCAGAAAAAGGCATAGTTTTTGTACGAGGAATAGAGATAAATATAAACAGGCAGAGGGGCGAATTCCACCTTTTGGGGCTTGGACTTAAGGATATTTCTCCGTCACTGGAGTCGCTTACACGGCGGCTTCAGAATGAGCGTGTGGAGCGAAACAGAACTATAATTGAAAGCATGAAAGCTGACGGTCTTGCTGTTGATTATGAGGAACTTGAGTCGCTGTTTCCGGGGCAGAATTTGGGCAGACCGCATATTGCGGCGTATCTGCTGGAAAAGCGGATTGTGAAGCGGCGGCAGCAGGCTTTTGACAAGTATATAGGACACGGCAGACCGTACTACAGAGGCAAACAGGGCGCGGAGCTTTCGGAAGCTGCTACTGCGATTGTGGAAAGCGGTGGTATTCCTGTTATAGCGCACCCGCTTTCGCTTTATATTTCGTGGGGAAAGATGGAAGCAACTCTCGCTGAGTTCCGTTCTGCCGGTGTCCGTGGGCTTGAGGCGTGGCATCCGGGAGCGAAGGTGTCTTCGTGCCGGCGGCTGGAAACGCTCGCCAGAAAGCTGGGCTTTTTTATTACTGCGGGCAGCGATTTCCACGGAGAGTCTGTAAGAGCCGACAGGAAGCTTGGTTATACGGCTGGAAAGATTGAGATTGCGGATAAGTTTTGGACGGAGGAGTTGCAGCCGGCACTGCTGGCAGCAAGATAATGCGTTAAGACTCTTTTGCTTTACAGACGGACGCGCGGTTTTCTATGTATGCTGGTAGCAATACCGAGCTGCACGACTGTCCGTTCAGTTTTTTAATGAGCAATTCTGCCGCCGCCTGACCTTTGTCGAATCCGGGCTGGTGAACTGTTGTCAATCTTGGGGTGACAATCGCTGACAGGGGCAAATCGTCAAACGAAACGATAGAAAGCTCTTCGGGCACTTTAATGCCTAGTTCTTCTGCCGCTCTGTAAAAACCGAGCGCCTGAATATCGCCCATGCAGAAAACTGCGGTCGGGCGGTCTTTTTCCATCAGATGCATTTTTGCAATTTCGTATGACTTTGCGAATGACGTTTCTGATTCAAGGAACCTGAAATTCTTTTTAATATCTTCAGAAAGCTTATGTTTTTTGATTGATGCTGCAATGCCGCTTTGTCTTGCTTCCGTCGTTGTCGAATGTTTTTCTTCGGTCAAATCGACTGAAATTGGCTTTAGCGAGCAAAAACTTATCTTTCTGTGTCCGTTGTCCAGCAGAATATCCATAAGCTCTTCGGCGAGCTTTTTATCATCAATTCCGACGTTTGTGTATTCTTCCGTCATGGCAGCATCAATGGCGACGTACGGCATATTCCTAAGCTTGAAAGCTTCGTGCACTGTACTGTTTTTATCAACGCCAAGGATAATCATTCCGTCAACGGCTGCGTTTTGAATCGTGTTGTTAACTATGCCTTTGAGCGGAGAAAGAAGTGTAAGGGCAAGCCCCTCTTTGTCGCAGACGGAACCGACTCCGCGTGCAAGTTCTGCTATGTACGGGTTTTGCAATACTTCTGTGATTGACTGCGGAAAAAGAAGCCCGATTGTCTGTGTTTGATGAGTGGCAAGAATCCGCGCGACAGGATCGGGAGAATACCCAATTTCCTTTGCGATTTTCATTATGCGCTCATAAGTTTCTGATGAAATCCGCTTTGGGTTATTGAATGCAAATGAAACGGCTGTTTTTGAGACACCGGCTTTTTCTGCCAGCTCTTTAATCGTAACTTTCATAATTCCTTGTTTCCGCGCAGTAGCATCGGGGTTAGTTGATTCTATACAAAGAAATTATACGAGCACCGCTAAAAACAGTCAAGTAAAACGGTTTTCCAGTCCTGATTTTTGAGTGTTTTTTGTATTTTTTTTTCACGTTTCCGCTGAAAAGTTTATTTTTTTGTGTATCCACCGGCAATTATAAATATATGGAGCGTCATTTGTTTCAGGAAAGCTCCATATCTATTTGTACGGAGGATTTTTTGTTTATGCAGATAATCGGATTTTCGCCATTCGGATATGAAGGTTCGCTTGTTGCTGTCGAGGTTGATTTGCGAAGGGGGATTCCTGCTGTGGATCTTGTTGGGCTTGCGGATAATGCAGTAAAAGAGGCTAGGGAGCGTATGCGTGCGGCTATCCGTAACTCTGGTTTTGATTTTCCACCTGAACGTGTTCTTATAAGCCTTTCGCCTGCTGATGTAAAAAAAGAGGGTGCAGGTTTTGATCTTGCGATTGCGCTTGCTGTCCTTGCCGCTCACCAGCAGAACAAAGAGGAAGGCAGCATCGGGCCACGAACGCCTGTCCTTGTTATTGGTGAACTGGAGCTTTCAGGCAAGGTGCGCCCTGTAAGGGGAGTTCATTGCGCTGTTTCCGCCGCGCTTGAGAACGGCATCCGTTACTGTATAATCCCGGAAGAGAATGCAGTTGAAGCCGGCGTTTTTTCTGATATGTCTGTTTTTACCGTGAAAGATTTGACGGAAGCGTGGCACGAGTATATGCGTGTCGTTTCTGTGTGTGCGGAAGAGGCTTCTCGTACAGGTTCGGGGGACGGGACGGCAGTCTTTGGTGGCACGCGAGATTCTGGTGCAAATGCCGCAGCCAGGAAAAAAATCAGTCTTTTTTCGCAGAGCGACACTGTGGAATTTGCTCCTGTGGAAGAGAACGAAGATTTTGCGAGTGTTTCGGGTCAGAAAGAACTTGTCCGTGCGTTACAGATAGCGGCTGCAGGCGGTCATAACTGCATGATTTTCGGACCTCCTGGCTGCGGAAAAACGCTTGCGATCCATCGGTTCCCGTCTTTGCTTCCGCTCCTTTCAGGCAAAGATGCTGCCGAGGTGACGCGGATATACAGCATTGCGGGGCTTTTGCCGCGTGATGTGCAGCTTATAAGGAAGCCGCCGTTCAGGATTCCGCATCAGGGAGCAAGTCTTGAAGGCATGATCGGTGGCGGCGTAAGTTGCAGCCCGGGCGAAGTTTCGCTTGCGCACAACGGTGTGCTTTTCCTTGATGAAGCGGCGGAGTTCCGTACATCAGTGCTGCAGTCGCTCCGTGTGCCGATAGAGAACGGTTCTGTAACGCTTAGCAGGGCAGGGCGGCACACCGTTTTTCCGGCGCGGTTTCAGCTTCTTTTGGCGACGAACCCGTGTCCGTGCGGCAATTATGGCAGCCCCGACAAAGTGTGCTTGTGCAGCGTAAAGGCAGTGGAGCAGTACTGGAAAAAGTTTTCGTCGCCGCTTATGGACCGCATCGACATACGCTGCCCGGTTTTTGGGAATGCGGCATCGCTTGTCAACGAGCACGCCGCACGAGGCGCCGGTGTTACGAGAAATGAACTTGCGGGGCAAGAACGCGCCGGACATAACGAATGTAATGGTGGCGTGCCGTCCTTTTCCGATTCGGTTTCATCCGCTGAGCTTCGTAAGGATATTGAGCGCGCCGTCAAGACTCAGTTGAAGCGGCAGGGGAAGAAGAACAGCATGCTCTCGCCTGAGGAAATCCAGTATTACTGCAAACTGTCTGCGGATAGCCGGAAGTTCTTGACGGAAGCCGTCACAAAATATGATTTTTCAGCGCGCGCAGTTCACAGCTGCATGAAAGTCGCCCGGACAATAGCTGATATGGCGGGCTCGTTCAGTATCCGGGAACAGGACCTTGCGGAAGCGGTAGCGTTCAGAAAAAACGAGGGGAGTATTGATATCTGCTTTGCTTCTATGTAAAATAACGCATAGGGCGTTTTGAAAACCGTCGTCGGTTGTCACGGAAAGCCCGGTAATTCATCAAGTGAGGTTTTTATGAAAGCGGAAACATTGTGTCTTCATGCAGGATATTCACCAAAAAACGGAGAGCCTAGAGTCGTGCCGATTGTACAGAGCACGACATACAGATTTGATTCAACAGAGCATGTTGCGGCTCTTTTTGACAAGCCTACGGAGTACATGTACTCCCGCTTTGCAAACCCTACTTGCGATGCGGTGGAAAAGAAAATCGCTGCATTGGAGGGCGGTGTTGGCGCTATGCTCACTTCGAGCGGACAGGCAGCTTCCCTCTGCTCAATACTTAACCTGTGTTCTGCTGGTGACAGTTTTATTTCAAGCACATGCATCTACGGCGGTACAGTAAACCTTTTCAGCGTAACGCTCAAAAAACTCGGCATTGAGTGTATCTGGGTAAAAGCCGATGCTACTCCGGACGAAATCCGTGCAGCTTTCAAGCCTAATACAAAGTGTGTATTCGGCGAGACAATCGCGAATCCGGCTTTGACAGTGTTCGACATAGAGAAGTGGGCTGCCGTCGCGCATGAGAAAAACGTTCCGCTCATTGTAGACAATACGTTCGCTACGCCTATCCTGTGCCGCCCGTTTGAGTGGGGATGCGATATCGTTATCCATTCAACTACAAAATACATGGACGGTCATGCAATTCAGGGTGGTGGAGTAATTGTAGACAGTGGCAAGTTCGACTGGGTTAAAGCGAACAAAGCGACTGGTTTCTTCGCTGATATGGTAGAGCCTGACGAAAGTTACCATGGCTTGAATTACACAAAAGAGTTTGGCAATGCCGCATACATCATAAAAGCTCGTACTCAGCTTATGCGCGACTTCGGCTGTTACCCCGCCGCCCAGAGCGCGTTCTACTTGAACATGGGCTTGGAGACACTTCCTCTCCGCATGGAGCGCTATTGCCAGAATGCGCTCACGGTCGCGAAGTTCTTCAAAAGCTCCGACAAAATCGCGAGTGTCACATACCCAGGCTTGCCGGATGACAAGTCTTATGCGCTGGCACAAAAATATCTGCCAAAAGGCTGCAGCGGCGTAGTTTCCATAAGTATCAAAGGCGGACGTAATGCCGCAATCCGCTTTATGGACGCGCTTAAGCTCGCAAGTGACGAGGTTCATGTCGCAGATATCCGTACATGCGTGCTTCATCCAGCCAGCGCGACGCACCGCCAGCTGACAGACGAGCAGCTTGTGGCGGCGGGCATTGACGGCGGAATGGTTCGCTTCAGCTGCGGTCTTGAGAACATCGATGACATCATCGATGACATTAAACTCGGTCTGGCTGCAATCTAATCAAATGTAAGCGCAATGCGGGCTTCGTCAGTTTTGGCGAGACCCGTTTTTTTTGAGCCAAAGCGTTTTTTTTTCATATACATTGTTTTTTTTTAAATCTATGTTAAAATATAATAATATGAATGGGAAAAAGGTTTTTATAGTTTTATTAATTGTATTGATTTCTCTTTCCGGGCTTTTCGCTCAGAATCCTGATGAAGTCTCAAGAATGATTGAGACGGAGGAAGCCACTGTAGGTCAGGTAGGTTATTTCTTGGCTGTATATCTGGAGCTTGTTCCAGATGTGGCTAATGGTCGTGCATCTCTTGATGCCCTTGAAGCAGCCGGTTACGGAAGCTATAAGAACGCTGATGCGCCAATTATGCTCAAGGAGCTTGCTGGTTTGTGCATGAAGGTATGGAAGATGAAGGGCGGACTTATGTATTCCATCTTTGGTTCCAACCACTATGCATTCCGTGAATTCCAGTCAAAGGGATATTTTTCATTCGCAGATGATCCTATGGCCCATATTTCAGGCTACAGGGCTCTGAATGTTATTTATAATTGCCTTGAGAACGAGGTAGCCCCAGAGCCGGTTGTAGAGCCGGAGCCAGAAGCTGCACCTGTCGTCGAAGCAGTTCCTGCGGCTGAAAATGCACCAGAATCAGAAACCGTACCTGTTGACGGAGCAGAACCCGTAGCAGAAGTTGTTACTGAGGCTGAAACTGTTACCGAGCCTAGTTCTGAAACTACCGGAGAATAAAAATGAAAAAAAGATTTATAACTATATTAATAAGTGTACTGTTGATTCTTACGGTTGTGTCGCCGCTCGCCGCTTTAGACGGTGGTGGTCAGCTCGATTCAAACCTTTCTTTTGGTGGTCGTGAGTGGTTTACTGATGATTTCTCTGGAATCTTTGGTTTGACAGAAAAACTTACAGGTTGGTTCCGTACCCCTCTTCCATTGGGAACGCTCTCTATAGAAGCTGGCTGGACATTAAACCTTAGCTACGGATTCGTATGGCCGCTCTCTCTTACAGATGCTCAGGTTTTTTCTGTAAGAAACACACTCAACGTCGATCTTTTGAAGTATAATCTTCCTCTTTCCATTGGTGACTATACACTTGATATAAACATCGGACGTTTCGCGGTAGCTGATTGTACAACCATGATTTTTAACCAGAACATGGACGGTGTTTATGCTTCTATGCCATTCAAGCTTTTCTCTGTTTCTGCGGGCGTTGGCTATACCGGACTTCAGAATGCAAAGACGACAGGTGTTTACGGCATCGCTGTAAGCCCGTCTGATTCTTCAATTTATTCTCTTGCTCCTGGTTATGTTGCTATTCTTGCTCGTGGTTCTGCTCCAAGCCTTGTTGCTGGTCAGTCATTTGATGCGGAATTCGATATGTTCATCAACTGTAATACTGTTGAGGAATCAGATAAGTTGTCCCGTGGATTTGCTTCGATAAGTGCACGCGGTTCTATTATTCCGCTTTTGTACTACAACGCGGCATTCTCTTTCGGATTTGCTCTTGGTCCTGATTCTAAGGCTGGAATTATGGGTAAGGCAGGAGTTTCTTATTATCCTGATTTCCTTGATTCCGCAATTACATTTACGACTATGTTTGCAACTACAGGATTCCTTCCATTTACGGATCTGCCTGTTTCAAATGATGGAAGAATCGGCTGTTCAGATTTGTTGAAGATTGCTCTTGCTTATTCAATGAAACCTACAGACAAGTGGGTTCTTAATACGGATTTGGCTCTGCTTTATGCATCTGATGAAGAGGCTTCTTTCGGACTTGATGTTTTCCAGGCTAATTTGAGTGCCGCATTCCAGTGGTTCAGTGATGTTAGTCTCTCTGCTTCCAGTGGACTGGTGATACCTGTGAGCGATTCAAGTGTTTCATATTTTACGGGTTCTGTCAGAGCGCAGATTTCATTCTGACGGAATTTGTGGTTGCATCTGAAAAAACTTTGTGCTAATAGGAGGCGAATATGTCTGTTATTAAAAAGATTCTTGTTGCAGCAGTAATGTGCTGTGTTTTTGCATCTCTTGCCGCTATGGAAGTTAAAGTCGTTGAAGTCAGCGGAAAAGTTGAAGTTCAGCGTGATAATAAATGGGTTGCCGTTGTCAAAGGAGATATTCTGCCTGCCGGTTCAGTAATTTCTACCGGATTTAAGTCAGAAGCTGTCCTTTCTTTTGACGAAACAGTAATCAAGGTTAAGGCACTTACACGCCTTACAATTGAGCAGCTGTTCGAAAAAGACGGCGATAAAGCCTCTTCTGTATATCTTGATACAGGCTCTATTTCTGCTGATGTAAAACCGGCAGAAAATAAGCGTGTAGGCTTTGCTGTTAAGACCCCTGCCGCAACCGCTTCTGTACGCGGAACGAGCGGTGATGTTTACTCTGACGGAAGAGTTATAGGAACTTCTGGAAGATGGTGTATCACAGGACCGCAGGAAAGATATGTAGCGAAAGTGAATATGCCAGCACCAGTAGCCCAGGAAGCATCTGAAGAAGGACAAACACCTACTACTGAAGAACAGACTGCTACTACAGAAGAGACAACAACGACTGCTGTTGAGACAGAATCGGGCGAAGCTGTTCAGACAGAGCCTGCAACTACAGAACCGGCCGCGACAGAACCTGCTGCTACTGAACCAGTACAGGCAGAGCCTGTTGTCGAAACGCCGGCTCCAGGAACTGTATCGTATGAGGAAGCTGGTTTTGATTTCTCATACCCGAATGATTTAGGTGCTGTTTTTGTAAACCAGGGCGAAAGCGTGGCGGTTTCCAACGGTTCTTTTGTTACGCCACAGGATGGTATGATTATTAAGACTAGTGGTAGTTCTGGTGTTAAGCTTCCTAGCGAGACAGAATCTGTTGCTCCTGCCGCGCCACAGGTAGCTGGAGAAGGTGCTGTTCCTTCATCTACTACAGTTGATGTTCCGGAAAAGCCGAAGTATGGTACAGTACATATCACCATTACACTGCCGTAATTGATGAGGAGGTCTTATGAAAATGAATAAAATTTTTAAAATATCATCTGTTATTCTGATTGTTGGACTTGTCATCGTAATTTCAAGCTGCTCAATGTTTGGCGCTCTTGGAAAGGTTTTTACAAGGGTTCAGAATGGAGAAAACCCTATAGACGATAGTTATACAGTAAAAGCAATCCTCTTTGAAGTTAATGATGCTGAAGCATCAGAGTGGACAACTAGTAAACCTGCGACAATTATTGAGGAAAAACGAGTTACTGATATGAATCCAAATAGTGTAGTGGATTTGGAGTTTGAGAACGCAATTCAGGAAGGCACGAAAGTAAAGCTTTTCATCGCACTGAAGACAAAGACAACACACCACTATTATAGGGGAGAAGCTGTATTTGTTATTCAGGAAGGTGTAAACGTTGTAGAGACTTTGACCAGAGATTTTGTTCAGGTAGATCAGGATCATCTTTCTGAAGTAACATGGGCGTTCAGATAATAATTCTGATTTGAAGCTTGATTTAATAAGGTGTCGTACCGGTTTTCCGATGCGGCACCTTTTTTTGTGTCTTGCGGTTTACGATCGTTTCTTTGAAGAGCCCATCCCCAAAAAGCCTAAGATGCTGCCGCATATACCGCCAGCTATGTGCGCCACTGTCATTACAGCCGCCGTTCCTGCCTCTTCATGAATAAGGAACTCTTTTCCAACGTAAATGAGGCAAATAAGAATGAACGTCAAAGGGATTTTTGTCTTATCGGCCGCTGTGACTGAAGAAAGCAGAATCATCATAAACACGATGCCGCTAGCCCCCATAAGGACGGACGGAATAAAGCACGCGTTTATAACACCGGATATGAATGCCGTGATTATCATCATAAGAGCGAGCAACCCGCTGCCGAATTTGTCTTCAAGTGCCGGGCCTAGCAGTAGAATAAAAGCCAGATTTCCTGTAAGCTGATTCCAGTCCGTATGACCAAAAACGTGCAGAACAAGACGTGCATAATGAATCGGATCTTTCCAGTTGAACGCAAATTCGCTTGCCTGACAAGCTGGAGCGGTAAAAATAACGGGCAGATTCTGTAATTTCTGTTTCAGAAGGATTACCGCAATACAAAGCAGCGAGAATGTAAGTGTAACAGGTGCGTTGTAAACTACGCCAAAATGATCTTTCTTTCTGGATGACGTCTTTTTTGGAGCCGTGCGTTTTGTGTTTGTTGTCTTCGACCCTTTTTTTGTCGTTGACGGCAGGGCGATGTCTGTCGGCTCGTCAAAAAAAATGTTCTGATTGTCTTTTTCGTTCTGCATATATTTATTTTCGGTTTTGCGGGGCTGATATTAAGATTTTATGTGTTATAATTAATATATATTATAGGATTGTATTATAAACGTAAATGAACTGGAAGATTGAAGAATTTGCCGACAGTGCGCTTGTCACTGAAGAAGAAATCACGGCTCCAGACAGTTATAATGTTATTCTCTACAATGACGACTACACGACAAAAGAATTCGTCGTCTCTCTTCTCATGGGAATTTTCAACAAGCCAGAGACGGAGGCTGTTTCTCTAATGGAAACTGTTCACAGACGTGGTTCTGCCGTCATAGGCGTATATAGTTTCGATATAGCGCAGACGCTTGCTGCGGCTGCAATCCAAAATGCCCGCAACAACGGATTCCCGCTTCGTTGTGAGTTGGAGGTTGCATGACGATTGCCGTTGAGCTTCAGAAAGTTCTTGACAAGGCGGTCATCAATGCAAAAGCAAAAAAACACGGATTTGTTACCCCAGAACACATTCTTGCAGCCGCACTTGAACTAGAATCGATACAGGACCTTTTTGTGGTGTGTGGCGCGGACACCGATTTTATCCGCTCAGGCGTTTCCTCATACCTAGAAAAACAGGTTCCATGCATGGGTGACGCGGATCCGATGCAGACGCTCGGTTTTCAGTCGCTTTTGCAACGCGCTGTAATGCATTGTGTAGCTGCTGAAAAAAAGACAGTCGAACTGACGGACGTAATAGTCTGCATGTTCGACGATTCGCGCGAATATTGTTCCTATTACTTACGAAAAGGCCATCTGGACAAGCTCCGCCTTATGGAAGTTCTAAGCTTTAATGCCTATGGAAACGGAAATCCATACGGTGATGATTATTCGCTTTCAACGGACGAAGCGGAAACGCTAAGGAAGTCCGCGCCGCAGGATGACGCTGCCGATGCTGATGCTGCCGATTCAGCAGAGAATACAGGGCGACCAGGGGTGCAAAAGCCAAGACGCAACAAAGACAACCGGTCTGCGCTTGCACGGTATACGCGAAACCTTACAGAAGAAGCTGCTGACGGCAGTTTTGACGTGCTTGTCGGACGTGAGCCGGAAATAGAGCGGACAATTCAGGTTCTTTGCCGCCGTGTTAAGAACAACCCGATTCATGTAGGCGACGCTGGCGTTGGAAAAACAGCCGTCACGCAGGGACTTGCCAGGCGCATCGTTGATGGCGAAGTTCCTGATGTTTTGCGCGGGGTTTCTATTTACGCGCTTGATATGGGCGCACTCATTGCGGGAACAAAGTTCCGCGGCGATTTTGAGGAACGCCTTAAAAAAGTAGTTGATGAGCTCATAAAAAAGAAGAATTCTGTTCTTTACATTGATGAGATACATACGATTGTCGGAGCAGGAGCCGTTTCTGGTGGCACTCTTGATGCTGCAAACATTCTTAAGCCGGTGCTTTCTGACGGGCGGCTTAAGTGTATAGGCTCCACGACATTCGAAGAATATTCTAAAACGTTCGAAAAAGATAAGGCGCTTGCCCGGCGCTTTCAGAAAATTGAGATACAGGAGCCTACGACGGAAGAGGCTGTCGAAATACTTAAAGGACTCCGCCCGCGATACGAGGATTTCCATCAGGTACGCTACACAGACGAAGCTCTTGTTTCGGCGGTGGAATTGTCAGTGCAGTTTCTTCAGGAAAAACGACTTCCTGATAAAGCCATTGACATAATGGATGAGGCAGGAGCTTGGATGCGCATTCATCCTGAGTATCCTGGAGTTGAAGGTCGGAAAGGGAATACTGACCGATGTTCAGATGACGCAAGGACAGCTGATTCTGAAATGGATGCCGCCGGGGCAAGGAATGTTCAGGCGGCACCACGGGGCGCGGATACAGATAGCGAAGAGAATAAAGCGTACCCGGTCGTTGATACAGATATAATTGAAAAACTGATAGCAAAGATGGCGAAAGTGCCTGAGCGGACAGTCGCGATAGATGAGAAAAAACAGCTGCGTGATTTGGAAAAGCTTCTTTCTGAGCGTGTGTTTGGGCAGGAAAAAGCTGTTTCGCTCCTTGCGCAGGCGGTAAAACGCTCTCGCGCGGGATTCAGGAACCCGGATAAGCCAGCCGGTTGCTTCCTTTTTGCAGGACCTACCGGCGTAGGAAAAACTGCGTTGGCAGTGGCTCTCGCGGACATACTTGGTTTGAAACTGCTCCGCTTTGACATGAGCGAGTATCAGGAAAAGCACACGGTAAGCCGCCTTATAGGCTCGCCGCCGGGCTACGTCGGCTTTGAGGAAGGCGGTCTTCTTACTGACGCTGTCCGCCGTGAGCCGTATTCTGTCGTGCTTCTTGACGAAATTGAGAAAGCTCACCGTGACATATACAATCTGCTTCTGCAAGTTATGGACTATGCTTCTTTGACGGACAACCAGGGACGAAAGGCAGATTTCCGCAACACAATCATAATAATGACGAGTAATGCCGGCGGCGCAGAACTGGCAAAGCCTTTAATCGGTTTTGGAAGTGCTGTTCAGACGGAAGAAGTGGTCCGCGAATCTGTCGGAAATATTTTTACGCCGGAATTCCGCAACCGGCTCGATGCTGTCGTGCCGTTCGCGCACCTTAACCTTGATGTTATGAAAAACATAGTCCGCGCTGAAATTGCCAAGCTTGCCGCACGGCTTGCGAACAAAAAAGTTGAGCTTTCTGTTACTGATGACTGCGTTGCATACTTTGCGGACAAAGGCTGTTCGCCGGAATACGGTGCGCGGAACGTAAGCCGTCTTATAGACAGCGAAATTTCTTCGGCGCTTGTTGACGAGGTGCTCTTCGGGCATCTTGTCCGGGGTGGTAAAGCTATATGCTCCCTGAACGCAGACCATGACGCGGTCGTCATTTCTTATGAATCCATATAAATACGAGTTCCCTGACCCGGAGACGGCGCACGACGGGCTTTTGTGTTACGGCGGTGACCTTTCTTGCGATATGCTGCTTTCAGCGTATTATCAGGGAATATTTCCGTGGTATTCAAAAAAAGATCCTATTATGTGGTGGTCGCCCGACCCGCGTTTTGTGCTGTTTCCGGAAGAGTTTCATATCCCGTCGCGTTTGGAGCGTTTTTTGCGCCGTAACGAATCATTGTCAGAAAAAGAGAAGTTCGTCTTTACAATGGACGCAGCTTTTCGCTCAGTGATAACGGCTTGCTCGGCTGTTGATCGCCCCGGACAGGACGGCACTTGGATACTGCCAGAAATGATTGACGCATACTGTGCGTTCCATGAAGCAGGATATGCGCACTCCTTTGAAACGTGGCAGAACGGAAACCTTGTCGGCGGTTTTTATGGCGTTCAGCTTGGCTCAATGTTCTTTGGTGAGTCGATGTTTTCACTCGTGCCTGAAGCGTCCAAATGCGCGTTCGTTAATTTTATGAAAGTTTTCCGTTCTTGTGGCGGAAGGTTGCTCGACTCTCAAGTATATACAGACCATATCGCACGGTTTGGCGGCAGAAATATCTCGCGCTCGGCGTTTTTGCGGTTAGAGAGCAATTATCTGTACGATTGCCTTGATCAGGATATGGCTTCCTTCTTCTCCGAGCAGTAATTGTCAGTTCGTGTATGCGGACATTTGTAATAAATCTCCTATACCAATTGGCGCGGAGCGATGTCAGAGTAATGACGTACCCGCCATATTAATCACTTGTGTTTTAAAAGTTTATGCCTTATAGTGAGTTTATGGATATTCAGGCTGTCTGTAAGAAAATCTATGAGCTTGCTCTAGGTTATGCGGAGAGAACGAAAGCACCTGTCGCCTATGTTAATGTGGAGGCAGGCCATGATTTTGAGTATGACGACAATTCTCTTTGGGAGACGTTCAACAAAATCCGATGGGATACCGGTCTTTCTTCCGCCGAGCTTTTTATTGTGCGCAAGCGATCTACGGGCAGCGTCGATAAAACGCTGCGTGTCGTTTCAATAACGACGTTCGAAGAAGACAGCGGTGGTTCTCCAGAAATTCCTGTTGAAAACGGATGGGTTGTCAGTTAAAGCCAAATTGTGCAAAATACAATAGATGCGATAGAGCTTCGGTGGGATGGACTGTAAGCGTTTGATATTGCGTATTTTTTATGGAGAAGCGATGATGAAAAATCTCAAAACAATGCTCGTTTTATTCGCGGCTTTTTGTATGATTTTTTCTCAGTTCGGATGTCAGAATGAGTTGCCGTCCGAAGTGTATGCTGTATCCGTAATCAATTCGTTGAACGGAACAGTTAAGGCGACTGTAGTACAAGCATCAGCCAGTAGCGAAGTAAAACTGATTATTATACCAGAAGAAGGATACGGTCTAAAAGCTCTTATTATAAAAGATTCGTCCGGAGAAACGGTTGTATGCCGTGGAACCGGAGACATGAGAACGTTCATTATGCCATCGTCTAATGTGACGGTTGAGGCAGAGTTTTCAGCTCTTTTCGAAATAACTATTAACGATTCAGATAACGGAACGGTTGAAGTTTCTACAGAAGATGTTGCAGAAGGAAGTGAGATAACGCTTACCGTAATACCAAAAGAAGGATACGCTCTTAAAACCGTACATGTAACAGACGAATCGGGAGAAGTTGTTGAGGTAAGTGAAACGGATGATGCAATGACATTCGTCATGCCGTCGTCAAATGTGATAGTTGAAGCAGAGTTTTCAGCTATATATGAAGTAATCGTAAACAGCTCGAAGAACGGTACGGTAACGATATCTGCAGAAAAATCATTACCTGGCGAAGAAATAACGATATCAGTAACGCCCGACGAAGAATTTGAGATTGGCGTGTTTTCCATAAAAGATGCGACGGGTAAAAAGCTTGAGACAAGCGGATTCAGCTGCACAAAAAAAATCATTATGCCAGCATCTGATGTGACGGTAACGGCTGTCTTCAATATGAAGAAGTTCAGGCCTACTTATAGTTTTAATGAAACGGTGACATTTCTTCCTGAAGGAACGGACGGAACGGCAGGTACTGAAGGAACTTATGTAATCTTTGGCGACTGGCCACAATCAGCAAAAGAGGACTCTGTTCTTGTTAATGAAACCCAATTGTATGAAATGGGTGGAAATACTTACTACGTGGGAAGTGACGGAAATTACTACGCCAAATGTGTTGAAACAGAAAGCGCGGAAATTACCGATGATGATAATCCTGCAGTTATAAATGCCGAAGACGCTGAAGTTGAAGATGACGATGAAGAGACTGATGAAGTCGATGAGCTTGACAGCGAGCTTATCGATGAAGACGAGTCTGAGGAAAGTGTTAAGTATTTTAAGGTTGAACCGATAAAGTGGCGCGTTCTTACACAGGACTATAATGAAACAGGCAATGCTCTGCTGCTTGCGGAAAACATTTTGCCCGGTTATGTGCCGTATTACGATTATCATAGGGTGAACAGAACGATTGACGGTAAAACCGTTTACCCGAACAACTATATGTATTCTACGATCCGCGCTTATCTGAACGGTCTTGATTACGTGGTCAAGTCATCTGACGATGCAAGACAAACAACGAGCACTGTTTACAGCGAGAAAGGCTTTTTGCAGAGCGCGTTTACAGAAAGCGCACAAAACCAAATAGCAACGACGATTGTTGACAATAGCGCTGCCAGTGCTAATCCTGCTGAAAACAGCAGACAGTGGAACGGCGGTAGAAATGATTATGCCTGTGATGATACGAGCGACAGTGTTTTCTTGCTGAGCGAAAAGGAAGCGACAATGCTGGAATACGGGTTTACAGAATGCAATACATACGGAGAAGGCAACTCCAGAATCCGTATGCCGACCGAATATGCGCTTGCGAACAGTGTCTACAAGACTTCAAGAAGTGACATTTACGGCAGCTATTGGATGCTTAGATCGCCTGAGTATAATGATAGTAGCGCAGTTCGTCTGATAAACTGCAATGGAAACGCCTGTACCTTTGCCGATGTCTATGATGATTATGTGGTCGTTGTGCCAGCGATGGTCATTTCACTTCAGTAGTACCGGTATTTATTGTTCCCTAATTTCCTCTGGAAAACGAAAAATTTAAGAATTTGTTAAGATTTCTGAAAATTGGCTCCGGGCTATATTTTACAAGGGCTGAAGGGGTGCGGTCAGCCCGATTTCTGACTTATGCCCCTTGAAAAAAAACATGGACAGTATTAAAGTGTAGCCATGCAGTTTGAACAAAGAAAAGATGAACGTTTCGATGATATCGGACGTGTAGATGCTCCTGAGCTTTGTGTTTTTCCTGGCGTTCTTGTTGATATAAGCATGCTGGGCTGCAGGATTCGATTCCCCGCTTCTTTATCTGTCGATATGGACACTGACTTCAATCTGAAAGTTACATCACCGCGAAAAGGATCTGCACAGCCTTTTTCACTCATTGGTCATCCAATGTGGATAAAGGAAGAAAACGGCTCTACGGAGGTAGGCTTCAAGCTTCTTCGTTCTCCAGGCTCTAGGCTTTTGTACAAGTATATCGAAAAACTTGCTATGTCAGCGGCAGAGTATGAGGAAGAAGAAATGTACTCCCTATGCATGACAGTATAGAAAACCTGCCTGGTGCATTTTTTCTTTCATTTCCAGAAAAAAAAGATTTCCTTATATCAGAAGTAGAAGAAAGGTTCCCCCAATATGGGAAGCCTGCTTTCTACGGAGATTTAATCCATTACCCCAAAGCAAATATTACTGATGATTTTTCGGCGTCGATACCGTACTGGTGCAGCACCGCTATGGTTGAGCCTAAAAAGTGCGAGTTCGCTTCCATTGGTGAAGCAGCACGTCTCTTAAAAGATATCCAGCGCAACTGGGGCTCTTATCAGTTTACACAATTCCGCCGTGCTGCCCTTATTCAGGAAAAACTTCCGTACATCAACGTAAAAGAAAAACAGTTCCCGTTTACAATGCCGTCATCGCCAATCGGGCTTTATACGCTTTTGGACAGCAATCACATGTTTTTTTCCGAAAAAACGACTTCAAGTTTGCCGGCGGGATTGTTCCGATTCGTCGAGGATCACGTTAATCCGCCGAGCCGCGCGTATCTAAAGATACAGGAAGCTCTTGTGCGGTTCGCGGGGTTTTTCGGAGATGCCTGTTTACCGCAAGCCGGGCAGCGTTGTTTTGACGCTGGTGCGTGTCCTGGCGGCTGGACGTGGGTGCTCCGCAAGCTTGGCTGTGAAGTCCTTGCCGTTGACAGAGCGCCGCTCGCAGACTCCCTTATGAGCGACCCCTGCGTTTCTTTTATGACGCATGATGCCTTTACGCTTAAACCGCAGGATCTTGGCTTTTTTGACTGGGTTTTTTCCGACGTGATTTGCTACCCGGAACGGCTTTATGACTGGGTTTTAATGTGGCTGGAATCGGGAATGTGCCGTAACATGATATGCACTATAAAAATGCAAGGAGCGATTGACTGGAGTCTTGTCCAGAAGTTTGCCGCGATTCCGAACAGCAAAGTTGTTCATCTGTGCTATAATAAGCATGAACTGACGTGGCTTCACGCGGGAGGAGAAAGCAATGAGCCAGACTGAAAGAATCCTTTTTATCGACAGGCAGATCCGTCTTGCAGGAAAAACTACGATAAACGAGGTTGCTCAGAAATTCGAGGTTTCCGTTCGGCAGGTGAAACGCGATATTGAGTATCTTCGGGAACGGCTTATGGCTCCTGTCCTTTATGACCGGAAAAACAAAGGATATGTGTACGAAGAAGAGTTTAACGCGCTCGCTTTTGCGGACCAGAGCCTTATGCTGTTCTACGTGATGATAAAGTCGCTTGCCGACAGCCATCATTATATCCCGATATATAGCAATGAACTTCTGAAGCAGCTTGAGGACAGCATTCCGGAAGAGTACAGGGCTGTGTGCGAGCGCATATCGTACCAGTTCCCGAAAGCCGGTGTTATGAAACCGGAGTATTTTGCAATCATCTGTGAGGCTGTTAAGAACAGAACTTGTGTCCAGATTCAGTATATCAATGTTAACAACGAGCTTTCGGATCGAGTCGTGGAGCCGGAGCATCTTATAAACTATGACGATTCCTGGTATATGATTTGTTACGACAGAACGAAAGAAGGAATACGCACGTTCAATATATCAAGGATAAATGATATTTCGGCTACAAAAGAAAAGTTTTTGCGCCACGGCAAAGAATACCGTGAGGAGCTTCTTAGCACTATTTCAAGCGGTTACGGCATTTTCAAAGGCAAAGATGTTTCTTCCGTAAAAATCCGGTTTTATGGTGCTGCCGCTCGCATCGTCGAGTCACAAGTGTGGCACAATGACCAGAAATTCCGTTGGAAGGACAAGGATAAAACAGCAGCTGAACTTACGTTCCCTGTCGCGAATTTTACGGAAGTTCTTGCAAAAACGCTTTCTTTTGGGGCTTTGGCAGAACCGCTCCGCCCTAAAAAGTTCGTTGAAATGTGGAAAGAAGAGATAAGAAAAATGGCGGCAAAAGCGGATTTGCCAATGCAATTAACATAATATGATTGCACTCAGAAGTGCATAGCCAACATTCCCTGCATTGACACTATTGAAGCCCGTAGGGCTGAACTTGTGGCAGATGCAGGGTGTTGGCTACGCACTTTGAATAAAGCATTTACGCTAATTCCTGTTCATTATTTTCGCCAGTTTTTCTTTTGACGCCATAAGTGCTTTGTAGTTTTCTTCGTGACCTGTAACCGTCCCTTTGCGGAGCGGTTCCATAATTTGAATTGCTATATCATACATTGGCGTAAGCCCCATGTTGGCAAGGAATCCTTTTATGTTGTGGGTTGCTTCGAACGCCTGTTTGCAGTCATGCGTTTTCAACGCGTCACCGAGCCGCTCGAACGAGTTGTCGTCGAGGACTCCGTTAAGGCATGCAATGTAGAGGCTGTCATCATTAAGAAAACGTCGTTTCGTTCCAGCGACGTCGCAGCCCCATTCTTCCAGTTTTTCAAAAACATCATTCATCAGCGTCTGCCTTTTTTATCGCTTCTGTTGTTTTTTTGTAGGATTCTGTGACGTTGGCAAGAAGGGCGGTAAGATTTTCTGTTTTTTTAACTCTAAGGTCTTCTACAAGCAAACTTGTTGCACGGTATAATTCAGATAGGCTAAGGTTTCCTGCTGTACCTTTGAGCGTGTGGGCAAAAGTAAAGGCTTCCTCGTAATCTTCTTTTTTTATTGCGTCAATTGTGTTGTTGTAGCTTGGATCTTCGGGGAACATCCGCAGAAATTTTTGATAGACAGCATCAAGACCACTAAAACGATCTAAACCACTGTCGTAATCTATATCAGCAGATTTCAGAATATCAATATTCATAATTTCCTCTTATATTACAAAATATCGGCAGTTCGTGTGCAAGTCCTAAATATATATTTGCCATTTTTCTGGGTTTGGTGGTATAATATTTTGATTTGTGCGGAAATCGTTACAAATCAATCGTTTCAAAAATGAGGAGTTGGAAATGAGTTCGCAATTCTACGGACCGAGCGACAAGCCACCGGTATCTAAGTGGATACCGCTAAGCTTTCAGCATGTTTTCGCCATGTTCGGGGCGACGGTTCTTGTTCCGCTGCTTACAGGACTAAGCACATCAACAGCTTTGTTCACGGCTGGAACCGGAACATTGATTTATATCCTTGTTACAGGCGCGAAGGTACCTGCATTCTTGGGTTCTTCGTTCTCTTTCATACCGGGATTAATCGCAATAAGCCAGGCTTACGGATCACAGTATGCAATGGGTGGTGCGATTTTCGCCGGTATTTTTTATGCCGTAATCGCGCTGATTATCAAGTTTGCTGGAAAATCGTGGATAGACAAGGCTCTTCCACCGGTCGTAATCGGTTCTGTAATCATCGTAATCGGACTTGGACTTGCTCCTACAGCAATTCAGCAGTTCTTCTACATCAATCCGTCCACGGATAATGCCATTTACTCACTCGTATACGGAAGTATTGGTGCGGTAACACTTATTATCGCTGTTATTGCGACAATTTTCTTCAAGGGGTTCTTCAACACGCTTTCAATCCTTATCGGATTGCTCGGCGGTTATATTTTCACGCTGATTATGGGCTGCTTCTTCCCTGCATACAAGCTTATCGACTTTAGCGGAGTTGCTTCTGCACGTTGGTTCGCGCTGCCGTTCCTGCATTCAGAAGGCTCGCTGAGTATGTCAGGCTGGAGCTGGGTTGCGCCTAAGTTCAACCTTGTTTCAATCGTAACGTTCATAATCATTGCAATCTCAACAGTTTGTGAGCACCTTGGCGATATGCTTACGACATCAAAAGTTGTTGGAAAAGACTACTACAAGGATCCGGGACTTCACAGAACGCTCCTTGGTGATGGTCTTGCAACAGCTTGGGCTGCTGTTTGGGGCGGACCGCCGAACACGACATACGGTGAGAACATCGGCGTTATGGCAATCACAAAAGTTTACTCTGTATGGGTAATCGGCGGTGCTGCTGTAATTGCGATAATCCTTTCTTTCTGCGAGAAATTCGGTGCTCTTATAAACACAATTCCGACACCTGTTCTTGGCGGTATTTGTACGCTCCTTTACGGACTTATCGCATCGAGCGGTCTTCGCACGATTGTAGACGCTGGAATCGACTATCAGGACAAGAGAAACCTTACGATTTCTTCTGTTATCCTTGTTATTGGTATTGGCGGTGGAGTCCTTCAGTTCTCTGTTGGTTCAAGTTTCAATTTCAAGCTCAGCGGTATTGCGCTTTCAACAATCGTTGGTATTATCCTGAACCTTGTTATTCCTAACAAGAAAAAAGAGGAAAAGAAATAAGGTTGATATAGACTGGTTTATGGCTGCTCGTACAAATGTGCGGGCAGCTTTTTTTTGTCAGAAAATATTATCATTAAGAATGAGTTTTTACAAAAATAAAGCAAACATTTACAAAATCTAAAATCTCTAATAAAAATATATTTACCACTTATTGTTTGCAGGAGGTTTGGATGAAAGTTGGATTAAAGTTTAAGATAATTGTATTTGTTGTCTTATTGATAAATCTTGCCGTTATTGTTGTAGGGCTTATCGCAAGAAGTGAATTGGCAACTTCTATCAGTACCAATACAGAACAAATCATGAACTTGAATGCACAGAAATCCGCCCGGATTCTGCAGGATGTGAACAAAAAAGAGTTCTACCTTCTGGATTCAATCGCTTCCCTTCCTTTTATCCGCGATGAATCGATTTCTTTGGAAGAAAAAACAGCTCAGCTTGAAGGAATTGTAGCAAAGGACCGCGAGCATTTTGAGAACCTGGCATTTTACAGCGCCGAAGGTATCTGTATCAGACCGGACGGTGTGTATGTAGATGTTTCTGAAATAGAATTCTTTATTAACACGATATCTGGAAACCGTGTTGTCATTGATCCTCTTCCAAAAAGTTTTATGATGGATGATGGTTCCGATGACACTATTATGTTCTACTGCATACCGGTTTACAGCATAAACAATCCTTCTAAGGCTGTCGGAATCCTGTCCTCAATTGTAAATGGCTCCGACGTCTACAATCTTTCGGACTCAATCTTGATTGGAAAAAATTCGCATCCGACGATTATCTCAACATCTACGGGAATGACGGTAGGCCGCACCACATACACCGATCTTAGCGAGGAAGAGCTTGAGGCAATGCAGAATAGCGGTGGCGTCATGACGGAAACTCCTGCTGTTAAGGACGATGCGGATAAAACTCCTTGGGATTTTATGATGGATTCAGTCATCGCTGGTAAATCCGGATTCGAGATTCTTAACGACCCGATAACAAACGAGAAAAAGGTCGTTTCATACGTTCCTGTAGGGGATGAAAGCGGATGGGCTGTTTTGTGCGCCGCTCCTTACGACGAATACTTTGAAAGCCTTTCAAAAATTACAAACGTTATCATTATCGCAATTATAATTGCTGCTGTTGTCGTTATTGTCACCAGCTGGATTCTTATTTCAATCCTTATTAAGCCGCTTGGATATGTAAAGACAACGATTAATGATATTTCTACAGGCGACGCTGACCTTACAAAGCGTATTGACATCAAGCTGAACGATGAAATTGGCGATGTGGTTGTGGGCTTCAATAACTTTACCGAGAAACTTCAGACAATCATCGGGCAGGTTAAAAAGTCAAGGGATTCGCTTGGGGATGCCGGTAGCGTACTCGATTCTTCCACCCAGAATACTGCAACTTCAATTGACGAAATTCTTACAAGCATCGACTCTGTGCACGATCAGATTGATCATCAGTCCAGATCAGTTCAGCAGACAGCTGGTGCCGTAAATGAGATTGCAAGCAACATTGAGTCTTTGGGACGAATGATCGAAAAACAATCGGAGCAAGTTTCTGACGCTTCTTCCGCGATTGAGCAGATGATAGGAAACATCAAGTCTGTAAACAATTCTGTTGAAAAAATGTCAGAGTCGTTTGACGGACTTGCTGATTCTGCGCAGACTGGTATTCAGATGCAGTTGAATGTTAACGAGATTATCGAGGATATCAAGAACCAGAGTGAAACTTTGCAGGATGCAAACTCCGCAATTGCCGCCATCGCCGCACAGACCAATCTTCTTGCAATGAACGCCGCAATTGAGGCAGCTCATGCTGGTGATGCAGGAAAGGGATTCTCTGTAGTTGCTGATGAAATCCGTAAACTGTCAGAAACATCTACGTCACAGTCAAAGACTATTGGTAATCAGTTGAACAACATAAAAGGCTCAATTGACCACGTAGTTTCTGCTTCAATAGAGTCGAGCAAAGCGTTCCAGTCCGTAACTAGTAAGATTACAGATACAGAGCAGCTCGTTCACCAGATTCAGGCTGCAATGGAAGAGCAGAATACCGGTTCAATGCATATTTCGAACGCCCTTCACTCTATGAATGATTCTACGATTGAAGTTAAGACAGCTAGTGTCGAAATGTCGCAGGGCAATAAGGCGATTCTTGAGGAAGTTCAGAATCTTCAGGATGCAACCGGAATTATGCAGACAAGTGTTGAGGATATGACCCTTGGCGCTAGAAAAATCAAAGAGACAGGTCTTGCATTGCGTGAGATTTCTGACAAGATGAAATCATCAATCGATGAGATTGGCAGTCAGATCGATAAGTTCAGGGTATAAAGACTATCGTGTTTCGTCGCCTTTTTCAAAGTGGAAGGCGGCGAAATGCTTTGGCTGATGAAAGCTCGGCAAGTCCGTTTCGTCGAGCAGGCACAGAAGACCGGGGTTTTCGCTCCGGTTTTCACCAGAAACGGCGCGGCTTCTTGCTCCCGCATCGACGCGATTTATCGTTCCGAACCAAGTGGTTCCCGGCGCGGGGGCTTGTGAAAGCCCAAAATCCTTCCACGGAATAAAAAGCTCTAAATACCAAAAATCATCTTCAACTTCGATGCGCCGGACAGCGTTGCTTTTCCAGCTGTAGTCCCAAAGCAGCGGGAGCCCGTCTATCGTGTCCTGATGAAAGCCGTGTATTTTTTCGTCGCCGGCGTAAACTTCAAAGTCTTTTTGTGCGCGGGCTTCTTCTAAGGTTTTGTGCGCCAAGTCGCCTGTATAAACGCGGTAGTCAAGGCAGGCGTTGTTCGGGTTTATTTCCCATGCGTAGTAGACGGAGCCTGCGGAAGTGCCGGCGGGGGCGGCTGGCATTATAAAAAGTTCCAGACAGTCATCTTCGTATACTTTTGTTTTATTTTCTGTGCGTCTGGCGACAAGCTTGTTGTGCGGCACTTCCGCGCAGAAAGATACGGCAAGCCCGTCTTTTCCGCCGGCGACGAACGCACCTGTGAAAAGTGTCCTGCCGCAATATGCTTTCCAAGGATATTCCAGTTCTATTCCGGGAACTTCCCTGTCGCTAAGTTTTTGATCTGTGTTTTTTTCAAGTGTTATTGGAAGCAGAGGTATGTAAAACTCGTTCATGTGTACAGAGTATCAAACAAAAACGCTCTGAGCAAGAAGAAAAGAAGCGGGTTTGCGCGCATGGACGTGACTCTACTTGCGTGAAATGCGTGGGGCTGTTATTCTTTTTGTATGGGAATTACTTGCGAAGACATGATTGACATCGCGATTCGGGCGGGGGCAATCGTTTTGGAGAACGGCGGCGAGACATACCGCACAGAAGCAATCGTAAACAAAATTGCGGCGGCTCTTGGCGCAAAAACGGCATCGAGTTTTGTAACGCCTACTGTTATTCAGTTTTCGTATACTGATGATAACGATCACTATCATTCCGCAATCCGGCGCATAAAAAAACGCGGCGTAAATCTTGATAAAATCGCTTTGATTGATGAGCTTACACGTCGCATAGAAAAGAAAAAAAAGACTTATGAGCCGCGTGTTATAGAAAGTCTGCTTTCCCGCATAGAAAATTCACCAGTTTATAAAAAGCCGCTCGTTCTTGTGGCAGCGGCATTAAGTTCGTTCTGCTTTGCGTTTATGTTCGGCGGAACGTTGGCAGAAGCGTCTGCGGCTTTCGTCATCGGGTTCCTTTTGCGCCTTTTCCTGTTATATTCGCAGCGGCGGCAATTCGGCAGTTTCAGTACATCGTTGCTTTCAGGCGCTATTACGTCAGTATTAACTGAAATTGCTTTTTTGCTAGGGTTTATCCCCGCCACTGAAATAACGCTTATCTCCGTTTTGATGCAGGTAGTGCCCGGACTCGCTATTGTAAACGCCATCCGTGACTTAATTGAAGGTGATCTTGTTTCCGGGGCGGCGCGGCTTTTGGATGCGTTTATGGTTGCGGCAGGTCTTTCTGTGGGCGCGGTTTTCGCACTCTATTTGTTCGACCTGTTTAATGTGGCTACGGCTGTTTCGGCTCTTGGTGTTGTCACCAGCGGCTTTGGATTAGGTGCTGTTTCCGAAAACTCGTTTGGTTTGGCGGGGTCGTTGCTTCTTTCCGCGCTGTTGGCGGCAGTGTGGGGCTGTGGAGCCGCCGGTTTTAGTTCGGTTTACTTGCATGCAAAGCCTCTCGACATTGTAATTGGGGCATTCTGCGGAGCTGTCGGCTGGTTTATGTTTAAGATTACTGGTGGCGATGGGGCTTCGTCTTACCTTGCAGGAGCGTTCACCGTCGCCGTGCTTTCGGAAGTTCTTGGTGCTTCGCTAAAAACGCCTGCAACGGTGTTTTTGTTGCCGGGTTTGCTCCCGCTTGTTCCGGGCGGCGGCATGTTCCTTACGATGCGAAGTGCTGTCAACGGTTTTATGGCAGAATCTTTGAATTATGGATATACGACGTTATTCGCCGCCGGCAGTATTGCGTTGGGAATCGCGCTTGCGTCATCCGGCAGAAGACTGTTGGGGTTATTCGGCATAAAAAATGTAAGCGGATAGCGGGAGTCGGACCCGTCTCTCAGGCTTGGGAAGCCCACGTACTACCGATGTACTATATCCGCAAGAAATTGTTGGTTAAAGCTTTGTGCTTTGCGCACGGGGAAACTCCGCTATCCTATATTTTATGATACATCAGCTTTTGTGTAAATATGGGGTAAAAAGGTATGTCAAAAAGCCTGTGAAACCTTATGCATAAAGGCAAAAAAGAAATCTTAACAAATTCTTAAATTTTTGTTGACTTTTTTCTACGGGTATGTTATGTTTATTACAGCTTGTAAATAAGCTGATAAACTCTCTCCGATGTCCGGCTTGCTGGACGATGGGGCTTGGCAGATGTTATCTGTCAAGCCCTGTTTTTTTTGTCTATGGGGTGTTGTAGAGGCACGACTACGCACTTTGAATTAAGCGTCTAAGTGAAGGTATTGATGCACGTCTGCCTTTACATCGTTTCTTGTTTTGCTATTGTTGTGCTTCCAGGTGGTACGGAGCTCGTCAGCCAGACATTTCCGCCTATCGTGCTTCCTTTTCCAATTATAGTTTCTCCGCCAAGAATTGTCGCGCCGGCGTAAATCGTCACATCATCCTCTATCGTCGGATGGCGCTTTTTGTTGCTCATCGCCTTTTTAACGCTGACGGCACCGAGCGTTACGCCCTGATAGAGCTTTACGTTGTTCCCGATGACAGTTGTCTCGCCGATGACGATTCCTGTGCCGTGATCTATAAAGAACGATTCGCCTATTTCTGCGCCTGGGTGTATATCAATTCCTGTTTTCCCGTGAATATGCTCGGACATTATTCGCGGGATTATCGGTACTCCATTTATATGAAGAAAATGTGCGACGCGATAAACGAGAATCGCTTCAAGTCCTGGATAAGAAAGAATAATCTCTTCTGCGCTGCGGGCGGCGGGATCACCGTCAAGCGCGGCTTTTACATCAAGAAGAATCTTTCTACGAATTTCCGGGAGCTCTTCTATAAGAGAAAGTACGGTTTGTTCCGCAAGCTTAAAGCAATGCGAATCAACTGCACTTTTTTTCAGGTAAATCAAAGCTTTCTGCGTTTCTTGCGTTAGAACTGCAACTATTCTGTGAATTCTTTCGCCAGTGACGTACTTAAGGTTGTTAGTGTCCAAGTATTCCGCGCTCCGGAATCCCGGAAAGATAAGGGATTGTATATCCTTTAATGCGGAAATTACGTTTTCCCTGTTGGGGAAACTCTCGTTCTTGGACATGTTTATTGCGCCATATTTGTTGTACGAGTCGAGAATTGTTTCTGTCAGAAAGTCAATGTTTTTCATAGGATTAATATACAAAGCATTGTAGAAAAAAACAATTGCCTTAGGGGCGCAGCACCTGAAAACGCACATAAGTTCGTATCAAAATTCAAAATATCGGTTCTTCTACTATTGACAAAATTCAGACCCATAAGTATAGTAGTAAGACATCTTGCCCGGTGCGTTTATGCGTATAGGGATTCTTATGCCTCTATAGCTCAGTCGGTAGAGCGCAACCATGGTAAGGTTGAGGTCAACAGTTCGATTCTGTTTGGAGGCTGTTACCTAGTTTTAGAAAAGGAGTGTTGAGATGGCTGCAAAAAAGACTGCTGTTGAAATTATTGCTCTGCAGTGTTCAGAATGCAAACGCAAGAACTATACAACTTATAAAAACCGCAAGAATATTCAGGGTAAGCTTGAACTGAATAAGTATTGTCCGTTTGATCGCAAGCATACATTGCACAAAGAAACAAAGGCTAAATAATTTTTTTTGTATATTGTCTTTCTGTTGTAAGAATTTATGGCAGAAAGATTTATATATTTTAGGTCAGTAGCTCCAATGGTAGAGTGGCGGTCTCCAAAACCGTTTGTTGCGGGTTCGAATCCTGCCTGGCCTGTTATCTTTAATATTGTGGGGACTGAAATATGAAAATCGTCCAGTTTTTTAAAGAATGTGGCGCAGAACTTAAGAAAGTTGTCTGGCCCGGCAGAGATGATGTTCTTTCTTCTGTAAAAATGGTTCTCGTTTCTACGATTATTGTCGCTGTAATCCTCGGTCTCTTTGACTTCCTGTTCAATACAGGTATTACTCTTATTTTTTAGGTAATAGTGCATGGCAAAGGGTTGGTATATACTCCATACCTATTCCGGTTACGAAAACAAGATAGAGCGTACTATCCGCTTGATGCTTGATAATGGTGATTTGTCACCGGAAGTCGTTTTGGATGTAAAGGTTCCTGTCGAAGACGTCTGTGAAGTTAAGGACGGCAAAAAGAAATTCGTCACAAAGAAATTTCTTCCTGGTTACATAATGGTAGAGCTTGATCTTCCTGATTTTGGCTGGAAGAGCACTTGTTCTGCCATTCGCAGAATTCAGGGTGTAACTGGTTTTGTCGGTACTGGAAGCAATGTTCGTCCGCGTCCTATCTCTGCGGATGAGGCAAAAGCTCTGCTGCAGAAATCCGGCGAGATTAAAGGCGAGAAGTTCGTAAGAATGAAGCAGTCTTTCTCTGTCGGCGAGCAGGTTAAGATTATTGACGGACCTTTTGCTACGTTCACTGGTTCTATTGACGAAGTGAACCTTGAGAAAAACAAACTGCGCGTTGTCGTTCAGATTTTTGGACGCTCTACGCCGGTTGAAGTTGATCTTTTACAAGTAGAAAAGATTTAGCGTTGGAAGCCTGGTGCATAGCATCGGGCTTTTGGTGCGTTCTTTGTTTTGGGAGAGATTTCCGGTTCGTTGAACAAAGGGGTCTCGCTAGACGGAAAATGCAGTGCATTTCTGTCATACCAATTTAAGGAGATAAAAAATGGCTAAGAAGAAGGTTACAGCTGTTATCAAACTGCAGTGTCCTGCAGGAAAGGCAACCCCTGCTCCGCCAGTTGGTCCTGCTCTTGGACCTCATGGAGTAAGTGCGCCTCAGTTTGTTCAGCAGTTCAATGACCGCACGAAGACTATGGAGCCGGGTCTTATCATTCCGGTTATCATCACAGTCTATCAGGACAAATCATTCACATTTATTCTGAAAACTCCTCCAGCAGCTGTTCTTATCAGGAAAGCCCTCGGTATCGAGAAAGGTTCTGGCAACTCAATCCTGAATAAGGTCGGTACGCTCTCAAAAGCAAAGCTTGAGGAAATCGCAAAAATCAAACTGCCTGATGTTAATACAGACGATCTTGAAGCCTGTAAGCGCATCGTCGCGGGAACAGCACGCAGTATGGGTGTAGAGGTGGAGAAGTAGTATGAAACACGGAAAGAAATATCTCGAATCCCTTAAGAAGTATGATTCATCATCTGCACTGGATCTTGTAAAGGCTTGTGAGACAGTTAAAGAGCTTAAGTTTGCTAAGTTCGACGAGACTGTTGAGGTTCATGTTAACCTCCGCCTTGGAAAGAACCAGACAGTACGTGATACTGTAGTATTCCCTAACCAGTTCAGGGGCGAGAAGAAAGTTCTTGTTTTCTGTAAGGAAGACCGCGTTAAGGAAGCTCTTGATGCAGGTGCCGCATATGCTGGTGCTGCAGAGTATATCGACAAAGTAAAGGGCGGTTGGCTCGATTTCGATATTGCTGTTGCAACTCCTGATATGATGAAAGACGTTGGTCGTCTTGGTATGGTGCTCGGACGCAAGGGTCTTATGCCTAACCCGAAGACTGGTACAGTTACAAATGATATTGTTGCTGCTATTGGTGAGCTTAAGAAAGGTCGTGTTGAATACCGCGCTGACAAGCAGGGTGTTCTTCATATGGCTGTTGGTAAGACATCAATGGATGCTGATAAAGTTGCCGAAAACATCAAGGCTCTTCTTGGCGAGATCGTTCGCAAGAAGCCAGCTGATGCAAAGTCCGGCTATATTCAGACAGTTTCCGTAAGCTCAACAATGGGCCCTGGTGTTTGGGTAGACTATAAGGAAGGAGAATAAAAATGGCTATAAAAGCAAAAAAACTCCAGCCTGCTAAAGTCGAGGCAATTTCTGCTGTTAAGGGTGTTCTTGAGGGATATAGCGATTATATCTTCACAGAGTACCGCGGACTTACAGTAGAGCAGATTTCAAATCTGCGCAAACAGCTTAAAGCAAAGAATTGCGAATACAAGGTTATCAAGAACAACTTTGCACGTGTCGCTTTCGATGAAATGAAAGTTGAGAACGTTGACAGTTTCCTTGCTGGACCTACAGCTATCGCTCTTCTTAAAGAAGATCCGAACGAAGTTGCAAAAGTTCTTTTCGACTTTGCAAAAGAAGCTCCGGCTCTTTCTGTAAAAGGCGCTTTAATTGACAAAGAGCTTTATGATGCTGCAAAAATCGAGGCTTTCTCAAAGCTTCCTGGAAAGAAGCAGCTCATTGCAATGCTCATGTCCGCTATCAACGGTCCTGCTCAGAAGCTTGCTGCAACATTGCAGGCTTATGTGGACAAGAAAGCGGCAGAAGGCGGAGAAGCTCCCGCAGCAGCGGCAGAGTAACTTCGTTACTAATGTGCGTCAGGCTTCATAGCTGTCGTCCTGTCGTGCTTACAAAAAATTATATATTAAGGAGAAGATAATATGGCAGCTCTCACAAATGATCAGATTTTGGATGCAATTGCATCAATGACAGTACTTGAGGCTTCTGAGCTCGTTAAGGCTATGGAAGAGAAATTCGGTGTAACAGCAGCTGTTGCTGTTGCTGCAGCTCCTGGTGCAGCTGGTGGCGCACCTGCTGCTGAAGAGCAGTCAGAGTTCAATGTAACTCTCGAAGGTGCAGATGCTTCTAAGAAGATCGCAGTTATCAAGGCTGTACGTGAAGTTACAGGTCTTGGTCTTAAGGAAGCAAAAGACCTCGTTGAAGGCGCTCCAAAAGTACTTAAAGAGGGTGTATCCAAAGAGGATGCAGCTAAAATTAAGGAAACAGTTGAAGCAGCAGGCGGAAAGGTTAAGATTGCTTAATCATTTCGGGTTGTTTAGGAAACAGCCGTTATTGGCTGTTTCCTGCTACATTTGAATTTATTTACTTTGTTTTTAAGCTGCCGGGATAGTAGTGTTCTGGCGGCTATATCTATATGATAACCGCAAAATGTGTGAAGGGGGATTTGATGTTCGCAAAGAGCCGGACGGTCAATCGTCAGTATATTGGTAAGAATATCCAGAACTTTATGGAGCTGCCTGACTTAATAGATATTCAGCTCTCGTCTTATGAAAGTTTTTTGCAGAAGACAAAATTGGATAACAAAGAACCGCTTGCGGAGCAGGGGCTTCAGGAAGTGTTCAATTCTACATTCCCTATCGAAAGTCCTAACGGGGATATGGTCCTTGAATATGAATATTATGAGCTTGATGAGCAAAATATAAAATTTTCGGAGCTTGAGTGCAAGCAGAAGGGACTTACTTATTCAGTTCCTTTGAAGGCGCGTATTAATCTGGTTTTCCAGCAGACAGGAGAAATCCGTCAGAAAGATATATATATGGGTGATATTCCTCTTATGACAGACAGAGGAACGTTCATCGTAAACGGTGCTGAGCGCGTTGTCGTTTCTCAGATCCACCGTTCTCCGGGCGTTATTTTCTGCAATGAGAAAGGTGTGCTTTCAAGCCGCATCATTCCTTATCGCGGAAGCTGGCTCGAATTTGAAATCGACCAGAAGAAAGAGCTGATTTACGCAAAGATTGACCGCAAGAAGAAGATTCTTGGTACAATCTTCCTGCGCGCACTCGGCTACAATTCACGCGAAGAGATTATCAAAGCATTCTATGAGACGAAAAAGCTCAAGATAAAGAGCACAAGAGAGTTCAAGGATTCTCTTGTCGGAAAGATTCTTGCAGAAGCCGTTTATTCTAAACAGACAGAAGACGGCGAGGAAAAGAAGATTTTCCGTGCGGACGAGAAGCTTCATCCGCATGATATTGACGAGCTCTATTCTCACAGCGATATAAAAGAAATTACAGTAATTGATTTTACTGCAGAGAATTCTCTTGACTCACAGGTTATTATCAACTGTTTCGAGCGTGAAGAGATTCATTATACAAAAGAAGGTTCAGAATCTGACGAGCCAACGAAAGAGGATGCACTTTCAGCAGTATATTCCGTTCTTATGCCGGGCGAGCCGATAACGGTTGAAGCAGCAGAGAAAGACCTTACAACAATGTTCTTCTCGCTCCGCCGCTATGACCTTGGTCGCGTAGGACGCTACAAGCTCAACAAGAAGTTCGAGTATAACCCACCGGTTGAAGAGAATACGCTTGTAAAACAGGATATTATCGCAACGATGAAGTTCCTGGTTAAGGTTTTCATTCAGGCAGAAGGTATTGATGATATCGACCACCTTGGAAACCGCCGTATCCGCTCTGTAGGCGAGCTTATGACAGTTCAGCTGAAAACAGCGTTCAGCCGCATGGAGCGCATCGCAAAAGAGCGTATGAGCCTTAAAGAGACTGAGACTATGAAGCCTCAGGATCTTATCTCTATAAAACCAATTGTTGCTTCTATTAAAGAGTTCTTCGGATCCAGCCAGCTGTCACAGTTCATGGATCAGGTTAACCCGCTTGCAGAGCTTACTCACAAGCGCCGTCTTAACGCTCTCGGTCCAGGTGGTCTTTCTCGTGACCGCGCGAGCTTCGAAGTTCGTGATGTTCACTACACCCACTATGGTCGTATGTGTCCTATCGAAACTCCTGAAGGTCCGAATATCGGTCTTATCGTTTCGCTCGCTATTTATACGCGCGTCAACGAGTACGGATTCCTTGAGGCGCCGTACAGAAAGATTGAGAACGGCAAGGCTACTAATAAAGTAGAGTACCTCTCCGCTATGGACGAGGATAAATACTATATCGGTCAGGCTTCTGCAGCAATGGACGAGAAGGGTAACTTCATCAACAGCACGATTGCTTGCCGCAGAAGGGGCGATTACTCAGCCCGCGCACCAAAAGACGTTCAGTTCATGGACGTTTCGCCGAAGCAGGTTATTTCAGTTTCTGCAGCGCTCATCCCGTTCCTTGAGCATGACGACGCTAACCGTGCACTCATGGGTTGTAACATGCAGCGCCAGGCTGTTCCTCTTCTTTTCCCGGAGCCACCGATTGTTGGTACAGGTATGGAGAAGAAGTGCGCGTATGACTCAGGCGTTCTTGTAAAAGCAAAGAAAGCCGGTGAAGTTATCTACGTAGCATCAGATGAAGTACGCGTACAGACACCGGAGCAGAAAAAGTCCGGCGAGTTTGATTCATATAAGCTTCTTAAGTATCAGAAGACAAACCAGGATACATGCTATCATCAGCGTCCTGTTGTTGAGCTTGGACAGGCTGTTCAGAAAGGCGATGTTCTTGCTGATGGTCCTGCGACGTTCAATGGCGAGCTTGCTCTTGGACGCAACATTCTTGTTGGTTTCGTTCCGTGGAATGGCTACAACTACGAGGATGCTGTTCTTATCTCACGCCGCGTAGTAAAAGAGGATATGTATACTTCTATCCATATCAAAGAGTTTACTACAGAAATCCGCGAGACAAAGCTTGGTCCTGAAAAGATTACTCGTGATATCCCGAATACAGCGGAAAAGACGCTCGACAACCTTGACGGTGAGGGTATCGTCCGCATCGGTGCAAAAGTTCGTTCCGGCGATATTCTTGTTGGTAAGGTTACGCCAAAGAGCGAAACCGAGACAACACCAGAGTTCAAGCTTTTGAACTCAATCTTCGGTGAGAAGGCTAAGGAAGTAAGGGATTCTTCACTCCGCATCCCGCATGGTGTTGAAGGTACAGTAATTGATGTACAGCGTCTGCGCCGTACAGAAGGCGATGACCTTAACCCAGGTGTTGACGAGGTTGTTAAGATTCTTATCGCTACGAAGCGTAAGCTCCGCGAAGGTGATAAGATGGCTGGTCGCCACGGAAATAAGGGTGTTGTTGCCCGCATTCTTCCGGAAGAGGATATGCCGTACTTGGAAGACGGAACTCCGCTCGATGTATGTCTTAACCCGCTCGGTGTTCCGTCACGAATGAACATCGGTCAGATTATGGAATCTGAGCTTGGTCTTGCAGGTAAGTACCTTAATGAATGGTATGAAGCTCCTGTTTTCCAGTCTCCTTCCAATGAGCAGATTGAAGACAAGCTTGCGCAGGCTGGTTTCGACAGAACGTCAAAAGCTATTCTTCGTGACGGAAGAACTGGTGAGCCGTTCCAGAACCCGGTATTCGTCGGTGTTATCTACTATCTTAAACTTCATCACCTTGTTGATGATAAGATGCACGCCCGCTCAACAGGACCGTACTCACTCGTTACTCAGCAGCCACTTGGTGGTAAGGCTCAGTTCGGTGGTCAGCGTCTTGGTGAGATGGAGGTTTGGGCTTTGGAGGCATACGGTGCTGCCAATACGCTCCAGGAGCTTCTTACAATCAAGTCTGATGATATGACCGGACGCTCAAAGATTTATGAGTCTATCGTTAAGGGTGAGCCTTCAACAGCTGCCGGTGTACCGGAAGCGTTCAACGTTCTTGTTCAGGAACTTAGAGGACTCGCGCTTGACTTCACAATCTACGATGCGAAAGGAAAGCAGATTCCGCTTACTGAGCGCGACGAAGAGCTTATAAACAAGCAGGGTTCTAATTTCTAAATGGTTGTCCGGGCTTGTTTGTACCGGAACTTTGAAAATGTAATGTTTTAAGCCGCCAGTTATGACGGCTTAGAATTGGCGGTATCTCTGATACCTATATAGGAGAAAGCAAATGCGTGATATCCAGGATTTTGACAGCTTGATGATTAAGCTCGCTTCACCAGAAACCATCAGAGCATGGTCATACGGTGAGGTAAAGAAGCCTGAGACTATAAACTATCGTACTTTAAGACCGGAGAAAGACGGACTGTTCTGTGAGCGTATTTTTGGTACGACAAAGGAATGGGAATGTTACTGCGGTAAATTCAAGTCTGTCCGCTATAAGGGCGTTATCTGCGACCGTTGTGGTGTTGAAGTTACGCACTTCAAGGTAAGACGTGAGCGCATGGGACACATCGAGCTTGCCGCTCCTGTTTCTCATATCTGGTACTATCGGTCAGTTCCATCCCGCATGGGTCTTCTCCTTGACCTTCAGGTTGCCGCGTTGCGTTCTGTCCTTTACTACGAGAAGTTTATCGTCATCGATCCAGGTGACACTGACCTTAAGAAAATGCAGCTCCTCACAGAGGATGAGTATATTGAGGCTCAGGAACGCTACGGCGATGCTTTCTCAGCAGGAATGGGTGCCGAGGCTATCAAGACATTGCTTGAAAACCTTAACCTTGACGAACTTGCTGTAGAACTTCGCGCAAAGATGATTGAAAAAGGCGCAAAGAGTGACAAACGTCTTCTTAAGCGCATTGAAATAGTTGAAAACTTCCGCTCATCTACGAACAAATGTTCATGGATGATTCTTGACGTCGTTCCGGTTATTCCACCGGATCTTCGCCCTATGGTTCAGCTTGATGGTGGCCGCTTCGCCACATCTGACCTTAACGACCTTTACAGACGCGTTATCAACAGAAACAACCGTCTTAAGAGACTTCAGGGTCTTTCCGCTCCGGACATCATTATCCGCAACGAAAAGCGTATGCTCCAGGAAGCAGTTGATGCTCTGTTCGACAATTCAAAGAGAAAGCGCGTTGTAAAAGGTGCTTCAAACAGACCTCTTAAGTCAATTTCAGACCTTCTCAAAGGTAAGCAGGGACGTTTCCGCCAGAACCTTCTTGGTAAGCGCGTTGACTACTCAGGACGTTCTGTAATCGTTGTTGGTCCGGAGCTTAAGCTTTGGCAGTGCGGTCTTCCTACAAAGATGGCTTTGGAGCTTTTCAAGCCGTTCCTTATGAAGAAGCTTGTCGATAAAGACATCGTAAGCAATATTAAGAAAGCAAAGATGCTCGTTGAGCAGGAGTCATCAAACATTTTTGACCTTCTCGACGAAGTAGTCCGCGAGCATCCTGTTATGCTTAACCGTGCTCCTACACTTCACCGCCTTGGTATTCAGGCATTCGAGCCTGTTCTTGTTGAAGGAAAGGCAATTAAGCTTCATCCGCTTGTTTGTCACGCTTTCAACGCCGACTTCGACGGTGACCAGATGGCTATCCACGTACCTCTTACACAGGCTGCGCAGATGGAGTGCTGGACACTCATGCTTTCTGCAAGAAACCTTCTTGACCCGGCAAACGGTAAGACAATCGTTTATCCGTCACAGGACATGGTTCTTGGTATCTTCTATCTTACTAAGATTAAGCCGTCCGGAAAAGGAACAGGAAAGCGTTTCAGCTCTGTTGACGAAGTCCTTCTTGCTGCAGAAGCAAAGAGCATCGACTACGAGGCAGAAATCAAAGTACCGATAATGAAAGCTCCTTACAACGGAGCGGTTATCTCCACAACAGCAGGACGCATTATCTTCAATGAAGAGATGCCGGCTGAGGTTGAGTATGTAAACGAGCTTCTTGGCGATAAAGAGCTTAAGAAACTCATCGAGAAAGTATACAAAGAGAAAGGACCGTGGCTCACAGTTCAGATGCTTGATGCCATTAAGTCCGTCGGCTATAGATACGCTACGTTCTTCGGTGCGACAATTTCAATGGGTGATATTCTTGTACCACCTGAAAAAGCCGCAATCATGGAGAAAGGTAACAAAGAAGTCGAAAAGATTATGAATCAGCATCGTAATGGTAGTATTACGGCTGATGAGCGTTACGAGCATATTTGCGATGTTTGGCAGGAAGTTAACAACGAACTGACGGATGTCGTTATGAAGACTCTTGAGAACGATAAGGAAGGTTTCAACACCATCAACATGATGGCCGCGTCTGGTGCTCGTGGTAGCCGCAACCAGATCAGACAGCTCGCCGGTATGCGTGGTCTTATGGCTAAGCCTAACGGAGACATCATTGAGCTTCCTATCCGCTCGAACTTCAAAGAGGGACTTTCAGTTATCGAGTTCTTCATTTCTACAAACGGTGCTCGTAAGGGTCTTTCCGATACTGCTCTTAAGACCGCTGACGCTGGTTACATGACACGCCGTCTTGTTGATGTTTCTCAGGATGTTGTTATCAACGAAGAAGACTGCGGTACGATCAACGGTATTGAGTACACCGCCATCAAAGACGGTGATGAGGTTAAGATTCCGCTTAAAGACAGAATTGTTGGTCTTTTCACACTTGAAAGAGTTCTTCACCCAATCACAGGCGAGCTTATCTGCGATGTTAACGAATACATTACAGAAGAGCTTGCAGCCAAGATTGATGAAGCTGGTGTTGAAAGCGTCAAGCTCCGCACCGTTCTTACTTGCGAAAGCCGCCATGGTGTTTGCTGCAAGTGTTACGGACGTAACCTTGCTCACAACAAGATTGCTGAAATCGGTGATGCAGTTGGTATTATTGCAGCTCAGTCAATCGGTCAGCCTGGTACACAGCTTACAATGCGTACATTCCATCAGGGTGGTACTGCTACAAAGACAACAGAAGATAACCGTATCTTCCTTAAATATGGCGTAATCGTAAAGAATATCAGCGGTACGCACGTAGAAGATGAAGACGGCAACTGGCTCTTCACACGTAAGGGCTTCATGAATGTTTCCAGAATCATCAAAGAATACGATGTTCCTGCAAGAGCAACTGTTCTTGTTAAGGACGGCGACCTTGTTCTTAAGAACGCTCCGCTTTACAGAGCAGGTGGCAAGGAAGAGCTTGCTGCTGATGTTGCGAACGTAATTATCCGCGACAAGAAGATTCTTCTTGTAAGTAAGGATCTTAAACTTGAGATTCAGAACGGTTCTACAGTCATCGTAAAGATTGGCGATATTGTTAAGCCAGAGCAGACAATCGCAACATTCGATACGGCTTCTGAGCCTATCATTGCTGAAGTTTCTGGTTACGTTCACTTCGAGGACATTATCCCTGGTGCAACACTTGCTGAGGATGTCGATGAAGAGACAGGTAACGTTGAGAAACGTATCACAGACCTTCACCTTGATACAAAGCAGCCGCGCATCCATATTACCGATGAAGCTGGTAACGAGCTTGGTAGCTATTATCTTCCAGGAGGAGCAATCCTTCTTGTTGAGGATAACGAAAAGATTTCAGCTGGTACGATGCTTGCTAAGATGCTTAAGGAAGGTTCCAAGACAAACGATATTACCGGTGGTCTTCCTCGTGTTTCTGAGCTGTTCGAAGCCCGCAAGCCAAAGAACCCAGCCGTTCTGGCGCAGATTACAGGTACGGTACAGTTCAAGGGTATTACAAAAGGTAAGCGCGTTATCGTAGTTGTAGACAAGTACGGAAAGACATTCGAGCATCTTGTACCGATGACAAAACGTCTTCTCGTCCGCGATGGTGACACGGTAGAAGCCGGTGAGCGTTTGTGCGCCGGTGCTCTTAGTCCGCACGACATTCTTGCCATCCTTGGTGAGAACGCTCTTCAGAATTACCTTATGGACGAGATCCAGCAGGTTTACCAGGCTCAGGGTGTAACGATCAACGACAAGCATATCGGTGTTATCGTACGCCAGATGCTTAGAAAAGTTGAGATTGTTGCTGTTGGTGATACACGCTTTATCTACGGACAGCAGGTTGATAAATACAAGTTCCATGAAGAGAACCGCAGAGTTATGGAAGAAGGTGGACAGCCAGCTATCGCAAGGCCTATGTTCCAGGGTATTACAAAGGCATCGCTTAACATCGATTCCTTCATATCCGCCGCTTCTTTCCAGGAGACGACACGCGTACTTACGAACGCAGCGATTGCCGGTGTTTCCGACAGCCTCCGCGGTCTTAAGGAGAACGTCATCATCGGACATATGATTCCTGCTGGAACTGGTATCAAATATTACAGGAACGTCAAACTTTCCGATGCAAACGCAACGGACCTTGATGTTCAGATGAATGATATCCTTGAGCGCCGTAAGCTTGAAAAAGAAGAGGCTGCTCAGATGGAAGAACCGGGTGCTGAACCCGAAGAAGATTAATGAGCATTGTACGGATTCCTGCATTGACAGTGTATACGGTTTTTTGCTAGAATCCGTTTTACTCTCATTTTGAAATTTAGCCGGGGTGCTGACCGGTGTATAAATAGGAGAAAAGGCTAATGCCTACAATTAATCAATTAATTCGTCAGGGACGTAAGACAGCCGCTAACAGAACGAAGTC
>JAFZVC010000003.1 GCA_017618015.1 Spirochaetaceae bacterium
AAACTTTAAAAATATTAAAGCTATTGAATAAATACTGAAAATCTGGTAGAAGTATAATATGGACGGAGCAATAAAAGCCGTTGCAGACCGGCTGAAAGGTCTGCGCGAAATAATGGATGTCTCTGTGGAAGAAGCTGCGCGCGTTTGTGGATTAACGCCGGAGCAGTATGCCGCTTATGAGACGGGTGACATCGACATTCCTGTCGGTGTGCTTCACAGCATGGCTAAGGAGTATAACTTCGAGCTTACCACCCTTATTTCTGGCAATGAACCGCACATGAAAAGCTATTTCCTTACAAAAAAAGGAAAAGGTCTCTCAGTTGACCGCAGGAGCGATTACAAGTATCAGTCTCTTGCATTCGGTTTTGCGAACAGAAAGGCAGATCCTTTCATCGTAACGATTACACCGGAAGAAACAAAAGAGATTCATTTCAACTCCCATCCAGGACACGAGTTCAATTACATGATTGAAGGCTCCATGAAAATCGTCGTCGATGGAAAAGAAATGCAGCTTGATGAAGGCGACTCATTGTATTTTGATGCCACAAAACAACACGGAATGCAGGCTCTGAACAACGCACCAGCCCGCTTCCTTGCAATAATTATTTAGCCGGATATCTGCCCGCTTTGGGTACGGTATCCGGCGCATTCGCCCCGCCGTAAGGGTTACGGCACAAAATCGGCTGGCCGCGGGCTTTTCGCGTTTTCGCGGTCAGCTTTACTCTTATTGCAAGGATTTCAATATGGAAGAAGTATTTTTACCACGCACAGATTTCAAGGATTACGAGGATTTCTTTAAGAATTATAAAATCAATATCCCGGAGAATTTTAATTTTGCATACGATGTAATGGATGTTCTGGCTGCGAAAACGCCGGACAAACGTGCTCTTGTATGGACTAACGATGAGGGCATTTACATCGAGTTTACATACGCCGAACTTAAGAAACGCACTGACGCTACGGCTTCTTTTTTCAAGAGCCTTGGCATAGGAAAAGGCGATATGGTCATGCTGATTTTGCAGAGACGCTACGAGTTCTGGCTTTCGATACTGGCTCTGCACAAGCTTGGCGCGACCGTTATTCCAGCGACGCACATGCTCACAAAAGAGGACATTATCTACAGGAACAACGCAGCTTCTATAAAGGCTGTTATCGCTGTTCATGACGGAGATATTCTTGCTCATGTTGACGCTTCTGTGCCGGAGTCGCCAAGCTTGAAGATACGCGTTGCTGTTAATCCGCATGGCATTGATGTTCCTAACGGAACGGAATATACAAGCCCGGACGGCACTTTCCACGAATCACGCCCGATGCCGGAAGGCTGGGTTGACTTTACGAAGGGAGTTGCCAACGCGCCTTCTTTTGTAACGCCGGTTGGGGAAGCCCGCCGTGAAATAAATACGAACGACGACATAATGCTCGCATACTTTACGAGCGGTACGACAAGTCATCCGAAGCTTGTCGCGCACGATTTCACGTATCCGCTCGGACATATCGTGACTGCGAAATACTGGCAGCAGGTCAAGAAAGACGGGCTTCATCTTACGGTTGCGGACACAGGCTGGGGAAAGGCCGTGTGGGGCAAGCTGTACGGTCAGTTTATCTGTGAGTGCGCGGTATTCGTGTACGACTATCATGCGCGGTTCAAGCCGCTCGACCTTATAAAGCAGATTGAAAAGCATCACATAACTTCTTTCTGTGCGCCGCCTACGATTTACCGCTTCCTTATTCAGGAAGATCTTTCGGTGTTCGATCTTTCGTCACTGGAGCATTGCTCCACGGCTGGCGAGCCGCTTTCCGAGGAAGTCTTCAACAAGTGGAAGAAGCTTACCGGACTTGAGCTTCGCGAGGGCTTTGGTCAGACAGAGACGACGCTTTCTATCCTGAATTTCGGAAACGAGGCTGTAAAACCTGGTTCAATCGGAAAGCCCGCGCCTTATTACAACGTCGTTCTTCTTGACGAGAACAACGAGGAATGTGAGGACGGTGAGGTAGGCGAGATAGCGTTCCCTATTTCCGGCGGTCATTTCCCAGGACTTTTCAAGGAATATTACCGTGATGCGGCGAAAACAGCCGAAGTTATGCGCGACGGCTACTATTTCACAGGCGATACGGCTTGGCGCGATGAGGACGGCTTCTTGTGGTTCACAGGACGCAGCGATGACGTTATAAAATGCTCTGGTTACCGAATCGGTACGTTCGAGGTTGAGAGCGTCCTTATGCAGCATCCGGCTGTAGTTGAGTGCGCAGTTACGGCGGCTCCGGATCCGGTGCGTGGTCAGGTCGTAAAAGCGACGATTGTGCTTGCGGCTTCTTACAAGCCGGGAAGCGCCGACCTTATAAAAGACATTCAGAAGTTCGTGAAGGAAACGACCGCGCCTTACAAGTATCCGCGCATTGTGGAGTTTGTAGAGGAGCTGCCGAAGACGATAAGCGGCAAGATTAAGCGCAGGGAAATCCGCGAGCGCAAGTAAGAGCGGTTGTATTCATATATTAAAAGTCGTATACTTAAGAACCTGCGTCTTCCATGCCGCAGTTTCTTACCGGGTTTTGTTCCAAAACCCGTCAGTTTTCGCGCACATCCTTGTGCGCAGAAAAGGCGTAGGGGGTAGCGGGGCGTTGCGGGGGCGGCGTTTGAGCCCCTGCAGAGAGGGTAGACCGCAACATCGTGCGGACGTAGGGGGATTCTTCCCCCTTTATAAAAAAAATAGGAGGAAACAGATGGATTCACAGATAAAAGCTGTTGCCGACAGGCTTCGTGGGTTGCGTGATGTGTTTGATGTAACCGAGGAGGAAGCCGCTGAGATTTGCGAGGTTTCAGTCGAGACGTACAGAAAGTACGAGTCTGGTGAAGTCGATATTCCTCTTGGAGTTATGTTCTGCATGGGGAAGAAATTCAATGTGGACATAAACTCTTTCCTTACAGGAATGGAGCCGCATAAAGTTTCGTATTTCTATACACCTAAAGGAAAAGGTGTAACCGTGAATAGGCTTGCGGACTATCATTTTGAGTCTTTGGCATTCGGTTTTGCCGACCGTAAGTCAGATCCTTTCCTTGTAACGATAAATCCTGGCGACATAAAAGAGATTCATCCGGTAACGCATCCTGGGCAGGAGTTCAATTACTGCGTCGAGGGTACGGTGCGCGTTGTGATTGGAGAGAACGAGATTATCCTGAATGAGGGCGATTCGCTTTACTTCGATTCGACAAAGCCGCACGGTCAGCAGAATGTCGGCGACAAGCGGTGCCGTTTCATAACTATCATTCAGAACTAATTTCGAACTGGGAGTTTGGCGCAGAGCCGATGCGCGAGTCGAGTTGCGCGGGAGCAGTAAATCAGCGTATCAGTGAATTAAGGAGTTTGGCACAGAGCCGTTTGAACATATGGAAGAACAGTTTTTGGAGCGGACGGAGTTCGCGAACTACAAAGATTTCTACAAGAATTACAAGATAAAAATCCCGGAGAATTTCAATTTTGGCTATGATGTTATTGATGCGATAGCCGCAAAGACTCCTGATAAAAAAGCACTCGTCTGGACGAACGACGAGGATGATTACTACGAGATTTCTTTTGGAAAGATGAAGGAGCTTTCTGACAAAGCCGCGTCTTTCTTTATGCAGCAGGGCATCGGTCACGGCGATTTCGTAATGCTGATTTTGCAGCGGCGTTATGAGTTCTGGATTTCGATGATTGCGCTCCACAAAATCGGGGCGGTTGCGATTCCTGCTACGCACATGCTTACAAAAGAGGACATCGTTTACCGCAACAACGCCGTAAAAATGAAGATGATTGTCGCGGTCAACGTTCCTGATGTCATTGAGCATATAAACGAGGCTTGGCCGGAATCTCCGAGCCTTAAGGTTTGCGCGTTCGTCAATGCATTCGGCGTTGACCGCCCTGTTGAGAATCCGCCCGAAGGATGGGTTGATTTTTCCGAGGGATGTAAGAATGCGCCGGCGTTCCCGAAGCTCGACAGAGACGCTGTTTCTCACAACGACGACTACATGCTCGGATACTTCACGTCCGGTACGACGAGCCATCCGAAGCTTGCGATACACAACTTTTTGTACCCGCTCGGTCACATAACGACGGCGAAATACTGGCAGCACGTTCAGAACGGCGGGCTTCATCTTACTGTGGCGGATTCCGGCTGGGCGAAAACTTCGTGGGGCCGTCTTTACGGTCAGTGGATTTGCGAGACGGCGCTTTTTGTTTATGATTACCACTCACGTTTCCAGCCGATAGATTTGCTGCATCAGGTTCAGAAACATAAGGTGACGACGTTCTGCGCGCCGCCGACGATATACCGCTTCCTTATAAAAGAGGATCTTTCCGGCATAGATTTATCTTCTCTGACGCACTGTTCTACCGCCGGGGAACCGCTTTCCGAGGAAGTTTTCAATCAGTGGAAGCGCATTACCGGGCTTGAGATTACTGAAGGCTTCGGTCAGTCAGAAACGACCGTATCCCTGTTCAATTTTGGCGGTGAGCCGATTAAACCGGGCTCAATTGGAAAGCCGTGTCCGTATTACAACGTGTGCTTGCTCGATGATAACAATGATGAAGTTGGCGTTGCTATTGTTGGTCAGCTTTGCTTTAAGCTCGACAAGGAGCGGTTCCCCGAAACAGAAGGGCGTTTTCCGGGGCTTGTGTGCGAGTATTACGGCGAGCCAGAGAAAACGGCGGCGGCGTTCCATGACGGGTATTATTACACGGGTGATCAGGCGTGGCGCGATGATGACGGCTATTACTGGTTCGTCGGACGCTGCGATGACGTTATAAAATGCTCAGGTTACAGAATCGGAACTTTTGAAGTTGAAAGCGTTCTTATGAAGCACCCGGCCGTTCTTGAGTGCGCGGTAACTGGTGCGCCCGACCCGGTTCGTGGTCAGGTTGTAAAGGCGACTATCGTTCTTGCGCCTGCGTACAGACCGGGCAGCGCGGAGCTCGTCAAAGAGATACAGAAGTTCGTTAAGGAGACGACCGCGCCGTACAAATACCCGCGTATCGTGGAGTTTGTGGAAGCACTGCCGAAGACTTCGAGCGGAAAGATAATGCGAAAGGCAATCCGCGCGAAGGACGAAAACGTATAGGCTCGCGCGAATTTCGCGGAACTTTTATCTCGCTATCTAATTTTTCTTCTCACAGTGCTCTCGCCAATATCCCTACAAGCCAGTATTGACGAACGAAGTGAGGAACTAACTGAGCTTGTAGGGATTGTCGGCGAGAGCACAGCGCGAGAAATAAAACTATATTAGAATCTAATATCCAAAACAGTGACGTCGTCTGGAAGCATTGCGTTCATTATCCATCCGTCAACAGTTTTCTTTATCGTGTCAGAAACTTCCTCAAAGTTCTTGCTGTAAAGATTGATGAAGAATTCTTTCGCGCGGTCATCATCATACCGGATACCATCTTCTGTCTGCATATCCGTGAAACCGTCAGAATACAGTTCAAGATGCATATCTTTCTTTATCGGGATAGCCACGAACGGCTTTGTCTCTGCCGTAACATTCTCCAACGCCTCTTTTACAGAGCCCATACCGAGCGGCGGCAGTCCTGGTTTTACTGATGCTATCTTAACCCTGCGTCCTTCTCCATCCTCTTCCGCGAACAGCAAATATACTGTCGTATGTCCGCAGTTGTACAGGTACAGCTGGTTGCGTGTCAAATCAGCATAGCAGATAGCTGCCGTAATGAAGCTTCCCATCGGAACGGTCGTCTGAAGGTACTCGTCGAGCATCGAGATTATCGCTCCCGGACTTGTCGGTCTGTCCTTCATCAGTTTCATCGTGCTGAAGAAAGAACCAACAGCAATTGTAAGAAGCGATGCGGCAACGTTCTTGCCCGAAACGTCGAAGCAGCTTATAAGATATTTTTGGTCGCCCGTAGGGTAAATCTGGTAGAAGTCGCCGCCGAGCGTGTTCGCCATTCTGTTCCAGCATGTAGCTTTGAACGGCAGATCCGGCATCTTTGTCGGGTCAGGAAGAAGCTCCTGCTGAATGACGAAAGCCTTAGCCATATCCTGCTCGCGTATCACGGCGATTCGCTCAAGGAAGTCATCGAGCGATACAATGCCGAAGAACGTGCGGTTGTTGTAGTAAACCGGGAAATAAAGGACGCCGTCCTTTCTGTTTATCTCTGAAACTTTTGTAAGTGCTTTTTCAATAAAGTCGCGTGCGTTAAGGAAAATTGAAACTGGCGAAACATAATCGCTGATGTTTTTCGCAGTAAGACGTTTCCAAGCCGTGTTCGTGGCGGCAGCTGCCGTTTTGCGGTCAATAATACCGATACCGCCTGTGCTGTATTCAACAGGGATAGCCATAAGGTCGGGCTGCTCCTGGAACATCTCTACAATCATGTCTATCGTGTTTTCGCCGCTTACAGGCTCCACGTATTTAGTTATTGAACCGACTTGCTTAAAAGAAAAATTACCGGTAATTCCGTTGTCAGACATGCCTTCGGTTGGTTCTGGCGTTACAAACTCGTTAAAATCGACTTCTTCCATAATGCTGTTTTCTCCCTTTTCATATTCTCAATACGTTCAATCAAGATGCTGTTTCTATATTACACCCATATCTGCATTATCGGCAAATAGAAAATGCACCTGAACGATAACAGGCGGATTATGGCGCGAAGAGTCTAGCGTTACCCGGTGTTGCGCCCTTCGCTATGCGCTCATTCTCTCGCGCTCAAGTCAGTGAACTGACCTTCGCGCTCGGAACGCCTGCGGCGGGGCTCCATACCGGCGCGGTCATGGACGACCGCAAAAACTCGGTAAGTTAGTGACACAAGGACGTGTCTCTAACGTCCGGCGCATGTATTTTTCAGAAAAGTCAGCTAATACTCTATGGACAACCGAATCGATTTTAGATACACTTTACTCAATTCGGGTGGTTAACTCAGTGGTAGAGTGCTACCTTCACACGGTAGAAGTCATTGGTTCAAATCCAATACCACCTATACGGCAGGGGATGCGAAGGTAATGAGCAATGGAAATTATGTATCTGTACTTGATTCATCCCTGCGCGACGGCGTGCAAGGAGAGGGAATAAGTTTTTCCCTTCAGGACAAGCTGTCGGTTGCTAAAACTTTGGACAGCCTTGGCGTAGCGTATATAGAAGCCGGGAATCCCGCCTCAAACCCCAAAGACGCAGATTTTTTCCAAAAAGCAAAATCAGTAAGTTTTAAGAACGCGCAGCTCGCAGCGTTCGGTGCGACACGCAGAAAAGGCATTTCTTGTGCCGATGACGAAGCCGTCAACGCTCTTTTAAGGGCGGAGACTCCTGTCGTGACGGTGTTCGGAAAGTCATGGCTTTCTCAGGTTAAGAAGATACTTCACGCCTCGCCGGAAGAAAACTTAGACATGATACGCGAGACTGTCTCATTTTTGAAAGAGCGGGGACGTACCGTTATTTTTGATGCGGAGCATTTCTTTGACGGCTGGAAACAGAACGGCGAATACGCTTTGAAAACGCTTGAGGCAGCGGTTGAGGGCGGTGCGTCGATTGTGACGCTTTGCGACACGAAGGGCGGGGCAATGCCTCTCGACGTTTACGAACCTGTTTTTACTGTTGTCCGCCGCCTTGTCCGAAAAGCGCAGATAGGCATTCATACGCACAACGATGCGGGGCTTGCTGTTGCTAACTCACTTATGGCGGTTCACGCCGGAGCTTCTCATGTACAGGGAACGATCCTTGGTTTTGGCGAGCGTTCCGGAAACGCGAACCTTTCGACGATAATAGCGAACTTGGAGCTTAAGCTTGGGTATAAGTGCCTGCCCGACGGTCATATATCGGAGCTTACGCCTGTTTGCCGCAAAATCGCGGAAATTGCGAACATCAGTTTGAACCAGGGAATGCCTTACGTCGGGCTTAACGCGTTCGCGCATAAAGCGGGAATGCACACAGACGCTGTCCTTAAAGACTCTTCGGCGTATGAGCATATAGATCCTTCGGCTGTCGGCAACAGGCGCGAAATCCTTATAAGCGAAGTTACAGGCCGCTCCGCAATAATAGAGAAGCTTCACAGCGCGTTTCCGGAAGTGACGAAAGAAAGCCCCGCGGCTACGAAAATCGTGAACCGCATAAAGTCGCTCGAAAAAGAAGGCTATCAGTTTGAAGGTGCGGAAGGAAGCTTTTATCTGCTCGCACGCAAGATTCTTGGAAAATACAAGCCGTTCTTTTCTTTGCAGTATTACAAAGTAATCGGTGAGCAGCATATTGATGATAACCCTGTCACGTCATTCGCGCAGATAAAGATAAGCGTAAACGGAGAAACTTCAATAACAGCGGGAGAAGGGCTTGGTCCTGTCCATGCGCTCGACGTCGCGCTCCGAACCTCGCTTGAGAAGTTCTATCCTGTGGTGACAACAATGCGTCTTACCGACTTCAAGGTGCGTGTTCTTGACTCTAAGGACGCTACTGCGGCGAAAGTCCGTGTTCTTGTTGAGTCAACTGATGGGCGCGACGTTTGGACGACGGTTGGCGTTTCTACCGACTTGATAGAAGCCTCGTGGATTGCGCTTGTCGATTCGTTCGAATATATGCTGAGCGTTTTGTCATAAGTGTCGCGAAAACTCGCGGAAACTCTCGGCGTTAAAATCCTATCCGGTGCTCGACCATAATCTTTTCGTTGAATTCTTTTTCTTCACTCGCCGCGATAAAATCTTCCTTTTGAAGCACGATTGTTGTTTCGCCTGCTAGCGACACGCGGAGCGCGGCTTTTGACCAAGTCCTCTCGTAAAGGTTACGCACGAAACGGGCGTTTGCGAACTCCTTGGAAGCAAGGTACTCGTCCGAAAGATTCATAAAGAAGTCTTTTGCGACAGTTTCCAAATCTTTTGTATACTCGAAGTGCTTTTTCACCATCTGCATAAAAATGTCAAAAAGCTGTTCTTTCGTATAGTTCGGGAAAGTCAGAACGTACGGCATGCGGCTTCTAAGACCGGGATTCGCTTTCATAAGGTATTCCATCTCGTCGGTGTAGCCCGCCATAATTACAAGCATGTCTTCCCTGTGGTTTTCCATCTCTGAGACAAGCGCCGTTATTGCTTCTTTTCCGAAGTCGTTCTCAAAACTTGTTCCCTCATAAAGCGAATACGCTTCGTCAAGGAACAGTACGGAGCCGTATGCGTCGCGGCAGATTGTGGAAGTTTTAACGGTAGTCTGTCCGACATATTCCGCCACAAGGTCACGCGCCTTGTACTCGAAAAATCCGCCTTTCCGCAAGATGCCTTCCTGTTTAAGAATTTGTCCAATAATGCGTGCTACTGTCGTTTTTCCGGTTCCGGGCGAACCCACGAAACGCATGTGGATACAAGGGTGATCGAGCTTTTCGTTCTTTGCGGCAATCTTAACTTGCGCAATGATTTCTTTTATCCGTTCCGTTATCGATTCCATGCCTATAAGCTTCGAAAGCTCTTCATAACCAGAAGCTTCCTGTTTGCCCGAAACGGCATATTCTGCAAGGTCTTCTTTATCGATGGTCGTGCTGCTGAAATCCTCATCGTTATCTCTTTTTCTCGCAGTATCCAACGACTTTTTCAGTATCACTTCATGAGCGATTTTTGTGGCTGTTTTGAAGCCGTAATAACGTCCGTCCTTCTTTTCCTGATGAACTCTTTCAATTAAAACGTCTACGAGCGATGAATCAGGTGAATATCCGTTGTTCAACAGGACATTCCAGAATGTTTCTATCATTACGCATTCGTGTAATGGTGGTACTTGAACCGTCCTTACTAAAGCCATGTCCGAAACTGTGTCCACAACTTTTTTCAGCGCGTCCTTTTCAAGGAACGGAATCCTGAACGCAAACACAAAGTTGTCCTGATAATCTTCAAGCCTTCTTATGAACCGGCGAAGTTCATCGGTCTTGCCGTCCTGCAGGTAATATGAAATATCAATTCCGATAATCGTGTACGGATTTTTCTCTTTTGATTCGTAAAGCTTGTTTATAACTGATGCAGAAGTCGAGTATTCATCCTCATCTTCCGCGCCTATCTTGAATTCATAATAATACTTTCTTGTTTTGAATTCCGATTTGTCGTAGATGTTCAGTTCATGAAGTAAATCTCCGAGCGAAGATATAAGAGCAGTGAAGCCGCAGCCGGAATCGATCGCAAAAAGATAATTCTGATTTCGAAGGACTGATGTCGCGCCGTGGCTTACCAATTCAGGAACGGCGGCTCGAAGTTCAGTCGCGAGCTGCTGATACTCTGTTACGCCGTAATATGAACTGTACAGCGTGCGGAAAGCTTTTGAAATATTGTCGCCATTGTCCTCTGTTACGAGAATGCTGGAAATCGCATCGGTTTTAGGAAAAACTTTTTCCCATGCGTTGCGTAGGATTTTTTTGCATTCCTCTTTTGTGTCAGTGTACAAAGAAAAAGTCGCGAACGTAAAACGCCAGCTTAACAGTTTTGTTCCGTATGGTTCCGTTATTGCATCACGGACGTCATTCCAGAACTCTGCCTGATCAGTAAGTTTTTCCTGTGCAAATGAGTAATTAAGCGATATTCGGGCGAGAAACGATGGCATATAAACTCTCCTTGTCTTGTTTCAAAATTTCGCACGTTGTCCGGCATCAATTTCTATCTGTATTCTTCGTAGTAATTGTGCTGCTTTTCAAGAATCTCCATTATTTTGTCTACGACGACCTGCTTTTTGTCACCGTCGTAATCGTCACCGAGCGTATTCAGAATGTTTGTCCTGAAAGATTTGCATTCTACGACGGAGCCGGCGGCGAATATAACTTTATCCTGGCATACCCTGTCGTGAATCATGTTCTTCGGGTCATCCTCGGAGATACGCAGGCAGTTTCCGTTAATTGAGAAAGGCAGGAAGATGTCCGTAAGACGCAAGTAAGAGTCTATTTCGCGAACGCCGCGTTTTGTGTCCGGGATTCCTGGGCGGTAGCGTGTTCCTGACGGGAAAACCATTATGACCTGACCGCGGCGGCGGCACTGGTCAAGGAAACGCATTGAAGCCATGTTGATTTTGCGGCTGCGTGCCTCTTCTTCGGCGCGTTTTGCCGGGTCTTTTATGGACGCAAGGCTTCGGCTCGGATAGATGATGATACGGGAGTATGCTTCTGCCCATGCGCTTATAAGCTGGTTTTCTTCGTTGAGCTTCATTCCAGCGATGGCTACGAGCTTTTCGGCAAGTTTCTTTCCGTCTTCGCCGCCGAACTTACGCAGCATAAAGTGAAGAAGCGGAAGGTCAAAGTTGCTGTAGTGCTCGCAGAGGATGAGTCCGTGTTTTCCCTGCTCAATCTGTGCAAGGAAGTTTTTTACGTTCTCCATTCCCATGAGCGTTGATCCCGGCAGAAGATTCTCTTCCAGCATGGAATCTACGAACGGCAAGATTTTTGGGTTCTGTTCCTGATATATGTTTGTCTCGTCTATGACGTTTTCTTTCCGCGCGGCGGCAAGAAGATCCTTGAATATGTGGGAGTATTTGTCGCTGAGTCTAATTCCTTCGTCCATTATTACCTCCGGCAGAGACTGTCCGACTGGGTAGTCTCTGTGTTGTTGTCCGCACAGTATAGCAGATTTGTGGTAACAACACAATGATTCGTGGTTTTACTTCCAAAGTCTCCATTGTATAGATAGTTTCAGAGGAAAAATGGCTTCCAGTCACGTAGTGGGGAGTCAAAAACGCGCGATATCGCGCTACACGCTGTTTGTGGCAAGGGAACTATTGAAGATGCCGCTATCGCGGCAGCCACAAACAGAGTGTTTTTGATCCCACACTACGTTCCTTCTCGCCATTTTTCCTTACAATACTTGTAATGTGGAGACTTTGGAAGTTCGTAAAACAAGACAAAACGCGCTGCTTGTGCTATAGTTTTCTGTATGGAGATTAGCCGAGCAGATTTAGACGGCGGGAAAGGCTTCGACTGGGGCAGGACATCCGCCGACTATGCAAAATACAGAGACATTTATCCGCCGATTTTTTACGAGAAAATAGCCGCGCGCGGTCTTGGCGTAAAAGGTCAGAACTGCCTTGATTTGGGTACAGGAACGGGCGTTATTCCACGGAATATGTATAAATTCGGCGCCAAATGGACGGGAACTGATATTTCCGAAAACCAGATAGAGATGGCGCGCGTTCTTTCCGAAAAAGCCGGAATGGACATCCACTACGAGACAGTGCCGGCGGAAAAAGTTCCGTACGCTGACGGCGCGTTCGACCTTATAACGGCATGCCAGTGCTTTGTTTATTTCGACAAACCAAAAGCGTTGCCGAACATCGCGCGTATGCTCAAAAAAGACGGCATTTTCCTTGTGCTTTTTATGTCGTGGCTGCCCGAAAAACATGAGCTTACTCGCCTTAGCAAAGAATCGGTCGAACGCGCGAACCCTTCCTGGAACGGCGGCGATGGCATTTTCGACCAGCCGATGAAATTCGAGCCTGTTGTCTACGAATACTTTGAAGAAGCTTTCCACGAAGAATACTACGCCGACGTGGAGTTTACGCCAGAAAAATGGCACGGAAGGGTAAAGTCGTGCAGGGGAATAGGCGCGTCTTTGCCGCCGGAAGCTATTGCGGCGTGGGAAAAAGAACACCTTGCGCTTCTCGCGCGGATTATGCCCGAGCCAACGACTATTCCGCACTACATCCAGTGTACAGGGCTCCGCGTCCGCCGGTAACTTGCATTTGCGTGCCTCGCTAGTAGCTTCGCCGCGAATAGGCTCAGACGTATTGAAGTTCCGTTTCTGTTTATGATATTATCGCTACAACGCTTTTCCGCATGAGGAAAAAGGAAGGGCGCGGGGAGGGAAAAACGTACGTTTTGCCTGCCCCGCCTACCAAATTCATTAGGAGACCTTTATGGAAAAAAGACCAGATTCAATGGAACGTATTACGACCGACGCGCTCGCACAAGCTTTCGTCGATGAGCAGATATCAGCCGTCCGCGCACAGGTTGGCGACAAAAAAGTTCTTCTCGCGCTTTCTGGCGGAGTCGATTCTTCCGTCGTTGCGGCATTGCTCATCAAGGCAATCGGACAGAACCTCGTCTGCGTTCATGTGAACCACGGCCTTTTGCGCAAAGGCGAGCCTGAGCAGGTTATCGAAGTTTTCCGTAACCAGATGAAAGCCAACCTTATCTATGTTGACGCGACAGACCGCTTCCTTGACAAGCTCGCAGGTGTCGCCGAACCAGAGAAAAAACGCAAGATTATCGGCGAGGAGTTCATCCGTGTGTTCGAGGAAGAAGCCAGAAAGCTTAAAGGCGTGGACTTCCTTGCACAGGGAACGATTTACCCGGATATTCTTGAGTCAGGAACTGTAAAAGCCCACCACAACGTTGGCGGACTTCCTGAAGACATACATTTTGAAGGCCTTGTTGAGCCGATTAAGTTCCTTTACAAGGATGAAGTCCGCGTCGTCGGAAAAGTCCTGGGACTTCCAGACAACATGGTTTACCGCCAGCCGTTCCCAGGTCCGGGACTTGGCGTTCGCTGCACCGGCGCGATAACACGCGACAGGCTTGAGCAAGTCCGCGAATCAGACGCTATCCTCCGCGAGGAGTTCGACAAAGCAGGGCTTGCCGGTAAAGTCTGGCAGTATTTCACGATTGTTCCGGAATGCAAGTCTGTTGGCGTTAAGAACAACCTTCGCGCCGTTGAGAACTTCGTCGTTATCCGTGCCGTAAACACGCGCGATGCAATGTCTGCTACAATCGAAGAGATTCCGTACGTCACGCTCAACAAGATTGTAAACCGCATAATTACGGAAGTTCCCGGCATAAACAGAGTTTTGTACGACCTTACGCCAAAACCAACCGGAACAATCGAGTGGGAGTAAGGCGGACACACGTTTTAGGCGGGCATAGAGCTTAAATGGGCAAGCGTAGTTTTAATCCTCTTTCGGGGCTTCTTTCTTTCATTCTTCTCGTTTTTATTGTTTGTTCGGGCATCGTGTTCGGTTTTAAGAAGATTTGTTTCGATTACGACGGATTTTACGCCACCGACAGAATTACGTATTCGGACGAGTTCGGATTCACTCTGCTTATTACGTATCATACGAAGTATCAGCGTGAAGATGCAAAGGGCTTCGCTTGTGTTCATATCCCGCCTGAAATGTTGCTTACGGACAGGTCGCTCTGGGCTCATAAGGACGGAACCGATATTTCCGATTCCGAGGAACAGTACAAAGCGTATCAGTCTGTGCTTTTGCCGCTGACGATGAAAACCGACAGAATTCCTAACAAAGGTACGTATTTTGTTGTGGAGTATAGAGATTCTAGCTACGCGCAAAAAGCGACAAAATTGTAGATAGGGCAAGGTGGGGAAGCCAAACCTTTTCCAGCCTAATTTGTTCAAATTTCTCCATTGTCTTGTGCATTTTGTACATTTTTTGTTTGTCATTTCAATAAATGCGTATTATAATATTCCTTAATGAAAAATATCGCAGTTTTAATATATGACATGACCATAGAGTATCAGATAACGATAATCGACGGTATTTCTTCGTTCTTTAAGAATAAAAAGGACGTCAACCTGTTTATCGCGCCTGTTAACGTTCCTCATGCTATGACGTCGGAGTTTGATTATCAGTACTGGACAACTATGGAGCTTCTTAAGTCGAAGACGTTCGATGCCTTTATTGTTGTCGCCAATTCTTTCACAATGTATTACCCGCTTGAAAAACTTGAAAAAGAATTCAGGCGTTTTTCCGGAAAGCCGATGATATCCGTCGCCGTTCCGCTTTATATCGAAGGTAATAGCTACACTTACAACGATTCCCGCAAAGCTTACAACCAGATAGTCGAGCATCTTGTAAAAAAACACAGAAGAAAAAAAATCGCGTTCTTTTCTGCGGAACTGAACCGCTCGCCAGAGGCTACCGACCGTCTTAACGCATTCCGCGCCGCCATGAAGGCTAACGGCCTTAAGGTGAACGAAGACTGGATCTTCCCCGGTGACTTTACGCCTGCGACAACGCAAAGATATTTGCTTGAGCGTTTCCATTCCAAAGATGAGATTAAATTTGACGCGCTTATATGCTCGAACGACTATATGGCTGGCGGCGCGCTTGCTGCATTCAGCGAACTTGGCGTAAAAGTACCGGATGATGTATGCGTGTTCGGCTACGATGATTCCGACATCGCGATCAGCAGCGATCCAACGCTTTCTTCTGTCGATCAGCAGCTCGAACTTTCCGGCAGAAAGGCTGCTGAGCTGGCGTATAAAGCCGTAAGCGGAAAGAAGTATCCGCGCAAATGCCGTATAAGCTCATCGCCTGTTTACAGGCAGTCCTGCGGATGCGTTTCCCTTACGAACCGCTCCGATTCATTCTATGACCAAAAAGGTGTCTATTACGACAGGGGCAAGTCCAAAAACACGATGCTGAATCTGTTTGGAAACGCGCTCAACGACATGGCGATCCTTTACCACATGCTTAACGTCACGGAATCTATCTGCAACATAAACGACTACTTCAGTACGTTCATCAAGACCGTTAAAATGCAGTATTTCCGCATTTGCGCTATCTGTATGTACGATAAAGTTTACGACATCGCTCCGGAAGACGATTTTATCCTGCCCGACACGGCGCGGCTTATGTTCTATTACAACGAATACGAGAACATAGAGAAGAATTTCTATAGCGAAGGCGGTCTTAAGTTTTCTCCGCAGGAATCAATAATGCCGCCAGGCGCGAAGGAATTTAACGGTGGTATATATTACATTCTGCCGGTTTCGCTCCGCAACAAGAACTACGGATATGTTATCTGCCAGCTTCCGTATTATCACTACACGGTTTATGCGATTTACCTTAAGCTGCTCACGAATGGCTTTGTCCACTGTTACGAGTATTCACAGAATATGACGCAGAACATAAGGCTTGAAGAACTTAATCAGGAGCTTTCCGTCCAGTCGCGTACAGATGAGCTTACGCAGCTTTTCAACAGACGTGGCTTTATGGAATATGCGCAGAGACTTCTCGATCTTTCTATCGTCACCGGCGCGAAAGGTTCCGTGTTCTTCTTTGACCTTGACGGTCTTAAAAAGATTAACGACCTTTATGGACACAAAATGGGCGATATTGCGATTCAGGCATGTGCCGATGTTTTGCGCGAGGCGTTCCACAAATCGGATATTATCGGAAGGTTGAGCGGTGATGAGTTCGCTGTCGTTGCGCCTGGTTTTGACAAGGTTAACGCGGACTTGCTCAGGATGAAAATCCAGACTCTTTGTGCGAAGTATTCAAAGCGCAAAATGTTCAAGTTCACGCTTTCGGTCAGTTTTGGTATAGCGGAATTCGACTCGCAGTACAACGAGCTTACCGAGCTTTTGATTCAGGCCGATAAAGAGCTTTACAAAGAGAAGAAAAACAAGCACGCGCAAAACTAACTGTTTGCACTGTCGGAAGATAAGCTTTCCATAATTTCTTCGGGATTGCCGCCTTTTATGGAGCCGTCCGCGGCGCGACTGAAACAGCTCATAAAGCGCCATGCGTGTTCGCACGTATGCTCGCGGCAGTCATGCCCTTGTCCGCTGATGCTTCCAAAAACATTCCAGATTTTTCCGCTCTTGTTCTTGAAAATCTCCATAGTCAGCGTACTGCCGCGAGACTGGTCGTAAGCGGTCATGCGCGTGTCACCGTCGATGCCCCAGATTTTGTTCTTCCAGCTATCTTTTTCGTCGAGCTTAACGTCGTAGTTTGCAGTCGCGCCGTTAAGCTCAAGGATGTATTTCATGCGGTCAAGGCATTTTTGTGCTTGGAACGGAAGCTCCGGGAGTGGCGTAATCTCGCCGCCCGCATAGAAAACGGGAACAGGGACGGTTGTGTTTAAGCTGCGCGTTGTTTTTGTTCCGTCTGGGGAGGGTGCGTCAATCGGGTTTCCGTAGACGTTGAGCCCGACTTCAAACGTAGCGTCCATTGGTGCGGCGGCGGCGACAGAAAGCGGATATTCCTGCACGAAATCCCACGATTTGCATCCGCCCATAGAAAAGCCGGTCGCATAAATGCGGCTTTCGTCAACAGGATATTTGGCTTTTAGATGTTCTATTAGCTCCTGCATTTCTGTCGCAGTGCTGTTAAGGTGATTTTCCACAGTTACGAGAAGAAAGTTGTGTCTATGGGCGATTTTAGCCCAGCCTGCCATCGTGCTGAAAAAGAAGCAGCTGTCGCCGCCGCCGTGAAAGCCGAGCACGAGCGGCACTTTCTTTGCAGGGGTTTCGAACAAGCCTTTATTGTAAAACGCGAAATATCCCACTTTGTGCGTTGTGCTGCCTTTGTCGTCCCCGCAGTTGTCGGCGGACGTTTTAAGCGTAACGACAGCCGGCTCGCGGATAAGCCCTTCGGCTTCCAAGTCGGGATCAACTTCAAGCGTGCCGAGCATTCGGCGGAACTTTTTGGCAAAACTGTAGAAATCTGCCGGTATGTCTGGTTTTTGCCGCGCTGTAAAGTGCTCGAAGTTTGTTCTGAAATAGTTGTTTATTTCTGCGCTGTTCGAGTATGAAACAATCGGGATGTCGCGCGCGGCGGCTCGTGCAGAAACATCGCCGGGTTTTTGGCTGCCTGGTAAAACCGATACGTCAGAAAGTCCCGTTAAAAAGCATGTAACTGGCGCAATGTCGGCTTTTCCCCAAAGCCCGTCGCCTTCAAAGTGCGTCAAGCAGTTTTTCGCGATGTAGTCCGCCGACGCCCCGAACCCGAAGAGGCACGTCCTGAATATCGCACCCCGGATAAAGTAGCCGTCCGTTGTGTGCGTGAATCTGTTTTTCGCCTCGATGTAGCCGTCTTTATGGTACTGGTGAATGCGCGAGTTGGTTATTATCTCCGCGAATAAATCTGGCGCGGCGTTTTTCCATCCGCCTTGTGCCGTCGGATATATGAAAACTACGCTCGAAGCAAAATCGCGTGCTATTTGCAATAGTCCGGCGTTTTGGGCGAAAATCCGTGCGTCATCTGTATTAAGATTATTTTCTGTAAAAACAACGAGATACGGGGCGATGAACCCGTAATTCAGTATGTCGGCGTGAAGTGAGCCATCTGGCGGCGGTACAAGAACCGTCGCTGTAAAAGTGTTGAATGTATGTGTCCAGAAGACAATTCCGTCATCCAGAGTCTGTGTTTCAGGTGCTTTTTCCATAGAACCAGTGTACGCTGATTCCGGCATTAATGCAAATCAGATGTTTTGCGGAAAAAAAGCCGAGGCTCCGGTTTGAACTTCGGCTTTTTTTGTGTCAGCAAGAGCTACTGGCGGGTGTAATCATCTCCATCAAAAGTAATAATTCCGTTCGAAATCGTAAACGTTCCTGACGGCTGCTGATTGGCAGAAATCTCTACAAGAGGAATGTCTGCATTTGTTATAGTCACAGTCTGACCTGAAAGAAAAGCAGCATAACAAACTTGATTATAAGTAGTTTCATTTATATCAGAATTCGCAACCAAAAAAACGTTTGCGTAATCTGAAAAAGGTGGGGGTGCGGGGGCGGGAAAAACTATTTAGAGTTTTGCCTGCTCCCGCCTTGTTTATATCATGGAATTATTTGTTTCCTGTCGAGATTTTCTTTATCCATTTGCCGCTGCGGAGCCGTAAGACGCACCACAACGTTTTGACGATTTGGTCCGATTTGAGCGCGGCGTAAATCCAGAACGCAGGGATTCTAAGGACTGGTCCTGCCAGAATGCCGAGCGGGATTGCTAGTACCCATAAGAAGATATTGTCTGCGAGCATAAGCATTTTTGTGTCGCCGCCACCACGCAGAACGCCTTTTGTCATAATGCTGTTTATCGCGTGGAAAACGACGATAAAGCTTATCGAAAGCATAAGCTCTTCTGCGATTTCGAGCGTTTCTTCGGACAAGTTTTTGTACGAGCTGATGACGGGTGCGCTTACCGCAAGGATGAAAAGCCCCGATACTATGCCGAGCGCGATTCCAAGTCCAAGGAACTGATAACCCTGTTGCATCGTCTTTTCTTTGCTTCCCATGCCGAGTGTCTGCCCCGTCACGATTGCTCCTGCCTGGCTGACTCCCTGAATGACGACGGTGCTCAGCTGCTGGGTGACGCTCGTTATCGCGTTTGCAGCGACGAAAGCCGCGCCCATGCGACCAATTACCATCGCAACTGAGTTGTTTCCGATGGCGAGGATTCCGTCGCTTATGAGAACCGGGATGCTTATGCGCATGTATTCGCGGATGAGCGAGCTTGTCTGCATGAAAAAGTCTTTTATGCGGAAGCGGATGCGGCTGTCCTTAAAGAAAAGATATCCGCAGATGGCGCATGTCTCGAAGATGCGGGCAATAAGCGTTGCGAGTGCCGCGCCCGCGACACCCATCTCTGGAAAGCCGAAATGACCGAAGATGAGCGTATAGTTTGCGACAAGGTTCATTGAAAGCGCTCCGATCGACACGAAAAGCGGAAGCTTCACTTGCCCGACGCTCCGCAAAACGATTGTGCAGACGAGCGACAATCCGAGGAAAAAGTATGTCGGCACAGACCAGCGGAAATAAAGCTCTCCCTGCTCGATAATCTCCGCATCGTCGGTGTAGAGAAGCATAAGTTTGTCGGGGATCAGGAGCGTCGCAAGCGCAAACAGTGAGGCGAGAAGCACCGTGAGCCGGAGCATAAGGCAGACTGTCTGTTTAAGTGCAGTCGAGGCAGCCTCGGCATTTCCGTTCGCGGCTTTTTTCATGCCCCAGTAGCGTGATACGAGCACAGATGCGCCCATGCCGAGCCCCATGCAGAAAATCTGATATATGCTGATGAACGAGTTCGCGAGCGACGTGGCGGAAAGCGGGTTTTCGCCGAGGCTTCCGACCATAATCGTGTCGAGCATGTTCACGCCGATTGTTATAAGGCTTTGCAGCGCGATTGGAAGCGCGAGCGTGAAAACGTTTTTATAAAACTCCGGGTCTTTTTTGTACAGCTTCATGTTTCTCGCGACATTGTACAATAAATGCTTTTTTTTGTCTTAAAAACGTGGTAGGATTTTTCTGTATACACGAGAACCCGGCAATGTCATACGACTGTCATTTGCGCTTTTTGTGATATTTAGTGCGTATTACAGGGCGTAGCCAAAAGACTGCATGCCACTATTGAAGCCCGCAGGGCTGAACTTGTGGCCAATGCAGGGTTTTGGCGAGAGCCCTGTAAGAAGCATAAGTATAGGAAAATTGAAATGACATTGCCGAATTATAGGAGTTTTTATGGGAAAAAAACTTACCGGTTTCATGCGCGGCGTGAACCTTGGCGGATGGCTTTCACAGTGCAAACCGTCAAAAGAGCATTACGACTCTTTTATTACAGAAGATGATATTAAGACGATAAAGTCCTGGGGGCTTGATCACGTAAGGCTTCCGGTCGATTACGAACTAGTGCAGGAAAAAGACGGCACGTTCAAAGAAGACGGATTCGTTTACATTCAGAACGCTATCGACTGGTGCAAAAACGCTGGGCTTAACCTGATACTCGACCTTCATAAGACGATAGGCTATTCCTTTTACGAGGGTGCGGGCGAGAAAGGCTTTTTTGACGACAAGGCGTATCAGGAGCTGTTTTATTCACTGTGGTCGGAGTTCGCCGCGCGTTACGGAAAATACGAGGACATGGTTTGCTTTGAGCTTTTGAACGAAGTCACAAAAAAAGAATACAGCCCGGAATGGAACAGAATTGCCCGCACATGTATTGAGCGTATTCGGAAGCACGCTCCGACGATCCGCATTCTCGTTGGAAGCTACTGGAACAATCACGTAATGGCTGTGCGCGACTTGGAGCCGCCGTATGATGAGAATATCGTATACAACTTCCACTGCTACGAGCCGCTTATTTTCACGCATCAGGGTGCGCACTGGATTCCGACGATGGACACGAAGTTCCGCATGCCGCTCAATGTGACATGGAAAAAGTACGCGGAGTATACGGCGGCGAACGTAGACCAGGAAGGCGACACGTTTGCGGATTGCGACCCGAACGGTATTCCTGACACAAGCTATTTCGAGAATCTTTTTGCTGACGCGATAAAAGTCGCCGAGGAGCGCAACGTTGAGCTTTATTGCGGTGAGTATGGTGTTATAGAGAACGCGGAGCCGGAAGAGGCTGTGAAGTGGTATAAGCTGATAAACGCAGTTTTCGAGAAACACTCGATAGGCCGCGCCGCGTGGTCGTATAAGAGGATGAACTTCGGCATTGCGGACGAGCGCATGAACGGCGTTCGCGAGACGCTTGTGAAATTGCTGTAAAAAACGAGAGAGGGGGTAGCGTAAGACCCCGCAGACCGCCACAAAAGGCGGTCGAGGAGGCTGGAGCGAGGGGGATTCTTCCCCCTCTTTAAGTTATCATTCCCCCTCAGAGCACAGCTCTTCGGGAGAGTCGCTGACAAGCCGCAGGGTCGCTTACTTCTCTTCCTCTTCTACGAGGACCATTTTCTTTGTTACCTGAACTTTCTCTTCGTAGCAAGCGAACATCTTATCGACATCCGCTGCCGGAAGTTTCGGCGTAATCAGGCTTACGATCGGAACGATAATCAAACCGCCGACCATTGCGACAGCACCGCAGTTAATCGGTGACTGGATAAAGCGCAGTGCAGGGAACATGTTCACGACTGTAAGAGCAACACCCCAGATGAAGTTTGCCCAAACAGCGGCTTTCGTAACTTTCTTTGAGAAAAGTCCGTAAAGGAACGGAGCAAGGAACGCACCTGCAAGAGCACCCCAAGAGTAACCCATAAGCTGAGCAATGTAAGGAACTTTATCAGGGTTAAGAGCGATTATTACAGAAACTGCAATAAAGATTACGATGAAGAAGCGCATAACAAGAACCGTTTTCTTTTCGTCTGTCTTTTTCATGCATGTGATTTTGAGCATATCAAGAGTCAATGTTGAGCTTGAAGTCAAAACAAGTGATGAAAGCGTTGACATAGAAGCGGAAAGAACGAGAACGACGACTACACCGATAAGAATATCCGGGAGTTTTGAAAGCATCTGCGGAACGATGCTGTCGTAAACGATTCCGCTTGCTCCGTGAATTGCAGGAGAATCGAAAAGACGGGCAAAACCTCCGAGGAAGTAACAGCCGCCGGCGATGACTACTGCGAAAACTGTGGAAACAATCGTTCCTGTCTTAACGGCTTTTTCTGACTTGATTGAGTAGAACTTGCCGACCATCTGTGGAAGACCCCATGTACCAAGCGATGTAAGGATGATTACACCAAGCAGGTTGAGCGGGTCCGGTCCAAAGAACGATGCGAACATTCCGTTCATTCCTTGAAGGGCTGGCACTGCGACTGAAGTATCGCCAGGAATATGCGAAAGCTTGTCGAGTGCGCTTAAGAAGCCACCCTGTCCGTCGATTACAGCAGCGATTACGGCGATGATACCGCCGAGCATTATTAAGCCCTGAATAAAGTCGTTGATTGCTGTTGCCATGTAACCGCCAAGGATAACGTATATGGCTGTAAGAATTGCCATACCGATTACGCACCATTTGTAATCGATGTCGAATGCAAGTCCGAACAGTGTGGAAAGTCCCTTGTAAAGAGAAGCAGTATAAGGAATAAGGAAAATAAACGCGATTGCGGCGGCTGCTATGCGCAGTGACTGGCTCTGGTAGCGCTTACCGAAAAAGTCCGGCATTGTCTTTGCGTCAAGGTGATGTGTCATAACGCGTGTGCGGCGACCCATTACAACCCATGCAAGGAGCGAGCCAAGGAAAGCGTTTCCAAGTCCAATCCATGTAGACGATATACCGTACTTCCAGCCGAACTGTCCTGCATAGCCGATGAAAACTACAGCAGAGAAATAAGAAGTTCCGTAAGCGAAGGCTGTGAGCCATGGACCTACGTTTCTTCCGCCGAGTACGAAGCCGTTAACATCTTTTGCCTGCCTGCGTGAGTAAATACCTACCGCGATCATAATGCCAAAGAAGATAACGAGCATTAACAATTTGATAATCATACGTTCCTCCAAAAAAAAAGCCGTCGCATGGTAAGCGGCGGCCTGTCAATCCAGTATGGTTAAGCATTCAGTTTTTGGAAACTGAGCCACAACAAGCCGTAGCAAGAGAATAATAGTAATAATAATAGTAATAACGGTTGCGTGACATTTGATTTCCTTTGCTGAAACTTCTTAAACAATACTAAAGATTTGAAGCCGGACTGTCAAGAGGTTTCTGTATAGAGAAACTAAATAATATATACGGCTATGCTTTTGCTGCGGCAGCCGCGTCCTTTATCTCTTTTTTATTCTGATACATAGCATCGTCGGCGCGCTTAATCGTGTCATCGAACGATTTGTCGTTTTCATCAAAAACAGCCATTCCAATAGCGAACGAAATACCGAATTTCGTCTTTGCGGCTGTATTTTTTGCCATATCGATAAGCTTGTCGCGTATACGTAAATCATGGAACGAAAGGATAACGGCAAACTCGTCGCCGCCGATGCGGTAAACCGGGCTGTGCTTGTAAATGCCGCAAACGACGTCGCTCACGTTCTTAAGAAGCTCGTCGCCGGCGGAATGACCCAGCTGGTCGTTCGTCTCTTTAAGCCAGTTGACGTCTACCATAACGATTCCCGCGTCTTTTTGCATGCCGGACGCAAGCTTTTTCTGAAGCTGCTCCAAGTCGTGGTCGTAAGCCATTCTGTTCCGAACGCCCGTAAGCGAATCCTGGCTCGCAAGCTTAATAGCGTCCGTCATCATCTGCTCCATACGAACTTCCGCATCGATTGAACGGTGGCACAATATGTAGCGGTGCACGCCTTTTTCCACTGATGAGTCTTTAATCAGCTTTGTCTGAACATATTTAGGCTGTCCGTTTAGAATAACGCGGTAGTTTATTACGAGCGAGTCGTTTGCTTCCATGTGTTGGATTACGCTCTGCTTTTCTATTGTTGAAAGATACCTTTTTTTGTCGTCCGGGTGGACATCAATCTCTGCGAATTCTTTTATCCTGCCGCTTAGTGAATCAATTGAAAGCAAAATGTCTGTATTTGTGCTGAAATCGTCTTTAATCAGAACAGAATTTATTGTGTCATGGTCAAAATCAGCAAAGGCAATGCTTTCGTATTCATCTATTAGCGCGTCTATAATGGATTTTTGAAGTGCGCTATATGAATCTTTAGTTGACATAGTTTTAATTTCAGCGAGCTTACTTCTTATGTTTTTACATCCAAGGAAAAATCCTGCGGCAAAACAGATTGTCGTGTTTATTATATCTTCCAGTGCGATGTTCGGGGTTTTACAGATAATTGTTCCTGCGACTGTCGGTATGTACAGCAAAATCATGTCCAGAAGCAGAGTTGGAACAGGTACTGTCAGCAGCATAGGGAAAAGTGCGAAATAAACGGGGATGAAAACAGCAAGGTTGATGGGCGTGGAAAAATCGAGCCACAGAAGAAGCCCGCCGAACACGAGAAGCGTAATTTGCGAGAACCAAAAAGAAGCTTTTATATGATTTTGAATTACAGCTGTGAAAAGAATAAGGCAGAGAGCCATGTATGCAGTGTAAACGACACCGAAAGGCGTTAAATCACGTACATGCTCCATGTCCGGGGTATCCGGCAGAATAAGTGTGAACAAGATAATGGCAGCAAAAACCGTTGTCATTACTTTGTAAAAAACCGATACGAACGCTATTGTGTATTGATGGATTTCTTTCCTATATGTGCGGAAAAAAACGGGATCCTGGCCTGCATAAAACCAAAAAGAAACTCTCTGCGAAAATGTCATGATTTTCGTATTATATCATTAAATGAATAAAATGCAAATGTTTGAACAAAAATTGATATGAGTGAACGCATGATAAAACAGATAATATCGATTTTTTGTTCTACTTGACACAAATCCGATTTATTTGAAATATTTTCGGAACAAGGGAAAATTGTTTTTTAAGGGAGAAACGATGAATATTTTTTTTGATGAAAAAAGCCGTTCTTTCCGGCTGGATACGCCGTCATCAAGCTATGTGATGGCTGTCACGGACAAAGAAGGCTTTCTTGGGCATGTGTATTATGGCAAAAAAATAAACGATTCGGATATCAGCTACTTTTTAAGGGCGGATGATTATCCGTACACGCCGGAGAAAATGGACAGAGAGCGTGTTCCGTTCATGGGCGGTTTCCCGTTCGAGTTTCCGGGTCATGGCTGCGGCGATTTCCGCGCTTCGTGCATAGAGGTGCGGACTGCTGGCGGATACACGACGGTGAATCCTGTTTATGTATCGCACCGGATTATACCGGGAAAACCTGAGCTTGATGGAATGCCAATCCGTTCCGGGATTCCTGCCGTATTTGCTTCGGAAAAAGAATGTTCCACACTTGAGGTCGTTCTTGCGGACGCAGCTACAGCCGTTGAAATCCGCCTTTTTTATACAGTTTTCAACAAGCTTGATGTTATTGTAAAAAGCGCGTGTGTCCGCAACACCGGGGATGCGCCGATTTATCTTACGAAATTCCTTTCTTCCGCGCTTACGTTCGAAAACGAGCCTGCTCTCGATGTGCTTACGCTTCACGGTGCATGGGCGCGGGAACGCAATATCCAGAGAAAGCCGATTGCTTACGGCTCTTATAGAATTGAGTCGCGCCGTGGCGAAACGAGCCATCAGGTGAATCCTTTCATGGCGATTATGGAGCGTACCGCAGACCAAAAGCAAGGTAATGTTTACGGCATAAGTCTTGTTTATTCCGGCAACTTCGAGATGGAAGCAGAGCTTGACAGCAGCGACACGGTGCGCGTTACGGCAGGCATTGGAGACGATAATTTCTGCTGGAAGCTCGGTGCGGGCGAAAGCTTTTCCGCTCCGGAAGCAGTTCTTGTCTATTCGGCGGACGGCATTGGCGGAATGAGCCGCACTTACCACGACCTTTTCAGGAACAACCTGATACGGAGCAAATACAAGTTCCAGGACAGACCTGTTCTTCTTAACAGTTGGGAAGCTGCATACTTCGATTTTGATACGGAAAAGCTGCTCGGCATTGCGAAAGAGGCCGCCGCTAGGGGAGTGGAGCTTTTTGTTCTTGATGACGGCTGGTTCGGTAAGCGTGATGATGACAGCACTTCGCTTGGCGACTGGTTCGTGAACGAGAAAAAGCTTCCCGGCGGACTTGTTAGGCTTTCTTCAGAAGTTCACAAGATGGGGCTTAAGTTCGGTGTGTGGTTTGAGCCGGAGATGGTTTCTCCAGACTCTGATTTGTACCGCGCGCACCCCGATTGGGCTATTTCTGTTCCGGGACGGAACCGCTCGCTTTCACGAAACCAGCTCGTTCTCGACTACAGCCGCCCAGAGGTGTGCGACTACGTTTATTCAATGATTTCAACAGTCATTCGTGACGCAAAGATAGACTACGTTAAGTGGGATATGAACCGTGCTTTGTGCGAGGTTGGAAGCGCCGCACTTCCTGCTGACAGGCAGGGCGAGGTGCTTCACCGCTATGTGCTCGGCATGTATTCACTTCAGGGGCGGCTTGTAACGGACTTCCCCGACTTGCTTTTGGAAAACTGCTCTGCCGGGGGTGCGCGCTTTGATCCCGCTATGATTTACTTCAGCCCGCAGATTTGGTGCTCCGACGACACCGATGCGATAGAGCGCCTTGCCGTTCAGGAAGGAACCGCTGTCGTTTATCCGCTTTCGTGTATGGGCGCGCACGTCTCCGTGTGCCCGAACCACGTTACGCGGCGGTCTACGCCTTTTTCGACGCGTGCTATGGTCGCCCTCGCAGGAACATTCGGCTATGAGCTTGATATTACAAAGCTTTCCGACGAGGACAAGGCAGCTGTTCCACATCAGATTAAGCTTTACCATAAGTTTGGTTCTCTCATGCGCGAGGGCGACTACTATAGGCTTGTGTCTTATAACGAGAACCGCCGCTGGGACAGCTGGCAGGTCGTCTCTAAGGACAAGAAAACGTCGCTTGTTACGGTTATCCAGGTGATTACGGAGCCGTCGCGCAGAAGCCGCCGTCTTTGCTTTCAGGGGCTTAACCCGGACGCGTCTTACAAAGTTGAGGTTGTGCGTATGTCCGGCGCAGAAGTTGACGGTGGGCTTAAAGACGGAGCCGCCGCCGATGCAGCGTATCTTGAGGGACGCACGTTCAGCGGCAGTGCGCTGATGAACGCGGGTATCCTTGTTCACCGCACCCCCGGCGATTTCGTCGGTACAATGTATTACCTTACAGCAGAGTAACAGCAAACGCGTGTGTCTGCGCATCAACAACAGCGATTTTGTACACTAACAGTGCGTAGACAACGACTTCCTGCATTGCCACTATTGAAGCACGCAGTGCTGAACTTGTGGCATATGCAGGATCGTTGTCGAGAGCACTGTTAGTGAATAGATGCATATAGGTGTTGGTGCCGCATTGCATAGCAAAACGCAGACTGCAGTTAAATGTAGCCTGCGTTTTTTTATGAAATGGACTTTTTTAAGTTTTCAGGTTAAAAAAATTAAACAAAAATAGTGAAAAAAGTTTAAAATCTAGTTGACGGATTGAAAAACTGGGTCTAAACTCAATTATATGAAAAAGGTAACTATTGAGACTGTAGCAAAGAAGGTTGGGGTTTCTGCCGCGACCGTTTCTTATGCGCTGTCCGGTAAAAAGAAAATAAGTCCTGAGGTTAAAGAAAAAATCTTTCAGGTTATAAAAGAGCTCGATTACAGGCCTAACGTAACGGCAAGAAACCTTGCCAGCAGCAAGACCTGGACTGTCGGACTGTATGCGTCTCCTACGCAGAATATCCGTGAGGATTACTTTTTCAATAACATCCTTGCTGGCGTTCTTGATGTTCTTCATGAAAAGAAATATCAGCTCATGCTTTATGCAGACTACCTTGACGAGAACGGCGGGTTGAATCCTGATTTCAGCCTTACGCAGCCAATTGACGGCGCTCTCATAATGAACCCAAGGGTCGATGATGCTTACATTGAGCACGTTAAGGAGCGCAAGATTCCGTATGCGATTATCGGTACGCCGGAAAAAGACGCAGGCGAAACATACTTCGTCGATTCCGATATTGCGGCTGGTTATTACGCGGCAGTGAATTATCTTATTTCTAAAGGACATAAGAAAATAATCCTGATGAACGGACTTGCTGAGTACGCCCAGAGCGAGAACAGAAAAGTCGGTTATAAGCAGGCATTTCTTGACAACGGCCTTGAGTACGACAAAAGCTATATCGTGAACGTACCGATGGTCGAGGAAGAAGGCTACCGTGCTTTTATGGACATACTGAAAAAAAAGACGGATGCTACTGCTGTCGTAACTTTTAACGACACGATCGCCGTCGGTGTTCTGCGCGCGCTCCGTGAGCAGAAAATCAACGTGCCGCATAAAATGGCTGTTGTAAGTGCCGGTAATACAATGATTACCAGAGTCCATAACCCTACAATTACAAGCATTGACATGAACGCTTATACGCTCGGCTCAAAAGCTGCGGAGCTTCTTGTTGACGTAATAGAAAAGCGAAGGATGCAGCCTTCGCACGAAATAATCCAGACACATCTTGAGGAGCGCGAAAGCAGCTGATCAACTGCTGGCTCACGCGGTTTTTCATCCGCAGTTTGATCGGTCAGCGAAAAAAAAATCGGGAAAAACACTTAAATTTTTCTTGACAAATGTTAAAATCTGGGTTTATGATTAGGTTAAACGGTTAAACAAAAATAAAAATATTTTTGCTTTTAACGGTTATACAAAAAATGGTGTACGTAGAACTGTGCCGTTCTGCGGATATCGTTGGCATTTTATTTCAAATGAGAGTCCAACAAGGGAGACTTTCAAGGAGGATTAAATGAAAAAAATTGTTTTGGTTCTGTGCGTAATTTTTATGCTCGTTCCAGCGGTTTGGGCAGGCGGAAAAAAAGATTCGGCCTCTAGTGTCAAGACGGTTACAATCTGGGACTTCAAGTGCGGTTCAGGTGCGTCTAAGGTTGCTATGGAGCAGATCGATGCTCTTATCGAGAAAAACAACCCGGACATCAAGATTAATCACGTTGCTCAGCCAGATGGTGACAACTATTATCAGCTCGTTCGTGCTGCTGTTCAGGCTGGTGAAGGTCCAGATATCATCATGTTCCATGGTGGCGTTCAGGCTTATGAGTTCGACGATTTTACACTCCCACTCGACAAATACATAGCTTCTTGGAGAAGCGAGATTGCTGAGGATAACTGGGCATTTTGTTCAGAGGGTGGAGACGGTTCAAAACCAGTTCACATGGTTCCTCTTACAACTCAGGGATTCGGTATCTATACAAACAAAGCACTCCTTAAGAAAGCCGGTATCGATCCAGACAAAGTTCCTGCAACAGCAGAAGAATTCCTTGCTAACTGTAAGGCTCTTAAGGCAGCTGGAATCGCTCCTATCGTAGGCGGTTTCTCTGGCGGTCCTTACACAGTAGACTTCCTTTTCCGCTGCTTCATCGCAAACATCTACGGCGACAAGGTTGCTGACCTTGCTAAGAACGTTGACTTCGTTGGAAACGCTCAGTTCAAAGAAGCTTGCGAGATCATGAAAGAACTTATGTCAAACTACGTTGATGATGAAGCTACTTCAACTGTTTACTTCACAGACGCTGGCGACAACTTCGCTGCTGGAAAGGGTGCTATGTTCATCGGTCTTCTTTCTGACGTAAACAACTGGAAGACATTCTGTGACGCTCTTGGAAAGGACAACGTAGGTTACTATCCAACAGTTAACTTCACAAACGCTTCTTATAAGAACATTCAGGTTCTTCAGCCGTGCGGAATCGGATACTCAATCATGTCTTGGTCAAAGAATCCTGATGCAGCTGCAAAAGTTCTTCAGGCTTACGGCTCAGGCGAAGGTCCTGGAATCTTCATGGGTGTAACAGGTGCTCTCGGTGTTAACAAGAAAGCTGACATCAACAGCCTTGGCTATCCAATCGTAGGCGAGATTCTTTCAAGAAACTCAGCCCTCGACGTTACGAACATCCTTACAAACGAGGATGCTAACAGCAACTTCGACAGATACTGTACAGAAGCTTTCGTAACAGGCGAGATTACGATTGACGAGTTCATCGCAAAATGCCAGACAATGCTTGTGAACGCAAGAGAAGCTAGATAATCTGGTAAGATGATGGATGTCCGGTTTTGTGCCTCCGGGCATCCATTTTTTTAGCATTGGGTGCATTATAGTTCAGGAAAAAAAATGAAAAGAAAACTTTCCAAAAAAAATACAGAATTGTTTGAGCCATATATGCTTATTGCTCCGTTGCTCATTCTTCTTGCCGTATTCATTTTGTATCCGGTAATTGCAAACATAGTAATGAGTTTTTTCAAATGGAACGGAATTAAAAAACCGCAGTTCATTGGTCTTGAAAACTATGCAGAAATGTTCAAGGATGAAAAATTCTGGGGTTCTATAAAGAATACCGGCATTCTGCTTTTATATATTCCGCTTGGCGTTGTACTTCCTCTTATAGTCTCCGCCGTTCTTAGGGAAGGTCTTAAGGGATGGTCGTTCTTCCGCGCCGCGCTTTATCTTCCTAATATCCTTGGATATGTAATCATGGGATCAATCTGCAACATCGTGTTCAGAAAAACTGGTCCTATCAACAATATACTTACAGCAGTGGGACTCGACAGCCTTGCGAAAGACTGGCTGATGAGCCCTGAGCTTGCCATAAACTCGCTCGGCTTTGTTTATGGCGTGTGGCTGCGACTTGGTTTTGGTTGTATCTTCTTCCTTGCCGCAATGAGTAGTATCGACGAGTCGCTTTACGACGCGGCGAAAATTGACGGCGCAAAATGGTGGAAAACGTTCTTCAACGTAACGCTTCCATCAATCCGGTTCTCAATCGAGTTCTGGGTAGTTCTTTCGTTCATCGAAGTTCTTGCAAGAGCTTTCTCGTTTATCTATACGTTCACGAACGGCGGTCCTGGATTTGCGACATTCACGCTTGAATACGGAATTTACACATCGGGATTCGTTGCTTTCAAGATGGGCTATGCGAGCGCGTGGGCGAGCGTCCTGTTTGTGTTCTGCGCGATAATCGCAGTATTCCAAGTAAAACTTATGAAGAAGGAAGCAGAATGAACAACCGTTACGAAAGATATATAAAGACAGTTATGTATATATTCCTTGGTGTTTGTGCTTTTATCGCGCTGTATCCGATTTTCTTCTGCATAATTACGAGTATAAAGACACCAGAGGAATACGTTACGAACAAGCTTGGGCTTCCAGAGCATATTACGTTCGATAATTACAAGTATGTTTGGGAAAACGGAAATATGCTCCGTTACTTCCTGAATACGCTTCTTGTTATCCCGGTAGGACTCGTGTTCTATCTGTTTATCTGCGTTTCTGCAGGATTCGCGTTCGGTCGTCTTCGTTTTAAGGGACGCTTGCCGCTCTTCCTGACCGTGCTTTTCCTTATGATATTTCCGCAGATGCTTCTTTCCATGCAGATTTTCCAGATTTGCCGCACGCTTAAGCTCGTGAACAATTATCTGGGACTTATCCTCGTTTGGGTAGCGTATTTCAGCCCGTTCGGCACTTACATAATGACGACGTACTATTCGACAGTTCCGATGTCGCTTGTGGAGTCGGCAAGACTCGATGGCGCGAAACTTTACCAGATGCTTATCCGCATTATGGTTCCTATCGCACAACCGATGATTGTCGTTATCACGATAATAGGAACGCAGTCGATGTGGAACGAGCTTCCGTTCTCTATGCTGCTGTTGCAGAACGCCGATATGAGAACGATTACGCACTCGCTCGGAATGCTCAAAGGTCAGTACGGCTTGAAAGACCCGATTCTTATGTCTGCGATTTTGTGCGCGGCATCGGTCCCAATCTTGTTGTTCCTGTTCTTCCAGAAGCAGATAACAATGGGCTCATACAGTGGAGCAGTGAAGGGCTGATTTTATGAAGCAAACGAATCGATTTGTTTTTGATATGCTCGACCAGGACGCGCCAGATGCTGTCCGCGACAAAATCTTCCGTGCGGGACTTCCTGTTTCCGCGACAGTCGTGAATGGTGCTGGCTCTTGCGGCTCAGTTGACGTAAAAGTTCCGTTCGTGCATCAGGTTCTGAAGAACATGTTCCTGTTCCCTGACACGGACGAAGCTCCCGCCGTAAAAGACGTTGTTTTCCGCGCTTACGGCGACAACATAATGCGCGTAACTTGCGCAAGTGCGCTTCCTGATGACGCGGCGAACCCGATGCTTTCTTTCGCAGCAGACTTAAAGCAAACTCCACTCAGCGTAGAAAAGCTTAATGGCACGGAAGAAGGCTGGGTAATAAAAGACGCGACAGGCGCAAAACGCGCTTATATAAACACAAAACAAGAAAAACGCGAGATTTGGAGCGACCTTCAGCCGGAGCCACCGCTCGTTTTTGAAGCGTCCGTTTATCCTGATGGCAAGACAGAAGTTCCGTTCGCCGGGTACGATACTTTCTTCCCGCACCAGAACGAATCGTTCAGCCTTGGATACATCGAAAGAGACGGCGCGACAGACAGATGGCTCTATTCGCTTAAGTCGCTTCCTGGCGAAAAATACGCGGGTACTGGCGAGCGATTTGCCGGAATGAACCTTGCTGGAAAGACATTCGTTCTTGAAAACACCGACGGTCTTGGCAACAACAGCCGCCGCGCGTACAAGAACGTTCCTTTCTATATATCTAGCCGCGGTTACGGCGTTCTTGTAATGACATCCTCTCATGTCCGCCTTTCGCTTGCGGATATCTCTACACGCGCCGCGCAGGGACTTATTGAGGACGATGCTCTTGATATCTTCATAATTGGCGGCGGCAGCGTAGAGGAGATTGTCAGAAACTATCGCCGCTTAACAGGCTTCCCGTCCGATGTTCCGATGTGGTCATATGGAACGTGGATGGCAAAGATGACGTATTTCTCTGCCGATGAGACTCGCACTGTCGTAAAGAAAATGCGCGACGGTCACTTTCCGCTCGACGTTCTTCACCTTGACACAGGCTGGTTCAAGACGGACTGGAAATGCGAGTGGACGTTCAGCGACGAGCGTTTTCCGGACCCGGACGGCTATCTTGCCGAGATGAAGAAAAACGGCGTAAAAGTCTGTCTGTGGCAGCTTCCGAGCATCGCGCGTGACACAAAATACTACGATGAGGCAAAGAAAAATCGTTATTTCGCGCCGCCGAAAGAAAAACTTGAGGCTCTTGGTTCTAACTTCAGCGACGTTGAGTTTGACGGAAACATAGATTTTACGAACCCTAAGGCTGTTGAATGGTATCAGGGGCTTTTGGAAGGGCTTTTGAAGCGCGGCGTTTCCGCAATAAAGACGGATTTTGGCGAAGTTATCGACCCGAAAGCCGATTATATGGGGCTTCCGTACAAAAAACTTCACAACATGTATTCGCTTCTTTATCAGCGGGCAGCGTTCGAAGTGAGCCGCCGTGTAAAAGGCAAGAATGCGCTTATTTGGGCGCGTGCCGGCTGGATCGGCTGCCAAAGGTATCCTGTTCATTGGAGCGGCGACTGTGCAAGCACTTGGGACGGAATGGCTGGTGCGCTTCGTGGCGGACTTCATGCCGGGCTTTCGGGCTTCGGCTTTTGGAGCCACGATGTTCCCGGTTTCCACGGATTACCAAGCTTTATGAACAGTAAGCCCGCTGACGATTTGTACGTGCGCTGGACACAGTTCGGCGTGTTCACGTCGCATTTGCGCTATCACGGCTCTTATTCTCGCGAGCCTTACGAATATCCAGCTGTCGCGGACACTGTGCGCGAGTGGCTTAAGCTCCGTTATGCGCTTATCCCGTATATCGTGGAGCAGGGAAAGAAAGCGACAGAGACAGGATATCCAGTTCTTCGCGCGCTGATTTTCCACCATGCTGATGACCCGATGTGCTGGAACATAGACGATGAATACTACTTCGGCGATTCGTTCCTTGTCGCGCCTGTGATGAACAGCGAGGGCGTAAGGGGTGTTTATCTTCCTGCCGGAAGCTGGGTCGATTTTTGGACGGGCGAGAATATTGAATCGGAAGGACGCTGGCTGAAGAACGTGAAGAGCCCGTTGGAGCGTCTGCCTCTTTTTGTAAGGCGCGACAGTGTTATCAGCGTTTATCCAGAGGCTGTTGAGTGCACGGATAACATGGATTTGAGCAAATCGGTCGAAATCAAGTTCGACAGCTCATATAAGGGTCTTGGCGCGACGTGCCTCGGTAAGTTCATCAAGCTGTAAAAACGAGAGAGGGGGTCGCGTACAAGACCGGAGCGCTACGTTAGTGCGCGAGGACTTGGGAGCGAGGGGGATACTTCCCCCTGCTAATAAAAGAAGGAACAAAAAATGAAAACTATACTATTCGAAAAAAAAATGGAGTTCGGAATACCTGCAATCGGGTTCGGTACGTTCGGAAGCGACCACGCCGATGCAGACGTTGTTTCCGCCTCCGTTGAGCTTGCGCTTAAGGCAGGCTACCGCCACATCGACTGCGCCGCGGTCTATGGCAACGAAAAAGAGATTGGTCAGGTTTTGAACCGAGCAATGAGCGGCGAAATAGAAGGGCTTCCGGCACTGCGCCGCGACGAGCTTTGGATTACGAGCAAACTTTGGAACGATAGACACGCGCCCGGCGTTTGTACGGAGACTTTCAAAAAGTCGCTTTCAGATCTGGGACTTGATTACCTTGATTTGTACCTTGTCCACTGGCCGTTCCCGAACGCGCACGAAGCCCACTGTGACGTTACGAGCCGCGCGGCTTCCGCCCGCCCATACATCCACGAGGAATTTATGACGCTGTGGCATGAGCTTGAAAAACTTGTGGACGCAGGGCTTGTAAAACATTTGGGCGTGAGCAACATGACAAAGCCAAAGCTGGAGCTTGTTCTTCGCGACTGTTGCATAAAGCCGTCTTTCAACGAGATGGAGCTTCATCCTTCGTTCCAGCAAAAAGAGTTCTACGACTATGTGAAGTCGCAGGGCATCGGAATTATCGGGTATTGTCCGCTCGGCTCTCCGAACAGACCGGAGCGTGACACGACCGAGGACGACGTTGTTGATATGGAGATGCCGTCTGTTAAGGCTGCCGCCGCCGCACACAACTGCCACCCGGCAGCAATCTGCCTTAAATGGGCGAACCAGCGTGGTCATGTGCCGATTCCGTTCTCTACAAAAGAGCGGAATATCGTTTCGAACTTGGAGTGCCTTATGGAAGATCCGCTCACTGAAGCGGAGATGAAAGCCATCGCGGACGACGACAGGAACTGCCGCCTTATAAAAGGACAGGTTTTCTTGTGGGAAGGTTGCGGCGACAACTGGCACAAACTCTGGGACGAAAACGGCTACATCGAAAAGTAAAGAAGTTTTGCATAAATGCTATAAATAGGAGAAACAAATATGGAAGGAAAAATGAAAGGTGCGATGCTGCCAGGCGACAGCACTGTAAAAATGGCAGAGTACGATATCCCAAAGCCGGGATACGGACAGGTCCTTGTAAAGACAAAATGCTGCACAATCTGCGGCTCCGATATCCGCTGTATCTACCGCGAGCATGTCGGCAAAGGACCGGAAGGTTATCAGAACAAAATCGCCGGTCACGAGCCATGCGGCCAGATTGTTGAGGAAGGCCCAGGACTCCGCCGCTTCAAGAAAGGCGACCGCGTAATTGTTTATCATATTTCAGGATGTGGCGTTTGTCACGAATGCCGCCAGGGCTTTATGATTTCCTGCACAAGCAAACTCCGCGCAGCTTACGGCTGGCAGCGCGACGGCGGTATGGCAGAGTACATGCTCTGCGACGAAAAAGACCTCGTTGCTCTCCCAGATTCAATGTCTTACGCAGACGGCGCACAGGTAGCATGCGGTTTCGGTACAGTTTACGAAGCAATCGAGAAAATCGGCATTTCCGGTAACGATGCCGTACTCGTTACAGGCCTTGGTCCAGTTGGACTTGCCGCCCTTATGCTCTGCCGCGCGATGGGTGCAACAACCCTTATCGGTATGGATACGAACGAAGAGCGCATCCGCATCGCAAAAGAAAAAGGACTCGTTGACTACGCATTCACACCGTCCGATGACGTTGTAGATAAAATCAAAGCAGTTACGGGCGGCAACGGCGTTGAAAAAGCAATCGACGCATCAGCAGCCGATCCTGCACGCCAGGTAGCAATCCGTGCGACACGCAAGTGGGGAAAAATCGCTTTCGTAGGCGAGGGCGGTACAGTCCACTTCAACCCGTCCCCAGACATGCTCCATGACCAGAAATCAATTTATGGCTCATGGGTAACATCAATCTGGAAGATGGAAGACTTGGTTGAGCACCTTGTCCGCTGGAACATCCATCCAGAAGACCTTATCACGCACCGCTTCCCGCTCGACAAAGCCGACGAGGCATACGCCCTCATGGCAAGCGGAAACTGCGGTAAAGTCGCCGTCTGTTTCGACGAGGAGCTTAAATAATGCTTAAAGGTATACCTTCTATCATAAGTCCTGAGCTTCTTAAGATTCTTATGGAGATGGGACACGGTGATGAGATAATCATAGCCGACGGAAACTTTCCGGGTGCTAGCCTTGCCAACAAGCTTGTACGCCTTGACGGTCACACAGGCCCGGAAGTTCTTGAGGCGGTTCTGAAGCTTCTGCCACTCGACACATACGCCGACAATTTCGTACTCATGGAAAAAATGGAGTGCGACAAGAACATGGAAATCCCTGTTTGGAAAGATTACGAGCGCATTGCCGCGGCTGGCGACAAGGGCTTCTCAAAAATGACGTATATCGACCGTTTCGAGTTTTACGAACGCGCAAAAAAAGCGTATGCAATAATCGCAACGAGCGAGACAGCTCAGTATGCGAACATCCTCCTGAAGAAAGGATTGGTTCTGGCAAAGTAGCCGTCCTTTGTTTGAAACGCAGCTTCAAATGGCAAGTTTTGAGGTTTGAAGCTGTGGTAGTTTCTTTCTCTCTGGCTGTCGGATTTAGTCTTGTCCGGCAGCCGCTTTTTTTTTGTGGGCATAAGGGCGGTTAATGTGGGCGGTTGCGCCGTTTTGTTCCGCACAAAAGTGTGCTCCGCAAAACCGCGCACCGGGCTTTGCGGGGTTCCGCGCTAACCGCGCTCCATTCGCAGTCAGCACGCTGACCGCGAACAGCCCTATCGGACTGCCCCTACAATCCCTACCGCAGTTATCGGCAAAATATAAAGCAAATTCCGGCTGTAAAAACGGCAGTTATTTTGCCGATAAAGTTTTTAATTCAAAAAGAACCTAAAACAAATATCTTTTAAAATATTGTGCTGTATCTGTATAAAAGTTTTATAATGTTATTTGATGTAAAGTTATTCATAACATCCTCCTTCAAAGTTTGTCTGAATTGTAAAATACAAATATATCAAAATCATAACTTTTTAGGGAAAATTGATTTTAATGTAGTTTTATTCTACGTTTTTAAGATGCTTAAGAATAGCTAAAAGTGATTTATCAATTTTGTTCGTATATTTAAGAAGTCGTTTTTTTATTCTACAGTAACAGACTCCACACATAGTAGCGTGAATAGTACCGCAAAAAAAATGCCGGAACTCAGATTTGAGCTGTGGCGGTGTCGCCTCTTTGAAAAAACAATATAAAACAGTATGATTTAATATATCACGATATAATCTATTTGTAAATATACTAAACAATTATTTTATAGGTTAATATTACATTATATATTCTTTTTCCCCCAGTTCACCCCAGAGACCCACAGACGAAAAATCTGACCAGCCTTTGCATCCTACAACTCTTGATGCACCTGCTCCAATAAAAATAGCCAATTTTTCTTGCAAGTGTGCAACAAATAACTCTGGAGGTAACTCTGGTATTGCAGGAATTAACTTAGTATCACTCATATTAAACCTACGCCACGTTTCTGGCATTGTTGTTAATACTGCTTACAAGCGCATATATTCTTTTCTGAGCCTCAATACCAAACAAGGCAGTTATTCTTGGACGGTCAAACGGGAGTTTTCCCCTCATCAGCGATTCCATGTTTATCTCACCTTGCTCAATGATAATATTAATCAACCGCTGAACGAATTCTATCTGCATACTGTTCATTTTTGCATCGTTTATGAACTCTGCAAAGCAATCGTTTATTGCTGCTTTATCCATTTTTGTTACACGCCTAATAAACACGCCAAGGCTTTTTCCCTCGCTCAGCTCATAGAACATCTGCTCATCACCAAGTTCTTTCTTGAATATGCGGTTCAATCTCTCAATATCATCATCCGTAAGAGGCTGGTTCGTCCGTAGCTTGTTTATCGCGTCGTCCTTCATGTGGCTCTCAAGATAAGCGTTGACCTTCTTCTTGTACTCCTCAAAATTATCTGCCGGTGTTGGATCATCCGCTCCTTCTGGAACATCTACGGCTTTTATCGTGTCATCATAATCAACAAAAAGAGGCTCATGCGCATTATCCACGGAGAACTGCGCAAGGTCTCTTATCTCGTTTCGGATTTCTTCATAGTCAAGAACATTAAGCCCGTCATAGTATGAATTGACTGCAAGATGCTGCAACCGCACTAAATTGTCACGCACAACTTTAATTGATGTTTTAGTCAGCAGCTTTTCTGCTACCGCTTTTATTTTCGTGCGGAACGTATTAATCGGCTGGCTGCCAAGCTGAGCTTCCATTATTCCGTAGCAGAAATTATCATAGCCTTTCGCATACTGGTCCAGTTCACCGTTGAAAACTAACGGTGCGATATATTTTGAAAGATTAGAAATATCTTCATCCGAAAGACATTCAAAGCTTTTCTCGTTCTGGAATTTCAATACATGCTTCAGAACAAGATGGACAGGCGTAAGCTTTGTATTCAGCGCATTAATCTGCTCAAGGACTTCATTCACAAGCTGCGTCCTGTAATCTATGAATCTCTGGTCTGCCCATGCTGAATCCTGAAGAAGCTTGATAATAGAGCACTTGTGCGCGAAAATCCGTTCGCTCAATGATTTTCCTGTAGCCCCTTCAATGCCGTTCTTCTCTTCGCGGAAAAACTCAAAATTACGGAGATAATCAAAAATATAGAAATATCTCTTTCCTACATATGAGCCAGTCTCATCATGGCACTCAAGATTCGGGGCAAGCCTGGTTCCACGGCCTATCATCTGCCAGAATTTGATTTTGCTACGAATCTTCTTATAAAAGACAAGGTTCACGACTTCCGGAATATCAACGCCGGTATCGAGCATATCAACGCTTACTGCTATCTGAAGTTGCGAGTCTGATTTTTTGAATTCTTTGATGGTCGATTTTACCTTTGAATCATCACAAACGATTCTCTGGCACATCTTGCCCTTGTACTGCGGCCAATATTTATTGAACGTATCTACAATATGCTGCGCATGATTTTTGTTGTACGCGAATACAATTGTTTTTCCAAGCTTGTCTCCACCTGTTTTGATTCCTTTTGTCATCAAGTCCTCAAGAACCTGACGGGTTGTATCCTCGTTGAATACGTATTCATTTATTGCATTTGAAGGTATTTCCTCAAAAGGCTCCTCGCTTTCTTCTTCCTGCCTTGTGATTTTCTCCAAATCTTCATCGCTCAGGTTGTCGCGGTTTATTCCTTCGTCAAGGAAGGTCGATGTCTTTTCTATCGCATGGTACGGAACCAAGTAATGCGCGGCTACAGCAGTCTCATATTCGTAAACATCTGTCGGAACGTCATCCTGCAGCTCAAAGAACTCGAATGTAGACCTGTCCACATCCCGGCGAGGAGTCGCGGTCAGTCCTACAAGATAAGAATCAAAATATTCGAATATTGCCCGGTACTTCTTGAAGATAGAGCGATGAGCCTCATCAATGATAATCAAATCAAAATGAGCCGGTGTGAAAGTGCGGTTTCCGTCTTTGTTCTTTTCTGTGTCTATGGCATTCAGAATCGTAGGGTAGGTGCTGAAAACGATTCTTGCGCCTTTGTTCTCTGCTTTGTCTTTCGCATCCAGAAGGTTGCAGACAGTTACGTCGGGACAGTTCTCCCGGAAAGCATCATAAGCCTGTTCCACAAGCTGTATGCGGTCGGCAAGGAAAAGCACGTTCGAAATATAATGCCCCCGGCTCAATACATCCACAATGCTGATTGCCGTCCTGGTCTTACCGGTTCCGGTCGCCATTACGAGCAGAAACTTCCGTACTTTATTCTCCATTTCGGCGCAGATAGAACGGATAGCCTTCATCTGATAAGGTCTGCCGGAAATCTCCGTGTTGATTTGCACGCTGTTCAGACTGACAAGTAAACCACGGCGGTCAATCAGCTTCTGCAAATCATCCATGCTGAAGAACATGCTTACCTGACGGGGCGCATAGTTTGTATCGTCCCAGAAGAATGTCTCGAATCCGTTAGAATAGAATATAAAAGGTCTTCTGCCGAACTTTCTTTCAAGGCAGTCGGCGTACAAAACAGCCTGCTGCTTGCCAACATTCGGGTCTTTTGTCGTTCTCTTCGCTTCTATTACAGCCAAAGGAGCTCCGTCCTTGCCGAACAGGGCGTAATCGATATAGCCTGTCTTACCGGGAATACCTTCCATGTCGTCAACTTTGTATTCCTCTACGACCTGAACCTGATCAATTCGCCATCCCAACGTTTTAAGGTCTTCGTCTATGAACAGTTTGCGAGTCTTGAATTCGCTCAAATCTTCGACTATCAGCTCCGGCTTGCTGGACGGATTTTCTTTATTGTTCTGGATCGATGCAAGAGCCTCTGCCAGCTGTTTTTTCAGCTCTTCTATTGTGTTGTCTTTGGACTCAAGCTCATCCTTATACTTTTTAAGCTCATCCTCAGAAACCTTTTTAGGAATCTTAACGACTTGCCCTTTTGGAATATCATCTTCGCTGAATTTTCGCTGTTGATAATCCGAGCCGTAAGTGTAATCTAGCCAGTTAAAGAAATTAAAGAGGGCTTTCAGGGCAAACAGAACCTTTACCTTTTGAACGGCTTCTGTATCATGAACTCCGCTGTTGCCTACAGTAATTACGCACTGCATATCGTGGCGGATATTTGACGGAACAAGATTCATGAACGTACTTTCGTGTACAAGTGTCTGAATGGAATCGGAATATGGTTTGCGCAAACTTGAATCTACCGAGTACATCCATTTAACGGCCTGTTCCAAAGACTTACGAGCGGCGAACGCGGCAAACACAGTGTTCCTGTTGTATTGAAGCTCCGCTTGGACAGCCAGCTGCGAGAATGCCGAATAGTTTTTATCGCAAGTCAAGAAATCAAAGTTCGCCATGAAACACATTCCTTTTGTAGAGATAACAGAGTTTATTATACAGTATATCATGTGTATTTGCTATTTCAAATTTTGATTTGTCGATTTGTTGAACGAAAGCGGCAAAGTCGTTTTGAAGTTCAATTGGAGGTGTTAAAATATCAATATCTCTCAACAAAAATATTTTAAATTCTGCAAAAGTTGAACCAGAACCTAACTTTGGATACTCTAGGATTGTTTTTTCACGTAGAAAATATTGAAGATATTTTGAATTAAATATTTTTCTATTTGGTGAAATAGAAAGTACACGACCGTCTTTATAGTAAAATGGTTCTTCTGTATCAACCATCCAAACTTGACCTTTATTACAAATTGAAGGCATAAGCAAGTCTCCAATTTTAGGTTTTGTGTCTTCTTTTGTCAGTCTATTATAATGTTCTTCAGAAATGAAAAATGGATCTTTAGGTTTTTTACCATTTGCTAATTCTCCAATTTCTGTACCTCGATAGAATGGTATTCCTTGTTCAACAAACTCTGTCGTAAAAACTCGGTGACTTGAACCAACTTCAGAAACAGTTCCGAGTTTCCGGGTTTCAAAATTATATTTTTCGGTTGTAATATCTCCAAACATCTCGATAAATCGGGATTTTGCGATTATAATACAAAATCCCTGCTTATAATCAGCTTATGTATTTCTTATGAGAGTTTTTCACATTTTCTTGGTCAACCATAGCATATTCCATTGTTGTATCAATTTTTTGATGACCTAAAAGTTTCTGAACCTGCTCAATCGGCATTCCTTTATCAATAGCCCTTGTCGCGAGCGTTCTTCTGAATTTGTGTGGATGAACTTTATTGATTCCAAGTTTACGACCTAACTTTCGGAGAGTAATTTCTACTCCACTTATTTCAAGCCGTTTATGAGGTTCAAGCAAACTTACAAATAAAGCCGGATTATTATCAGTTCTGCTGTTCAAATAATTCTGCAAATGAATCTTTGTCCTTGCGTCAAAGTATACCTGTCGTTCTTTTGAACCTTTTCCAAACACGACACATTCACGATTTACAAAATCCACATCTACAATGTTGAGTTTTACAAGCTCGCCTACACGCATTCCTGTAGACATAAGCATATCAATAATTGATAAGTCTCTAATATTTGTGCAGTTGTCACGGAGGACAACAAGGTTTTCGTCTGTATAAGTTTCTTTTACAAGTTTTGCTGTTTTTATCTTATGAATTCGTCGAACAGGACTTTTCAAAATATAGTTTTCGTCTTCAAGCCAAGTAAAAAAAGAAGAGAGTATTCGTCTTATATTGTCTATTGTTTGTTTGCCAGCATTATTTTTCTTCTGGTATTCAGATAAATATACTCTCAAATCTTCTGTTTCAATCTGGTTCAAAGGCTTTTCTAGAATTTTTATAGCATTTTCAAGCGTCGATTTGTAATAACTTATAGAACGTGCTGAACAACCTTCAATTTGTTTAGCCGCAAGAAAATCATTCAATAATTCAAAATTCTTTTTTGATGGGGTAAGGTTTGTTTCTGTCTGTTTTGGGATAATTTCAACTGCATAAAGCTCATGTTCCAAGACTTCATGCAACTTTTCGATTTGAGCATTGTTCAGCATTCGAACCATTTTCTGTTCAATCTGTTTTATTAGCTGTTGTTTCATATTAGACTCCTTAAAACGAGCCTAATATGAAAGCGAAAAGTTATCCGAAGTATTCCTGCATCAATGATTTATATAAAATTTCAGCTTTTTCGAGTGATTTCTGCACGGCAAATTTTGATTTGTCGATTTGTTGAACGAATGAGGCGAAGTCGTTTTGAAGTTCAATTGGTGGAACTGGGATTTGAATAGCTTGCATTTCTTGTGCATTTATATTCGCTTGATTAACAGCTCCTTTTGCCATTTCTCGTAAAAGTTTTTTTATTGATTTAGTATTGAAAAATGTAGATACATAATGTGGGTTTAGCTTTTCATTTAAGCGTACTCGAATAATGTAGCCAGCAATTATCATAGGGATATCTAAATTGAATAAACATGTTTTACCACATAAATCAATGCTGTTAGTACGGTTAAAAAGAATATCTCCTTTTCTTACTTGGCATTTTTGCAATTCAGTATCTGGAATATCAATATATTTAAGATTATTTAAATCGAGTTGACCTTCATATGTTATATTATTCATTCGAAGATAAGGGTATTTTCCATTTTCTACAGCAGGTTTACTTGTACCATATCGGACTTCTGAACATTGTTTGCCAAGTTCTGATATTTCCCATCCTTTTTCGTTTTTTACAGGATCTCCAAACATCTCGATAAATCGGGATTTGATTAGAATGTCATATTTATCTAATAGTAATTTGTGTTTTTTAATTATTTCATGACATTTGCAAAATTTTTCCGCTATATATCGTTGATTTTCCAATGAAGGTAGATTTAATTTTATTGATTTATAGTCTTTAAAATAAATATGAGGTATTGTTGCCCCTGTATAAAATCTTCCAAGATTTTGTGATTTTAAAAATTCAGCTAGATAGTTAATATCAACATTTTCATTTGGAAATATGTATTGCATAGTTCCTATAAGAGAAGACATTTCAGGATGAATTGATACACGTCCTACTCCTGCACCATCTTTGACAATTCCAATATAGGGTTTATCTGATTTATAAAAATCTACATTCTTTATAAAACCTGCTGCCCCATATATCGGATATGTACCAAAGTTGTTCTCAATCTCATTCTGAGCAATACTTGAACTACCTTTTTCACAAATCTCTTCTAGCGTTACAGTTTTGGTATTTTTCATGCTGCAAGTCCTTTTGAAATGTATTCAAATTTTGATTTGTCGATTTGTTGAACGAAAGCGGCAAAGTCGTTTTGAAGTTCAATTGGTGGAACTGGAATTGTTATTTTTCGTATCTCTGAAAGATTTAATGTTTTTTGGGCAATTCCTTTAACACGTTCTTCGATTTGCTTTTGTGCATCTGGTGACAATAAAGCTCCATGAAAATAAGTGCTATTTATCAAATCTTTCTTTGGCTTTAAGTATGCAATATGCCGTTGAAATAAGAATTTCCTATCGTTCTCAACAATAGCAGGATGTCCATATGAACCTACAGTTGAAAGAAGTAAATCTCCAATTTCTATAGGAGTTCTTTTATATAACTCTTCATAAGTTTTTTCAGAAATAAACTTTTCTGTTTCGTATGTTATTCTATTTCCTGCAATATTTGATACAAACAAAAATGGAATCCCTGTTAGTGTAAACTTCGGTGGTTGATGTGTACCATCTGTTATAATTGAACAAATATTTTCCAATGCCTGACATTCTGATTTTTTATAGTTGTCAAACATCTCGATAAATCGGGATTTGATTAACATATCGTATTTTTTAAGCATCTGCTTGTATTTGGTGATGATTGAAGTACATTTATCTAGTTGTCTTGCAATTTGTTTTTGTATTTCAAGTGTAGGAATTGGTATTTTAAGATTAGAAATATCTTGTAGAGAAATAGATGGGTAAGCTTCATCTTTTACAAGAGTATTCGGTTTTATATGTCTGAGGCAGTATTCTATGTAGTCAGAAGAGTCTTCATTTGGCTTTACAATAGCAAGGTGACTAACAACATAGGCATCATTCTTTAATTGATAAACATAGCCTTTCATGCAAGACATTCCACTTTTTGCAAAAAGAATAGAACCGGCTTGGTATTTTTTTAACTTGTGAGATTTTGCAACTTCTTCTGAAACTTTCTGAATTTGATTTTCAGTTTTTCCTTGTATTAGCTCAATTAGATTTCCTGCTTTTACAAATGGAGTTCCATTATCACAATAATTTGAATCTCCTTGAGGGGCTCCTTGACCAGCTGCTATTTCACATATATCGCCAAGTCGTACTGTTTTCCACTCGCTCATTCGCCAATCTCCTTGCGTAAAAAGGCTTCCAGGGTTTTTGTATCTGGTAAGGTAAGCATATATGTAGAAACAAAGATCTTGTTATCCAGCCCTGCAAGTGCATACTCGACCATCTTTTTCCCTTTCTTTGTGCAAAGAAGAATACCAACAGGCGGATTATCACCTTCGTGCATTTCGTTTTCTTTGTAATAAGAAACATAAGAATTCAGTTGACTTAAATCTGCATGTTTAAATTCATCATTTTTCAATTCAATAATGACATTGCAATGTAAAATTCTGTTATAAAAAACAAGGTCGGCATAATAGTATTCATCATCTATAATCATTCTTTTTTGACGAGCTTCAAAACAAAAACCTTTTCCTAGTTCAAGAATAAAGCTTTTCAAGTGATTAATTAATGCATTTTCTAAATCGTTTTCTGTAAACTGTTCAGGTCGTAATCCAAGAAACTCAAAAGAAAATGGGTCTTTTATACCTAAAGCCGGAAGATTATTTGTGTCTGTTCCTTCAAGAAGTTTTTTGGGGTTTTTACTTATTCCAGAACGGAAAAATAAGTTTGTTGAAATCTGTCTACGTAATTCTTGTACACTCCAACAACATTTTATACATTCAACTTCATAAAAAAAGCGGGCAAGAGAATCTTCTTGTGTCATTATTTCGACTATATGTGAAAAAGAAAGTTTTGTTATTAATTGTTCTGCAGGTGTTTCTAAAAAGTCCGATGCCGTCGGACTTTTTCCTGTTTCCAGATAATTCTTTATCTGTGGATATAATAAGTAAAACTTTCTGCTATTTTTCAGAAGCGTTTCATTCAACCCTTTTTTATTAATTTTATCTGCAAGTCGTTTAATTAGTTTATCACCATATTTAGCTCTATCACTGCCATTCTGTTCGTATTCGACTATATAAAACCCAATAATATAGTTGCGGACTGTTGCAAAACGATTAATAGCCTTTACAGTTGCAGAATATGCAGATTCATGAAGTGATTCTATTGAGCTAGAAAGTTGCTCAAATGAGAGCTCTTTTTTTTCTTTCCAATTTTCAGGTAAATTATAAACGCTGCTAATTTCGTTTTCTGATTTCATTAACTATTCTCCCAGCATTTTCTCTAACTCGTTCAAATCATCGGCGATTTCTTTCTGCAAATCTTTGATTTCACCTATAAGCACTTTTGGGGCTGGATACTCAACCTTTTCGTAAACAACTTCTTTGTACTTGTTGATGCTAAGGTCGTAGTTATTTGCAACGATTTCTGCCTTTGGAACAAAGAAACTCTGCTCCGTGCGCTTTCTGTCCTTTTCGGCATCAAGATTTTGATAGCGTTTGATAATATCAGGGATGTCGTTTGCATCTGTCGGCTGGCGCTTGTCGTCAAGGCTGTAGCCATCGGCTTTCATGTCGTAGAACCAGACGTTATCGGTACCGCCCGCGCCTGTTTTAGTGAACACAAGGATTCCTGTGCTTACTCCGGCATAAGGCTTGAACACACCGCTTGGCATACTGATTACAGCCTGCAGCTGATGATTCTCGACAAGCTCTTTCCTAAGAGCTTTATGCGCGTTGCTTGAACCGAAAAGAACGCCGTCAGGTACGATGCAAGCACAACGTCCACCCTTTTTTAGCATTCGTATAAACAGCGCGACAAACAGGAGCTCTGTCTTTGTCGTGGAACAAATATTCGTAAGGCTTTCCGCAATTGTAGATTTATTTACGCTTCCTGTGAACGGAGGATTCGCAAGTATAACATCGAACTCGCCTTCAATCTCGTTGTTCTTGCTTACGCTGTCCTGATAAGCAATGTGTGGCTCATGGATAGAGTGAAGAAGCAAGTTCATCGCGGAGATTTTGAGCATCGTGCTTCCTGTATCAAAACCTGTGAGCAAGCCTTTCGAATAATGTTCCCATTCTTTATCACCCATTTTTGTTCCGTAAGTGTCGCGGATATACTCTGCCGAAGAAATAAGGAATCCAGCTGTACCGCATGCCGGGTCGCAGATTCTGTCCATCGGCTGAGGCCTTATAAGCTGAACCATCATGTCGCGAATCTGTTTAGGAGTACGGAACATTCCGACCTGACCGGAGGAATTCATTTTGCTCAGGACATATTCGTAGATGTCGCCGAGCATGTCGCGAGCCTGTACTTCGGGATTCTCAAAAAGCTCGTCAAGTTTCGTGATTACTGCTTTTAGCGTCTGCGGGCTAGGTATGCTGAAAGCAGCATCTTTCATGTAGCGAGCAAACGCGCTTTCTTCGTTTGCGTTGATTTTCTTGATGAACGGAAAGATTTCTTTGTTCATCAAATTGAAAAGCTCTGTTTCCTCAAAGGTCTTGAATATGTGCCAGCGGTAGCTTTGTTTGTCCTGAGGAAAGATGTGCTCCTTCTTTTCGCCGGACATTTTTTCATACTGTTCGGTTTCGTTTTCAACTTCGTCAAGAGAGTGGATGAACATAAGGTATGAGAATTGTTCAATAACGGTCAGGTATTCACTCATTCCTGCGCTGAAGAAATCATCCCAGATAGAATCAATTTTGTTTTTTATCTCGCCGGTAATCATTTAGCTTGTTCCTCTTCGTATTTACGAATTGTATTTTAGCATATTTAGAGCAAAAAAATCATATTTTCTCAATGTTTTTTATTGCTCTTCCTCCAATTTATTTGTCAATTTGTTGTTTTTTACTCTATCACAGGTTAGAGGACGTATATTGTCTCTGAAAGCTGCATTTTTTATGTTTCGATTTATTCTACGGTCTTATCGCTTTTTTTTGAAAAAGTTACGGCTCATTAATTCTACTTTTACATGCAGGGGCTCTTTATTTAAGAGCTGTTCCTGCATATAAAATCAAAACTCTGTATGGTATTGTCAAGTGCCTGTTTATAAATCATATAGTCATTTCTAATTTATAAACTCTCATAATACTTTCTGATTTTTGCTGACATTAATGAACGTCGTTTCTCCAAAAAGTCATTGTAATTTATAGCTTCCCAACTAGTAGCTTCCCAAGGAATACAGTTAGCCACAAGATTCTCTTTAAGTTGCTCTAAATCGATAATTGACCCGCAAACAGCTTTTTTAGTCTCACATTGCTTAATTGCCTCTGTAAAATATTCTTTTGGAGAACGATCACTTATAGATTTATTAACTTGAGTATCCAAGAAAGCAAAGTTTGCATCCTGGTTATATAAATTCTTTGAGAAATCCTTACGTTTCAAGTAAGCTTTTGGAAAGATGTGATGTACATCTCCTTGGATACTTATTAAGTCTTCAACACTTATATTATTCGAAAGTAAAGACATATCTTTCAACATAACTTGAGCTGCAAGATAAACAATATAAGTCGGGTTTTTTGTCGATGTATTTGCAAGATTCTGTTTAAGGGCAACCTGCCAAAAATTATCTGATAAAGTTGCGGCTTCTATATTTTCGAGGGTTTTTACGACTCCGTTCTCATTAATAGAGCGAATATCTTTATAAAAGGAAGATTCTGGAGAAGCACTATAGCGTCCGGTCAAAACAGAAAGAACATACCATTTTTGAACGACACGTTTGATTTCTCCAACAGGTACTTCTTTACTAATCTGAAGCCGTAAGAAGAGAGTATAGGCAAAATCTAGTGCCATTTTGGAGTTTATTAGCTTTTCAGAAATAAAACCAGCTCCACGTATAGCAAGCATGAATTGCTTGAAGTTGTTTTCATTGATTACATTCAAAACACCTTCATAAAGTTTTTTGTATGTATCTTCTACAATTTCGTTCTTGAATTCACGAGTCTCAAAATCACGTCCAGAAAGGAGACTTACAAGATCTGCTAATTTAGCACGAGGGTACATGTGCATAAATGCAACACGTAAAACATCATCACAATCAGGATCATAAACTGTTTCTGTATCGTTCTTGAGCCATCTTAACTTCTGAAAATATTCTGTCTTCGCAAAGTCTTTGTCACTTTCTGAAATAGTATCATAGAAATTTGGAGCCACACAAAGATGTGCAAAATAATCAATTATCTTTCTGAGAACGTTGCCATCGTTGTTTTCATCTGCCGCTATCTTCGACATTACAAAATCACCTTGGCTTAAAGCAGTTCCTTTTGAGTTGATTCTTATAAAAATATCAGTAACAATATCAATATCCAGATTTGCAGCGAGATCAATAACTCCCAAACTTCGTTGTGCTATACCTTTTAAACGGCTAATAATCCTGTTTAACTCTTCTGGTTTCATTTCTGGATTATTTTGACAATATGTGTTGATAAATGTCCATTCATTGAATGTCTTTTCATCAAATACATCTGCAACATCTGCTATCCATTTTTTATCATTTAAATGAGCAGGTGTTTGAACTGCAAAAATTTCAGCATCTTTTTCTTGGGAAAGAGCTTCAAAAGGGTTAAAAGCAATTTTAATCCTATCCTTTTTATATTCCTTATTTATAACCTTAATTCCAGCAATAGAAGTCATTAATGCAGTAACCCGTTGCTGTCCATCAATAAGAATCTTTTTTCCGGCAGAAAGACTTCCGTCTTTTAATCTGACATTTGGACTCTGCCAAATTATTAAGTAGCCTGTAGGAAAGCCTTTGTATAAAGAATCCAGAAGATCTCGAACTTGCACTTTTTCCCAAACAAATGGTCTTTGTATTTCTGGAATTGCAATAACTCCATTATGAATATTACTTAACAAAGTTCCCACAGTCACGGTGGTAGGGGTATAAGCTTCTGTTTCCATTTATAAAACTCCTAGAAATGTCACATACATCGTATTTATATGCCTTACACAATGCTTATTAAATTTCTTCCTCGATATATGCATTTGATTTGTTTGTCTCGAAAAAAAAAATCGTTTTTCCTACAAGCCCCATAATTATATCATATGTCTCTTGATTTTTAAGAGCATAAAATTTAAATATTCTCTAAAAAATATGAGAATCTTCACTAATAATTCAATTTTATCCTATCCACAGTGTCGTATGCTGTCCCTGAAGTCGTTTTTTCCATTTTTTCACCCCGACACCCTTATGATGCACTCATCACCCCGGAAGCTGCCCATCCTCGCGCTCTCCCATGCCACATCGCGCCTGTGCGCTTCTATAAGCTTCTCCAAAAGTTCCCTGTACCTAGCTCTTGTCCGCCAGCTCTCTTTTGTCTCAGGGGAAACAATCCTTACTTCTACCGAATAAACCACGTTCCTAAGAATCCTGTCCTTCTCGGTGTGCTCTCCGCTTCTTACGCCAATCCTTGCGTATGGAATCCTGCCTGAGCCTGTTTCTATGAAAACGTCCGTCAGCTTTCCCAAGTCGTTTCCGTCGTTCCTCTCGCGGTTGTCTTCCTCAATCATCTGGTTGTAATCATCAATGAGCAGTTCTTTAAGACGCTCCATTATTCTCTCTTCCCTCGTCATATCGTCCTCGCCCTGAACGGCTCCAATAGTGTCCTTATTGAGTCCTCTGCCGCCTTAAGGTTCTTCTCCGTTTTGTCTCCGGTCTGCAGTTTCCTGTACCAGTCTTTCCTGTCCGTGAATATCATCAGCACGGCATCCTTAAGAGGGGCAGGGGAATCCTCGTATTCTTTCCCCAGGTATCTGCTCACGTACTCGTTCGCGCTCTTAAGAAGAAGCTCGTCAAGTTTCCTCTCCGTAACATCTAGTGGAGAAAGTTCTTCCAGTTCTTCGTATGTCAGAAACATCATCTTGTGTCCTTTATTAAAGCTGTTCGGAAACTTCAGTTTCCTGAACAGCAACCTTATAAAAATGCAAGTTTTGCAAGGCTCTGCCTGAAAAACTTGGCGACGTGTGAGGAAACTAACAGAGTTTCCGAACACGTCCATTATAAAAAAGGCGGCTGAGTTGCCGCCTTTCTGTCTGTTTTGTTTTCCTTAAAATATTTGCGATGTTTCAAGGCATTGTCCGCAATGCCTTGAAACTCGGCGGCAATCCCGGAACTGGTTGCCCTAGATGCTTACAAACAATGCTGCCTCAATTGAAGAGGTCGATTCGTTCGCAAGGTCATCCATGAAAATCTCAACGGGCATGTCGTCGTCGGCTCCGGCTATTATTCCTGCCTCTCCCGAAAGGGTGTTTATCCCTTTTGCGAGCGTCAGTGTGTCATATTCCTCGGAGAATCCCAGAGGATAAATCTTTATGCCTTCTCCTGCCTCAATGTCGTTGTCGAAGGTTATCTCACCTGTTCCGTCGTCAACGCTCTCTGCCTTTATGACGCTTGTTTTTCCGTTGGGATACCGCACTACGAAATGTCTGTCTGTCTCGCCATCATAGCCTGTGAGCTTGAGCGTGTCGGTGGTCTCCTCTACGTCCACCTTATAGCTTTCAAGTCCGTAGCACACCTTAAGCTTCTCGTTGCCGTTGTCATCATCGCTTCTTGCCCGAATCATCGTCACGAGAACTTTTCTTCCCCTCTCGGGGATGAATATGCAGCAAGTGTTGCCGTCGTCAAGGAACTGAGCACGTTTTGCCGTAGAAAGTATCTGTCTGTCCATCATTTTGCCCCCGTTGCCATTACGACTATGTTTCCTTTCGGGCGGCTAATCATGAAGCCGTCACGTTTCCTGAACCGCATGAAAAGCTCTCCGTTCTCAAGGCTTTCCGTCGTGTCCTCGAATCGCTTTATCTCGATTCCCTTCCTGTTTCCGTGGATGATTCTCTTCGGGTTCATGAATACTGCGAAAGGTGTTTTCTCCTTCACTTCGCTGAATCCTGGAAGCAGCGTGCATTCCTGATAGCGGTAGCCGTCAACCAAGCCCGGCATGGAGTCTCCCGGTCTTCTCCAGATTGGGTTTCCCTCGTCGTCGGTGATGTTCGTTATCCTGTTAAGGATGCTCTCGCTGAAAAACCACATGCAGTCCTTCCTTTCCTCTGCAGGGACTTTTATCTCTGCGTCGCGGAAGTCTATGTAGCTCAGTTTCTTGATGTTCGCGTCAACCGTGTGCTTGGTCGCGTTCGTGTCGGCAAGTATTCCGGTGAACGGCGATTCGTCAGCAATAAGACACTGTCTGTCGAACTCAACTCCGTAGCTTTCCGTGAACTCACTCATGAAAAGTTTTCCCAAGTCCGCGTAAACGTCTTCCTCGAACTCATCATACCAGGGTATGAATCCGGCGAGCGTATACGCTTTGAGCTCTTTTCTCGTCGGCGCGTTCGGCTTCGACCCCTCAATCTTCGCTCCGTACTGCGTCAGCCATTTAAGGCTTACGCCGCCCCTGTCGCGTTCAGGAATCCAGATAGAAGGTCCTCTCATCGGAATGTGGCTAACGAGGTTCATCATTACCGACTTCTTAGCCGCGTCTTCCATGATGATGCTCTCGTAGATCGGGTTGATAAGGTACTGCTCGTTCGTAGCCATGTTTCCCATAGGCTCAACTGGCGTGTCCTTCTTCCTCATTACGAAGCCTTTCTCGCGCGTCCATTCGAAATCAGACGGATTATTCCAGTTCTCGCTCTTAAGGTTCGGAACGCACTTAAGCTCTCCGAGCGTTGTACGGTCTCCCGTCCATGCCGCGCACAAAGCCTTTCCGATTTCTGCCTCAGCATCCTTCCGTGTAAGTTGTCTCGCTCCTTTCTCAAGGTGCTTCATGCTTTCGCGGAGTGACTTCACAGAGTCCTTAACGCCCTCGGTCTCCGTCGTCACCGCGTCGTCCACCGTTTCCAGCGTCTTCACGATGTTCTCAATCATCTGTTCTTTCTCCTGAAAGTACAATGCCGCCTGTTTCTCGTCGGTGAAACCTTCCGGTGTCATCTTCTTCATCCGGTCAATCTCTTCCCTGAGTTTGGCTATTCTCTCGCTGCTCAATAATTCCTCCCGTTACCCAAAAAATAAAAATGTTTCTTTTCCGTGGCTGTTTCCTCTTCCACGGATTGCTTCATAAGCGCGAGCGGATTCGCCGGTACATTGCAGATAGAGAATTCAAGAAGCTCCTGCTTCCTGAATATGATGTCCGCTTTCTCTTCCGGCTTCTCCTTGTGGTTCACGAACTCAATCTCTTTCACGAGGAATCCAACGCTTCCGCTTCTTATAGAGCCGTACTTCACCCTTTGGGCTATGCCCCAGGCGAACTCGTCGAACTCCTTCTCGTTGAATACCACTCGTCCTGTAAGGGATTCCCCTTTCTCAACGCTCTCCGCGTACCCTATGGCTGGTATCGTCGCGTCATGCGCCCACAGCACAACAGGGTTCATCCTGTAGTTTTTAAGCTCCCAACCGTCTGGGTCAACTCTCTCCATACACCTGTCAACGTCGTAGCTTGAGAACGTCCATTCAAAGCTTTCCTTTCCGTCCCCGGTTTCCTGTTTCCTGAACGGAACCATGCACCTGATGTAGACTTCCTCGGTAAGCTTTCCGTCCTTTCCGCACATTCCCTTTAGGAACTTCATAAGCATGTTCCCGTCATACGCGGCAAGTCCGCTTTCCTTTGTCCTGACTATCATCATATGAGCCTCTTTACGACACCGTACTGAAGCGCGATTACTATCGCGTCGGCGATGCTGTCAGCACCCAGTTTCTTAATGAGCCTTGACCTCATCGCAGAAAGGGTTCCAATGGCTATGTGCATCTGGTCGCTTGCCTGTTTCAGAGTGGATCCTTCCATCATCTGCTTAAGCACTTCCATTTCCCTTCCTGTTATCCTTCCGTTCAGGTCAGCGTTGTGTATGTGCTCCCTGTTCCTTATCCCTTCCTGTACTTCTTCAGGAAAAACTGTTTTCCCGTCCATCAGCCGTCTGACACATTCCTTGAACTTCATGTCATCAGCCGAGTCGATGAATACCCCTTTTATCCCTGCCCGGTACATTCTCAGTCCCAGGTTTTTACGGCAGCTCGTGAAGCATACGCATAGTATCCTCAAGCATGGGTTTATCTTCATAAGCTCCGCCGTTCTTTCTTCAATCTCGAAGCCAAGCGTGATTTTTCCTATGACGAGAAGCTCAATGTCGCGGTCGTACATAACGCCGACCACCTCCTCATAGTTTCCGACTTCAATGACGTTTATGCCTTTGAATTCTTCTTTTAACATCCTTGAAATTCCGTTCATGAGAATCTCAGAATCGGTTGCAATCACACATGTTAAATGCTCACTGTCCATCTCTAATTACTCCGAGTTTTCATTCAACTTTTTTTCTTTGACGTCAGCCACGTCCACTGGTCTCCACCATGTATCTCCCCAGACTTTCTCAGGCAATCCACGTTCACGTAACACGTCGTTGATTGTCTTGAGACCGATCTTAATCTCTGCAATATCACGGTTACTCTGTTCATCCTCACTTTCCTGCAGTTCTGGAATCATCGAAAGATTGAAATGACCTCGCTCCTTAAGATGAAAACGACGGAAGAACTGAACCTCTACAATTTGCTCAAAGTTCTCCAGCATCGGGATGAGTGTGTATTTCCAGAATGCCGCATGTTGCTCGCGCGTGTCCGTGCCGGAAAGACTTGTCCTTACGTCGTGGATGTTTGCTACGCGTGGCGGTATGCCGTATTTTGCGAGTATTGTGTACTGATTCCATCTTTTGATGTCATAGAGCTTCATGACATCTGGGCTTAAGGTAAGCGGCTGATAGCTTGTTCCTTTCCCGATTACTGCGACTTTCCTCTTAGAACCCCTTCCGTATTTCGCTTCCCATCTCCTCTCTATCTGGTCAGCCTCTTCGTCTCGGATTATCTGGTCCGTTTTGAGGAGTCCTTTTGGTATACCTCCTTCTTTCAAAAGATCTGTGTTCGCTTTGCCTGCCAGTATGTCCTGCTCAATTTCCATCGCAAGGCTTACGAGCGGGCAGACCCCTCGTATGGCATTCCACGGATTCCATTCCCTGAAATGCACTATCTCGTCAGGAAGTATGGTGAAAGTATCGCCGTCGCTTCCTGTGTAAATCCATCTTGTTACTTTTCCGTCATTAATCTCCGCGCTCATCTGCCGCGGATTCAGCACGTATATCTCTTCTGGTATTCCTGCTCCGTATTCCTCTCCGAAATACCAGAAAGCCTCTCCCTCTATGCTCCACCATGCCGCCGTCTCTTTCCAAAGGTCGAAGCACGTCATCTTCGGGTTCGGTTCGCGGAAAAGCTTCGCGACTTTTCCGTCCTGAACTTTCTTGTCGTTTATGTTTATCTCGAACCTTGCGCGTCCTATGTTCCTCATAAGAAGCCCGACTGCTATGTTCACCCATGCGTGCTCAAGGTACGGGTCGCGCACTTTAGAGGATTTCTCCGGGGTAGGGAAGTCCTCTTCCATGTCTCTCCGGTTTATCTGTTCTATGCTTTCGGTTTTCTTCCTGAAACGTAAAAAACCCATCCGTTCCCCTAGCACATCACCACGGAGCCCTGCGCCTCGCTGAATATTCCGTAGCGCATCGCGTCCATGAAATGGTCGTTCATCTTTATGATTACGTTGTTCTCGTCCCTGGCGTAGTCCGCTATCTCGCCAAGAACCCCACGGCACTCACTTGATACATAGAACCTGTGCCGCTCTATCAGCATGCTTATGTAGTCTATTCCTGCGTCAACGCTGTTGTTCGCTTTTACGCCGCCGGGAATCTCCTGAATTCTCTCGCCACCGGCAGGGTCGCAGTACGTCGTGAAAATCTCGCCGTACCAGTCTTTTTCTTTCTGCTTCTCAACGAAAGTTCTTGTCGTAACGTTGAAGCCGCCGGAATCCTTTATCACGTACACCTTGTCGCCTAGCCAGCCAATCTTTACCGCAGCTATGTGAAGCCCGAAATCCTGACCGCCAGTGAAGTAGTCGAACTCTTCTGGAAGTTCCTCTGGCTCGACAATCATCGTCTCGTCGAACTTCTCGTATACGACTCCCTCTGCTTTCACCCAGAGTCCGTCTCTGAACCTTGCTCTCTGCTTCTCTGGCATTGTGTCCAGAATGTCGCTGATGTAGTCCTCGTCCAAGTTCTCTGCGTTGTCAGCCGGGTTGAGCAGCATTGAGCTGTAAAGCTCCGGTTTCGCTAGCTTCTCGTCCGTCCTCGGCTCAATTTTCCTGATGAAAACTTTGTACGCCCAGTGAAGTGGGCTTGCCGGATTGCAGTCGTAGAAGAACTTGTTCCTGCATCCCTCGACTTTCATAGCCAGTCGGCTGTATGCCGTGGTAATCGCGCTGTAGGCAATCTGGCTTACCTCGTTGAAGTAGATGGTGCAGTATTCGTGTCCCAGTATCTTGTCCACCTGCTCCTTGTCGCCAAGTCCGCCTATCCAGATTTCGCTTCCGTTCCACAGACTCACGTAGCCGTCGTGTACGTTCAGGCTGTAGTTTCCTTTCCCGATTGTCTTGGTCAGCCACGGAATGAGCGTTTCGTGCAGTACGGAGCTTCTTGCGTCCTTCGCCCTGTAACGGCAGATAAGGTGTCTGCTCCGTGGGAATCTGACAGCCCTGTAGATGACTGCCATCGTCAGGACTGTCGTCTTTCCGCTTCTGCTGCCTCCGAACAGCAGTATGTGCTTAGCACCGCTTTTAAGAAGCTCAAGGGCTTCCTTCTGCACTTTCGTAGGCTTGAAAATGGAAAGGCTATCAACCATACTCAAACCCCGTCGAAAGCGTCAGTGAAGGTAATCTCAAGCTGTCCGGTGGATTTGTCCTTTCCGTCGGTTTCGATCCCCGACACTCTGCTTCCAAGCTCGTAGCTTCGTTCAAGGAAATCCATAGTCTGGTTCGCCGTCAGCTCTTCTGCCCTCAGCTTGTCCAACCGCTCATCAACGACCCTCGTCACTTTGCTGAGCATCTTCCTGTACGCCTCGCGCCGTTCCTGTTCTTCAGCTTTCAGAATGAGCATCCTGACTTTCTCTGTGTGGTCGTCGTATTCCTCGGCTCTTTTCTTCCAGCCGAACTTCTTCGACCAACGTGACCAGGACGCGTAAAGCGTAGGTTCAAGAGCATTCTCGCGTATCACCTTCCTGATGTTTCTTAAGGGTCCGAAGTCCCTGTACATCGCGAATGCCTGATACGCCTGTGAAGGCTCTCCTTTCTGCCTGCTCCATGACTGTGTGGTTTCGTCTTCTCCGTAAAGCTCTTCCATCAGGTCATGGCTTTCAGGGTTTCCGTTTCTTATAGTTCCCTCCCGTGACGTTATCCGCAGCTTCTTTCCGTATGCGGCCAGAAAGAAGCTGCTGTGCCGTCAGTTCCATAAGAATTGCAGAACCTTTTGGAAGTGATTAATTCATCACTTCCCGGCTTGATGGTTTAAGCTTATTACGAATAGGTTTCGTGTGGTTCTAAGACTTTTTCACAATCTCATAAGACTTTTCTTATTAAGTCTGTAACACTTTTTCTTTTAGGCACAATCCGTTTTCCGTGCGTCAAGCGATTAATGTTCGCGCCCTTTTTCGTTACTCACGGGTTGTCCCCTTATTTATATTTTCGGTATTTATCAGCTTCTGGTGGTTAAATTTTTAACTTTTTTAACCTGTTTTTTTTCAGGTGACTGTACTCTTGTGTTGTTGTCCGGGGTATGCCATTGTACCTGGTCTTCGGTCGCGGTCAAGGTCAGGCGTTGTTCCTCGCTCGCTCGGAAACCTTGACCGCATCCCTCAGCCCTTGGGTTCTCTTTTTCTCGCCCCGGCAAACAAAGATGATTGGGGAAGATTGATTCATCTGATGACGGCGGCGGTGGCTGGCGTTCCCTGTCCGCTCACGATAAAAGAAAGCCTGCGGATTTCCGCAGGCTTCTCTCGTTTCATTTCATTATCAAAGGGTATGCGTATGATGGAATCTCTCGCATCCTTTTCAGCCATTCAAGTAGGTCGCTTTTGAGGAAAAGGAGTCTTCTCCCTTTCCTGATGCAAGGGATGCATCCGTTCGCTGAGTCCCGGTAGATTGTCGATACGGCGCATTTCATGAAAGCCGCAGCTTCCTGTACGTTCATAGGCTCCTCGGCTTGCTCCTTCTGTCTTGTCTCTTCTGTGTTATCCAATTCTGTATAGCTCCTTATAAGTTGGTATAAACAGACAGTAGCATTGTTTCGATTGTGTGAGGTCTAAGAGTTTTTCATGTTTGACGGTGTATTTTTCTTACGGCTAAGCCATAAGTTTTTTATAAAGCTCGTTCGTTATGTTTGTCATTTCCTCAAGGTCTTTCGCCCTCTGGTGGTCGGCGTAGTGCTTCGTCATTGCCGGAGTCTCGTGTCCGAGGACCATCTGCGCGTGTTTTTCGTCAACGTCGTGAACCATAGTGGTAGCGTAGAAATGCCGCCACGAATGGAAGACTATATTCCGTTCTTCCCTCATCTTTTCGGTTATGCCGATTGAGTGCAGCGCGTTCTTGAAACCTTCCGTTATCTGGTTTGAAACGAGCGGCTTATCTGGCATGGTTCCCCAGAACACGAAGCCGTCTGACTCCGCGAACATGTTCTTGTGTGGGTTCTTCGCAACGAGTTTCAAAAGCTCGTTGCGTACATCAGGTGGTAGCGGAACTTTCCTTTCCTTGCCGTTCTTCGGGCATTTCAGCCCGTCAGCTGGACTCCAAGCCCGTCTGACGTAAATCACATCATCCCCTATGTCGCACCGGCGAAGAGCCTGAATCTCGCCAAGGCGCATTCCCGTAATCATGGCAAGAAGTGAAGCCACCCTGTACCGCTCGTCTTCCCACTGTCCGTGCTTGAAAAGTTCCCTCGCTTCCTCCGCTGAAAGTATGCCGCGCTCCTTGGAGACGATAGAGTAATTCGTCAGCGCGTTCTCAGGGTTTATAGCTATATAGCCTTGCTTGACCGCCCATCCGAACGAGATTCCTCCGCATCTTATGATGTTTTTCATTGTCATCGTTGAGAGAGGAGCTATTGGTCTGCCGTTGGAGTTTTTGAGTTCTTTGTTCTCATGCCTTTTCTGTAGGTAACGTTCGAAATCACGGAGTTGTGTGACCGTCAGCTCTTCTAACATCGCGTCCTCTGTGAAGAACTCTCGCCAGTATTTAACGAGGTTTGCCTGTTCGTAGCAGTGCCGTTTTCCTATACGCTGACCATGAGCCAGTTTGTCCTGTACGTAATCGCTTTTCTCGTAATCCCAGAAATTCGCGATGTATGAGAGAAGAGGAGTTTTCTTTTTGGTAGTGTTTATTGCAGTTGCTGCGGAGACCGGAGCAACTGCAGCCGCCTGTGCTTGTAAGGCTTGCGAAGGAGCATCTTGTCTCAGCTCTAGATACTTTGTGTTTATCAGAGTTTGAATCATGGCTATTTCTTCGAGTTTGTAGCTTTTCTGACTCAAGGTATTGATTATACCCATGATTTCAGACACTTGAGGCTGTTTTTTCTGAACATCGGCGAACATAGACCAAGCCTTTGCAATGGCTTCTTCCTTGTTTTTCGTGCCCATTGAGCGTACTGCACAGCAACGGTGTGTTGCCGGGTCATGGAATTGTGCGTAGTAATTGTTTCCAGCTCTTTTGAAAATATAAAAAGGTCTCAAATAAAACTCCTCCAGTTTTATTCATAGCCTTTTTTCGTGAGCCAGTAACCGGATTCAGACCCACAGATTTTTTCAAACATTTTTTCTAACAGCTCCTAAGACCCACAGACTAGTTTTCTAACAGTTTCTAACAGTGGCTTTTTTGGGCTGTTTCAGGTTTAAAACAAAAAAGGCTAAACCTTGACCTTGCAAAGATTTAGCCTTTAGTGAGCGACCGGGGGATCGAACCCCGGACCCACAGATTAAGAGTCTGTTGCTCTACCAGCTGAGCTAGTCGCCCTTACGAGGAAAGAATATATCATTTTTTCTTTTTTTGTTCAAGTAGAGAATGTCATTTTTTCATAACATCCCGATTTTGTGCTATAATGGGCTTAGAGGTTCGCTAGTAAAATGAAAAAGCTTCTTGTAATCGTTATATGCGTTTTTGTGATCGTCGCGGCGGCGCTTGCCGTCCTGTTTGTGGGAAAGAGTCTTACAGGCCTGGACGGGTATAATATATCCAAAGATAATACAAAGGAATATGTGCGGAAAGGCACGATTCTTCACTGCTGGTGCTGGTCGTTCAAGACAATAGAGGAAAATCTTCCGCGCATTGCAGAAGCCGGTTTTACTGCCGTGCAGACTTCTCCGGCGAACGAATGTCTTGTTGGCGAGGATGGCGGGCTTGATATGATGGGTAACGGCAAGTGGTACTATCAGTATCAGCCGGTGGACTGGAAGATAGGCAATTACCAGCTTGGAACGAAAGAAGATTTCCGCCAGATGTGCGAAGCTGCCGAATCTTACGGAATAAAGGTGATTGTTGATGTTGTGCCGAACCATACGACGCCGGATGTGGACGCGGTTTCTGCTGATTTTATAGCGGCGGTCGGTGGGTTTGACAAGCTTTACCACAAAAACGGATTCAACACGCTGGGGAACTATTCAAACCGATATCAGTGCACGACGGCGAAGATGGGCGGGCTTCCTGATGTGAACACGGAAAATCCGCTTTTCCAGAGCTACTTTATGGCTTACGTGAACGACTGCATAGAATGCGGCGCGGATGGCTTCCGCTACGACACGGCAAAGCATATCGGGTTGCCGGATGACCCGCGCGACGATGAAGCTCAGGAGAATAACTTCTGGCCGCTCTTTACAGGCCGTGTCTCGCTGGCGACGGAAAGCGGCACAGTGAGCCTTGAAAAAAGCGATGAACTTTTTATTTACGGCGAGGTTTTGCAGGGCAACAACGCACGGGAAGCCGATTACGCAGAGTATATAGCGGTGACGGCGAGTGCTTACGGAAAGAGTTTGCGACAGATGCTTTCGTCCGACCAGCTGACGGCAAAGTCGGTGAGCGCATGGCGTAATGACGCGGGCGGCGAGAAGCTTGTTACGTGGGTAGAGTCGCACGACACGTATGCGAACGAGGGTGAATCTGCGAAAATGAGCAACTTCCAGCTTAGGGCGGGCTATGCTGTCATTGCTTCGCGGAAAGACGGAACACCGCTCTTTTTGAGTCGCCCGACAGGTCGGAGTGGGGCTGGCGCGGACAGCGAAGAAGGCGTTCAGTTCCCTGCCGGAAGCCGCATCGGGAATGCGGGAAACGACGAGTTTTTCCATCCGGAAGTAGTCGCCGTGAACAAGTTCCGTAAAGCGATGTGCGGCCTTGATGAAGAAATCGTCAATATAGACGATAATCCGCAGGTTCTGGCGATTGTTCGCGGCGGGAAAGGCGTCGTGGTGATAAACGTCGGCGACGAGTCAGTGCCGTTCGAACTTCCGTCTGACCTTTGGTGGGGAACGTACAAAGACAAGGCGCACGGCGTGGAATGCTCCGTGAGTTTCGGAACGCTGCACGGAACGGTCGCCCCAAAGCAGATTTTAGTGATTTATTAAGCGGGTGGCGAAAGCATTAACGCCCCAAAAAATTATTGCTATTTATCTGATGTAAACATATACTTTTTATATATGAAAAAGCCAGTTATTGTTATCCCGATGGGCGACCCAGCCGGAATCGGGCCAGAAATAGTGTTAAAAGCTCTTGCGAGCGATGAAGTGAAAGCCGCTGCGGACTGCATTGTCGTTGGTGACGCGTCCGTGCTTGAAGCGACCGCAAAGATTACAGGCTGTCCTGTACCGCAGAATATCGTCGATTTGAAGAATGCGCCTGTTTCTTCTTTTAAGCCAGGCGAAATAAGCGCTGTCTGCGGAAAGGCAGCATTCGAATATATTGAGAAAGCAATAGAAATTGCAAAGAGCGGCAAGGCGGATGCGGTCGCGACCCCGCCTGTGAACAAAGAATCGTTCCGTGCCGCCGGAGTGCCGTTTATTGGGCACACGGAGATTTTCGGCGCGTACACGGACACTCAGGATCCTCTTACGCTTTTCGAGGTACGCGGGTTACGCGTGTTTTTCCTTACACGGCACGTCTCGCTTCGTCGCGCCTGCGACATGATAACGAAAGAACGCGTCGTCGATTACGTGAAGCGCTGTACGGCGGCACTGCGCCAGCTTGGAGTGACGGAAGGAACTATGGCTGTCGCGGGGCTTAATCCGCATTCTGGCGAGCACGGGCTTTTTGGCACTGAGGAACAGGATGCTGTTGTGCCAGCTGTTGAAGAGCTTAAAAAGCAGGGATACGACGTTGAAGGCCCTGTGAGCGCGGATTCTGTATTTCATCTTGCGCTACAAGGCAGATACAACAGTGTTCTTTCGCTGTACCACGATCAGGGACATATCGCGACAAAGACGCTTGATTTTGAGCGGACAATCGCTGTTACGTGCGGAATGCCGATTTTGCGCACCTCAGTTGACCACGGAACGGCGTTCGACATCGCGTGGCAGAACAAAGCGAGCGCAGTCAGCATGATAGAAGCGATTCTGCTCGCTGCAAAATACAGCGCATAGGTTACGGATGCGGAGTGCGCAAAGCGTTGCCGAAGGCAATGGAGCCGACAGGCGGAACACGTAGCAGCCGGACCCGCCGCAGGCGGGGAACCCCCGTATCCCATTTATTTATCCGTATCTTCTGATTATTTCTTCTGCGATGGCTGTTTTTCTCATGCCTCTGTCCATCGCCTCTTTTTCGATGTAGCGGTGCGCTTCTTGCTCTGTCATGCTCATGTTCTGCATCAAAAGCATTTTTGCGCGGTTCACAAGGCGGATTTCTTCCATTTTGACTTTGAGCTGCGTCGCTTTGCTTGAAAGCACCTGGACTTTGTATTGCACGGCAATCGCGGCTTTTATCATGTTGTAGAAATAGAACTGGTCGAACGGATTCGGCATCGTTATGATTCCGTATGCTTCTACGCGGTAGCTTACTTCTTCGAAAAGCTGCGGCGGCGTTAAAAGCAGGATTGTGCTCAAAGACTCGGACGCGTCAATGGCGAAATCGACTCCGACACCTTCCGCGTAATCGACGAGGATGATGTTGTACACGCGCTCGGAGACACGGCGGCGTGCCTCGTTGAAATCGCTCATAACGTCGGTTTCGAAAAGCGGCGGCATAAGCATAACGCTTACGGTTGAGGAAAGTTTTGGATCTTTTGATACAACTAAAACGCTGTGGCTTTCGTCTGTCATTTTAGAATCCGAGGACTTCCTTTATGAATGAGCTTTCTTCAGCGATTTTCTTTGCGGAATCGAGAGTGTCGGGCAATGTCGCGATTTCCGCGGAATTCGCGCCCGCCGCGATTGTGAAACCGTAGCCCGCGCCTTTGCCAGAGAGCGTGCAATCGAACAAGTTTTCACGCACTTCTTCCGGCGGCTCCAGGTTGTTCTTGATTCCGTCGAGAGCAGCGTAAATTAGAAGCGTAAACACGATGTACACGTTGCATTCGCTGTCCGGAGTTCGGATTTCAAGGCGGCTTGCCTCATCGTTTGTTGTGGACGGTACGCGTATGAACGTCGAGCGGTTCTCGTGACCCCACGCGATGTAGCGCGGCGCCTTGTAAGAGCCAAGCCTGTCGTAAGACGCTTCGGTGCAGTTCATGTAGTAAGTAAGCTCCTTGGCGTGCTTAAGGATGCCGGCAAGCACGTTCCTCTTTTTAGAATTGTCGGAGCATGAAATATTTATATGAAAGCCGCTTCCCGCTTTATCAGCGAGGGGCTTTGGTGAAAAGTCAGCATAAAGACCGGCGCTCGCCGCGCGTGTGCGTACAATCCACTTGAACGTGGCGGCGTTGTCCGCGGCAGTGAGTGCGTCTGAGTGATGAAAGTCAATTTCGTTCTGACCCGGGCCTTCCTCGTGGTGGCTCGATTCGGGCTGCATGCCCATCTGCTCAAGCGTGAAGCAGATTTCGCGGCGGATGTTCTCGCCCTTGTCTTCCGGGGCGATGTCCATGTAGCCGGCGTTGTCGAACGGAACTTTTGTCGGCTCGCCTTTTTCGTCGAGTTTGAAAAGATAGAACTCAATTTCGGTGCCGAAGCTGAATTCAACGCCGTACTCTTTGCGGGCTTTTTTCTCCGCGTTCAAAAGAAGCGTGCGGCAGTCTTTTTTGTAGGGCGTTCCGTCCGGGTGCGATATCGTGCAGAACATGCGCACGACTTTGCCGGTGTTCGGCCGCCACGGAAGAACGGAGAGCGTCGTTGGATCCGGATGAAGAAACAGGTCGGATTTTTCTGGCGTTTCAAACCCGTAAACAGCTGAAGCGTCGAAACTTACGCCGTTTTGGAACGCGCTTTCAAGCTGCCCCGCCATAATAGAGATATTCTTCTGCACGCCGCGCAAATCGAAAAACGCAAGACGCACGAACTTAACATCCTCTTCCTTTACATAATCCAAAACATCGCTTTCTGAATACATAATCTGCCCCCGTAGATTTTACAAAAAAAGGCGTTCATCCCATCCGGCGACAGTAGGTCGTAAGATTGAATGAGCGCCTTTGCCCTTAAGATGATTTCACTTTAACGAAATTCCGCGGATCGGTCAAGACGAAAATCATACGGGATTTTATACATTTTTTTTCTTGACAAAAATTGTCGGGGGGGGGGTAAAATTATAATAGATAATAATTTACATCTGCCTTTCATTACGAAATGTAAGGCGCAAACGGAGACTTTATGAAAAAGACAACAAAACACATCGCGCTTTTGGCGCTCTGTATGGCAGCAGTTCTCGCTTTGGCGGGATGTTTAACAACGGAAGAAACGCAGACGCAGACTGGCAAACAACAAGCCGTATACGTCGAACCTAACGTACCGATACCGGGCGAAATCCCGTATAATGTTGATTTAAGCAGGTTCCCGTCGAGGAATGATAACAAAACAGCCATATTCGACAGGGCTACTAATACAGTTACAATCCAAAAAGAAAATGCCAATATATACCACGGACTTAATAACCTTGATATCACCAAATACAACATCTTAAGGATAAAATACAAGGCTGTCGATTACGGATTTTTTCTTGTAGTAGATTATGACGATGCCTCATTAGACTGGACAAATGATAAAATGACATATTGTCCATCATATCTTACCGAGATGATAATCCCTCTTAAAAACAATCAGAAAAGACTGTCGGGAATTTGTGTTCAAGGTACATGGGGAGCTCGTTACCAGCAATTTGTTATAGAGTCTGTAACTTTGGAAAAAGTTGATAATCCCCAGAAGACAGATGTTTATGCGAGTGATGAACCACCTGTAATTGATCGAGGAATGGCAATAACAATCAGCGGAAAAACTGATGCTTGGGATTTTGTAAAACAGCTTGGAGCAGGACTAAATTATCAGGTTTTTGAAAACTCTCCATTCAAAATGGATTTTGGAATGGACGTACAACCTCAAAATGGAATTTCAAAACCAACAAAAGAGCAGATTCAGTTTCTCAAGCAAAAAGGATTCAAAACGATAAGGCTTCAGACCAATCCTAATTTGGGCGGTATCTTGGATGAAAACTACACTTTGAATCCAATGTATATCAAACAAATAAAGCAGGTTATTGATTGGTGCATTGAGGAAGATATGTATGTAATTCTATGTGGACCGTTTTCTGAACACATGGGGTTCGATGAATTTAAAAGAAGAGCTGAGGCTGGTGACAAACATTTCGTCGGTTTTTATTTGAATGAAAAAAAGAAGAAAGAATCCACAAAACTGATTGAGGCAGTCTGGAAGCAGTATGCGCAAGCATTCAACAATTCTTATGATGAGCATCTTATTTTTGAAACATTGAATGAGCCGGTCGATATGCTGCACGAATGGTATGATGGACACGATGGATGGACACCCAAATCAAACTGCTCTGCGTGTAAAAAAGCTTTTGCACTTTTGAATGAGTATAACCAACTGATCGTCAATACTATCCGGGCAACAGGTGGAAATAACGCAAACCGTTTTATAATAGTAGAAGGTATTGCAGGAAACTGGAAAAATATTACGGACAATCTTTTTAAGTTGCCTGCGGACACCGCATGGAACAAGCTGATTCCGACATTGCATGAATACCCGATGGGACCATTAAAAGTCAGATATAACGATTATTATACAGAGAGTATCAAAGCCACGATAAAAGAAGAGTTTGATGCTCTTGATAAAACATATTTTTCAAAACACATTCCGGTTTATGTCGGCGAAATCAGCAATCTGCGTTATTCTCCAATTATGGAAAGAATAAACTGCATCAAGGATTTTATGGCTGAAGTTACGAAGCCAGGTCGTTCATGTACGGCTTGTTTCCATAACGATGGCGATATAGAAGGTACTGCTAATTATTTTGGCTACTATGACAGCTGGAACCTAAAATGGTATGACGAAGAATATGTCGATACTTTTATATATGCCGCGGAAGGCAAAGTATATCCGCTGAGTGCTGACTTCATCAAAAAGAATGAAGTGAAGATTGAAAGCATCGTTGGTAAAAATCTCTTGACTGAACCGAAGGAGCTCAAAGACTGGAAAAACGGATTTTCACTCGAAAATGAAATTTTTGTCCGCTCTGTTCCGGCAAAATACAAATTTGAACTTGACATAGAGAAAAAAGGTTCCACACCTATCCTGATGTTTGGCTATCATGACAAAAACTGGAAATTTATTGATTTTTCAAAACGAAGTGATGTAAAGGTAACTGGTGCTGTAAAAGGAAACAATTTTGAGGTCCGGGCTACGACAGTTACTATAACAATAAACGAAGAACTGGCTGCTTTGATTGAAGATTGCAATGGTATTTGGATTGACGGTCAGCAAATCATCATCAAATCGGTGAAGGTTGTGGAGTAACATAACATACGGACTTGTAAAACTATCGTTATAGCGATACAATATAGCTGTTTTAGTGGAGGTATCGTTATAACGATATATTACTATGTCTGTAATAACAGTTTATCACGGTTCTGAAAATATAATTCAAACGCCTTTGTTTCATGCCGGTAATCCCAAGAACGATTATGGTTACGGATTTTATTGCACTGAGAATATCGAGCTTGCGAAAGAATGGGCATGCTCAGAAGAGAAAGGCGGGTTCGCAAACGAATATACTTTAAACATGAAAGGTCTATCCGTTTTGAACCTTTCTGAAAGCAAATACACTATTCTGAACTGGCTTGCGATTTTGTTGGAGAACCGAACTTTCAGCATTACATCGGAAATCGCGCAAGAAGCAAAAGCATTCCTTCTTGAAAAATTCAGTGTGCCTTATAAAGACTTCGACGTAATAAAAGGGTATCGTGCAGATGATTCCTATTTTTCATTTGCGAATGCGTTTATAAACAATACAATCTCGCTTCAAAAACTGAACAAAGCAATGTATCTTGGTAAACTTGGAGAACAAATCGTTTTAAAATCAGAAAAAGCCTTTTCTCAACTAAAATATATTTCGAGCGTTCCGGCAGAACAGAACATTTATTTCCACAAAAAAAGGAACAGAGATTTTTCTGCAAGGAAAGCTTTCTTAGAAATGCGTTCTGAAACGGACATCAAAAGCTCAGAGGCTCTTTTTGTTATGGATATCATAAGGGGAGGAATGCAAAATGGCGACCCGCGCATACCCGCAGTTTTATTTGAATGATGCACAGCAAAATCTGGGTGTAATGTTTGATTATGCAATTAGAACTCTTCAGTATGAGGGCGACAGGTTCTTCTTTTATTTTATTCAGTCGAAGGTTGCAGAAAAATTCGAGCATGCGAATCCCAAGTATCTTGCTGGAGTCTCTGGTATAGAATTGTGTGAAAATGTACTTCAAAAAACTGGGGAAAAATTTGCGGCATCACAAAATATCCGAATAGAGCAAGGCGCGGAGTTTTGGACAGGCTGGAGCCTTGCGTATTATCAGTGGTATTCTGGTTTGCGTTTTTCAGATTTACAGGAATACGGACTTGTACCATCGCAAATTCTTACCCGATATATTCTGCACGAAGCGGATATTTCCAAATTCGTGGAGATTGCTAATAAAATCATTCAGAAAAACAAGGATGCGTCTCCTACACGGTTACAGAAGTATCGCAAGGCACAGGGGATGACACAGGCAAAGCTTGCTGAATTGAGCGGAGTCTCATTAAGAATGATTCAGCTTTATGAGCAACGTCAAAGCGATATCAATAAAGCGTCTGGAGAGACAATAACCGCGTTGGCACGAGCTCTGTGCTGTAATTTCTATGAGATTATGGAAATTGAGCTCGATGATTAATTACGTTTTTGTTACTGCGCGTCGCACGCTTTCAGGAACTCGACGAAAAGCGGGCCAGCGTTATTCGGACGGCTCTTGAACTCCGGGTGGAACTGAACGCCGATGTGGAACTGTCCGGCAATTTCCACCGCTTCAACGAGCGTGCCGTCCGGTGAGGTTCCGCTTATCGTAAGCCCTGCTTCTTTCATCTGGTCACGGTAGTCGTTGTTGAACTCGTAGCGGTGGCGGTGGCGCTCGCAAATCTTTTCTGCGCCGTAAGCCTTTTGTAAAATCGTGCCGTCCGCAACCTCGCACGGATATGAGCCGAGCCGCATTGTACCGCCCTTTATGACGCCTTCCTGGTTTTTCATCAGGTCTATTACAGGATGGTCGCAAAGCTCGTCGAATTCGCGGCTGTTCGCGTCTGCATAGCCAAGGACGCTGCGGGCAAACTCAATTACTGCAATCTGCATTCCAAGACATATTCCAAAGTAGGGGAGCTTGTGCGTGCGCGCATAACGGCATGAAGAAACCATGCCCTCAATGCCACGGTGACCGAATCCGCCCGGCAGGATAATACCCGCGCAGTCGGCAAAAACTTCCGGGGCAGTCTCGTCTGTTACGGTGTCGCTGTCCACCCATTTTATGCGAAGGTTTTTGCCGACGACAAAACTCGCGTGGTTAAGGCTTTCTACAATGCTCAGGTAAGAGTCGTGGAGCTTCACGTATTTTCCGACGAGCGCGACCTGAATCTCTCCTTCGCGCGCGTGAATCGTGTCGACCATCTTCTGCCATTGCGAAATGTCGCATTTCGTGCCTTCAATTCCGAGCTCGCGGCACACAACGTCGTCCATCTTCTGCTCGTGCAGCATGAGAGGCACTTCGTAAAGGCTTTTCAACGTGCGGTTGTCGATAACACAGTCTTCAGAGACGTTGCAGAAAAGCGAGATTTTCTTTCGGATTTCCTCGGGAACCTGACTGTCGCTTCTTGTTACGATGATATCCGGGTGGATACCGACAGCCATTATTTCCTTTACGGAGTGCTGTGTAGGCTTGCTTTTGAACTCGTCGCTGCCGGAAATGTACGGCACAAGACAGACGTGGATAAAAAGACAATTGCGTCTTCCTACTTCAAGCGCAAGCTGGCGGATTGCCTCAAGGAAAGGCTGGCTTTCTATGTCACCAATCGTACCGCCAATCTCAACTATGCTCACGTCCGCGCCGGAAACCTCGGCGTTTTTCAATATGAAGTCTTTTATTTCGTTCGTTACATGCGGAATAATCTGAACGGTCTGACCAAGATACTCGCCCTGACGCTCTTTGTTCAGGACGTTCCAATAAACGCGGCCGCTCGTAAGGTTCGAGTATTTTGTAAGATTCTCGTCGATGAAACGCTCGTAGTGTCCAAGGTCAAGGTCTGTCTCCGCTCCGTCGTCGGTGACAAAAACTTCGCCGTGCTGGAACGGGCTCATCGTGCCGGGATCAACATTCATGTACGGATCGAGCTTTTGTGACGCGATTTTAAGACCGCGGCATTTCAAAAGCCGTCCAAGAGAAGCTGCCGTAATACCTTTTCCCAATCCGCTGACTACACCACCAGTTACGAAGATAAACTTTGTCATAATATCAAACCTCCCACATTTTCTAGTTCAAAGCGTTTCGTGCGGAACGTCCGCTCATGCGTCAAACCGCCCACACAAAAAAAGAGGCCGTAGACACTACGCCGTGCATTTACGGAATAATATCTACGACCTCTTTGCCGTATATTTAATATTATCGCGTAACAAATGATTTTTCAAGAGGCTTTTATCTTGCAATTTACAATAAGCCAGAATTCTAATAAAATGATTTTGGAGCAGCAGTTGCATGAAGAAAAAGCAGAGTCGATTTAAAAAACTCATTGATAAAACCGAAACTTTTCTTTCTATCCCTTCGGTAAAAGTCGGAATCATAGTTTTCTTATTGCTTATAGTAATTGTATTAGTTATATACAAATCCGAAGAAGAGACTAACTCTCGCATCAACTCTTTGTTCGATGCAATCTGGTATACCATAGTAACGATAACAACCGTAGGTTACGGTGATATAACGCCGGCATCAGTTTCGGGAAGAATCTCCGCGATGCTCCTTCTTATAGTCGGTGTCGCCATATTCGGTATTCTTTCCGGTAAATTCGCGTCGTTCTTGTTGGACAGACAGCAGAAAAAAGGCAGGGGGCTTTTAATAATGGGCAAGATGAAAAATCACTTTTTGATTTGTGGTTGGAAACCCGGTTTTGAGAAAATCCTTGAAGGAATTTTGGCAGCCAACCCTGAAATCCCTGCGGAGCGGATAGTAATCGTCAACAACGCCGACAGAATGGAGATAGAGACCGTCCAGGCTAACGAGAAATTCAAGGCTATCAACTTTCTGTACGGTGATTTTACGGACGAAGAAATCCTGATGAAAGCGCAGATAAAAAATGCGGAGCGCGTCCTTATCCTTGCGGACAGCTCAAAGCAGTATTCGTCGCTTGAAACTGATTCCCGCACTGTTCTCGGTGTAATCACGATAAAGAACCTGAACCCAAAGATTTATTGCGTCGCAGAGATTATCGACTCTAAATTCGAAAAGCATCTTTCGCTTGCCCGTTGCGACGAAATCATCCTGACATCCGATTATGAGCAGAACTTGCTTGTGCAGGCTTCGAGCGGTAAGGGAATGAGTCATATCCTTCGCGAGCTTGTTTCGGAAGAAGATTCATCTGTTATCATTTTGCAGGAGATTCCGACGGATTTTGTTGGAAAAGATTACGGCACATACAGAAAAAGTCTTAAAACACGCGATATCCTTATAGGTATTCTTGAAAACACCGGTAACTTTTATGTACGACGGAACGAGGCGCTTGCGGAGGCGCAGAAGAATCCTGATGTGGAAAAAATCGTCAGCAACTTGAAGAAGGTAAAGACGCTCAAAAGCAATATTCCGGTGTTCAACCCGCCCGATGACTATATCGTTCCGGAAAGCTCCAAGGCGATATTGATCCGTGGAAAGACGAATGCATAAAGTGGAGAATTTGATATGGTATACAAACAGGAACTGATTGAAAAACTTGCGAAACTGGAAATCTTTTCTGATTTGGACATATACAATGAGGAGCATGTACGGCTTTTGAAGCGCGTCTGCGAAATCCTTAATCCAACGCCGTTCGACGCGGGTGCCATCATTATAAAAGAGGGCGATATCGGAAACTCGCTTTATATTCTGTACGAGGGAACTGTCCAAGTCCGCCGGATGACGCCGAACAATGAGCAGTTCGCCGTCGCGAACCTTACGGCTGAGCAGAACGTCTTTTTTGGGGAAGTCGCGCTTGTCGATAAAGATACACGTTCAGCATCTGTTTATGCCATAACGAAATGCTATACGCTTAAGCTTGACGGCGACCAGTTCAAGGCTTTGTGCGACGAAGAACCTGTTCTCGGCTACAACGTCATGTACCGCATTTCAAGACGCATCGCGTCGGCACTCCGTCGGTCTAACAAAGACTTGATGGTCATTTACGAAGCACTGATAGACGAAGTTCACGGGGAGTGATAGTGGCAACAACGCCATTAACAAAGACGTTTTTCTCAAAGAGCGTAGCAAACAAGGTCTCCCGGAAACTATATATCTTGCTGTTTGTCTAATTTCTCTAATAACTCTGGAATCTCGTAAATCGTCTTTATACACGCGATTGCTGTCGGGTCTGATGTGTCCCAGCCGTCTGCAGTTTTGCTGTTGGCGCCCACGCCGCTGACCGCCGTATCCGCATTCGGTCCGCAGACGAGGACTGCTTTCCCGCCGATAGCAGCATATCCGCGCGTGTATTTCGCATGGTCGTCAAAGAAAAGCGTGTCCTCAAGCGAGTGCCCGCCCCATTTGACCGCGTTCATGTACGCCGATTCGTGCGGCTTCCCTGAAAGATTGTTTGTCTCTATATCGTGAATGGACTCAAAAAGGTCTTTGATATCGTAAAAGTCTAGAACGGTGTCGGCATGAACGCGGGGTGCGTTCGTAAGAACGGTCAGCGGCAAATCCAGCGACATAAGAAACGGACGCAGGTTTTTATCGGGAGTAAGCTCATTCGCTTCCGAAAGCGGATGAACGTAACGGAAATACGCCTGAACATCTTTTAGACCGTGCTCTGTTCTGAGCCATTCAAGTGTCGTGCCATAGAGCGGCATCCGTTCTTTTCTGAGCGCGGCAGCTTCGTCCATCGGCAGTTTAAGAAAATCCGCCACAAACTCCATCATCCGTCTTGAAATGCCCGCGTCTATCTCAGACGTACAGGGGTAGAGTGTGTTATCAAGGTCAAAAATCAAGTGGCGTATTTTCATGCGGACAGTATAACAAATTCGAACCGTTTTGTGCATCGGGGGAGTTGCTTCACTCTATGCTATTCCAAATAAAACAGAAATATTGTATTATCTTGTTGAGTGGACTGTAAGGCACATGGAGGTTTTTGCATGACTAATAAGAAATATCTGCTGATTTCGGCATTGTTTTTAATCGTTTCGGCGGCGGCTATATGCATGAGCGTCGTTTTATCGACTACTGTCAAAATTAACGACGGTGAATGGGCTGGTGCCGCGGAAGGCCGCAACGGTCCGATAGAGCTTGTCCTTACTGTACAGGACGGAAAAATCGCGGGCGTACGGATTGTCGCTGAAAGCGAAACTTCTTTCGCGAAAGACGCAGAAAGCGACATCATCGAGCAGGCTATAAGATTTAACCGCGTCACAGGTTTGGACGCTCTTTCCGGGGCTACAATCACCTCTAACGCGATGATGGACGCACTTGCCGACGCATACAACAAGGCACTCGCAAAATGAAAGATCCTAGAATAGATAAACTTGCGTATACTCTCGTAAACTTTTCGATTCGTGTGCAGAAGGGCGAGAAAGTCCTTATACAGTGCAGAAATACTGAGAAAGATTTTATTAACGCGCTTATCAGGGAAATCTACAAGGTTGGCGCATATCCTTATGTTTCGCTCCGTGATTTGAATATCGAGCGTGAGCTTCTTATGGGCACTTCCGAAGAGCAGATGCGCATTCGGTCAGAAATTGAGATGGCAGAGATGGAGCGCATGGACTGCTACATCGGTTTTACGTCTCTCCGTAATTTGAGCGCATTGAATGATGTTCCTCAGGACAAGATGGAGATTTACAGACGCCTTTGCGTTATGCCTGTTCAAATGGGCTGTCGTCTTAATCATACTCGGTGGGTTGTTCTCCGTTATCCTACGGCTGCTATGGCACAGCTTTCCGACATGAGCGATGAGGCTTTCGAAGATTTTTACTTCAACGTCTGTAACCTTGATTACTCAAAGATGAGCCGCGCTATGGATCCTCTTAAGGCGCTCATGGAAAAGACTGATAAAGTTCGTATCGTTGCGCCGGGAACAGACCTTTCTTTCAGCATAAAAGGGCTTCCTGCAATAAAATGCGACGGCCACATGAATATCCCTGACGGAGAGGTTTATACGGCTCCAGTGCGCGATTCCGTCAACGGCGTTATCACATACAACACGCCGAGCCTTGAGGACGGTTTCGTGTTCGAAAATATCAGTTTCGAGTTCAAGAACGGAAAAATTGTAAAAGCTACTGCAAACGATACTGCAAGAATCAATAAAGTGCTTGATGTTGACGAGGGCGCACGATATGTGGGTGAGTTCGCCATCGGTGTGAATCCGTATATTCTGGAGCCGATGAAAGAGACGCTCTTTGACGAGAAGATAGCCGGCTCAATCCACTTTACGCCGGGCAATTCATACGATGACTGCGATAACGGAAATAAATCGTCGCTCCACTGGGATTTGGTGCTTATCCAGCGTCCAGAGTACGGTGGCGGCGAGATTTGGTTCGATGATGTTCTTATCCGTAAGGATGGGCGTTTTGTGCTGCCTGAGCTTGACTGTCTGAACCCAGAAAACCTTAAGTGATGAAGAATAATGAAGCATAAGCCGATTTTACTCGCGAACAATACTGATATTAAGGCTCTTTCTTACTCTGTGCGTGATTTTTATCTTGACCGCGGATATTCGGTTGAAATTCATTATGACGGTGGCAGAAAAACTGTCGTTGATGCATCGCGTAAGAAAAGGCGGCTTCATTCGGTGCTTTTCTCGCATAAAGGCGGGGCTGTCGAGGTCGTAAGCCACACATACTACGTCATTAACAACATGCTGATTTTTGGCTCGCTAACGGTTATCCAGGCTTGTCTTGGCAGAATGATTGGCGGCATGATCGGCGCGGATTCGCTTTGTTACGCGATAGGGCTGCTGCTCGGCATAACGGAAACTCTTTTTTGGTTCGTGCCGGGGATGCGCGAAAACCGCACGCTGCAGGAAGTTATCTGTGAGGAAGCAAGACCGTTGATGATTGCGGTGCCGCCAGAAGAAATCGAGCCGAAGCGCGGATTGAAGAAGTTGTTCTCACGCAGGGCGCATGATGTCGCTGGAGGCAGAAGGTGACGATATTTTCGTGGGAAGATATAACGTCCGGCACGTTCGCGAAAAAGCTCCGTGAGAACGGATTTTATGCCTCTGCTGTTGCGACGGGAGGATTCGATGGGCTTCACAGGGGGCACCGCGCCATAATCGAAAGCGTTGTAGCTTTTAGGAACGCCCACCCAGGAACCGCCGCCGGAGCTGTTACGTTCCGTCATCCGCCTAAAGCGTCTTTGGGAACCACATCGTATTCAGGCGATCTTTCCACACTCCGTCTTAAGACAGACACTTTTGCGGAATGGGGTCTTGATTTTGCTGTGGTAATTGACTTTTCTGATGATTTTAGTAAAATAAAAGGAAAGGATTTTCTTTCAATACTGAAAGATTCATGTTCTATGCAGTTTGCGGCGGCGGGTTCAGATTTCCGCTGCGGGTATAAGCTGGACACCGGCGTTGCCGAAATGGACGCTTATGCCGCGCAGAATGGCTTCGCGCTCCTTGTTGTTGAAGATGTTTTATACGAAGGTGAGCGCATAAGCTCCAGTGCAATCAGAAAATATATTTCTGATGGATACATTGCGAAAGCTTCAAGGCTTTTGGATCATCCGTATACGATTGATTGCGCGGGGGCAGAGATTTGTGCCAGAAATGATGAGCCGCGTTCGTTGTTTATTGCTCGTGGCAGCCTGATGCAGATTCTTCCCCAAAGCGGGGCTTTCAAAGTTTCTGTTTATGCTGCCGACTCAGTTCATTTTCAAAGTGTTCTGTTTGCGGAGTCACAATTCCTTCGCCTGGATATTCCGCCTGAATATGAGAATTTAGTTTTGGACAGAATAGATCTTACGGAGGAAATCTCCGGAATAAAAGCGAAAACATAAACATGCGATGCATGTTTGCAAGGAGCATATAATGGCACTTTCAAAAGAGAAAACTGCTGCTGTTGTCGCTCAGTTCGGTGCGAACGAGAAAGACACAGGTAACACAAAAGTTCAGGTAGCTCTTCTTACAGAGCGTATCAAGCAGCTTACAGAGCACTGCAAGACATTCCCGAAGGATGCTCATGCAAAACGCAGCCTCAACATTCTCGTTGGACAGCGCAGAAACCTTCTGAAATACCTTCAGAACAACGATTTGGAGCTTTACCGCTCACTTATCAAAGAACTCGGACTTCGCAAATAAGTCCTGTTTTGGAAAAGTTACATGCTTGCCGCGTTGCGGCGTAGTATGTAGCTTTTTTTGTTTACTGCATTGTCAGATGGACAGAATTTACTGGAAAAAACGAGCTGTTTTTTGCAGCGAATTCTGTCGCGATGCAGTAAGTACTCTAGCATCCGCTTTAGGCGGACCCATTTATGGGAAAGGATTATACGATGGTACAGAGAGTTACCTACAAAATCGGTGATCAGGAGCTTATCCTTGAAACCGGTCGCCTCGCAAAACAGGCAAATGGAGCTGTATACGCCCAGTTCGGCGGTTCAGCAGTAATCGCGACAGCTTGTGCATCTGGAACAGCACAGGAAGGACTTGACTTCGTTCCTGTAACTGTAGACTACAATGAGAAATACTATGCCGCAGGAAAGATTCCTGGTGGCTTTATAAAGAGGGAAGGCCGCCCGAAGGACAAGGAAATCCTTGTTTCTCGCCTTATCGACCGCCCTATGCGCCCACTTTTCGAGGTTGCTTTTGGCCGCGAGATTCAGATTGTTCCTACATGTATCTCATCAGACCAGATTAACCCACCGGACATTCTTGCAGTAATCGCTTCTTCAGCAGCTGTTACAATTTCAGACATTCCTTTCAACGGACCAATCGCGGCTGTACGCGTCGGTTACGTTGACGGCGAGTATGTCCTTAACCCGACATACGAGCAGATTGAGAAAGGTGACCTTGAAATCGTAGTTGCCGGTACAAAAGACGGCTTCACTATGGTTGAGGGCGGTGCTAACGAAGTATCAGAAGACCTTATGCTCGGCGCTCTCGCAAAGGCAGAAGAGTTCATCCGCGAGATGTGTATTCTTCAGGAAAAGCTCCGCGAACTTGCCGGAAAAGAAAAGCTTCCGCTTGCTCCGCTCAATGTTGAGCTCCAGAATAAAGACGCAATCGAGAAAGAGGCTATGCCGCTTCTTCAGGTTGCTTGCTACGAAAAGTCAAAGTTCGGTCGCCATGACGCGATTGCAAAAGTTCAGAAAGACATTGCTGAAAAATACAAGGAGCAGCTTGAAGATCCTGTACAGCTTAAGCTTTACAACGCTCTTTTCGATGACCTTCAGTACAAGATTCTCCGCACAGGTATTCTGGAGCGCGGTCAGCGTGTTGACGGTCGCGGTCTTGAGGATATCCGCCCGATCACATGCGAAATCAATGTTCTTCCACGCCCGCACGGATCAGCAATCTTCACACGCGGTGAGACACAGTCACTCGCAGTTGCGACACTCGGAACGGCTCTTGACGAGCAGGTTTATGACGACATCGACGGCGACCGCCGCGAGCACTTCATCCTGCACTACAACTTCCCGCCATATTCAGTCGGTGAGGTTGGCCGTCTTGGAACAGGCCGCCGCGAAATCGGTCACGGAAACCTTGCTCGCCGCTCATTGGAGCCAATGGTTCCTTCACGCGAGGAGTTCCCATACACAATCCGCGTAGTTTCTGAAATCATGGAGTCAAACGGCTCTTCTTCAATGGCTTCTGTTTGCGGCGGTACACTCTGTATGCTCGCTGCCGGCGTTCCTATGAAAAAGCCAGTTGCTGGTATTGCAATGGGTCTTATCACAGAGGGCGACCACTACGAGAAGTATGCTATCCTTTCTGATATTCTTGGTGAGGAAGATCACCTTGGCGATATGGACTTCAAAGTTGCTGGTACAGAAGACGGTATCACTGGTTTCCAGATGGATATCAAGATTGCCGGTGTTACGACAGAGATTATGCAGAAGGCACTTGCTCAGGCAAAACGCGGCCGCCTGCACATCCTTGGCATTATGAAGCAGACAATCGCTAAGCCAGCTGATAAGATCAGCGAGTACGCTCCTAAGATTGAGACAATGAAGATCGCCATCGACAAGATTGGTGCTCTTATCGGACCGGGAGGAAAGACTGTTAAAGCTATTTCCGCTCAGTACGGTGTTACAATCAATACAGAAGATGACGGTACTGTTACAATCTACGGAAAGAACAGCAAATCAACAGATGGCGCAAAAGCTGCTGTTAAGGGCATTGTTGAGGATCCGGAAGTTGGTACGATTTACAACGGTACTGTAAAACGCATCATGGAGTTCGGAGCTTTCGTAGAGATTCTTCCTGGAAAAGAAGGACTTTGCCATATCTCCAAATTCTCCAGAAAAAAGATTGCATCTGTAAACGATGTTGTTAAGGAAGGTCAGCAGATTCCTGTTAAGCTTATCGAAATCGATAAGATGGGCCGCCTTAACCTTTCGTACATCGATGCTATCGAGGCTCAGGCAAAATAATTGGCGGTTACTGTAAGCGAGCTGTCAAATAATATAGTTCTCATAGCGGAACCGATTGCAACAGTGAAAACCGTTGCAATCGGTTTTTGGTTTTCTGC
>JAFZVC010000050.1 GCA_017618015.1 Spirochaetaceae bacterium
AGGTACTCAAACTTACAACGGAACAATAAATGCTTCTACAGCAGATTCTGATACATTAACTCTCACATCAACTGGTCAGATTACTTTCAATGGAAACATTGGTTCTGTAACACCTCTACCAAAATCTCTTACGACTACTGCAGGTAGTGCGGTCCAAATTGATTGTGAATCAATAAAAAGTTCTATATCACAAGAGTATAATGGAGCTGTTACATTAGGAACAGCCCTTTCCTCTCATGCAATAACTTCTTCAACAATTTCTTTCAACACAGATGCAACTATTAACGGTAATGCATCTTTAGTTCTTGAAGGTACAATATCCACTACTTTCAATGCAAGTATTGGTAACACAACTCCTTTGACTTCAATTGAAATAAAAGGACCTGCAATAATCAATTGTAGTGATATAACAACATCAGACACTCAAGTCTTTAACGACATAGTAACGCTCAAGCACTCTGTCATTCTTTCATCAGATAGTACTGTAATTTTCAAAGACAATGTTTCAAATTCAGATGAAGCATCTACAGCAACTCTTACAGTAAATGCAAATACAGAAATAGATGCATCCTCTGTAACAATAAAAACATCCGAATTTGATTTCTCAGGTAACATTACCGGTTCAGAAGCTGACACAGTTCTTACATTGCTTACACCAACCTTAATCAGCACAGCAAATTCATCATCCGATATCAAACTGGCAAAACTTATTATCAAACAGGATACAATTCTAAAAACTTCAAATACATCTGTACTTTATGTGTATGTCTCTGAAATAAATAATTCTGGAAAAATATTGATTATTGATACTTCAGTAAGTAATTTTGAATTCAAACAGGCTTGTATCATAAATACTGATATTCAAACTTATGATGGTTCAAAACTTACAGCATGGACAGGAATTACAACCTTTACAGGAAACCTGACTATTTCCGGTGATTTTGCACATAATAATGGAACTATAAAATTTGCAGGCACAACTCAAACACTCACCACAAAAGACGACGGCTCAACAAATTTCTACAACATACTCATTTCATCACCAGCAAAAGTAACTACAGCTTCTTCATTCATCGTAAGTGGAACAAGCTGGGACAATACCTCTGTAGAAGATGGATTTACAGCTACAGCAGGAACTATCACTTTTGATAATGCAACAATACCAGCCGCTGCACCTCTTACAACCGTAAGCGGTAAAAACATTTTCTATGATGTAGCCTGTAAAACTACAGATCAGAATATTACATTTGAAGAAGAAAATATTTTCTCTCATGAAGTTACGATCGGAGAAAGTACAAATATTCCGAATAATGTAATTATCAGCAGTGCATCAGCAATCACTTTTGCACCAGAATTATACTGCCAAAATATAACAATCAATGCCGGTGAAAATGCGGTTACTTTTACATATGATTCATATTTTAATACCAGCTTTACAAATAACGGCACTGGCCTGGTAACTTTTGATGGCAGCGCAACCTACGTCACATCTTTTATAAATGAAAGTCCTGCCCTAACCTCCTTCAAATCAAGTTTTACTGGAACTGGAAATGCCGAATTCGCTGGAGATATAAATCTCACTGATAATGCAGACAGATTTTTCTCTGCCGGTGCAGGACACAGTATTACAACTGCAAACAATCTGATTGTAAACACTAACTCAGTGAACACAATTCAGATGAACTCTACACCAACCTCAAAAGTAATAGCCAAGAACTTTGTTCTATATTCTGGAAAACTGAAACTCAACGGAACTCTGGAATCCACAGGAGATATCATTCTTCTTGGACCTGATTATACAATTCTTGATCCTCAAACAGGAATCGATGGAATCTATCTTTATAATCAGACAAGACCTTCGCCAGTAAATTACACGACTGCTTTCATAGCCGCCCCATTTAACGGTGAAGTCACAGCTCTCGAAAACGCAGTTATAAAGGCAGATAAAAACTTCTATTCAAATGGAATTATACTTACAGGACCTGCATCTGGTTCATTTGAAATTCAACTCCCTAAAAACTCTGATTCACACAAAGGCTTTGCAGAAGCAGTAAAGACCACTGTAAACAACTGCAATGTCCGCTGCTGGGAACTTCCTTCTAACACAGCTACAGACGACACTGCTCCAGCAAAAATCGCAGCCTATGAGTGTACAGATAATTCAAATAACACAAACTGGAACTTTGAAGATTTTGAAATCCTAAATGCATGGACAGAACGTGATGATGCCATTTTTGTTGAGTTTAATTCTCCAGTCAGAAATCTTTACAATGAAATTACAAACTCACTCTCTTACCTCACCTATCAGGGAACAACAGAATCACGCACTTCCTTTACAGGAATCTATACAAAACCAGATTGTCAGAATGCAGACTTAATTGAAAATATAGATATTGAACTAACTAACGGTCGTTATTCTATCTTCCTCAAAGCACCTGATTCATGGAACACTGATGCAACAGGAACTTCTGCAGGCTCGTCAGCCCTCAGCTCAGACCGTAATGGAAATCACAAAACTTCTGTTCCATATCTTGATATCCCTCGTTCACTTACTGGTGTAAACTACATCATAACAAATAAATGGGGAAAGCGACTTAACAACTACAGTACACGCACCCCTACCCCAGGCAAGTCTTACGGAACAAATGAAACAGCCGGCAGTGAAACCTACGTCCTCGACAAAACAGGTCCTGTACTCTGGAGTGTTCGTACCGGCCAGGAACTTCACACAGCCTATAACAGCGCAATCGGAGAATCATGCCAGCACTCTTATGATTCACACAACTTCCTCGAGTTCCGTTATTCTGAACCGGTTGATTTTAATTCAAACTCTATTCCAGCTGATTCAGAAAATATCCAGGTAACCGATACCTTCGGTGCTATCTCAGGAAACGCAGGCTTTACCACTGCCACAAACACTCTCACCTTTGCAGGAATTGCCCGCCTCACCACCCCTTCAACAAATCAGCTTTTGCTTAATACAGGCTCGCAGGGTTCTGCAAACAAATACATGAACGCACTCTACCGCACAGACGAATATTCTCTCCGTCTTTCTATAGCCGGCTGGACAGATGGAACAGTTTCTGACTATAGCGGAAACGAATATAAAAACTGGAAGGGATATATTGATGAAGCAAAACCTTTTACAGGAGCACAAGTTTTCCCTATTGATACTACTAACAATCTTGTAACAGACCTTCAGGGCAATCTTCAGATTGAATATGAAGCAAATAAAGTAGAACCGCTTATTATATCTAACTCGATAGATGAAAATCCTTCACATCTGTTACCAGTTTCGCCTGATGTATACAGCGCCTGGGATATTTCAGAACCGGCATTTGCACCATTACGTCTTAACTCAGAAACAACCTGGACAGAAACAAAAAATGCAGATACCTCAGAAGCTATTGGAAATACAAATGGTTCCGGTTCTACTCTTGACCGAATTGACTTCCATTTCTTTGATAATACACCAGCTTATTCGTCTTCTGACACAGCCGAATGGTTTACTGAAAGCGGATGGTGTACTCCGTCAACTGCAGGTGGTAAAGAAAATCTTTATGACAATACTTATACATACGCTGCAGATATCATTGGTGGTGCCCGTCAATTTGATCCTGTACAGGCAAGAAGAACTTCAGGCGGTATAAGACTTTCAACAAAGCTAAATGCTGCCGCTGGTTTTAAATATTCCACTGATATAGATGAGACAAATCCTTCAACCGCTTTTGCCTCAGGACTTTCAAATATACATACAACAGTAATTTCGCAGCTTTTCACAGGAGCTTCAGAACCACAGCATTCTGCAAATGATCCAGACGGACTTTATCTTGGAATTGGAATTACCGATACAGATCTTCCTGTAGAAACCAGTTTTGCTTTCTCATACAATTATTCAAATGCCTTTTTGACAGACCTGGCCGGAAACAGACTACGTAATAAAACAATATCAAAAACAATTGACCGTACACCACCTTCATTCGATATAATTTTGAGTCCTGTAAATCAAAAGCAGATTTATATCGTATTCGTAAAAAAGATTTCTTCTAAAATTGAGTTCCGAAACCCTGACGGAAGCCCTAATGAAATTTCAGAAAACACATCTTCAGAGGTCTTCCTGAATATGCTACCATCATGTTTCCAGATTATTACAATCAATTCAGATGGAAGTTATGCCCCAAGTACAGATATTGAAATTGATACCTCTATACCTGCAAAAATTGTTGAGCAGTATTCTGATAGTCACTTTACATGTATTTCTATGACACTCACAAAAGAAATCTGCTTTGAAGATATCAAAAATCTGCATATTCAGCTTAAGAACCATCCGGATTTCCCTGAGACTTCACCAGATATCTACACAAACAATAACAACGCAAAGGTCACATTCATTCAGGATGAATTAGGAAATTACATGCAGATGTATTCTGCACATGCACTGTCAGATTTTGCAATCGGTCTTGTAAATCCACTTTATGCTTATTCATCTGATATAAATGAAAATGACGAACCTGTTATGAACGGACTTTATGAACAGGGAAGCTGGGCTGTTCATGATTGGGATGCAGATCAGAAAAACTACGGAACTCTTCCAACCACACATGCTGTAACAATAATTGCAAGTGAAGAGGATGGTACAGAAGACAACTCACAAATTCCTGAGAATGTACGACTATATCTTTCTGATTCTCCAGATGCAGGTTCTGTTTCAACTCAGTTTAATAAAGACTTTAAAACATCACTAAGAGTATGGCTTCCTGATTTGACAGATGGAATTTTCCGTGCGCTTTCAGCAAAAAATAACAGCAACTTTACTTATGTAGACAGTTCACTTCTGAATGAAGAAGAACCAGCAGAAGGACTGATTTTCGATATTCCAGTTGAAATGATAAACAGATGGAAGAACGGAGATCAGATCAGTTTTGTTTTCGGAATTACAGAATCCGATGGCTCACCTGTTTCTATTTTCAACAGCCCATATTATGATAATGAACAGAGACGATATAACTATGCATTGAGTTCAAAAGTACCTCTGTATAGTTTACGAATGCATGATATTACAGATATCGGAACTCTTGATTTGTGGTCATTCAGACTTAAGAGTGAAACTGCCCAGCGCGGTGGCGTATCAATCCTCAACAATGTTATTGATGCCGGCAAGGGAGAAAAGACCGTTGTAAAAATCAGTTTACCGGACGAAGGTCGTCTTAACGTAATTGTAATGACGCTGGACGGAAACATCATAACCTATCTGAACCGCGGAAATACAAAGGCCGGAGAACATTACTTTACCTGGGACGGAAAAAACAGAAATGGAAAGCCGGTTGCCCGTGGAATGTACTTTGTTCGTGTCATTGGAAGCGGCATAGACGAGACCCGTAAGGTAATGGTTGTTAAGTAGAAAATCCCTGATGACCGGATTTTCTGCCTACGCTTGCCGACATACGAAAAATCCTCTATACTTACCGAATGGAACAAGAAAACCGACTGCATACAAGGTATGAAGAAATCGGCCGCATCACCGCACCCGAAATTTGTGCACTCCCTGGAATACTCGATGATATCAGCTTGAACGGCTGCAAGGTGCATTATTCATTTCCTGTCGTTGTTGACCTGGAAAATGAATACGATGTAAAGATATCACCTCTGCACGGCTCAAACAGTTCTCCTTTGAATCTTATCTGCAGCCCGCAGTGGGTAAATGAACTCGGCGGAAGTACTTTTATAGGCTTTAAGATTCACTATTCTCCAGACGCCCATAAGCTCGAAAGCTTTATAAAGCATCTTGAAAAAATCACTAAAGACGATTTACCAGATATAGTTTAATTATGGAAAGAAATCTTGCATTCCTGGCCTTTCCCGAGATGTCAGAACTCTTAATTTCTGAACTTGCAGGCCGATTTGGAATTACACAAAAGCCGGATGCACGCTACGGCGATCTTCTCTACTATGAAAAACTCGATTTGCCAGAGTTCAAAGATGGTACAACAGCCCTTCCCTACTGGGCTCGTACCGTTATGCTCGAACCTTTCTTTTTGAAGTTTGATTCAATTGGAGAAGCTGCAGGAGAACTTAAAAAACTTCAGAGAAACTGGGCCCCATATCAGTATACCTGCTTTCGCCGTGCTCAGCTGATTCAGGAAAAGCTTCCATACATCAACTTAAAAGACAGAAACTTCCCGGTAAAAATTCCAGACTCACCAATGGGACTTTATACACTTATTGATGAGCACACAATGATAGCAAGTGCAGCCACAAACAGCACTCTTCCGGCAGGTACCCTTCATTTTATTGAAGACCACGAAAATCCACCGAGCCGTGCATATCTGAAAATTCAGGAATCTCTTACAATGGCAAACCTTCTGAACGGCACAGACCTTCCTCACGAAGGACAGCGATGTTTTGAAGCCGGAGCCTGTCCTGGAGGCTGGACATGGGTACTCGTAGGACTTGGAGCTGAAGTTTATGCAGTAGACCGCGCCCCACTCGCAGATTCACTTATGAATAATCCTCTGGTAACATTCCAGGCACACGATGCTTTTACACTTAAACCGGAAGAACTCGGACCTGTAGACTGGGTATTTTCTGATGTAATCTGTTACCCGGAACGCCTTTTTGAATGGATCAATAAATGGCTGGAATATAAACCAGACTTAAATATGATCTGTACAATCAAAATGCAGGGTGAAATTAACTGGCCACTTATTCAACAGTTTGCAGATATCCCAGGAAGCCGTATTGTACATTTAAACTACAATAAACACGAACTTACCTGGATTCATACCCGATAAAAAGCCCTTTTACGCACAAATTCCTGTGAAAATTTCATAAAAATAAAGTTAATTAACTTTAACTATTGTCTTTTCGAATTTTTTCCGATAATATATTAGTTATTGAAGGAGAGTAAAATTATGCCAACTTTAAGTGCAAAGAAGGAAGCTTATTATCTGGCTGTAGACAACACAGACTATCCACAGAACATGAAGAAATACATCAAGAAGTTGATTTCTAACTGTGCTACTCCTGAAGAGATTTTTCAATTAACACTTTTCTATCTCTACAATTGTCAGACTGCTTAGCTTCCAGCTCAGTAAAAAATCGTGTAATTAGAACGGATGCCTGAATTAACAGCATCCGTTTTTTTATTTCAGAACACCAGTTGCAGCCATGATAGAAAGAGAAGTTGCAATTACAGAAACAATTGTAGTAATTACAGGAGCATACTGATTAAAATAAAACAGGAATGAGTTGGTATCTGCCGTAATAGTTGTTTCAGGAGTAATTTCGCTCTTTTTATTAAGCTTTCTTCCATCAGAATCAATAATATCTACAGACTTTCCGGCATTCATAGTTTTATTAAAACCACCGGCAAGACCAATATAGTAATCATAAGTTTTATTTGGAATATATGGATAGCGGCCAGGAATCTGAACAGCACCAGAAACCGAAACAAAGAACTGCTTCATAGGTACACGCAATAAATCACCAGGCTGAACAACTAATTCAGTAGTAAAATTAGAATCATAAAGAACTCTTGAAATATCAATTGGAATCAGCTCTTCACCACGAACAATAAATGCATTCTGGATATCAGCAATTGCAGATTCAAAATATCCTCTTTTTGCTCTGAGAAAGAAAGCATAATTTTCATCATAATCAAAAGGAACTGTAATACGAGTCGCACTTTCTACTTCAGTTGCATTTTCTTCAATATCACTATTCTGCTTTAAGATAGCACCTTCCATATACATAACAGGACGGCTTGCAACAAGAGAATCAATAAAGACAGTATCAAAAGAGTTAAGCACAAAATTAGAAACCTGTTTTGGATAGTCCAGATAGATAACTGACCCCGGCTTTTCAGAGCCATCAATAATTCGTGTTACAGTAATTCTTTTTACATCAGCACGTTCACTAAAGCCATCAGCATAAACATCAATAAGATCCTTAAGATTTTCATCTTCAAGAAGCTCATAAGTTCCAGGGCGGCGTACAGCACCAGAAATGCCTACCTGTTTATGAAATTTCTTCAAGGTAATTACATCACCCGGACGCAGATACGGATCCTGAGACAAATCACCTTCACGGCTGGCCTTAAACAAATCATAATGCTTTGTAACACCATTAGTAGAAGTAACTGTAATATCTCTGATTGAAGCATAGCCTGTTTTAACCGGATTCACTACAGAAGAAAGACGGGAAAGTGCCCATGCAGAACGTTCTGAAGTAGAAGTTACTTCACCTTTTATAATTACATTAAAAGAAGCAGGACTTACAAGAGAAAACTGAACACCACTCATCGGATAGTTCTTTGAAACAATATCTTCAACCTGTCTTTTCAAAGTCATATAAGATTTTCCAGCAGCATCAATAACCGCAAGGTTTGCTACCCTAACCTTATAAGTTGAATCAACCATAATATGATATTCCATAGTATTAGAGCCGGCAATAAATCCAAGTGTATAAATATCACCAGCGGTTACCATATAATCTGCATTCGACATTGCAATCTGTACACGTGAATCAACTTCCTGATTTACAGTTTCTACAGATAATTCTCCAGCGGCACAAATAGAAATGGCACTGAAAAGTATTACAATTGAAAATAGTATTTTCTTTTTCATTCTACACCTTAGCTTTATTTATTTTTTTGATGAGCTGAGCTTTGACATAGCTTCCGGATCTTTTTTAATATTCTCTACCGCATTCAGTGCAAAGGCAAGGAATACAGAAAGGAAGAATGCCGCAAAAGTGATAATAATACAAAGTTTACCACGGCTTGGTTCTGATTTTCTGTCTGGAACTTCAGCATATTCGAGAATCTGGAATACAGGCTGTTCACTCGCCATAGTAACCTTAAGAGACTCATACTGAACCTTGAGCTGAGAATAAATCTGCTGCTGAGCAGAAAGTTCAAGCTTTAATAAAGAAGAATCAAGCATAATTGAAGGAGCTGAACTTGGATTATAAATATTTGAAACCGACTGCTCCAGAGTCTGAATGCGCTTCTGAAGAGAAAGAATTTCATCATATGAATGCTGAATATTTTCTTTAAGATTTGCTTCCTGAAGCTTATTCTGGTCAATTCCAAGTTCATTAAAACGTGCTTCAATAAGATCTACAACATAATTAACAACTTCACGTGCAAACTCTGGATCAGTATCTGTAAAGCTGATGCTAAAAACTCCAGTGTCAGTATCAAAATTAGAAGTCAAAACCTTTTTAAGAGCCTCACGGCTTGCAGCTCTCGGTGATTTTTTGATTTTATAACGTTCAATAAGATTAAACTTATCAACAACAGCATCCTGAATTGTATTACTGTTTACAAGATAACCTGCAAGAGCACTGTTAGAAGAACCACCGGAAACACTTACACCAGCAAGCCCTGCAAGACTGCCAAGTCCGCTTGAGCTGAGCATAGATGAAAGACCGCCCTTAGCAGAAGAATCATCATTGATAAGCATCTGAGCTTTTGGTGTATATTTATTTGGAAGGAAAGATTTTTCAGGAGAAAGCTTTAATGAAATAATGGAAATGACTACGGCAAAAATCATAGCCGCGCCAGTAAGTCCAATAATCAGAAATTTATGCTTCAATAAAACAGCAAATAAATCTATAAGACTAATTTCATCTTCTTTTGCATTCTGGATAGTAGGATTCTCGTCCATACAAAAACTCCATTCACTATTAGTATATAATAAAACAAAGGTATTATATACTATATTACAGATTAGTTTAAGTCCCCTGCAGTTTTTACAGAAAAACCAAGACTATTTGCCTGAGTCCGGAAATTTTTATAAGAAAGAATACTTTTTCCGTTTATACAGAGTTCAGAAGAACCACCGCCATCCATTTCCAGTGCATCAGTACAGCCCAGAGCCTTAAAAATTACTGCACACTGAGGATACGAAAACCCTTCACTTTTTGAGGTGTTTTCGCCTTCAGCAACCATAATATATAAAGTTTTACCGCCATCAGAAATTCCAAAGCCTGTTCTTGTGTCATGATTTCGGCGGAAGGAATCTATTACCTCACCGTTTTCGAGAACTACATAAAAACCGCCGAAAGCATAATCACTTTCTGACGCAGCTTTTTCAGACTGATTTTTTTCTATTGAGGCCAGCCAGTAATTCTGACCAGCATCATCAACCTCACTCTTGAAATAAATAGCCGCATAGCGCTCTACAGGAGCAGAAATCAACAGGCCGTCAGCAACATGAACTCCGACAATCTGTCGGGAAGTACCAAGTTTTGCGGCTAAATCCCAGGCACCGTTCTTTCCTGCAAATGGAGAAAGGTTTACAGCCACAGTGCAATCATATTTTTTCGCAAAGTTTTTAGTTTTAAGGCCGCGGAAAATAAACGGCTGAGCACCACCTTTATCCGGGAAACAAGAGAGAGAAAGCCCGGCGAGAGTCAGATCAATTTTTACAACGTGGTAAATTATGGGGAACTCGGAGTTTTTGTAATCAAAACGGGAGATGCCGGGGCAAACCTCCTGCCATTCAAAAGAATCCGGAACATAAGATGAAACAGGATATAAAAGAGCCTCGTCTTCAACAGAAAACTGAGGACGGCTCACACAAGAGGTAAAAACAAGAAGTAAAAAGGCAGCAATGGCCGGTAAATATTTTCGAATCATATTACATCAAAAAAAATCCCGCCCACGGTAATTCATGAGCGGGATCTGTTATTTATTATATAACACTATGCTTTGTTCAAGCGGCTTTCGAGGTCATCCAAAATAGTGTTGAGCTCTTTTGGAAGGTGAGCACCGAATTTTGGATAGTGGTTCTCACGAATATCTTTAACCTCTTTCTTCCATCCTTCAACATCAACCTTGAGGATTTCTGGAAGAGTCTTCTTGTAGCAGTCAGCAAGACCGTCAGTATTGATAGCACCTTCTTTTGGCATAAGTCCGATTGGTGTATCAACTGCATTGTCAACGCCGTCACAGCGGTCGAAAATCCACTGGAGAACGCGGCTGTTATCACCGTATCCTGGCCACATGAATCCACCTGGGAGGTCAGCGTTGTTCTCGTCCTTGCGGAACCAGTTAACGTAGAAGATCTTTGGCAATTTGTCCTGGTCAGCTTTTGCACCAACGTCAACCCAATGCTGGAAGTAGTCGCCCATGTTGTAACCGCAGAATGGAAGGATTGCGAACGGGTCGCGGCGGATCTTTCCAACTTCAGCAGCGTTGATTGTTGAAGCGGCTGTAATCTCTGAACCTACGATAGATCCAAGGAATACACCGTGGTTCCAGTTGCGGCTCTGGTGTACGAGCGGAACTGTTGATGGACGGCGGCCACCGAAAAGGATTGCGGAAATCGGAACACCTTTTGGATCTTCCCATTCCGGTGCGATACAAGGACACTGGTTAGCAGGAGCTGTGAAGCGTGCGTTCGGGTGAGCGAACTCTTCGCCCTTTGGTGACTTGTCTTTTGGAAGAGCGTCGCGTGTCTGGCCTTTCCAGTCAACAAGCTTGCCCTTTGCCGGGTAACCAATCTGCTCCCACCAAACGTCTCCGTCTTCTGTGAGCGCGCAGTTTGTGAAGATTGTATTCTTTGAAGCTGCGATAAGAGCGTTCTTGTTTGATTCTTCTGATGTTCCCGGTGCTACGCCGAAGAAACCTGCCTCCGGGTTGATAGCGTAAAGTCTGCCGTCATCGCCGAACTTCATCCAAGCGATATCGTCACCGATTGTCTCAACCTTCCATCCTGGGATAGTAGGAATAAGCATAGCGAGGTTTGTCTTTCCACATGCTGATGGGAAAGCGCCTGTTACGTACTTAACTTCGCCCTGTGGGTTAGTAAGTTTGAGGATGAGCATGTGCTCAGCGAGCCAGCCTTCTTCGCGTGCAAGAACTGTAGCGATGCGGAGAGCGAAACACTTCTTTCCGAGAAGTGCGTTTCCACCGTAACCTGAGCCGTATGACCAGATGAGGTGCTCTTCTGGGAACTGGCTGATGTATTTGTGCTCAACGTCTGCGCATGGCCAGATGCCGTTGTCTGTCTCGCCATTGTTGAGTGGCTTTCCAACAGAGTGCAGACATGGGACGAACTCGCCGTCTGTTCCGAGTACGTCGAGAACCTTCTTTCCGGCGCGTGTCATGATGTCCATGTTGAGGACAACGTATTCAGAGTCTGTGATCTCAATACCGTTCTTGGAGATAGGTGAGCCGAGAGGACCCATGCAGAAAGGAATTACGTACATTGTGCGGCCGTGCATACAGCCTGTGTAAAGTCCCTTCATTGTAGGCTTAAGTTCTTTCGGGTCAATCCAGTGGTTTGTAGGACCAGCATCTTCCTCTTTTACTGAGGAGATGAATGTGCGTCCCTCTACACGAGCTACATCGCTAGGAAGTGAGCGGAAAAGGAAGCTGTTCGGTTTCTTCTTAAGAGGAGTTGCGAGCCCTTCTTTTACGCACTTCTGCATAAGACGGTCATACTCTTCTTTTGAGCCGTCACAAACGTAAACCTCGTCAGGTTCGCACATCTTGACGCATTCTTCAACCCATGCCTTGATCTTGGCATGTTTGATGTCATTTAATGTCATATTGTCTCCTTACGGCATAGTGCCGAAAATACAAAATCAGTCTATAAAAATATAATGATTTATGACGATTAAGACAAGCGGTTAAGGGAAATAGGTTCGTGGTTTTATGCGCGGAGTCTGGTTAAGTTTCCCGGGGTTCCGTAGCTCGGCTCCTCCGCCTCGGTCCTCCGTTGCAGGTGCAACTCCGGACTCGCCAGAAGGCGACTACTGCACCCCGGCGCGGGGCTTGGTCGCAAGGATGTGGCCATACGTCCGGCGCAGGCTTTGGTGCTGAAATTTAAAGAATTATTCGGCTAAATCGTATTCGGCTTTAGTTTTTAATTTCCCGTCCGGGTAGTAAGTGTATTCTGTCCATCTTTCATATCCATTTGCATTTTTTAGATGAATTTCATTACCATCTGAGTTGTATTCAGTCCAAGTCTCAAAAACTGTTTTTTTACCAAAGTCGATAGTATATATGCAATAGATTTGATTTCCGGCTGTATCATATCTATACTTAGCTTCCCAACCAAAATTTTTCTTTTCATTTATTAGATTTCCGTTTAAATCGTATTCATACCAGGATTCATAAGGACCAGAATCTTTATAATGGACAAGTTTTCCGATTGAGTTGTATTCACCCCACCATTCTATACCAGTTGCATCTTTCCTATAGATTAAATTTCCATTTGAATCATATTTCAACCATCCATCTCCAAATCTTGAATCTTTGGAATGAATTAAATTTCCGTACATGTCATATTCATACCAGATTTCTGCACCATATAAATTCTTTTTATATGTAATATGTCCTTCTTTGTCATATTCCATCCACCATTCATCACCATTTGATTTATAATAGACAATGTTGCCATATAAATCATATTCATATACATACCGTTTTTCATAAATTAACTTGTTTTTGTTTGATTTTTTTTCGTAGACAAGATTTTTGTTCAAATCGTATTCGTACCAGCATTCTATATCATTAGAGTAATTTGCATAGACAATATTTCCATTTGAATCATATTCAAATGATTCCTCTTTGCCTTCGTGATTTTTGAAGTGTATTATATTACCTTTGGTGTCGTATTCTGTATATGATTGTAGCTTTACCCATCTTTGAACTTTCTCGCCGTTAACAGTTACTTCTTTGAGAAACTTTTCCCCGACTTCCTGTGCAAAGATTGTGGTTGCGAGTGCTGCGAACATGAGGATGAAAAGTGCGATTTTGAGTTTTGAGCGATTCAAACAGAAAAACATATTGCCTCCGGCAAGTAAAATTGTATTTCACAACCCGAATTATTGCAAATGTTGCTAACAAATCTTTCTGTAGGAAGTTTTCTTTGAAAAATCTTGAAAAATTTTTAAGTTGGTGTAAATTATTTGTTATAGATGGCTTAACTAAAGATACGATTATGAAGAATACGCAGCAACATATTTATAAGACAATTGATTTTCCACCGCTCACAGAAGAGCAGCAGAAAGAGCTTGATGCTCTTGATTCTATGCCGGAAAGCGAGATTGATTATTCCGACATTCCCGCAAAACTTGATACGCCGGTTATGCCGTATTATTTTAATTCACTTAAGATGCCTAAAACAGATATCCATACCCAGATTGATAATGATAATCTTGCTTGGCTCAAAAAAACGGGCAAGGGTTATCAGTCGAGGCTTAATAATGTCATAAGATGGGCACGGATTAACAACTGTCCGATTGCGCAAATGTAACTCTCATCCAGATTAAGGATGGGGAATAGTTACAAAGTTTAACAAGTCGGGATAGTCCCCGTTGTCGGCTTTTTGAAGAGCAGCAATATACTTTTTACGCACAGCTGAAATTTCTGTAAGGTTGCAATTGCCCCAGTAAAGAGGCTCTTTGCCCATTTGTTTCATACATAAATCTGCCATTATGCGCGAAACTCTGCCATTTCCGTTAGGAAAAGGATGAATTTGCACTAATTTGTGGTGAAATCGAACTGCAATTTCTGTTTCTGTATATGTTTTAGCCTCTATCCAAAATTTGGTGTTATCAAAAAGATATAATAGCTTAACTGGAATTTCATAAGGTGCAACACCTATGTTTCGTTCTGTGGTTCGGTATTCTCCTGCCCATTCCCATACTTGTCCGAACATCTTTTTGTGCAGTTTTCTAAGGAAAGTATCAGATAGAATATCCTTAGGCGGAGTTTTTAATAACCAACTTTGTGCGTCTAAAATGTTTCGGGTCTCGACTTCATTGAGTTCGCTTCTTAATGTAATCCATTTCAGCTTAAGACCTGCTTTTTCATCAGCTGAAAGCGGAGTTGAATTGTCGTCCTGTGTAAAAATATCCATAAGCTTATCCCCAAAGCTGTTTTTTGTTGTTTCGGAGCAAATCTTCTGTCATGTCGGAAAGAATTTCCTGCGATGTAATCTGTTGGTTTTCCAATGCCATATTTTGGTTCACTGATGCAAGCATTTCGCGGGCTTTTGTCTGTGCTTGTTTTTTCAGCGTAAATTCAAGGCTTTCGTTTGGGATAAAAAGAGGCACAAAAGTACAGTTCATGCTTTGCGCGATTTTTTCAAGAGTAGAGATTTTAAGATTCCTTTCGTTTTGTTCCATGTACGCGACACGCGACTGGCTTATTCCGATTCTTTTTGCGAGCTGGCGAGCAGTCATTCCAAGCGCGTTACGTAGTGTACGAATCCAGCTTTGACCCTGCGGAATAACGGGAACCAATGGTTTTATTGCGGCAAGTTTTTTGTCCAATGCCTTGATTTGAATAAGCTGACTGTTCATAATGATTACCACTTATAAGTTGTTCTGTTAAGAATATTTTATGACTTATAAGTTGTAAAGTCAAGTAAAAATTATTACTTATAAGTTATATAGGTTTGTATTCGGCTTTTGTTTTAATGGTTCCGTCCGGGTAGAAGGTGTACTCGTACCAGCGGTCGCCGATTCTGGAATGTGATTCGCGGACTAAGTTTCCGTCCCAGTCGTATTCGTAGCGGATTTCGTCACCGCCAGCCCATTCTTCGCGGAGTTTTTTTCCGCTTGGGGTGAACTCGTACCAGATTTCTACGCTGCCTGATTTGTAATAGGACGGATTTCCGTACTGATTGTATTCGTACCAGGAATCGCCTTCCCAAGTGCTTTTTTCATGTATTATGTTTCCGTCGCTGTTGTATTCGCACCAGCGTTCTGCGCCGTATGACCACTCTTCGTGAATCATGTTTCCGTCGCTGTTGTATTCGTACCAGCATTCGTCGCCGTCTGACCTCTTTTCGTAAAGCAGGTTGTCTGCGGAGTCATACTCATACCATGTTTCATCGCCCAAGGAGCTCTTTGTATGGATTTTGTTGCCGTAGGAATCGTATTCGTACCATTCTTCATAACCGGATGATGTTTGTGAATGGATTTCGTTTTCGTTCGTGTCGTATTCTGCGTAAGAGGCAAGCATTACCCATTTGAAGACTTTTTCACCACGGATGGAAACTTCTTTGTAAAGTTTTTTGTCGAACTGTGGAATTGGGGCGATATTTGAGGATTGTGCGGTTGTGCTTGCAGTACCGTTATTTACGGAGCTGGCTGTGCGTACCACACGGAAACCATCCTGTGAGTTTTTGTAAGAAGGCTCTGCCTTGCCTCTGTACGTCACGGAACATTTATACGCAATAGAACCACCGCGTGCAATACGCTCGTTGCCGTATGATGCGCCTTGTGGGTTTGTCTGGCTGTCGCTGCTGTAGTCGCCGTACCAGTCCCAGCACCATTCCCAGACGTTACCGCTCATATCGTATATTCCAAGCTCGTTCGGCTGTTTTGTCTTTACGTCTTGCGTTCCGCCTTCGAACCATGCGACTGCTATACTGTCGTGGCTGCCGCTGTATGTGTATCCTTTGCTTTTGTTGCCACCGCGTGCGGCGAACTCCCATTCAGCTTCTGTGGGCAGCCGGTATCCGTTGGCGTTGAAATTGCAGATGTAAGATTCTCCGTTCCAAATATAACATTCGGTAAGACCTTTTTTCTCGCTAAGCTTGTTGCAGTATTCTATTGCCATAAGCCAGCTTACTTTCTCTACAGGTTTGTTGTCTCCGCTGAACCAGCTTGGGCTTGTCCCCATAACCGATTTGTATTCTGCTTGCGTTACTTCGTGGTCGCAAATATAAAAGCTGCTGACTGTTACGCTGTGCACGGGCTTTTCGTCATTCAGACCGGAATTGCTGCCCATTCTGAATTCTCCGCCTTCCACGAAAACGAAGCCGTCGTTTATCGGTGCTGATGTGTTGAATATCTGGGCGAAAATCGCTGTCGCACTCAAAAGAAATATTACGCCAAAAATTATTTTTCTTGTTGTTTTCATAATTTCACCTTGAATGATTGTATTTCAGAATAGCGGTTGTTTCAACAGTTAGTGTTATCTGTTAGAATATGGATATGGGCGAGAGGATTTTTAAGATGAAAAGATTTTTTGAGTGTTCGGTCACATCGTGTGCTTATAGTGCGCCACTGGCAGCTGTTTGCGTCTTGCGCCCGATTCGCCGTGCTCCGCGCTTTGTCATACTTGCTCTGATATATCTGTTTTTAGTTAGCGTACTGCCGGTTGCAAATGCAAGTGCGGAAAACCGTGCGTCGCGCTTTTTCCCCGACGGGCTTGAGATTCCGGTGTGCCCGGATGACAGCGCCGACCACGAGGAGCGTGTGCTTACGGGATTTACGCTTTGCTATCGTGAGGGGTACGAGCAGGCTGAGTGGGTTGCATACACGATTACGCCGGAAAAACTTATAAAAGTGGCGAAACGGACTGACAAATTCCTGCCTGACCCGGAAATTTCGACAGGCTCCGCGACACCGGAGGATTACAAAGGCTCTGGATACGACAGAGGTCATCTCGCGCCGGCGGCTGACATGGCGTACAGTGCGGATACGATGTGGGAATCGTTTTTTATGAGCAATATGAGCCCGCAGAAGCCAGGTTTCAACAGGGGGATATGGAACAACCTTGAGAACTACGTGCGGACTGTTGCGGGAAAGTGTGACTGCCTGTATGTCGTGACTGGACCTGTGCTCGAAAAGCCAGCGCCATCGTATGCGGCGATAGGGAAGAGCAGGGTGAGCGTGCCCGAATACTATTATAAGGTGATGCTTGCCGTGACGTATGATGACTTGATGGGAGCTGCGACTGTGAGTGCGTACGCGTATATTTTGGCGAATGAAGAATCAGATGCACAGCTTAAGTCGTTTCAGTGCAGCATAGACAGCGTGGAGATACGGACGGGCATCGATTTTTTCAGTCAGTTGGATAATAGGCTGGAAGAAATGCTGGAGAAGGGGATTGGCACGTCAGTCGGCGTGCGGTGAGGCGGACTGGTTAGTATCGCGCCCCGCCCCGCGCCGTCGCGCTTATTTCTGCAAGATTCCCTTCAGTATCGCGAGTCCCGCATCCATCTCGTCTTTCGTGATGACGAGCGGCGGCAAGAACCTAAGCGTATTCGGTCCCGCCGTCGAAATGCAAAGCCCTTGAGGAGCCGCCGCCAGACACGCTTTCTGCACGTCGGCGGAAGACTGCGTTACATCTATTCCAATCATAAGACCGCGACCGCGAACTTCTTTTACGCACGGCAGGTTCCAGCCACGAACCGTTTTGCGGATATACTCGCCTTTTTCCGCGACAGCCTGTAAAAATCCGTCGGATGTAAGTTCCGAAAGAACGGCGAGACCTGCCGCGCATGCTATCGGGTTTCCGCCGAACGTGGACTGATGGTCACCGGCTACAAAAACTTCGCTAAGGATGCCGCCGTAAAGACACGCACCCATCGGGATGCCGCCAGCGATACCTTTGGCGAGCGTAACAGCATCCGGCCTAAAACCAAGCTGCTCACACGCAAGAAGCGTTCCCGTGCGTCCCATGCCTGTCTGAACTTCGTCCGCAATGACGATAGCTCCGGCTTTGTGGGCGGCATCGGCGGCGGCGACAGCCCATTCCGGCTCGATTAAGTTTACGCCGCCCTCACCCTGAACGCATTCAATCATCAGTGCGCATACAGAGTCGTCAAAAGCAGTTTTAAGAGCGTCGTAGTCGTTCGCTTTTATAGTGCGGAAGCCCGCCGGATATGGAGAGAAACAGTCGGGGTGGAATTTATCCTGCCCTGTTGCTGAAAGTGTCGCGATTGTGCGTCCGTGGAACGATTTTTCAAGCGTCACGATGACGTTGCGCGGTTTGCCAGAAGCCGCCTCACCTTTTTTTCCTGCGGCATCGGCAATCTGACCTGTGCTTACAAGCCAGCCGTACTTGCGTGCAAGCTTGATAGCCGCTTCGTTAGCTTCCGCACCGCTGTTCCCGAAGAACACGCGCGAAAATCCTGTTTTCTCAAGCAACAGGGCAGAGAAAGCCAGGCTTTTATCAGAATTGTAGTAATTCGAGATATGAATCTGCTTTGCTGCCTGCTCCTGAATCGCCTTCACAAGCTTCGGATGGTTGTGTCCAAGACAGTTAACGCCTATTCCCGAAACAAAATCGATGTATGTTTTGCCGTCTGTGTCCGTAAGGACGCATCCCTGTCCTTTCTCAAATACGACAGGCAGACTGCCAAAATTATTCGCTATTACTCCAGCCATAATCACTCCTATTCATTCATCAGCATAGTGCCGATACCGCGGTCAGAGAACATCTCTATCAAAAGACTGTGCGGCACACGTCCGTCAATGATATGCGTCCTCGGTACACCACCGTTCAGCGCGGTCAGACAGCACTCAATCTTCGGAATCATTCCCGACGAAATAACGCCGGTCGCAATCATCGACGGAATCGCCTCTTTTGCAATCCGTTTTATAAGCGATGACGGATCATCCACATTCCGCAGAACGCCCGGAACATTCGTAAGCTGCACAAATTTCTCTGCCTTAAGCGCAACCGCAATCTTCGCGGCAGCCGTATCCGCATTGATATTGTAGCGGTTCATATCGCCGTCCTCGCCAAGAGCGACAGTCGAAATAACCGGGATAAACCCCTGATCAAGCAGCGACATCACGATATCGGGATTCACCTCTGTAACATCGCCAACAAAGCCCAAATCCGCGCCATCCTTCTCGATTTTCTTCGCGCGGAGCAACCCGGAGTCAACGCCACTAAGACCGACAGCCTTTCCGCCTTCCTGCAGCAGAATGCCGACGATATCCTTGTTGAGCTTTCCGGTCAGAACCATCTGGACAATCTCCATCGTCTCCGCATCGGTGTAGCGCAAGCCGTTTATGAACTTCGATTCCTTGCCGACACGTTCCAGCATCGAGTTAATCTCAGGACCGCCGCCATGCACAAGCACGACATGAATACCGATCGTATTCAGCAGCACGATGTCTTCCATGACCGCCTTTTTCAGATCCTCGTTGAGCATCGCATTTCCGCCGTATTTCACGACGACAATCTTGCCGACCCACCGTTTCATGTACGGAAGCGCCTGAACAAGAACCTCCGCCCAAGTCGCGCTGTCAAGTTTATTCTCATCTTCTGTCATATCAATTCCTTGTAATATAATATTATGGAGCAGCATACTCCGCAACCGGCTTGCTCCAGGCTTGGTACCGGCCGCTTCACGCCCGGCACCGGGAGTTCGAAACTGCGCACTTCGTGCTTGTTACGAACATCCCGCCTTCCGCATCCGGGCTAGGCATCCTCTCGGATCAAATGCTAAGTACGGTAATCGCCGTTGATTTTCACGTAGTCGTACGTCAGGTCGCAGCCCCACGCCTTACCCACGGCGTCTCCATCCTCAAGCACAACAAGGATTTTTACCTCGTGCTCCGACATTATGATTTTAGCCTTATCCTCATCGAACGCTACAGGAACGCCGTGGTCGCACACTTTGATGAACCCATCCGGCTCCTTGTCGCATGCAGCGGCTTTTTTCGCCGCGCACAGCGGACATCCTGCCTCATCCGCGAACTCTGCCGTCATAAAGTAAAGCGATGTTTTTTCCGGTGTGAAAATCTCGCCTGAATAACCAAGAGCGCACAAAATGCGTCCCCAGTTCGCGTCTTTGCCGAAAAAAGCCGCCTTAACAAGACTCGACGAAATTACTGATTTCGCAAGTTTCCTTGCTGACTCTACGGATGTCGCGCCTTTGACAGTGCACTCCAAAAGATGCGTTGCGCCTTCTCCGTCGCCGGCGATTTTGCGTGCCATCTGGGTGTTCAGAGCGTTCAATGCTTCCAAGAACGCCTTGTAATCATCGTTCTTTTCAGTTATCTCTTTGTTTCCGGCAAGACCGTTCGCCATAATAATCAGCGTATCGTTCGTACTTGTGTCGCCGTCAACGGAAACACAGTTGTATGTGCCCTCAATGCTCTCGCGGAGCGCAGCATCGAGCATCTCCCCGGAAATAGCGCAGTCCGTCGTGATAAAGCCGAGCATCGTTCCCAGGTTTATGTGAATCATGCCGGAACCTTTCGCCATTGTTCCAAGCGTAACGGTTTTTCCGCCAATTTCGGTCTGAACAGCACATTCCTTATACTTTGTGTCTGTCGTCATAATGCCGACGCGGGCTTTCTCGTGCCCCTCTTTTGAAAGCCCCTTAACAAGCTCATCTATATGCGCTTCTATTTTATCAACAGGAACCTGCTGCCCGATAACGCCTGTGGAGCAGACAAGAACATCATCCTCGTCAATTTTGCCCCACGGAGCGCCATCCGCACTCGAAAGCCCGACAGCAGCGGCGTGTGCCGTTCTTACGGCATTGCATGCGCCCTGTTCTCCGGTTCCGGCATTAGCGTATCCCGTGTTGATTATGACAGCCTGCGCACGACGGCGGCTAAGACGCAAACGGTCAAGCTTAACCGGCTCTGCCTGGGCGCGGTTCTTAGTGAATACACCGGCTGCAGCACACGGTTTCTCGGACACGAACAAAGCCGTGTCCTCTTTAGTCCTTCCTGGCTTAATGCCGGCAAGAACACCGTTGGCAAGGAATCCTTTGGGAGCAGTCACTCCGCCGTCGATAAATTGCATAATAATACCTTCTATATGAATAAATATGCAAGTATTATACATAAATCGCGATATATATGCAATATCTATGCAACATTTATGCAAAAAAATACAGGAAAAGTGTTCGGGAGAAAAGGGCAAAAAGAAAGCCTATCTGAAAGTCAAACTTCCGTGGCGGTGACGCAGTTTGGGGCGTTGCGGGGCGAAACTGGACAAAGCCTTTGCCCCGCTAGAAGGGGTAGCCCGCAACCTTGTGCGGGCTAGGGGGATTCTTCCCCCTCTATTTTTGTAATAGGGATTTTTCGGGCTTGTTGATTCCATATACCTGTGTTACCTTGGTTGTATCGGGAGTTATGGAAGCGTTTCCTAAGCTTTTGTTGGGCTGATGCGCGTCCGCATTGTTTACGGGCTTTCATCAAGGTTGTTCATAAATACAAGTATACCAGTTATAGAGAGGATTTTATGGCGGATATTTCTCACAGGAAGGCGAGTGCCAAAGTTAAGGTCGTTGGAAGCGACGGAAAGCCTGTTGCGAATGCGAAAGTTGCGGTCAATATGACCAATCACGAGTTTTTGTTCGGATGCGGAGCGTTCGAATCGCTGCCATATACGAACGGAAATATTGTGCATAACGGAAACGGAAGCATAACGGCTGCCAACAAGCCTATGACAGAGGCAGAGAAAGCTGCTTTTAAGGCGAATCTTGAGGACCGCATGCAAAAATGGCTCGGGCTTTTCAACTACGGAACCTTGCCGTTCTATTGGGGCGGTTTTGAGCCGGAAGAGGGCAAGCCGAACACCGAGCAGCTGATGGCCGCCGCGAAGTTCCTTAAGAGCAAGGGCGTAAAGGTAAAGGGACATCCGCTTTGCTGGCACACGGGATGCGCGCTGTGGCTCATGGCTTACGACAATGCGACTATCCTTAAGAAGCAGCTGGAGCGCATCCACCGCGAGGTCGGAGGCTTCAAGGGTGTAATCGATATGTGGGACATCATCAACGAGGTCGTCATCATGCCGATTTACAGCAAGTACGACAATGCTATTACCAGAATCTGCAAGGAAAAGGGACGTGTCGCGCTCGTCAAGGCTGTGTTCGACGCTGCTCAGGAGTCAAACCCGGACGGTGTCTTCCTTATAAATGACTTCAATCTTTCTACGAACTACGAGATTCTTATTGACGGCTGTCTTAATGCCGGCGCTCCAATAAAGACGATTGGTCTTCAGTCGCACCAGCATCAGGGCGTATGGTCAAAGGAAAAGACGGAGGAGATTCTTGCCCGCTACGAGCACTTTGGACTGCCGATTCACTTTACGGAGAACACGATTGTCGCAGGTCCGCTCGTCGCGCCGGAAATAGACGACCTTCAGGACGCTCATTACGAGGATGATGATACGTTGCCTGAGTACGAGCAGATGCAGGCTGATGCTATGGAAGCGCAATATCGCAACTTGTTCGAGAATCATCCGCTTGTTACGGCAATTTCCAACTGGGATTTTGGCGACGGTGCATGGCTCAACGCACCGAGCGGCGTAATCCGCAGAGACAACTCGCTTAAGCCGTCGTACAAGACGCTTCACAGGCTTATAAAAGAAGAGTGGCACACTGCTTTTGAGGCGACGACTGACGCGGAAGGCTATGTTAATGTCGAAGGTTTCCGGGGCAGCTACGAGATTACTGCGGGCGGCAAGAAAGGCACGTTCTGCCTGAAGAACGGCGCACCGAACGTTGATGTGACGCTGGTGTAGCGCGCGGAATGTGTGCGAATCGCGCGAGTTTTGCGAACGCTGGTTATATTTAGTTTTTTAGGACGAATGTCGAGTTTGCACGGTATATGTGGTTACGTGTTAAATTACGAGTATTTATAAAGTAGTTTAATCAGTGCGTAGCCAAATATCCCTACAAGTCAGTATTGACGAACGAAGTGAGGAACTAACTGAGCTTGTAGGGATGTTGGCGAGAGCACTGATCAAATACTGAATACGCAGAATTGTCAGCGATAGCAGCTTTTTCGTGATAAAGTGTTTAAAACTCGAAATTCGTATTATTTAAAGCAGACATCAACCTCAAACGGACCGAATTTCGTCGTGAACGGAATGGCTATTACAGGATATCCCTGTGGCCATGAAATGATGTGGTTGTGACCGGAAATCGTTACTGGTGGTGAAATATCCAGATCCATGTGCGCCAATGCTGTTACGGCGTTGCCGGAAACAATGTTTGTGAATTCGCTTACAAGACCTTTGGACATAACTTCGCGTTCTTCCGGTTTGAACGACATGCCGGAAAGCTCAAGCATTTTTAGCGAAAGAACTTTGTGAAGCCTGAACGCGACGACGCCGCCGCAGTCGCCGGTAACGCCCAGAAGCCCGGAAATTTCCCACGGATGTCCGGCGTTCGGTTTAAGAAGATACGGCTCGTTGTTTATCGCCTCAATCATAAACATAGACTGGAACGCATTTAATCCAGCTGTAAGAAATGCATTGATAATCTTAACATCCATGTTTTGTATAATAACATACAGAAAAAACATTACAAGGTTAATAGTGAGATTTTAGAGAAAATATTACGATTATCTTTTGATAAATTTCCTTGTAAATAATTATGATTTTTGTTCTTTTTCTTCTTTTTGTTTTTTTGCTTTGACATAGTTCTTGTACCCATATAAACTGTGGTAAATATGTTCGGATGTTATTGCAACGTTTTCATGGTGGTAGGATAGATGCCTAAAAGAAAAATGGTTTTTACAGCATTAGGGCATTTGCTTGATTTTCTTGTAATGCCTAAAGAATTCCGGAACAAGATTGCCGACAAAAATTTAAAGCGGATTTTCTATACCCTCATCGTTACAGTTGCCCTGGCGTTGCTTGCTTTGATAGTTGCTATAACAACAAACATAAAGACGCTCGAAAACGTCAGATACCATATCATTTTCCTGCTTATTTACATCGGTATAGCGGGATTTTGTATGCTGCTTTACTTCCTTATAAATAAGCTCAATGTAAAGAACCATATCGTAAAACAACTGCCTTTTTACATTACGTTCACGCTCGGAATAATTGACGCTCTTGTGAGTATGCACTTGCAGGGCGATATTTTTACGGAAGTCATGGTTCTTATGATGATTCTGATACTTGTATCTATCATTTTTGCCGTGCATCCGTTGTATTTCATATTGTTCGAGGCTTTCAGCCTTTTCAGAATGTATCCCCGTCTTAGCATGTCGTTCGGTGGCCCCGGCGTTTTTGTGACGATCGTTGTTTTCACGGCGATTGCGATACTCGTTATATATAGGTGGGGAAACGCCAAACGTCTTTTTATCAAAGAACAGAACATAGAGTTCTATAAAGAGGCGTTGCAGAGCGAAGTTGAGCGGCAGACAAACGAAATAATCGCGCAACACCAGAAGATTGTAGACATGCAGGACAACACGATTATCGGGCTTTCGAACCTTGTAGAGAACCGCGATTCCGAGACAGGAAGCCATGTCAGGCGGACGAGCGCGTACGTTGCCGCATTGGCGCACAAAGTCAAGGACGACCAGTTTTACAGCGGCATCCTGACTGACAAGTATATCGAGTATATTACGAAAGCAGCTCCAATGCATGATATAGGAAAGATTATCGTTGCCGACAACATCCTTAAGAAAAAAGGAAAGCTTACGGACGATGAGTTTTCGATGATGAAACTCCATACGGTCGAAGGCGCGCGCATTGTAGACGAGGTTTTCGGCAGCCATGATGATGTTGATTATGTCGAGGTTGTAAAAGAGATTGTTACGAGCCACCACGAAAAGTGGAATGGCGAAGGATATCCGCGTGGGCTTAGATGTAACGAGATTCCGTTGAGCGCGCGCATAATGGCGATTGCGGATGTTTTTGACGCGCTCGTGTCCCCGCGCTGCTACAAAGAACCGTTCCCGGTAGACAGGGCGTTCGAGATAATAAAAGCTTCGTCGGGTTCTCATTTTGACCCGATCCTTGTGACGGAATTCATAAGGATTAAAGACCAGATAATTGATATAATGGAAGAATATTCAGATTAGATTGCGTTTGTTTCTTGCGCGATTTGTTTTTAGCGTAGTTTTTGGTTTGTTGGTTTTAGGTTGTTGGGTACGTAGATTGCGCCATCGCTTCCACAGGCAACCTACCTGTGGAAGCGAAGGCGTAATTACTGAAAAGAACGATATGGAAAAACTTACTCGAAAAAAACAAAAAATCCTCTGCATTGCCGCGATAATCATCGCTATCATCGTTTCTGTACTTATCTTTGTGTTTGTGGGAATCCCCGTGATACACTTTATCTCTGAGCCGGAAAAGTTCCGGGCATGGGTTGAAGCGCGGGGCATCGGCGGCAAACTCGCGTTTGTGGGAGTCGTTATTCTGCAAGTGATCGTCGCGCTTATTCCCGGCGAGCCATTCGAGATTGCCGCCGGATACGCGTTCGGCGCCGTGGAGGGCACAATCCTTTGTATTGCAGCCGCGACGGTCGGGAGTATTTGCGTTTTTCTTCTTGTGCGCAAGTTCGGCGAAAAACTTGTGGAAGTTTTCTTCCCGCAGAAAAAGCTTCGTGATTTGCGCTTTCTAAAGTCGTCTCCACGGCGCGACTTTTTGTTCTTGGTGATTTTCGCCGTTCCTGGAACGCCCAAAGACCTGCTCAGCTATTTTGCGGGGCTTACGGACATCCGTTTCCCGGTGTGGCTTTTGATATGCTCGTTCGGGCGGATTCCGTCCGTTATAACTTCTACGATAGGCGGCGACGCGCTCGGAACGCAGAACTATTTTTTTGCGATTGCAGTTTTTGTGGGGACGCTCGCCGTGAGCGGTTTGGGGCTCCTAGCATACAACGCAATCTGCAAACGACATACCAGTCAGTCTGACACGGAATGACGGACTGTTGCGCCCCATCCTTATAACCGTGTATAATATCGATATGGAACCTATTGCTTTACGGCATGCAAAGAATTATCGCGATTTGGGCGGGATAAGGATGGCCTCCGGGCGTGTCCTTAAAAAAGGAATGCTCATTCGCGGTACCGCGCTTTCCAAAATCAGTGAGAATGATATTTCGCGATTGAAAAACGAATACGGATTGCGAACGATAATCGACCTTAGGACGCGCAAAGAGGCTGAAGAAAAGCCTGATAAGGCGATAGAAGGCGTTGCTTACTATCTTATGCCGATTTTTGACGAGGCGGTTATCGGGATAAGCCATGAGAAAAAGGTTCATAGCATAAAATCGCTTGTCGCGCTGCCGACGATGGAGTCTTTGTACGCGCAGATGGTGAGCGAAGAAAATCTTACGAACGTGACGGCAGTCCTGCGGAAAATACTGCTGATGCCGAAAGAAGAGTTTTCCGTCGTGTTTCACTGCTCTGCAGGAAAAGACCGGACAGGCGTTATTGCAGCGCTGCTCCTGACGTTCCTGGGGGCTGACAGAAACGCTGTCATCGACGATTATCTGTACACGAACAGAGGCAAGCGCGTAAAGGCGAATCTTGCGTATGTGGGAAGCGTCGTTTTGAAGCGGAATCGCTCTTTTGCGCGTAAGGTGAAGAACTATCTTCTTGCAGAGGAACAATATATACAGGCATCGCTTTCTGCTGTCGAGGAAAAATACGGCTCTCTTGAACACTATTTCGCGGAAGAGCTGAAGTTTACGGACGAGGAAGTAAGTGCGATAAAAGATAAGTTCTTGGAGTCAGCAGAATAAGCTTGTATATGCGCACGATTAAAAGGAATATATGAAATCAGAAATAGACCATGTGCTGGGGCTTCTTTACGGCACAAAAGAATATGACGTTCTTGTCGCGACTGAGCGGCTGTATAAGGACGTAAATGACAAACAGACCGATTGGTACGAAAAATCACGGTTTTTATGCCCGGACGGATGTGGTTCCTGCTGCCACGATTTTGAGCCTGATTTGCTTGAATGCGAAGCGTTGTATATGGCGGCGTGGCTTCTTGAGAATCAGTACGAGAACGCGCTGAAAATTGCAGATTCTGACAGTATTTATCTGTTCGACAACGGAAAGACATGTCCGTTTTATAACAACGACAATCCTTATCATTGCTCGATATACGGTGGCAGGCCTTTTGTCTGCAGGCTTTTCGGGGCATCGTGCTCCGGCGGCAAAAATGGCGAAAGTGTTTGGCGGCCGTGCCGGTTTTATCCCGAAGAGACGCTCGCAAAACGGAATCCGCCTGTTGAAAAACGCCAGTATTCTGCGGATGAGGCGAAAAAGCTGTTCCCGTCGTTGCCGCCTGTAATGAGCGACATTATGGAACAGGCGCTGTCTTTGTCGCCGGACAGTGCGGAAACAAAGCTTATCCGCGATATTCTGCCCGGAACAATCCGTAAGTTGCTCTGGATTTTCACAATGAACGGAAATGATAACGATACGCCGCGAGGCTCTCCGAACGATACAGCGGCATAAAAAAGGATAAAGGGTATAATGGGCGCAACCGCCATAAATGGCGGTCGGGCTTTTGAACTGAACCCCAAAAGTTGGACACTTTTGGAGGTTACATGAATAAAAAGTATTCCGTAGAATTCAAACTAAAAGTTGTGCAGGAATACCAAAAAGGAGAAAAAGGGAGCTGGCTTGTCGGTCATGAGAT
>JAFZVC010000051.1 GCA_017618015.1 Spirochaetaceae bacterium
CATACGGGCGCAGCGGAATAAGATTCGCAAGAAACGTGAGAACAAAGGAACCCAAAAAGGAGACCGCAGCAAGGGCACCGAGTAAAATTTTTATGAATGTCGACCTTTCCATCTTCTAGTAATATACTTAAAAATAACAAGCCCTATTGCCGCAACAATTCCTGTCAAAACAGTCAAAGGGAGGAAAAGAACTCGCGAAACATCCACTGCACAAACAAATACAAACAAGACGAATAAACCTGACAAAAGAAGCGCTGTAGCAACAAGTTCTCTCTTCTCTTTTCTCATTCTGTTGCTATAGAACCCAAGCAACAACGAAGCAAAAAGAAGCGCAATCGCCACTAAATACATTTTTATTCTCTGTAAAGGAATGAATGCGCCACGAACATTCGTCCAAAAATCATCAACTGTAGCCACACTTTGATTTTTGATTTCATACACCTCTTCCGGAACAACCGACAAAAATCCTTTAAACAAGAAAACAAAGCAATCGTTTTTTTCTTTGCAGGATACAAAAACATCTCGTCCAGTACTTGTCTCAAAAAATGGGAAGGCGCTTTCGTCATAAGCCACCAGCTGAACCGGATCTAGCTCAACAATACCATCCCAATACATGCGGACCAGTTTTATCTTTTCTCCCTGCTCGGTTTCTACAACCCGCTCTAATTTTTCATACGGAGCGTGCCCATGTGCAAGGACAGGGATCAAGAACAGGAAAAATAAGATTATATCAAAATAGCGATGTTGCATCATCAAGAAAAGCGTTCATGTAGTTTATAAATATAATCTATTCCGTCCGGAAAATTTTTTCAAGTACGCATTATGACTACTTCGCTTCTTGTCTGCAATAAAAGACACGCAATATAACGACTTTCTGCATGTCATGATTGACATGATAAAATAGGCGGTAATTCCCGACTGGCATTGTGCGTACTTCACGCAAAATCCAAGGTTCATCTTGGCATAAGGCAAAGGCGTCGGGAAAATCGGATAACGTGTTTACCGATTCCTGAAATTTTGCCATTAGATTCTTGGCAGCGACAGGCGAACAAAGCGCTATGCTGATATAGTCAAAGATTTGATCGATGTCTGCCTGCGCAGCGGAAGAAAAATGGACTTCAAAATTCATACCTTATATTTCTTCTTGACGTCGGAAAGAACCATCGCAGCAGGGCGGGTGCGGCCTTTCAGCATATCGTTGTACCCCTTCTCAAGTTCCGCATCGAGACGTTCTTTTGACCATTTGGCTGCGTTTTCGGGAGCCTTAGGCAACTTCACCTCGAAGGGAATCCCCTGTTGCAGAATAATCTGCTTATAGAACATGTTGATGGCACTGGAAACGGATATGCCGAGGGTTTCCAGAACACTTTCAGCCTGTTCCTTGACATCAGGCTCAATGCGAGCATATAAATTAGCAGTCTTGTTCATATTTTTAATATATATAATTGTCCACACAAAAGCAATACATTTTTAAAATTTTATAGTAAGATTATTCTCTTGACAATGAATTGATGACCATCACTGAAAAAGGTTGACACTTTTTGGGTGATTTTACTGACCGGGTTGACAGTTTCACTGACTTGGTTTACACCTTTTTCCCGGTATGACTGTTCCGGTTGACAGTTCAACTGTTTTGGTTGTCACTGCCGACCGGACCTCCTTCCTCCAAAGATATCTTTTTCCTCGCCTCCCGTCGTTCGCGGGGTGTCTTCCAGCACCTTTTTTGCGGTCCTTCCTGTCCGTGCGCCTCGTCCGGGGTTTGCATCCCGATGCTCATGTGCGGACGCTCCCCGTTGTAGAACGGGATTATCCTCTCGAGTTCCGCTCGGCATTCTTCCCGTGTGGCGAACTTCTTCTTGTACAGCCATTCCGTCTTCAGTATGCCGTTGGCGCGTTCCGCGATGGCGTTCTCCAGCGGGTCGCCGCTCTGCGTCATGCTGATGCCGATGTTGAGTTTCTTGAGCACTCTCACATAGTCGTGGCTGCAGTATTGGCTGCCCCTGTCGGAGTGGTGTATCAGGGCGTGGGCGTGTTCGAGCGGGATTGTACGGAGTGCCATGAGAAGCGCCTTCAGAGGATAGCGCGTTTCCAGCGTCGGCCCCAGGGCCCAGCCCACGATCTTGTGCGAGTAGGCGTCCGTCACCAGCGACAGGTAGCACACGCCCTCGTCCGTTTCGACATAGGTGATGTCCGCGACCCATATCTGGTTCGGACGGTTCGGGACCACGCCTGCGATCAGGTTCGGGTACTTCCTGTAGCGGTGTTCTGAGTTCGTCGTCCTGTAGTGCCTGCGCCGCTTCATCCGTACCATGAGGCCGTTCTCGCGGAGCAGCTCGACGAACGAGTCGCGTCCCATCATGTCCGGGGTTCCCATGCTCGTCGAGATGATCCGGTGCAGTTTCGCGCAGCCGAGACCGGGATTGTCCTTGCGGTAACGCCGTGCCGCGTCCAGGACCACGCTTTCCATGGCGTCGCCTTCGAAGTCGTTGTCGCCCCGCTTGTAGAACGCCTGCCTGCTATAACCAAACAGCCCGCAGAGGGCTTCCAGGGATGCGCCCGGGAGCCTGCTGCGCAGCAGGTTTACCGTTTGGTGCCAGATTTTTTTCTGATGGGTATGTTGAACCTGCTCTCGGCAAGCTCTATCATGGTGTCGAAGGCCTTCGCTCGCAGCGTCTCGGTGTCCAGCGCCTTCTGCAGACGCCTGTTCTCGAGTTCCAGCTCGCGTATCCTTTCTTCGGGGTCCTTTGCCATGTCGTCGTTCTCGCTTGCTCCCAAAGATAGCGATTCCTCGCGGAGGTAGCGGTCCATCCAGCTGAACAGAACCTGTCTGCTGCTGAGGTGGTACTTCTCGACGATCTGCGCCGCGGTCATCTTTCCCGCCTGGTATTCGGCGACCACGGCCATCCTGTCCTCGTCATTGAAGATGTGCTTTTCCGTGACGATTTCTTTCCAACAGAAATCCCCGTTTTCGTCATGTGACGGGACTGTTTTTACGATCTGTTTCGTCTCCATTTTTGTTGTTCCTGCCTTTCTGTGCAGTGACAACTTTTTTCAGTATAAGACATGATATGAAAATAAATTTGAAGCATAATGATAAAACCAGCATCAACATTTGATAGGATTACGGCAGACTCGAAGCAGAAAAGAGCCGTCTTGAAACTCCAGGAGGCTCTCGCCGATGGAGAACGTTCCGCCGAACAGGGTGGTTGGCTTTCTGCAGCCGACGTGCGGAAGAAATACTAGTGAAATTTAGACAGGAATTGCCCGGGTTCAACGGCAGGAACGGCGGATGTCCCGAAATCGTCAATATTTCGCGTAACGATGTAATCGAGATTTAAACGGGCAGCGCACTGTTGTTGCAAACCATCTTCCAAATCTTCGGTATCCGGATTTTCTGTGACAGCCGCGAAATCCGAAGCCGTTTCAGGAATAACTGTAAAGAACTGGCAGAACATATTTACCAGTTTCAACCTTTGCTCGGCAGACATATCCTTGCGGAGAATGTAGTAGATGTCACAAAGGGAATGCGCCGTTACAAAACCGAAATGGCTCTGCTTGATACATTCTGCGATGATTTCTTTTGACTCGCGAAAAAACGGTTCACGATGTTGAACCATGTCAAGAATGACATTTGAATCTATCAGCAGATTCATTTAGAAATCCCTGCTTTCTTCGCGTTCTTTCTTGTAGTCAATTTCGCGTTCTACTGAACCAGCGAATTCGTCAAGCAGGGCAAGACCAGCGGCCACGTTAGTCGCTGACTTTTTGCGTTCCAGAATGCGGTCCAACTTTTGCCGAAGGACTACGATCTGAAACAGGGGGAGTTCTTCCACCTGGGATTCGAGTTCTGCAAAAGCGGTATCCGACATAATTGAACCTCTTGTCTATCTTAAATATACTCTTTTCTTTGCCGAAAAGCAAGCGAATGGCATTGCAATATGGAGTGAAAATTTACCTGCTGCGGACAACTCGTTAGTTTTTCGGAAGCGGTATCGTGAGGATTGTGGCTTTTCCCCGTTTTTGCTTGTAAAACTTGTCAAAGCCAAGAACAACAATTTTATCTTCCGTTACAGCCAAACGTTCAAATGCGAAAACAGGCATTTTCTCGTTCTGCCATGTTTTTCCACCATCAACGCTATAATACAGGTAGTGAATCATCTTCAAAGCACTCACCTGAAATTGAAGAATTCCCGCCATCACGTCATCCTTAGCATAGAAGTCAGACGGTTCCAAATCATAAACGGCCCCAATTCCCCAATGCCATTTATACGAAAAACGACTATGCACTCTATACTCATTTCCTAATTTATGTAAAATACGGACCTCTTTCGTTTTGTTGTCACCGCAAATAATCCAATTTCTATCATTATGGGCATACGTTCGCCCATCACTACTGCAAAGGCGTTCATCAAAATATTCTTGGTGGGCGTTTCTTTCTAGCAAAGCTATCTTTTCCGATGACTCGCCTTTGTTTAGATAGTATAATCCTAATTTAGGAGATTCCGCCATTCCGACGTATTCCCATTTTTCAAAATTCCCATTAGGAACATAAACCGGACTGATTGCAGAATCTCCGCTATCAATGGAACCGACCATATAAACGCAATCATCAATACGATCAAAAGAGGCTGCCTGAAAATCCAAGTCGATTTCAGTCTTCTTCCAATTTTTACCACCATCCGTTGTTTGCAAAACGACGGGTTTGTTATTATCGCTTCTAAGTCTATTCTTTGTTCCAAATATAGTGACTTTTTTTTCATCCTCAATTACGGCACTTTCAAAATAAAAATCCGTCTCGACCGTATTTTTTTCCATTTCAAAAGAAGACGAAGTCCAATCCTTAATCCACTTTTCGTGAATATCAACGTACACGAAGAGCAACATAATAAGAAACACTATGCTTACGGGAAATAGGCAACCAACAGCAAAGATGAATTTGCCTAGCTTTGTCTGTCTAATTTTAGAGAGGTTTGTCATATTCTTGTGAGTTACTCTGCGGAGTTTTATTCTTTACATAGATTAAATTCTGGAAAATCTAATTCAACAATAATACACCCTCTCGATACTAGGACATAAGAAGTTCTCTTTTTTCCTACACCAAAAACATTGTTGGCATTTTTGAACTGAATTGGAGACACATACATTATTCGACCTTTAAGAACCAACATATTTGATTCGGTTCGCCATCTACCCTCATTTGAATCAACGCCATTGCTGTCCGCAAA
>JAFZVC010000052.1 GCA_017618015.1 Spirochaetaceae bacterium
AAGCGACTATGTTACACTGGTTCGTGACAATTGTAATCTGGGCAACATGACTGCAAAGTACTATTACTCGCTGACCGACTCTGCTTCCAGTAGTAGCTACTGCTATCTTATGTATTCTAGCTACGCATCAAAAGCTTTCAAATTCACGGTGTCATCGGATTGCCCCAACGGGACCAATCTTCCGTTCACGTTGACGTTTACTGATTCCAGCGGCAACACATGGACGGACAGTTTCAGCGTAACAGTACAATAAGGAATATGTAACATGAAACGTCTATTATCATTTTTTGCGTTGCTCTTCATCTTCCAACTCGCACTTTCTGCCCAAACCGCTGGTGAAGGTTTTACATTCGACATGGGAACAGAACCCGAACCTACAAGTAATGTATCATATGTTATGATTCAATACGGTTGGACTGATAGTGCTTCAAGTCGGCTCGATGTGCGTTATACGACAGGAACGAATGATGAGGAAACGATAGAAGGCTATGACACCGCCAGCTACAACGCAAAACACAGGGTTTTTGAGGCAGATATTCTTCCGTATGTACGTTACTTCAGTATGGATGAAAGTGGACATGAATTCTGTTGGAGCGTTGGGCTTTCAATACAACACTCTAAGGAAAATGAGTTTGCGGGCTTGTTCGATGTGAACGGTCTTATGCTTGATCCTGGTGATGAGGGAAAATATTTCACGATGACCGATGAAAAGAGGGCTTTTATCATTGCCCCCCGACTTGGATTCAGCGCAAAAATCCCTCTGCCCCATAATATCGGTTTGAGTGCAGAGTGTTTTGTCCATCCATTTTACTTTATGAGCTTGAAACAGAATATGGCATACCATTCTGACCAAACGACCAGTTTGTTTGATTACTCTGGCAACAATGATGTTAGCCGAATTTCAAGTCCATACATAAGTGTGAAGCTCTCACTTGATTTGTTCAGCAACTTCCGTCTTGTGACGCTATGCACGTATCAACATCTAGATTTTCAGCAGATGGACTGGGCAGATGATTTTAACAGCCTTGTAGGTTATGACGACAAACAGGATATGTTTTCGTTCAGGTGTGGTCTAGAACTTCTGAGCGGAAATGCAAAATCCGCCCGTATACGTGGTGGTGTATATTATCAAATTGATGTGAATAAATCATCGTATTTGAATACTACTACGGAAAACAACCGCTGGATTATAAACCTCGGCACCGAATTGTAATAATTTTCCTTCGCGCCGGGGTGGAGTACCTGCCGAATGGCAGTTCACCGCAACCGTAGGCTTTATGCCTACGGTGAGGAGAATGAGCGTGAGCGAAGTACGGAACACCGGGTAATCGCGCTTTAAGAAATAAAAACAAGACCGTCTTGCTCGTATTGCTCAACCTTTGAGTCATGGGAAAGAAACACATAACCATCAGAGATACAAAGTGCTATCAACGCTCTATCGAACGGATCGCGATGTTTTTCTTTCATTGGAAGATTTCTATATTTTTGTACGGCTGTAATTGGAAGTTGAACGATTGTTATACCCTGCTCATTGCAAATGTTAACTAAATCAGAGATTTCTAATCCTTGCAAATCTAGTTTTTTTATGGAAAGCTTTATAGCAATCTCCCAAAGACTTACGGTCGAAATATATATTTCATTCGAAGGATTTTCAATAATTTCAAGAATTGTTTTTGAAACTACTTCGGGGGAAACGGCAAGCCAAATCAGGATATGCGTATCTATCAGATATTTCATAAAGCACAGAGTTCCTCTTCCGACATTTCCCAAGAGTCAGAGAATATTGCCTTTGCTTTTCCTGCATATTGTCCAAATACACGTTTTTTAGGAGTTTCAACAGGTTTCGAATTCATTTTAACAAGCGAGAGTACAAGATTATAAATTATCATCTGCTGTTCTTCTGTCAATGTTTCATAGTTTTTCTGAAAAACATCATAAGCCATAGAATATCCTCCTGTTATATGAAATATGTACTTAGGAACCTCTTATAATATATTATATAATTGATTTTCCGTCAGTAAAAAAATGGTATAAATTCTTCGTGTCGGGTTTATATCGTAGTTGTGCTCTACCACAACTTCTAACCCATTCTAGCAAAAGCGGGCGGAATCCGCTATACTTTGCAGAACGATGGCTGACAAGTGCTATAAATGTTTCCGCCCGATGGAAACGTGCTATTGCAAGTATATAAAACAAATCGAAACAGGGATAAAGTTCGTTTTCCTCATCCACCCAAAAGAAGCCTACAAGCAGAAAACAGGAACAGGCCGCCTGGCACAGCTTTCGTTACCAGATTCGGAGCTTATAATCGGGGTGGATTTTACACAGAACAAGCGGATACGTGAGCTTCTGAGCGATGAGAGGTATTTTCCAGTTGTGATGTATCCGGGTGAGGATGCATGGACGGCAGGCGGAGTAAGAAAAACAGCCCCGCATACGCTGAAAGAGGCGATGGGGGGCAAGCAGCTTCTCGTGTTTCTTGTTGACGCGACATGGGCTTGCGCTAAGAAGATGCTAAGGCTCAGTCCGAATATCACATCGCTTCAAAAAATCTCGTTCACAGCGGGATACCGTTCCGAATACACGTTCAAAAAAGAGCCGGCAGAAGATTATCTTTCAACGATAGAGACTTGCTATTATCTGATAAAAGAATTGCAATCGGCTGGTATCTGCCCTTCTGAAAAGCCGGAAAACAGCGCAGAGCCGCTTATGGATGTATTCAGGCGGATGGTGAAGTTCCAGATTGAAAGCCAAAAAGAGCGTGAGGCAGCGGGATTGCCAGACCGATATCAGGTTGCTGGCGGAATCCGTGCGAAAAGACGTGCGTTACGAGAAGCCCGCGCCCGCGAGGCAAAAACGATGGAAAATCGCCCATTGTGACATTTTTTACATTTTTTTGCTCATTTTTTATAAAAAAACAGTCTAAAATGTCTATTATTAGTTGATTTTTACTTTTCAAACATTTTGATAAGATATATAATAATCTCGCCAGAAACGGAATGTGCGTTCTTAATGGGTACACATTCTACAAAAACAGGAGAAGGATTATGGCACTACACAAAACTTATTCCAAAGACAAGACAAAATGCGGAGTAACTTTTGAACTTTCAGCTGAAGCAGCAAAAGATGCTGAACAAGTATGGCTCGCTGGTGATTTCAATAGCTGGAGCAGCGTTGATACACCAATGAAGAAGCAGAAGAACGGAAGTTTCAAAGTAAAGGTGACGCTTGAGGCTGGTCACGAGTATCAGTTCCGCTATCTTCTCGATGGAAAACGTTGGGAAAATGACTGGGCAGCAGACAAATATGTCCCAGCACCATTTTCTTATACAGATAATTCAGTCGTTATCGTCTAATTATCTGTTATCACCACTTGTATAATATAAGGGCTGCCTATTCTTGCGAACGGGCAGCCCTCTTTTTTTGTGTTTAGTTTTTTAGCACGAAAGCCTGTTTTGTCAGGCTGCCCTGTGACAGCCCGATAAAACGCTATTCTTCTAAGGTTATTCTTCCTCGCGCTCTGTAATTGCGATGTGCAGGTCTTTCACAAGCTGCTCATCAACAAAGCTTGGGCACTCGTCCATAGGACTTGCCGCAACATTGTTCTTCGGGAACGCGATAACCTCGTGAATTGACTCCTCGTGGCACATAAGCATAATAAGGCGGTCAAGTCCCGGTGCGATTCCTCCGTGCGGCGGTGCGCCGTATTTGAAAGCCTCTACAAGGAAGCCGAACGCTTTCTGGGCGCGCTCGTTGCTGTAGCCGACAATCTTGAAGATGCGCTGCTGAAGCTCCGGATCGTTGATACGCATAGAGCCGGACGCAAGCTCGTAACCGTTGAGTACGAGGTCGTACAAATCGCCTTTTACCGCACCTGGGTCGCTTTCAAGAATTGGCCAGTATTTTTCCTGTGGAAGAGTGAACATGTGGTGTTCTGTCTCCCAGTGGTTTTCTTCTTCGTTCCAAGCGAAATACGGGAAATCGACAATCCATGCGAAATGGAACTCGTCTGCTGGGTTGTACAAGTTAAGGTCTTTGCCAAGCTGCTTGCGGACGGCTCCCAAAGCGGTACAAGCTACCTGCCAGTTCTCGTCGCTTACGAAAAGGAGAAGGTCGTTCTTTTCTGCGCCGAGTTTGCCGCAAATATCGGCTTCTTTTCCAGCGTAGAATTTGCTGATTCCGCCCTCAAAAACGCCTTCTGCGTTTACTTTCATCCATGCAAGACCTTTAGCCTTGTATTTCTTTGCAAGAGCTTCAAGCTCCTCTATCTTTTTGCGGCTGTATTTATCAGCTACGTTTTTAACAACGAGCGCTTTAAGGCCTGTGCGTTTGTGACGCTGAACATCACGGCCACAAGCGGCAGCTCCAGCCTTGAATGCGCCAAAGTCGCTAAGTCCAGCCATAAAATCAGCATCCTGCATCTTAAGGTCGAAACGAAGGTCTGGTTTGTCTGAGCCGTAGAAGTCGAAAGCATCTTCCCAAGAAAGACGGTCAAAGTGAGCTGGCAACTCAACGCCGAGCGTTTTCTTGAAGATGTAGCCCATCATGCCTTCTGTTGTTTCAAGAACTTCCTCACGGTTTGTGAAGCTCATCTCCATATCAATCTGGGTGAATTCCGGCTGACGGTCGCCGCGAGCATCCTCGTCGCGGTAACAGCGTGCAATCTGGAAATACTTGTCGAATCCAGAAACCATAAGAAGCTGCTTGTAAAGCTGCGGAGACTGTGGAAGTGAATAAAACTTTCCGGGGTGTACGCGGCTTGGAACAAGGTAGTCGCGGGCTCCTTCCGGCGTAGATTTAATGAAAGTAGGCGTCTCAATTTCAAGGAAGCCTTTTGAAGTAAGGTATTCGCGTGTAGCAAAAGCAACCTGGCTTCTCAAAATGATATTGTGCTGCATTCTCTGTGAGCGCAGGTCAAGATATCTGTATTTAAGACGCAAATCTTCGTTCGCAATTACAGGAGTTCCATCCTTGTTCATTTCATCAAGCATGAAAGGCAGAACTTCTGACTTTGAAAGAATCTTTATTTCCTTGGCAACAAGCTCAATCTCGCCAGTTGTCATATCTTTGTTAATCATTGAGTCAGGGCGGGTGCGAACTACACCTTGTACAGCGATGCAGAATTCCATCCTAAGATTTTTTGCTGTATCGAGCAGTTCGGCTGAAGAATCCGAGTCAACTACAACCTGAGTTATGCCGTAGCGGTCACGCAAATTGATAAAAGAAATACCGCCATGTTCACGGATACGGTGAACCCATCCATTCAATACGACTGTTTTGCCATCATCACTACCGCGCAGCTCTCCGCAGGTGTGAGTTCTCTTTGTTGTTTCCATAGCGTTGAATAATACCGTTATTTTATAGAAAAGTAAATTGCGA
>JAFZVC010000053.1 GCA_017618015.1 Spirochaetaceae bacterium
AAAAAAACATAAAAAAACGGCAAAAAAACATGCTATAAAATCAGAAAAAATAAAAATCGCTTAACTTCTTGATTTTATTTCAAAAACATGGTACGAATCTACACAGCCGTACTTTTTTGGCTGATTTTCAATGTTCTTTTGTACACAGGCGGACGAAATTTATTTGTATATTAAATAAAAATTTGCGTTGATTTTTGACGGAGGCTGACGTGAGAAAGACAAACGGTTTTTCACTGATCGAATTGATGGTTGCTTTGGGAGTTCTGACGATAATCGCGACTGTTGCGGTTCCCAAGGTTCAGGTCTGGAATGCCAGAAACCGCGGTTTGCAGGCAGTCGTTGAGATTCTTTCCGATTTTTCCAAGGCAAGGTCGATTGCCGGATATACTGTCGTTGGAGACGAGACCAACGGAAAAATCGAGATTCCGGTAGATGTCGACAATGCAAGTGCCGGAACAATGCCTGTCTACATCGGCGTAAGGCTTCAGACCGCGATGGTTTTCAGGGCTCATGAATATGCTATTTACCAGAAAGATACAATGACAGTCGACGATTGGGCTGATGCAAAGGTACTCAAGAAAAATAGACTCCCTGAATCGGTTTTCATTGTGTATATCAATAAAACGCAGTTCAATTACAGTAGTATCAGCCCCTCTGCCGCAGCAAACGATGTTTCCAAACGGCTTGTTTTTGCTTCAAACGGTCTTGTCAAGCAACAGTACTCGAACTCCAACAGTTCATTATCCGAAAGACCTGCGGAAGGAGACAGTATTTCCTGCGGCGGTAAGCCAACTCCCATGAACAATCTAGTTTTTACTGCGATTGTGAAGTCAAAAATTGCTGCTTCAGGTGACTCCGTATGGTATAAACTTGATATTGACCGGGCCGGCGAATATTTCATCTGCATGGCTTTCGGAACAGATTCATACTCGGATACTATTTTTACAAGTAGCGGCAACCCGTTAAGCATATAGGAGGAAAAGATGAAGAAAATTAAGGCTTTTACTCTGATTGAAGTTATGATTTCGATTTTTGTGTTTTCTTCTGCAATGCTCGGATTTATGGCTTTCCACGCACACACGATGGCGGTTCTGTTCGAGAATGAGTCGACACAGCTGGCCCATTCTCTTGCATTCAACCTTGTTGATGAAATAAATGCTATGTCTTACAAGTCTTTCGGTAAGTTAACTTCGAACTCGGAGTTGTCGTCTGATTGGGTGAGCGACTCGAATCTGACGGGGTTTTTCGGCAGTAATTTTAAACCGGGTCCTTTCAATTCTTTCGGACAGCAGGTATCTTCTGCTGCTACTGGCAACTATATTTTTCACAGGGCTATGAAAATCGATACATACAGCAAACAGACGCAGGTTTACGTTCAGGACGGGACTTATCTTTCGACACTTTATCATGTTGAGGTTCGTGTTACATGGCCTAAAAAGGAATACCCGACTAAAAATTGCGGCACTAGCTATTCTTCGACAGAATGCAATATTTTAAGCATTCCTCTGGTAAGATCTGATGAAAATTATGAAAAAGGAGCGACGAATGAATAAAAACGTAAAATTTAAGGCTTTCACCATTATCGAACTGATGGTGAGCATATTTATTACGATGATCATTATTGCTTCATTCTATAAGCTTTATGACACATCGGCAAAGGCTGAGCGTGCCTCGTCGATCAGTGTTTCGGTCAATCTTCTTGGCGAACAGATACTTGACACGATTGCCGATTCTGTAAGATTCATCGGTCTTAACAGTCAAATTTCCGATTTCGGTTTGTATTCTGATTCTGCAAACGGTGTCAATACGATTATAAGAACCGCCGAACCTTTGACTTTTAAATTTCTCTCTCCTTATGGCGGTCCGATAACGAAACTTGCGGAAAAAGCAACTGGTCCCTATCCGAATTGCAATTTTAAAATTTACAATAGTGCGGCGTTGAACGGAGCTATACATTCGTTTTATCTTCATACTCAGGACGGGGTTTTCGAAACTGCAAGAATAACCGGATCAACTGGTTATAATGTAACTTACAACAATTATACTGCAGAATTTTCAAGCGCGGGTTTTGAGTCTGCTGCCGGAAGCGATCTGGCGGGTATGGACTGTGGACAAATTTTTCCTGCCGGCACTTTGATTACCGGGAATGACAGGCTTTACACGCTTCAATACAACAGCTATGGTTCACTTATTCTTTGTTCGCAGGACAAAACGGTTGTTAGTGACGATCTTGCAAATTGCGAATATGTTGTGAATTTTAATCCGAGTGCTACTGGACAGACTTACAGTATACCAAAGTTTACGATTCAGTATTTAAGGGAATATAAGGAGACCGGCACTGAAAACTCCAAAATGGTTTGGACTAAACATGCCCAGTCGTTCAGAAAGGATATTGTTGCCGTCAGGTTCGGATTTGTTATCACTTCCACAAAAGACAGAAACAAAGTCGGAACAACTACAGACAAAAACACATACTGCATTTTCGGAGACGAGGCGTCTGAAGGCGAGAGCACAAACGACTGCGGAGGTGACAGTTACGACTCCGATCCAAACAATACCTCTTACGTTTTCAGGCGGGTTGTGTATCTTTCAAATCATCGTTTGATGAAGGACAGTCTCAGTAATTGATTATGGGTGGAAAAGATGATGAGATTTAAATTTCGTTCAAAAGGAGTTGCACTTTTTATCAGCGTTCTTATGACAATGAGTCTGTCGATCATCGCACTTGCGACTATAGCGAGACTTTCCGAACTTTCCCACACAACAGGAAAAGACTTGCAGGACAGAAGGCTGCTGACTTACGCTTACTCTGCAGTAAACATCGTAAACGGTGAGCTCAGACAGCTTATCGATTCGACTTTCGAGTGTGAAGACGCCTATTCGATCAACGGCGGTTTAGAAAATGCTACGACAAATGACGGAACTTTCAAATACTATCCGCGCGATATTTCGACAAATCCCGGTAGCGGTTTTGAGCCGAGATTCGCCTATCGTGCGGTTGCGAGAAGAATCACTACTGACAAAAACGCTCTGCTTTATGGTCTGAATACTGCTGTAGGAAGCGGAACTTCCGGTACTTACGCTAAAGACAAGGCTGCGTGCTACGATGTAACGGTGGATGTCAGGGAAGTTATTGATCTTGGTACGAATACCAATAACATAAAAATGGATCTTGCAAGTCAGACTGAGGGGACCAACGGACGTTATTCTTTGGGAAAAATGAAAACTATCGGTCTGATAAGCTGCTTTACCAGGGGTGAAAACAAAAATAATTAGGTAATAAAGAGAGGTTGGTATGAAACGGTTTGTAGCACAAAACAAAATTTTAGCGGTTTTGGTTTCGTTACTTTTGCTTCAGGTTCTACTCGTTGCTTCGGATTCCTCGGATTTGGATGATGTCGCGGCTATGGTTACCAATGCAAAAAAAGTTCCGCACATGCTTTTTATCCTTGATACTTCTGAAACTATGAACAGCTTTGCATACAGTGACTATATCGAAGCCTGTGACGATGCCAAACATAATGCAGATCATGCATACGACATCTGTGCTGTTGCTCTGGAACAGTGCAAAGAGGTCCAGTCGGAAACGGGATGTGTGGGCGGTTCGATAGACTGTACCAGTATTGCGAATAATTGTGAAAACCTTGATTCTGCCAGGACGAAAATAGCAAGTTATTGTGCTCAGGTCGATAACGTTTTCAAATTCGAAGGATATCCGAATGAAGACAGATCCAGGATCGATCAGTCAAAAATATATACTTTCGTAGGACCGTGGACTCCGGACCAGTATTATAGCGAAGATATCTGCTTTTACGACTGGACGAGTGATACCAACGGCGATGTTGTAAGCGGAACGAATTCCGGGAACTGGTCGAATAAGCAGGGGGTCGGAGGAACTTATACGATTACGGACGAAAACGGCTTGCCTGTTACGGTTGAGTATTATAATACCGACCGCAGAGATTGGGACTGTATCACTGACGGCAACGACAATATGAGCAATGGGGAAAAGCTGTCATCCTATATCAGTGATAAAGGCGGAGTCAGCGGATTCTGGCTTAACTGGAAATACGCAACAGCTCTCGATGCCGTTAAGATTCTCTTTGCAGATACACACGAATTTTCATATCCTCCGAGATCCAGAGGCGAAAACGTCTGCAAAAAATATCTGTATAAGCCTTTAGGTTTGGAAAACGACACTTCCGCATGTGAATCAGGTTATGAAAACGGTACAGACTCTGACGGCAGTGTTCTTTGTAAAGATGATCCTGCGACGGGACTTCCTAATTACAAAAAGAAAAAAATATGCTTTGTAAGTGCTGATACCACCACTATAAATCCCTCCACCGGTGTTAGTGAAAGGGTAAAATTCGACACGGCATATCTTGCAGAAACTAATGACGAACAACGTAAAAAAATACTCACGGCTATGCAGAAGATTGTTGCTGAAAAATGGACGTACGATGAACCGGAAATACTGAGTGATGAATCGCAATGTACTGATTTTAAGACATTGCAGGATTTTTCTATATACGATAACTTGTACACTGAAGCGTTGCAGGACTATGAGGAAGGAGTCGATGCACATCCCGATTCTGTAGTCGCAGGCGGAGTAGGCGGATTCGGATGTGACAAGTGTATGGCGTTTAACGGAAATACAACAAATCCGCTTTTCCTTGAAACCAACTGTAAAGAATTCGTGACTCAGGATGATCACGAGATTGATCGTGAAGGCGATTTGGGAACATACTCGATAAAGTACACTCAGAAATGCTGCAAAACTTCAAAGTGTACGAACCCCAAGTGCAAGGATAACGATCTCTGTTGCAAGAATAATGCTGCGGCTTATCCTCCTCCGGAACCCGGTGAAGAAGCCTCTGAAGGATACAAACAGTGTGTTGAGGAGGGGCAGACATGCGAACTCGGTTTCTACAGCGAATTCGACCAGGATATGACTCACTGCTGTGATTCTGTAGATTGTGTAAGCGGCGAGGGTGGAGCGTTCGAAGAACTTGATAACCACTGTTTTGTCTGCAAAGACAGTGCGGTAATAAAGAAAGAAGAAGTATTAGAAGTTCCTCCAACTGCAGGAACTGCTGTTCTGTCGTCAAGTTACGGTTTTACATATACGGCCGGAATAGAATTGAAAGTCAGTATCAGTAGCGACGATACTGATTTTGATGCCATTGAAGATATGAAGGTAACACTCTATTCGGAATGTGACGGAGTAACCCCTGATGCGTGGAGTGTTTTGGGATCGTTCTCCTGTTACCGCGAAAGCACTGATGTTACCCAGCAGTGTTCTCACTATCTGCCGAGTGCTACTACGAACGGAGTGATTATGACTCCTCTGCTTTCGGGTTGTGAAACAAGCGGTTATAAAGTAAAAGCAGTGGTTTCTGCAACCGGTCGTTACTGTGATAAGGACGATACGACGTTCTCAGTCAGTTTGAAATACAATTTGCCGGAAGGTTCTTTTTCCGGATCAGAACAGTGGCGCAGAATATTGAATCCGGAAGAGAACTACTATATGGTTTTAAGAAATGCGGCTGGTGGTGGTGCTAACAGTGATAGTGATGTGATTTACGAATATGAGTGCAAAAACGCTTTCTATCACACTCAGGTATATACCGATACAAGCAGTTGTAAAAAGACTTCTGAGGAGATCGTCCAAAAACTTCATGAGAAAGGTTATCCTGATGTCCAATACTGCGATCCGGATTCTAGAAGACAGGAGAGTTACACGAAGATTGACGGCTGCAGTTTTGAAACCAGATATGTCTGTACATATTTGTGCAGAGACGAGATCAAATATGAAGAACCTTGGAAGTGCATGGCTTTCTTCTATCAGATGGATGAAATGGACAGAGGCGGTTTGGAAGAATGTTCCGAACAATGTCAAAAGGCTTCCGGTTACGATCCTGAAACCGGCAAAAACAATACTGAAGAATGCTGCCGCTGTATTGATGAAAAGTATTACCACAGTGCCGACTGGACACGGGAATATCATTATTTTGAAACTGTCGACGGTGTTACCATGCCCACATCCAGTGCGCCCAACGCGCCAAAAAAGACTTACTACTGCGCCGTCAGCGGTATTATGGGCGAAGATACCCAGGCCGGCTGGCATGCCGAAATCATAAACGGTCATATTCACGAATTCGGAGAGGGTTCATATCTGCTTACTCCTTATATGGTTGGTGAAGATGTTTGGCTGACGCCTTACCAAACTAACAATTCATGGATTTCTGATAAAACATATCTTAGAAGAAAGAAAAAAGATCCTGATTTGAAAGAAACATCCATCAGTGTTTTCAAGACAGCGACTGATGCACAGAGCAGAGAGAATGTTTGTGTTTATGAAGTTGTTGATGCGTGGGGCGGTGATCTTTGCGATACATGCAGCACATGTACTTTCGGCTGTGTCGATGATCCGAGTATGCACGTTGCCGATGATAAATGTGCATATCCGAGTTTCTGGATGAAAGTTCCGAAGAGTGACGGTGGTGAGCTGGTCGTTCCGAAAAACAGGCTTTTGGCAGATACCGATGTTAACTCTTTCCAGACTAAGATCAAAAGATTGAAGGCTGTAGGAGGTCCTACTCTGGGAGAAACGCTTTATGACGCATGGAGATACCTCGGCGGCATGTATGCTGTATATGATCCTAACCATAGGTATTACAATTACCAATATGCCAAGAGAGAAGAAGACGGACATTGGGTTGCACCTTCATCTTCTACGAATACTGCATACGAATCTCCGTATGAGAATCTGGATGCTTCGTGTTTCTTAAGTGAAGTAGTTGTTTTTTCAGGCGGTCAGGCGCAGTTCGACCATAACGAGAAAATTGAGAAGATACCCGGTGCAGATAAAAACTGCAATAATGCTGAAGCTCCGTGTGTACCGCTTGTCGGTGAAAAGCCGTATGAAAGCTCTCATAAACCTTATTATGAAACAGAGTGGGCTCAGACATCTGTCCAGAAGGTTGCGAATTTTGTCAAAACGCATCCTTTCTATCATCCTGATCCGTCCAAAAAAGATTCATGCGTCAAGACTAAGGAGTTAAAGCATAACCTTTTCGGCTACGATAATGACTGTAAAAATGATAAATATTATCAGATCAACAAAGATGACAGTGCTGACAAGACCGTTGTTAACAGAATTCACGCCGGAGCGATAGGCGAATGGACTCTTTCAGCACTCTACAACGGAACCGATCACAGTTATCTCGAAGAAATAACCAAGAAAATAGCGGACGATCCCGCAAGCGAAGACGGTAAATACTGTGCACTTACGCTCGGTGCCACTACCGGATGTTCGTCATCGAATATCACCGATGTCTTTATAAATATGCTTAAGGATCCAATGAAAACAGATGTCGTTTCCGGTCGTCCTCACTGGACTTCTTCGCTTGTTCAGCCTTACGATGTCGAGGAAAAATACCGCGGTCCGGAGGCTTATGTCGCAGGAGCTGTTCCGATAGAACCTTCAATAAGCAAGTTCTGGTTCGGAAACCTCAAAAAGTATATGATTGACAAAGGTGACAATACTTGCACGAGGACTATTTCGTGCGAAAATTATCCGAACTGCGGTGACGGTTGCGATGGGTGGCATAAACAGACTTTCTCATCTCCTGCAGACTGCTTTGCAGATGACCCAGGAAACGATATGGCCGAGAACTTGACTGAATTCAAGAGACTGCTTGCCGGCGGAGCTGCAAAAGTACTTGAGGATAAATTGGCGGGCAGCGGATGTGGTACGATTCCATGTTATAAATCAGGTCTTAGAAACATCTATTATGATAACGGAAGTGAAATGCATCTGCTTGAAAGCATTTCACCCGGTGACTTGGGCATACTTGCCGACAAGATGGGACAAAATGAAGATACAGCCAATAGAATTCTTGACTATATTTACGGTTACGATTCTTTTGTTGAAGCAAACAGACAGAAACTCAGATTCGGCTATAGCGAACCTTGTCCTGACGGAAATCCTGACTGTCATCTTATAGAAGTCCTCAATCCTATGGACATTGATTTCAACCACGAGGCAAGCAAAAAAATAAAAATCCGTCCGCTTCTTCTCGGTGCGATCGTTCACTCGAAACCTGTCGCAGTTTCTTATGGCGGAGAGGGTACCAGAATTTTTGCCGGAGCGAACGACGGTATGCTGCACGCTTTTGACGGCGGCGGAAATGAAAAGTGGGCTTATATTCCGAGCAACGCTTTTAAATCTATTGCCGACATGGTGATGTCATCATCTGATCAGATGGTATTCAATCCTACGGTCGACGGTCCGATAACGCTTCTTCACATAGACAAGAGCCACGACGGAATCATCAACGGTAGCGAAAAGGCTTATCTTATTTTCGGTTACAGGCGAGGAGCAAGGGGTTATACCGTAATAAATGTTACCGATCCCAATAACCCTGAGTTTGTTCAGAATATCCAGAATAGCGAAATGACTGACAAACGCTACGGTTTCAGTTTCGGAAAGGCTGTTGTATTCAGAAAGTGCAATAATACTAATGGCTGCCGTTACGCCGATGAACTTGACTACTATCTTGCTGTTCCGGGCGGTTACGACACCTGTGCTGACGGTTATGAGCCTACATGCGCTATGCCAGACAACAGCGCAGTTCAGGGAGAACCGATTTACGGTAACAAGTTTGCTATTTATAAGTTCGATGCCGGATCGGGCAGATTCATTGATACTCCGGTTTTCGAATATAAACGCTCAAACGGTGAGAGCGACGTACACAAAAAATGGCTCGTAGCTCCGTTTGCTTCGGAACCTTTTGCAATCAATACCACCGGCAAAGGAGCGGTCAACACCGAATTCGTCTACTTTACCGATCTTACAGGAACTGTATTCAGGGTAAATGTAAGCGATAATTCGCCGAGTGAATGGAGTGCTAAAGTCGTTTTTGCAAGCAGGGAATCTTTTAATAAAGATATCTGGGTTAACGGTAAGAACTATGTCGGCAACAACTTCTTCCCGCCTTTGGAAAAATACAATCCGAAAAACGATCCTGAGCGTATTCCTATTCCTGTCGTAACAGGAAACGCTTCTTTGCCTAAAGTCAATGACGAAAATGCTTCGATGACTGTTTTCTACGACAAGAAACCGAAAACTACGGATGATGACACCAAGCCTTATGTCTACACGTCGGATTATGAAGAGTCGAACCTTAAAAACGACAACAACTTCCATGATGAGAACGGTTGGAAAATAACTTTCGGCGGCGGTAGTGACAAGGCAGGTGAAAAAGGCATAACAGAACCTCTAGTGGTTTACGATGTCTACGGCAGCAAACAGAGTGAAGAGTCCGGCAAAAACGGATATGCGCTTGCCTGGAACACCTATGTCCCGAAAGCTGTTACAGAATGCAAGAGCTTCGGAACGAGTTTCAACTACGAGAGACTTTTAATCGACGGTTCACAGGGTCTGGAGCAAGTCGATGATTCGGGTGTCGGGAATTGGAACCCGGCGGCATGCTCAGGCACTTCGTCTCAGGGTATAAGTCTTGCAACCGGTGTCGGTGTCGTTGCAACTAAAGACGGATATGACCTTACTTTCGGAGCCGGAGCCGAGATATACAGAAAGAAGGAAATTTCCGTTTTGGTCAGTACGACACGTATTATCAAATGGTATGAGCTTTACTAAAGGAGGACGATATGAGAAAAATTTCCGTACTTATTTTTGTCATTGCTTTGAATTTCACACTTTTTGCCGACAGAACGGTCGGAGCAGGCAACTCATACTCGGAATTTCCGTTTATTATTTTAGTCGGGCAGCTTGTGGATGTTACTCCGTTTTCGGTTGTTTTCGAGAATACTCTGTATGAAACGAATACGACTACCGAAAAAATCGGACAGATGATTAAGATTTTTGACAGCGATACCGATTTCAGATCACACGGAATGGCGAATGCACTTCGCGCGGCAAGCGTAAAGAACGGAAAAATGAGACTTTCGTTCTATTTAGACAATATTACAAAGATTTTCAGCGATGACGCTTCGACTTACGTCCGTTATCTTCCTCTTTTTTACCTTTTCGAGAACAATATCAAGGAAATGATGCTTACTCAGGAACAGATCGATGAGATAAAGAAACTTTCGGCTCAATACTTCCTCGATCTTCCGATGACCAAGGAGCTTATAAAGAATTCGTGGCTTGCCGGAGTTTTCCAAATCAACCCGAGCAACGATAAACTTATTTACAAGAGTGCGAGATTTTTCAAAAATTTCGAAGAACTTGAGACTAGCGACTGGGCCAGGAACTACAGAATTCCGGAGATCGTCAGAAAAGGAATGACGGTTTCTATGACCAAAGCTATTTATATAGGTCACGAGTCTGAAAACGCGAATAGTAAAGGTAAGGAAAAAGGCAAAAAATCTGGACAAAACAAGAAACAGTTCGATAATAGAAGCGGTGCTCCGGTTGGACGGGAGAAATAAAATGACGGTATTATCCCAGGATTTAAAAGGGTTTACCTTAATAGAGCTTTCGATAGTTATAGGCATAATCGGTATTCTCGCAGCTGTTGCGATCCCTATTTTCGATTCTTTTTCCGACAATGCGAAAGTCGATGAATTGAAATCTGAAATGCTTGTGGCTGCGACCGCGCAGGAGAAGTATTTTCTTGCGAAAGGAGTTTACGCTTCCGAAACTTTAAGTCTTGCTTCTTACGGTTTTCCGACAAACCACGACAATATGAAGTTCGAAACAGGTATTTACATAAAAAACGGCGTCGGAATGTCATACTGGGTCCACGGAAGACGCTGCATAAAAAACACACCGCACTGCTGGCTTTACATTTCATCTTTGATGGGAACGACCGAAACAGCCAATTTCAGGGAATTGAAAGTGGGAGAGGCGGTCAACGAATACGCAGGAGTTCCCTCGTGTAGTTGTAGTAATTGATGGAGGAATTTATGAAAAATAAAGGTTTTACGCTTATAGAAGTAATGATAGTTATCGCCATTATCGGTATTCTTTCCGCAGTTGCGATTCCTCTATACAGCAGTTATACGGACAGGGCAAAACAGGTCGAGGCTGAAGAACAGCTTATGACTGTAGCGACTATCGAAGAAGATTATTTCAACAGTTTCAGAAAATATATTGCCGGTTCGTGGAATAATCCTACCGATGCCGGTACGAAAACACTTGTGCAGTATTACGGCGCTAAGCTTGAAGGTGAACACTACACGATAACAGTGAGCATCTCCGGCGCTACCTATGAAGCTACGGCATGTGTGTGTTACAAGGGAAAAACATGCAGTCCGTGCAACGTGACATGCAAAGTTACGAACAGCAATCCGAAATCAGAGTGTACGAAGAATAATTAGGGAGGGTGAGATGAAAGAAAAAATGTTGATCTGCTTCTTTATGATTGCAGGCTTTTTCTTTTTCGTTTCCTGCGGTGAAGAGACTGATTCAAACAGTTTCAACAGCATCAACGGAACTGAACTCAACAGAACAGAAATGAGAAAAGCAAGATTCAAACCTGCTCCTACGGTTTGGAAAAAGAGTCCGCTGCGTCCGCTTAACACGCAGACATGGGGACCTGTTTCGACAGGACAGACGCAGTGTTTTGACCATGAAAAGCAGATAGAATGTCCCACTTCACCCAGAGATCTGTTGTTTTTTCAGGACAGAAACAGAATCGGAACGCGTTCTCTGACTTCTGCAAACGACGGGCAGACGATAAAAGACGATGTCACTGATCGTTTGTGGAGCAGACACATAAAAGAGGATGTTACTTGGTACGAGGCAAAGTATTACTGCGAATCTTTGAAAATGGCCGGTAAAAGATGGCGTCTCCCGACCACGGCCGAGCTCCGTTCGCTTGTGAATTACGGAGCAGTTGATCCTGCGATCGACGCTATTTTCTACGACGATATAGATCCCCAGTCTCTTTCAAAGCAGTTCTGGGCATCTGACCACTCTTATTTCAAATCTGAAACTCCGGTCAACGACAAGGAAATGTATGCGGCCGCATGGATAATAAATTTTTACGACGGATTTGTTGAATATACGTCGCGTTACAATACTTACAATGTTCGTTGTGTAACGGAAGAATAACGGAGGAACAAATGAGATACAATAAAATTTTCAATGCAAACTTAAAATCCTTTGTGATTTTTTCGGCAGTTTGTTTCTTCGCTCAGTTTTCTTTTGCCGACGATTTGTGCAGTCAGTGTAAGATAAGAGAATGGAATGCGGAACAGCAGCGCTATGTCGTTGTCGGAGAGGAGACTGTATGCAGCTGTCAGTCGTACTGCGAGATTTCCGATAATGCTAATCCGGATTTGATTCAAAGCACAGCCAAATATGATGAAACCTGTAAATCTTCGTACGGCGGAGCGATGTCTTACCCCGAATTCGAGCCCAACTGGACCGTGGCGAGCGATAGAGGTGTCGGTTTTAAAGGACGTCAGTACAGGGATTTCAATCTCGAAGCGGGAATGACCTACAGATGGACTACTTACGACGAACTCGAAGATGCTACGAATGTCGTACCGTATTATCAAAGCTGTACTACTGATGACGATTGTATCCCCACTGAAAGCAAAATGAAATGTTACGGCGGTTACTGCACGTGGCCTTTCGATACGGAGCTTACTCTTATTGATACAAGTGCAATGGGTACGAACTGCAGCTCTGGAAAAGTTATTGCGTTCAGCAGATCCGGCGGTTACGGAAACCAGTCGGCAATCGAATACAAAGCACCGAGAGATATGAAGGTCACTCTTCTTATTACGAACCAGAAGTATTTAAACGGCAAATACGTTTCCTGTCAGGACTCTAAACTTGACGGATCAGATCTGCTGACGACTGTAAAATGGCAGCGTTATGTTCCGCAATACTGTTCGACATGCGGTAACAGCGTTGATTACGCTTTCAATGAAGGGAATCATACTGCCAATCCGACCCAGGCTCCCGATTGGAGTGAAATTCAGGAATACGACTACATAGATTTGCCTAATTACGAGACGCCGACAGCTACCGAAAACTGGCTCAAACCGGGATCTTACGTCGATTTTGATGTCGAGGAAGGCAAAATCTACCGTTGGGCTACATGCAAATCAGTTTTCTTCGATACACAGCTCACCCTTTTCAAACCGGACGGTGATGAAGGCTGCGGTAAATTCCTCGCTTTCGATGACGACAGCGAAACTTCCTATCTGCCGAAGAATCTTTGGGATCAGGCAGGAAACGACTACTGCCCGGCAGGAACGAAGCAGTCGGTTATCGAGTGGCACGCTAATTTTACAGGAACAGTCAGACTTCTTTTCAACGAATACAACTGTTCTCAGTGTGCAAGAAACAACAACTCGGCTCTGCATTGGTCTCACTGTTTCAGCGTCACTGAAGATTATGCTTTTGAAATGGTGGAAGATGAAGAAGGTAATCTTAACGTACAAACAGATGCATTCGGCAACCCTGTAATAAAGAAAGATGCAAAGGGTTTTCCGGTTGTTGCTGATTCAAATACTCCTTCAACTGAAAAGGAAACTCTCACATATCTCTATTCCTTCCCGCTTGACTGGCAGCGTTACGACTGTGAAGACTGCAAGGACTCTGCGGCTGGATATGTCGCTGATTACTGCGGTTACGCGAAATACAACAGTTCCTGTGTCGAGGATGTCTGTGATTCATTTGGTTCCTATACTCCTTTCTGCACCGAATCAGATGGTGTTGTTACCTGCGGCGACGAAGTTGCTCTTCAATCCGGTAAGTATATGACGTTTGCTTTGAGAAGAGGTTCGAAATATTTATTTGAAACTCCGGAGAGAGACGATGTCGTTATTACCGTAAAAGCAGGTACAGACTGTAAGAAAGGCAGAACTCTGGTTCAGGGCAGGGGGAGAGTCGCATATTTTGCCGAAACTTCTGCGGACTGCCAAGATTCTGATGAGGAAGAGACTTTCGATCCGAACTACTATTCCGATGTCGTAACTGTTCTTGTTTCCGAGCCGGAATGCGACAATAAAGACACCAATATCAAAAATATAAATCTTAAATATTCTTTCTATACCGATTCGGTTATTAAAGTTGACGATGTCAACAATGCAGTGGATGTAAAGAACAGATTCCAACCGTCCACTATAGATGGCAAAACTTATTATGAAGATACCGCTACAGGTGTTAGATTTATTGAAGTCGGCGGAGCTCAAGGCTTTGCCGGAACGTGGGAAGAGGCTATGGCTAACTGTCAGAACCTTACTCTCGGCGGCGGAAGCGGCGCATTCGAATGTCCTAAACCTGTTTGCCCTCCTGTGTCTGAAGAATTCAGTTATACTTATACCCCGAACGAGGGCGATACATGCTCTGTACAAAACGACGACTGTGCGGCTCCTACCTGTCCCGCAAACTACGAGCCCTATGTACAAACAATCGATGGAAATCCCACATGTGATTTTTCTGCATATCTTAATTATGAGAATCATCCTGAGTGGTGCGGATTGTGTATTTCCAAAGCTACTTCATGCAATGTGCAGCAGTATGCTGGCTGGAGCGGCTCAGCATGCTCAACAGGTAACACATGTGTAACGAAAGAGAACAACCAGATTTGCAGAAATAAAGTCGGTGTACTCTGGGAGTGTCCGAGTGAAGAATACGAAAAGGTCAGCGATGACAGTCCCTACTGTTACAAGGAAGAAGGTTCCTACGATATGTACTATGATCCTGAAGATGATGAAGTTCTTTATGATAACAATTCATACGGTAAACAATCTCAAGGCAGCAACGGCACTTCCTGTCCTGAAGGAATGTATTTTGATGATGGAGACTGCGTGGCTGACGGCTGCGGACGGTATGCTAAGTTGACAGAAGTAACCTGTAAGGGAGGCATCGAATATGGTTGGGTAAACGATCCTAATAAATGTTATAAAGACGATGGGCTTACGCAGAGAGCTCCTTGCTGCTGCGGTCCAATAAAGGTTTATAAAGAGATTTTAGGAATCACTGAACCAGTTCTGGCAACTACTTGTAAAGATCGCGTAGTCATGGGCAGCAAGAACGGATTTGTTGCTTGTGCAGCTACAATTCCGTGTGCGGCAGGCTGGACCTATATTAATGTTAACGCTGGAAGTCGGTGTCATAAATGCGACGACTACGGCAATATTGCGTATGCCAACAATTACGGAGACGTCAGATGCAGACCTGACTGCGGCAATAATTATGATACGGATGAACAAGGTTACCAAACATGTGTAAGCTGCGGAGAGGGCAGTTCTCTTGTGAAAGTCGGCGATGAGTGGAAATGTCTCTCCTGCAACGAAGGTGACGTACTCGCAGATGTGAATGAAGGCGGTGTGACTGTTAAAAAGTGCCGCAAGGCTTGTCCTTCAGACGGATATTATGCAAATCCTGACACAGGCAAATGCTATCCGACAATTGCAAAAAGGTACAGGTGTGATACCGAAGGTGAAATTGATCCCAACAAGATATGGGTTCAAAAAGGCGCTTACTGCAGAATGGTTCATCAGCAAGAGATTAATAAATATCCGAGTTGCGGTGAAGGCAATTTGGTACCGGTAGATACTCTCCACGATTGCCACAACAGTGCGTCCGATTTCAGACCTGATCCTATTAACTGTATGTGCAAAACCGATAACTGCGCTATAGGAAGTGTTGATAAAATCTGTCTGGAAAAGGCTTGCAGAGTCAACGGAACGGCGTATTTGGATCAGCCGGATCTCGGTGACGACAACCCGTGTAAAGATCAGACCCTTTATGATGTACATCAGGAGACCCTGGACGGCAGCATCCTGTGCTCTTTCACCGATTTAACTACAAATGATACCTGCGGAAAGCCTTCAAAAGGATGGACTCTGCCGGATATAAACCTGCTGTATTCGATGGTAGACTTCGATCTTTACGATCCTGTTACGGCTTTCCCGTTCAGAACCGGTACATACAACAGACTCGAAAAGAAGTGTTATTCGAACAGTGATTGCGGCGGATCTTCACCTTCCTGTGATATGGCGACACACAAATGCAAATGTTCGCAAGATACTGATTGTTCCGCAGACGGTACCAAATACATCTGTGTTCATGAGAGATGTGAAAGAAACAACTGGTTCTGGTCGAATACGACCGTTTTGGATGCAAGCAGTTCCAAAGACGGTAAGTTCGCATGGGCTGTGAATATGGAAGACGGTAGAAGTTACCGCGTTCTCAAAGGCTGTTATAGAAAAGCCGGAGAACCTGAAAACAAGTGCGATTCTTATGCGCTGCTCGGTCTTAAAGCGACAAAATATCAGGTAATGTGTGTAAAAGGTTCAACTTTGGCGGCACTTTTCCATTCCGACCTTCCGCGAACGAAGCAGATTTTCTCCGGTTGGGCCTGCGACAAGGAAAAGAGTGAAAACATCCTTGATATTTATTTTGAAATTGTTGATAGTAAAAACAAAGATCTTTCAACGCTGGTCGGATCATCATCAGTTTTTGTCGACATCCCTGGAGCTGGTAGAAAAGGTATAAAATACGGTTCTACTGACGCTTATATCGAAGATTCAAACAGCGATGATTACTGGAAAATCAAGCAGAACTGCAACGGTGTAATTGATAAACCCTACATTTTCAAACTCGATCTCAACAATCCGGGTACGAAAGCGGATGTAGTTACAGCGATCAAATCGATTCAGGGTTACGGAGAGCCGCCATATTATGTCACGGCTTATGCAGTCGATACGACGGTTGACTCTGCAACGATCGTTCAGCCTGCAAAAGAAGTTTTCGTTCTGGAGAATGATTGCGGTGATGAATTCATGACTTTCGACGGCAATGAAGCTAATCGGGAAAACTGTGAAAAGGTCGATTGGACAAAGGAGTGTAAATATAATCCTATATGGAGTTCTGATCCTTCGCATCAGTGCCAGATCTGTGATCATGAAACATGCCGCTGGACTAATAAAGCGATTCCCGGTTGCGGCGACAGCATACTTCAGAATTCGTATTGTGTAAAAAGTTCCAATCCGACTGAAGAATGTGACAACTCCGGAGATGAAAACTGTATAGTTTCGCAAGGCAACGCCGTTTATGCTACCGGTCACACGAGTTGTCAGTATTACGATTTCGCAGGACACGGTTTTGGACAACATTGGACTGAAGAGTGTGACTGCGGAAACGCAACTTCTGGTGTATATCTCCTTACCAAAAATAATGACGGAACATTTTCATGCAGTAGTGCTCTAGACAACGCTGTTTGTCCTGACAGCCAGTACTACAAACCCGGTGACGCAGACGAGAACTGCTATATCTGCAACGGCTGTGCCGTAAACAGCAGAAAAAAACCCAAATGCGGTGACGGTCGGTGTCAGGGAGCTTTTGATGCTACCTATTGTGCTGAGGGTATCGGTGTAGGCGGCGACGAAGAGTGCGATGACGGAAACTTTGACGAACGCGATGACTGTCTTTCGACCTGCAAAAAGGCTACGTGTGGTGACGGAAAACTCAGAGAACATCCCAACAATCTTGAAGATAAGGAAGTATGTGATGCCGGAAGCCTGAATGGAACTTATGAGGGCGGATGCAGCCTGGACTGCAAAACCGTGTATACTTGCGGTGACAAAAAAATCCAGCGTGAAGATTGTTCAGGTTATTCAAACTGTGAAGAAATTACCGGTGGTAACGAAGAATGTGATGAAGGTGAAAACAACGGTAAGCCTGTAACTTATCAGAGGTTCATTGATTCGCTTGATTCAGAGTGGAAGGAGAAATGTGCAGCTAACCTTCACGGTGTCTATTATCCTGTAAGTGCGCTTCAGAGCAACTTTACCGATTGTTTGGCGAAATACAAAGCTTTTGTTGAGAATCACCGTTGCAGCGACACATGCACAAAAGAGGACGGCGGGTATTGCGGTAACGGTAAACTTGATGAAGGAGAGAGTTGCGACGACGGTTACGATTACGATACGACAGAATCCAAATACAACGGGAAAGGCGGTAAAGGCGGCTGTTCACTTGACTGTCAGTTCCAATACGGATGCGGAACGACAGAATATGCTGGAGTCGATAGTAACGGTATCATAGACAGCAAGGAATGTCACGACGATATGTTGTCAATCACCTGCGATAACGATACTCCTTCAAATACAATAGGTTTGGAATATTCGGGAGAAGAGATCAACGGTGCTAAAAAGTATAATAGTGAAAAGAACATTATTCTTTTTGTCGATATGGGACCTGGTGGTGACGAACTTTGTGATGCCGGCGGCTCAAACGGCACATACGGTATCTGCAACAGTACATGTAACGGCAAACCTTATTGCGGTGACAAAAAGTACGCACCAAACGATGAAAGTTGCGATGCTCAGTCTGAGAACAATCTGAATATACCTCAGAACCAGACGATAGAGAATGCATGGACTGCGGAAGAGTATGGATCCTGTATCGGAGTATTTAAGAAAGACGGAATCAATAATGTATGTACAGACTCTAAAGAAAATTGGTTTGTCAACGGTAATCGTATTCCGTGTTGTGAATACGGCCGTTTCTGCGGTGACGGCATAATAGACAACTCTGTAGACGGCATTGTCGGTAATATTGTTGTCGATGGAGAAAGCAAAATTACCAAGGCCGGCGACTGGCGCAACAGCGATGCCAGATGGCATGTCCAGACCGGTTCTTCGATGTATGTCTCTGTAGATCCGATCAATCTTGGAGTCAATTTCGCTATAACCAGCGATGATGGAGAATTCCAGGATGTCGAACTTGATATAAATGTTCCGATTGTCAAAGGTCAAAGATACTTTGTTGAATATGATGTCAAAGTTCAGAAATTTGAAAGTACGGAACCTGCAATAATGCGTGCCGGTGCCAAAATGTATGATGAGGACGGTGAGGCCATTCAGACATGTTCTGAGCCGAGCTGTCTTGCGACGAATCCGCTCTTTTTTGTTGATGACGGTACAACTCCGCTCACTAACAATACTTGGGTAAATAAGAAGAACAGCACGCCGATCGTAACAGTCGACGGTGTAAGCACATCGAACAGCAACTGGAAGGAAGGTACTGATTCTATAAGGATCTACTTCCAATTTAAAGGTGCAATGTCAACATCGTTCCTTGTCAGAGGTCTTAAAGTCTACACTCTTGAAAGTGGAAAAGGCAAGGTTCAGGGAATCGGTGCTGATGAAATGTGCGACAACGGAAACGATAACATGGATGTCGAAGCGGCTAAAGCAGATGATTCCTATATGTCCGGCTGTACGAAGCACGTAAAAGCTCAGGGAGATATTCCCGGACAGACAGGCTGCAGATGGACGAACTACTGCGGCGACGGAAAGAAATATTCAAGTGAACACGGATTCAATGAACTTTGCGACAACGGTGTAAATGAAACGAATGTCTATAACGGATGTGAACCGGGCTGCACGGAAATCGGTCCTCGCTGCGGTGACGCGAGACTTGACGTCCAGTCGGCGAATGCATGTCCTTTCAGGAAGGATGATCCCCGTTGCGAAAGTTTCGAGCCTTCATATTTTGGTGAAGAGTGTCCTTACGATAAAATTGTCGATTTGGACAGGTGCAATCTCGTAAGTCAAAGTTATGACAAAAACGCTTACGATAATGAAACCGGAAAATTTTTAGGAGAATCTGTAACTTTCAGATCTGAACAGTGCGACTTTGGTGATGCCGACAACACGAATGCTCCTCTGGAAACCAGCATCAAGGAAGAAAATCTCGACATCAACAACTACGGCGGATGCAGAACAGACTGCATGCGTCCGAGATGCGGCGACGGTATTCTTGATTATGTCGTCCGTGCCGACAGCAACGGTAATCCTAAAACTAAGATCGACGAAAACGGCAACACCGTTCCTGATTATGTCGAAGAGTGTGACTGCGGTATTGTTGCAGCTGACACTGTTGAGGATGCCAAAGGCCTGCTTCTGAACGGTGATAATAGCGGTAATTCAAATTTAGCTTATGCTGCTCTCAACCAGAAGACGTCCGAAGGCGTTTATCTCTGTAAGGATGATAAAGGAAACTATTATAAGAACGATAATTTCCATACCGTTCCGACAGGTGCCAGCAAGTCTGTATTCTGTCGTGCCAACTGCACTATTTCGAGATGCGGTGACGGTATCAAAGATTTCGGCGAAGAGTGCGACGACGGAAACAATGACGACCACGATGACTGCACCAACAACTGCCAGCATAAAAGCACATGCGGTGACGGAATCTACTCATTCAAGCGTTCGTATCTCTGCGAAGAACTTCTTGATCTTCCGCTTGAAAGCACAGATCCGGCTGTTCCGACAATGAAGAGTATGCGTGACAGAGGTGTAGTCAACTGCTGTGATGCAAATGATACAGACTGCCATGCCGACGGAACGCCTTACTGCTCGACACTTGTTGATGACCTTGAGAGCAGCACAGACAATCCTTACGGTGCGGCTGACAGCAGATTCGACGGCAAACGTCCGCTTCATTACTGGTTTGACCGCAAAGTTATGCACTGCTGCTTCAACAAAAAGTACGAAACCGGTACTGACAGCGATGATGACGGCAACTGTATAAACAATGACCATGTTTTCGATAGTGATGGTATTAAAACATTGAAGGATTTTGTAAAAAATACATGTGAACAATATCAGAAATCCTTTACAGATCTTTGGGAGTATTGCGACAACGTAAGTTATTCCGAAAGATGTGAACAGTGCAATCCTGAATCAACATGCGGTTGTTCAAACAACGATACGTCATGTCTTAATCACTGCGACCCGTGCGGATGCGTTGCATACTGCGAATACAAAAATCCTGATGTTGCAAAAACTTGCAAGAACAGTTATCCGAACGATAGTGACGGATATATCACCTGCATTAAAAGTTCACTGACGACATGCATCAGTGTTTGTGAAGAGAGAAATTCATACTGTGATAATGCTACATGCTGGAACCGTAACGGAGCATGCGGAGACGGAGTTGTATCGCATAACGAAAAATGTGACAACCTTCCTTTAGAAGATGAGACTGGTTCTTACAATGATTTTGACAATCAGTCTGTGACCACATCAGCTGTGGCTGGTCGCGGCGGCAAATATTGTACAGGTAAGTGCAGAGGTGACGGTTGCAGCCCTGAAAGTTATATGTGTGATGCTACCCACACTGATAAGTGCTGGGAATCAGGCTGCTCGACAAGTATTCACGTTAACAACGGAAGTGAAATGTCAAAATGCGGTGACGGTGCCACGGATACTTTTGCCGGCGAATTGTGCGATAGCGGTGCTGCTAATGGAACTTACGGAAACTGCAAAAGTGGATGTAACGGTCCCATGCCTAAATGCGGCGACGGAAACCTGGATAGTGGAGTTCCTGCAGGAAATGGCAACTTTGTTACAGAGGTGTGCGATAAAGGTGCTGCAAACGGCAAATACGCTCTTAATCTGGAAGATTCATGCAACAGCAATTGCAAAGGCAAAGGCGGCGGTGGTTACTGCGGTGACGGAACAATTCAAAATGTAACTTATGCAGACTGCACATGCACTGGTGAGATCTGTACGGATTCAGAGGGTCTTACCTGCAAAACAGGCGTAACAGGCGCGGCAGAAGTCTGTGATCCGGGAGATACAAGAACTAAGAATCTGACAGATACATCACTTGTTGAGCTTTCCACTATATGCGCTGACTGCGCTCGAGTAGGTTCATGCGGTGACGGAAACCGCAACCCGAGATTTGAAGGCTGTGACTGTGCGAACAACGGTAACGGTTCAGGCTCATGCTCGGTAGATTACGGCGATGGAACAGTTGATTTTACTTGTTTTTCGGGCTGTAAGGCAAATCCTGTCGGTAAAGTCAAAGTAGTTTCTCCTGTCAAAATTTCAGGTTGGGCTTGCGATCCTGATCATCCGATGGAACATCCGACCGATTTGGTCAGAATAGAGTTCTACAACAAGAGTAACCAGATAAAGAAAACCGCGTATAAAAAGACGACAGAGGATGTCTCCAACAGTGTCGTCCAGGCTTGCGGCGGCGGTTCAAATCACGGTTGGAAATATGATCCAAGCGTTGAAGGAACCGGAATAACCAGTTTTGCGACTGAAAACCCGATTAAGGTCAAAGTTTTTGTTAAATCGATTGACAAGGCAGCTCAAGGCAACGCAAGTTCTGAAGCTGAATGGGTTCAGATCGGTGAATCGACGCTTACAATGGGTCAGCAGTGCGGTGACGGAATAGTTACGAAATGTGCGGATATTCATATTGAAAGAAAAAGCGGATCCGGTGGAATTCAGAATGGTGAGGCATGTCTGGATGAAGACGGAACCTGTGCTTCAGGCAATACTTGCATTGAGGTCAAGGGAACTTGTGCTGAATACGGTTTGCTCAGCAATGTTGCATGTATAGATGAAAAATGCGATGAAGGTGACGCAAACGGTCCGACGAATCCTTGCTCAAGCGGTAAAGACTCCGGAGGTAATACTTACTCGGTTGGAGCATGCGATTACAACTACTGCGGTGACGGAATCGCTCAGACCGGAGGAAACGGAAAAGCGTTCTCCGACAGTATCGGTTACAACGAGACCGGTTACTCTGCGGCATCGAATCCTAAAGCATTCATCGAAGAGTGTGAAGGCCCATTATCGTCGACAGAATGCAAACGGCTCTTTAATACTAAATGTACTGACGATGAAAACACCCCGTTTGCAGGCTGTATCCCGAGCGATGCGAATGTAGGAGGGAATACTTCTTGCAATTCAGGTGAATGTAAGTGGAAAAGAGAATATGATTGCCTGATATCGCATGAATGTCCTGCTCTTTCTACTGTTACCGGTATGGGATGGACTTGGACTGATGGTACTTCCGATGCGATTTCTTATGTACATGACAATCCTGTATACACAAGAACATGGAGCGGTTCAGCTTGGACGCCTGCTGCGCCGGAATCTTTGAAAAACAAAGCAGTCAGTGATTTAACCGGTCCTGACGAGGCATGTAAGTACAAGTGCTACAATCAAGATGGTGAACGACAGGGTTGGGGTATCTATGCAAAGCTTGAATGGAAAAACAACAAGTGTACACCGAAAGCGGCAGATGTGCCCTGTGCGCTCTGCGACGACGACAACGGCGGCGTAATGGTTGACGGTACATGGAAATCATGCAAGACGGAAAACTGGAAGAAATTTTACCAAACAATTTCTGTTAATGCTGACGGTACAGTTAATGTAACCGCAGTTAATGCGCCGGCATATAATTCCGGAAACTGCTCATACCAATGCCGGAACGATGCTACAGTGCAGAGCACTCATGTAAATGGTAAGTGTATGGAAAACACTAAACAGCCTGAGTGTGAAGGTCTTCTTGAAGGAGAGACTTGGGTAAAAGTTACTGACAAAAGCAACGGTACATACGAACTTGTCAACGTGACGACAGCCACAGCCCCCACCATTGACCAAACACTCATTCAGGAAGGTTCCGAAGCAGGTACCTATACGCCTTCAACTGCCAAAGTATTCGCAAAGAAAGAAAATATAGTAAGCGGAACTACTGTCGATACAAACAAATGCTACTTTAGGTGCAAACCAAATTACTCATGGACGGGGTCCGTATGTAAGGAGATTACTAATAATGTTTGCGGAGATGGAATAGTCAGAAGTCCCAACTGTACAGATATTGATGACAACACAGGAAAAGGTAAAGTTAACCTTTCATGGAAAGCATCGGACGGCTCCACTGTTACGGAAACTGCAGACTGTTACTATGAACCTGATCCTGCTTTTGAGGAAAAGTGTGATGACGGTTCTACCCTCAACGGACAATACGGATCTAAGACTATTGGTGACAAAAAAGTTTCCAGATGCAAATCAGACTGCACAGGCAGAATCCATGATTCTGACAACAAATTCTTCTGCGGTGACGGTGTTATTCAGGTAAAGAGTGGAGACTGCCCGACAGGCGCATCCTGCTCAGAAGTAACCGGTAACGGCAGCGACCAATATCCTGGACCAGGTTTCTCAGGTACATTCAGCACAAGTGAAGTTTGTGATCCTGCAGAATCTTTTACTGATACTGCTGCACAACGAGTTGCACTTTGCAATAGATCATTAGGGCTTTCCAGAAATAGTTATTATGAACCTGACGATGAACCGTCATGCAATTCTTCTTGCTCTATACAGGACGCTGAGAAAGGTGTAAACTGCCGTTATTGCGGTGACGGTGTTTTGACTAACGGCGAAACCTGCGGTGAAGGAAGTGATAATAATATTTATAATGGCTCTAATAAAGGCAGATGTGAAGCTGCCTTTGATGCTGCAAACAACACCACATATAGCATCAATATTCCTGGTGTTTACTGCTTCACAGTTAAAGGCGGTGACGGAAATAAAGGTGATGCAGACAATGCTTGCAGCGGCGCAACGGTATCAGGTTGCTACAAGCTGCTGAAAGGTGATGTTGTTACTTTTAGAGTCGGCAGTGTAGGTGAAACTAGACCGTCAGATGGTAGCAGTGTTTGTGCCGGCACTTACAGCGGCGGCGGAGGAGGAGGAGCTTCATGGGTTTATCTTACAAGAAATTCCAGCAATGTTCTTCTTCTTGTTGCCGGCGGCGGCGGAGGAGGAGGCTGGTACAACAACAGTGATACTCCATATTATACATGCGGCGGCGGCTCAGACAGTACTGCAGCTAACAATAATGCCAACAATACTGGTGATAATTGTGGTGATGACTCTGCTTCAGACGGTTCAGCAGTTACAGCATCAAATTTTGCAAATAGCAGTACCACTGGAGCCGGAGGTGACGGCGGATTCCACTGGACCTCGAAATGTGATGGTAAAAAATGCGACGACAAATATGCATGCGGCGGCGGCGGCGGCGGATATGGTTCTGGTGGCGCTAAAGGAACCAAACAATATGGCGGCGGCGGCGGCGGTTCGTATGTAAATGAGAGCACTACCTATTATAGCAGCGGTAGTAAGTCAATAACAGCAGGAACTACAACGGGAGTTACCCCGTCAGACGGATCAATAACAGTTAAAAAACCGACCAGCAACGCAACATGCTCGAGCTGTAAGTGGAGCACAAGTTATACTAACTGTAACTAATTCAACTGCAGCGGGGGAATTTATTCTGACTTTAAGTGTATGGATAAGCTGATAAGTCTTGCACATCCTCTGATAATCACGAAATTTCCTGTTTTTCTTAAATATATCACTGAAAATCGGCGTGACATCTGCAAAAAATACTACCCGCAGATTTTGCTTTCGGGGATTTCGTCGCTGCTTCTGACACCGTTTGTCTGTGCGGAAAGTCTTTTGTGCAGAAAGGCGGTAAAAAACACTTCAGTAAAATCACCGCTTTTTGTTCTCGGTCACTGGAGATGCGGAACGACTCTGCTCTATTTTCTGCTGGCTCAGGATAAGCAGTTCGGTTTTGTTGACCCGATGATGACTTTCACGATGAATTTCTATCATCTTCTCGGCTGGCTTTTCAAACCGACGATCGTTGCACATCTCCACGAAGGAAGACCGATGGACAACATAAAATATTCGATGTCTCTTCCGATTGAAGAATATATTGCATTCAGCACGATGGAATCCGACAGCGTCTATCCTCTGAATTTCTTTCCGCAGGCGTTTCTACGCTACAACAAAAACGCTTTTGTCGGTCAGTTTCCGGAAGGAAAACGGGAAAATTGGAAAAAAAGTTACGATTATTTTTTAAGAAAGGTCACTTATCTGAACGGTGGAAAGCCTCTCTTGCTGAAAAGCCCCGACAATACTGCCCGCGTCAGGTTTTTGAAAGAGACTTATCCCGATGCGAAATTCGTCAATATCTACCGCGATCCTTACACTGTGATACGCTCGACGATGCACCTTTACGACAAGATGATGTCGCACTGGTCGCTTGAAGAGATTCCGCCTGTTGAGACGATGGAAGACTGGATCATCGAAACATTCAAAATGATGTATGAAGCCTATTTTAAGGAAATTCAGGATTTGCCATCCAATTCTCTTTTTGAGATAAAGTTCGAGGAGTTTGAGAAAGACCCTCTGCCGATCCTCAAAAACATGTATGAAACTCTCGAATTAA
>JAFZVC010000054.1 GCA_017618015.1 Spirochaetaceae bacterium
GCAATCGCTAAGTTCATGGAAACAAAAGACAGCACAATTGCTAACGTAGAGCCTACAAAAGTTCTTATTTCTGAACTTGAAAAACTCAACTGCGACTGCAAGAATGAAATTCTTGAAAAGAAAGACTACCTCAACAAGAAATCTGTATGGATTATGGGTGGTGACGGTTGGGCCTACGATATCGGTTACGGCGGACTTGACCACGTTCTCGCTTCTGGCGAAAACGTAAACGTAATGGTATTCGATACAGAAATGTACTCAAATACTGGTGGACAGGCATCTAAAGCTTCTAACATCGGTGAAGTTTGTCAGTTTGCTGCTGCCGGTAAAGAAGTCAACAAGAAGAGCCTTGCTGAAATCGCTATGAGCTACGGCTATGTTTATGTAGCACAGATTGCTCTCGGTGCAAACCCTGCACAGGCACTTAAAGCTATTCAGGAAGCTGAAGCTTACAACGGACCTTCTCTCATCATCGGCTACGCTCCATGTGAATTGCATGGTGTTAAGGGCGGTATGAACCACTGCCAGGACGAAATGAAAGCAGCTGTTGCAGCCGGTTACTGGAACTTGTTCAGCTTTAACCCTGCTCTCAAAGCAGAAGGCAAGAACCCATTCACATTGACTTCTAAGCCAGGTGACGGTTCTTACCAGGCATTCCTTGCTAACGAAACACGTTACTCTTCACTTACACGCAAGTTCCCAGAACGTGCAGAAGTGCTCTTCAAGAGAAACGAAGAAACAGCAAAAGCCCGCTACGAGCACTTGCTTAAACTTGTTGAACTCTACAAATAAGCTGCTTGGGGCGTAAAAACCCTACGGTAACTTAGAGACCACTGGCGTAGAAATACGTCAGCGGTTTTTTTTATGCCCGTTGCGGTATTCACTTGGAGAGATGCCCTGGGCTTTGTGGAATGCTTTTGAAAAATAAAGGCTGTTGTCAAACCCGAGAGAATTTGCGATGGCATTCATTGAAAAAGATGTATCTGACAGAAGATGACACGCCTGTTTTATGCGATATTCTGTCAGATATTCTTTTGGTGATTTTCCCATTACAGACTGAAAACAGCGGAAAAGCTGGCTTCGGCTTACACCGATATAGGACGCCACATCCTCAATACTGATTGGATCCGAATAGTTTTCCACAATGTATTCAACAGCATGCTTTACGTACAGTTGAGCAACAGAATGCCTTGTTTCTGTTACCGCATCGTTTACAAACAGTGCAAGCAGTTCGTAAAGGCGTCCTGTCATCTGAATCGTACTGGTAAATCCGTTTCCTTTTGCATTGTAGATGCTTCGGATAAGTTCTTCAATCTGCATTCCATGCGGCTCTTTCCGTATATACGGTGCATCCGGTGTAAAGTCTGTCGAGTTGAGAATCAAAGCGGCATCAGGGCCGTTAAAGCCGACCCATGCATATTCCCAAGGATTATATTTATCTGCTTTATACGATATTTCACGGTGCGGATAAACTATGAAACAGTCGCCGGCAGAAAGCCTGTACTCCTTGTCGCCGGAAGTATAAGTGCCGCTGCCTGAAATTATGTATTGAATAAGATAATGGTCCCGGATGCCCGGCCCCCATTGATACCGCGGCTCACATTTCTGATATCCGACATTATAGACAGAAAGAGACATCAGCTCTTTGCCGGTGGTTTTATAAGATGATTTTACCGGCTCGGCAATGTTTGCCGCCTGGCTTGAAACAATAAAATCAAGCTGAATAAGTGTTTTTCCGCTAGAAAGAGAGATTTCGCTCCGGCTGAACAGGTCGTATGAATTATCTGTAAGCCGTGAAGCAAGCTCATCCTCTGTAATTCCAAGACGGTTGGCCACATGAAAGCTGCAGCACACAAACTGAGGCTTTACCCGGTGCAACAGATTAATGAAAAAATCATATCCCATCTTCTCAAGCAGCAGATTCGTTATCAGAAGGTCATATTGTGAAAGAGAGGGAATATAAATCGCCTGTTCATTGATGTCGATTATGCGCGTCGATTTATACTTGCCCTTTGGAATCATTTCATTAATGCCACCGTCGATATCAGTTCCAAGAATCATCACACTCGAAGCAGGGTACCGTTTTAACTGAGACTTTAAAATGTCTAAGAGCAGTTCCGTATCTTTTATTACACCCATATTCTCTACCTTACAGCTTTGTTTCTTCCCCAGTATATATAAATTGTGCGGAAATGCAACATTTTTACATATAGATTAAACATAAAAAAATGTACAGCAATGCCTGCTAATATTATGATGAAAACATAAGGAGGCGTGATAAAAATATAAACGAGCAGGCGGATATGTGATACGCTGAAGTGATTCAGCGGAACCCAGGCGTTAGTTCGGCATTTTTAGTAGGGGCGATGACCTCTGGAAAGGAGAATGAAGAGCTATCAGCCGCA
>JAFZVC010000055.1 GCA_017618015.1 Spirochaetaceae bacterium
AACGCCATCACTGAACTGCTCTTTCTGCCTCCAGACGATTTCTGCCGGAAGCATATCCTCGAAAGCTTGACGGAGTATCCACTTTTCTACGCGCTGACTGCCGCCCGCCTTGCCGTCTGATGACGCAGGCAGCTTTATGCTCATTTTGTCGGACGGGTTCAGGCGCATCGCTATATCGATAAACTCTTTGTCAAGGAAAGGAACGCGTCCTTCGACGCCCCATGCCATAAGCGATTTGTTGGCGCGGAGGCAGTCGTACAAGTGGAGCTTGCTCATCTTGCGGACAAGCTCCTCGTGGAATTCGCGCGCATTAGGAGCCTTGTGAAAGTACAGGTAGCCGCCGAAAAGCTCGTCACTACCCTCACCGCTCAAAACCATCTTTATACCCATTGATTTTATGACGCGAGCGAGCAGATACATCGGCGTTGAGGCGCGAACCGTCGTTATGTCGTAAGTCTCTATGTGATAGATTACGTCTGGAAGCGCATCGAGAGCCTCCTGAATCGTGAAGTGAACCTCGTGATGAACAGTGCCGATGTAGTCTGCCGCTTTCCGTGCGGCTATAAGATCAGGAGAGCCTTCAAGACCGACAGCGAACGAATGGAGTCTTGGCCACCATGCGGCTTCTTTGCTGTCTGTTTCGATACGCTTCTGTGAATACTTTTGCGTTACAGCCGCGATAATCGACGAGTCAAGACCGCCGGAAAGCAGAACGCCGTAAGGAACGTCGCTCATAAGCTGGGCTTTTACGGCGGCTTCAAGACCGTTGCGGACTTTCTCTATTATTCCCGGATTGATGACTTCGCCTTTGTCGTCAGTTGCGCGCGGCGAGGCTTTTACGCTCTCGTACGATTCCCAATCGCGGTTATACCAGCGTATTGGTTTGGGAATAGCCGGGGGCGTTGCGGGGGTCGCCCCCGCAGTGGGGGTAGCGGAAGATGCGTCAGCAGCTGAAGCGAGGGGGAGTTCTCCCCCTCCTGAAAACAGATAGCATCCGTTGGGGAATTCTTCGATTGTGGTACAGTCGCCTTCGAGCGCTTTAAGTTCGCTTGCGACGTAGTATCTGCCGGCTTTGTCCCAGCCCTGGTAAAGCGGGATTACGCCGATTTCGTCGCGGGCGATGAGATAGCAGTCGCGCTCGCTGTCGTAAAGCGCGAACGCGAAAATGCCGGAAAGCTGTTCGATCATCTGCGCGAAGTCGCCGCTTTCGCGGTATTTTTTGTAGAGCGGCAGGATGACTTCGCAGTCGGAGCCGGTGCGGAACTTGTAGTTGTCCAGGAACTTTGCCCGGATTTCCTTATGATTGTAGATTTCGCCGTTTGCCGCAAGGATAAGCTTTCCGTCGTCGCTTACAAGCGGCTGTTTTCCGGAAAGCGGGTCAACGATACTAAGCCGTTCGTGGCTCAAAATTGCGTTCGTGCCAGTGTAAACGCCGCTCCAGTCCGGTCCACGGTGACGAATCTTCTTGCTCATTTCCAAAACTTGTGAACGAAGCTCCTCACGCAAGCCGTCAGCAATCGGCTGGCTGCCACTGTTCAAATCAAACGCTCCGACGAATCCGCACATAAAAACCTCCACAAACAAAAAAAGAGGTCGTAGACACAACTCCTGTTCGATTGGACAAGAATAATATCTACGACCTCTTTGTCGTATGGTTTATATTAGCGAGTTTGAATAGAAAATGCAAGATGTGCGGGGACACTCGACACCGTTCTCTTTTCAATTTATCATATACTCATGCAAATAACACTACCACCGAACTACACTTCCCTCGCGGCGGCGCTCATCTCCCTTTTCGGGAAATCCGCCACAATCGCGCAGACCGCAAAAGTACCAGGCGGCGACATCAACAAGTCTTACGCGCTCACGATGGACAACGGAAAGCGCATCTTTATGAAAGCCAACGCCAAAGAGAACGCGCCGTTTTTTACAGCCGAGGCTGCAGGAATCACCGCGATTGCCCAGACCGGCACAATCGGAACGCCGGAAATCCTGTGCACGGGGACTGACAACGGGGAAGAAGTCGGCTACAGCTTTCTGTTGCTGGGCTTTATTGAAAGCGGAAAGAAGCGTGCCGACTATTGGGAGAAATTTGCACAAAACCTCGCAGCAATGCACAACGCCGACACATCAGCTTTCGTTGAGGCAGACAGTACCGAGGCAGGCGCACCCGGCTCATGCGCCCCACAAAAGATGAAGTTCGGCTTTTTCCAGGACAATTTCATCGGCGCCCGTCCGCAGAAAAACACCCCGTGCGAAAGCTGGATTTCCTTTTTCCGCGACAACAGGCTCGCCCCCCAGTTTTCCGCCGCCGACAGATACTTCACCGCAGAAGACCGCGTGCGTAACCAAAAACTGCTCGACTATCTTGAAGATTTCCTCGTTGAGCCGGAAAACCCCAGCTTGCTTCACGGTGACCTATGGAGCGGTAACGCCATGTGCGGCGCGGACGGAAACGCCCTGCTGATCGATCCGGCTTGCTACGTTGGCCATGCGGAAGCAGACCTTGCTATGACGGAACTTTTCGGCGGCTTTCCATCATCATTCTACGATGCCTACCGCGAGGCACGCCCCTTGCAGCCAGGCTACGAATCCCGCCGAGATTTGTACAACCTTTATCAGCTTTTGAATCACCTCAATCTTTTCGGCTCAGGATATCTGAACGCCGTAAAAAGCGTCGTCGCGGAGTACGTCGGATTATGAAAGACAGCAACCACATCAATTATGAAGAAATCGACATCTTTCTCAAAAACATGTTTCAGTATGATGAAACAATCGAAACCTGTTTAGAAATCGATGAATCAACACCAAACTACAACTCCATAAATGACTTCATACAGCCGACGGAAGAACTTCTGCAAGACAAAATCAGGAAAACAATCCTTTCCAAGCAGCTCGATGAGGTTGAAGTTTACAAAAAAGCCGATGTGGATCGTAAGCTCTTTTCAAAAATCCGAACCCAGCCCGATTATCATCCTAACAAAAACACTTTGCTCAAGCTTTGCCTGGCGATGAATCTGACTACTGATGAAACAGAAAACCTTTTGAAAACCGCCGGATATTCCCTTTCCCAAAGCATGCGCTCTGATTTAATCCTTCGATACTGCTTTGCCCACAATGTTTTTGACGTAATAACCGTGAACCAGATTCTTGACCATTATGGAGAAAAAGTCATCTGATTCACACAACCTTATCCAGTTCTTTCTGAAACCTCTCATCGTGGAAAAATGAAATTCTGGCGAATGCCTTACCGTCCTTTTTTATGAACATGTAAGGCTTCTCCTCCGATGCCTTCAGTAACGCATCTTCCGTTATCTCAGAGATGTCCTTAGTCTCGGAAAGCATATCGCTCATAAAATGACCGATGACATAACTTACCGTACAATTGTGCTTATCTGCCGTATTCCGCAGAAATTCCATAGTCTCTTTGGGTAGAGCCAACAACTCCGTCGTAAAGTACGGCAGCGGAGATATTTCAACCGCCTTGCCACCCTCAAAAATGCCGTCCAGCTTTTCAGGCTCTGTTGTTTTCTTTTTGCTCATAGCTTCCTCCTTAACGCTCGATGGATTCAGCATAAAACAAATTGGGACTGAAATGGTCGTTTTGAAAGCGACAAATGGTAATAAAATCGCTTTATTTCAACTGACATTTTCCATAAACAAAATCTGTTCTTCCCAATCGGCTGGGAATCCCATTGAAGGTAGTTGAGTGATTCTACATATTGCCATTACTTCTTTTAGATGCTTTCTAAAGTCAAAATCAGGAGCACAGATATCCATAAAATATGTAATAATACAGATTGAAAGATAAATTCTGTCTTGTGCAGGAATACTATTTACCCACTTTACCGGCTTTGATGTCGGTATCATAGGACGTACAATAAAACTCCTGCTAAAAAGCCTTGAATGATGAGCGCAAATATTTCTTACAAGGTTTAAATGCTGCATCCAGCTTATAAAAACTTTTCCTGAAGCTTTTGTAAAACCAAAGTAATTGGCGATTTTTGTTTTTGCAGGAATATCCTTTTTAATGTTTGAATAAATTTTTGAAACAGTACCAAAAGTTGTAGTTTCGAAAAGCATCCATGCAGGTGGAGGCAAGGTATTATCATACTCAGTTTCGTAATGTTCCTTGAATATTTCTCTGGAACGATTCCAATGTCCATATAATTCCTCAAGATTTTTATCAAACAGCTCTTTTGAAAAAGCAAGCTTAGAATCGGTATACCATCTTGAGCCATACGCAATAGACATTTCAAGCGCAAGCTGAGTTCTAAATGAAACTTCTATATGTCCAAGAGCATCTATTATAAGATTTCGTAATTTTGAGTCAAAAACATAGTCATTCCAAATATAATTCCATTTTGAATTTGGTAGAAACGGTGTGTCTTTATCATCATTTTTCTGATAAGGATAAGTATATCCTTTCAACCTGTAATAACTTATGTTTCCGAGTCTTTGAATTAGTTCTTCCGTAGAAATACCTCTTAGTCCTCGGACAAGAAGCAATTGAGCTTGTTCTTTTAAAGAAAGAGGCGGTTTGCTGTAGACTTTTTTACTCATTTTTGCCTTCCTGTGAAAAGAGAAAAAGCATTCGGGCAAAAAAAAGAACCTCGCTGGGTGCGCATTGAAACCATAATTGGCAACAAGAGGCGTGCAAGGTTTTCTTGTTTCTAATATAGTCCATTTTTTTTCTGTTGTCAATTTTTAACAGTTTCCACAGAGAATTCTTTTTCCACCTGTTCTAAAATTTTCTCACTTCTGCCGTCCAGTTTTTCCGGTTCTGTTGTTTTCTTTTTGCTCATAGCTTCATCCTCTGTGCTCGATGGATTCAGCATAAAACAAAGTGGGACTGAAATGGTCGTTTTGAAAGCGACAAATACTAATTAAATCGCTTTATTTCATTCATTCAGCTCGCTTGACTTTTCCCAATTCAGTGATATATTTTGACTATCGACGTGAGGTGTCTTAGTTGCCCTGTTCGCTGATTATTCAGCCGCGTCACTCAAGCCTCGGAATCTTTCCGAGGCTTTATTTTTTTCTTCCTGCTAAAAGTGAAAAACATTCGGGCAAAAAAAGATCCAAATCTATTTCATCAAAATATTATTTGACAATATTTCTTCACAATCATTTGGGATTTCACCAATCCGTTATACACCGCTTTTCTTCATTCTTTTTGTTCTTGTAATCAACTTGTAAGGAATTCTTACAAGTTCATCTTCTCATGTTTTTTAACCGTATCGAATTCAACGCGGTTAAAATCGTCACTGATTTTTGGAATACGGGGAGATAAACACTGTTCATTTACAGAAGAACTTATCACAAATATCATCCAACTGCTTTCTGATTTCAGAAAAGTCACAATTCAAATCAAGTGTTCGCACGCTTATTTTATTACCACTCATCATATAATCATTTGGATATAGGTGATTATCTAACGTCTTAGCATACAGGAGCATACCAGAAACTTCATGTTCCTTTTCAGAAAGCTCTGCTTCTTTATTTTTTACATAGGTAAAAATCTGATAAAGATTTGCAGAATGGACAGTATGTTTCTCATATTGAACTTGTGTCGATTGCTTATAATATTTTGCATCAATAATTAAAACCTTATTGTTTTTAGAAAGCATAATATCACTTTGCATTGCGGGAAGCATAACGTCGTTTTCATCATCAAGTTGCCATTCTATTACGCTTGAATTTGCTGAAAACTCTTTATGTTCCTTTCGGTAATATTCCAATATAAATTTTTCATATAATCTACACATTCTTTGTTCGTCAAGGAAATCCATAATTTTGAACTTTCCATCAGACTGCGTTTGTAAAAGTCCTTTTGAAAACAAATAACAAATTCCCATCAGCATACGATAGGTTTCATTATTCTTGTCATAATGTATCTTCCAATTTATGTTATGCAAATCTATTTCATTGACATTTGAAAAATACGCTAGCAAAGCTTTTAATTGCTTTTTTCGTTTGTCCGAAATTTTTGATTTTAAAAGGCAGGATACAGTCGATTTTAAAATTCTATTCATATATGAATCAACAGAAAACTCATCAAACGAACAAACAAGTTTCTTATTTAGGAAGGACATATTATTTATAGAATCAGATATTTCTATTTTTCCTCTTAATGTTGATAATGATTCTTTTTCAACAACATACTCTCGATTTAAATATCTTTTAACCTGACTTTCAATTCCCTTTTGTAAAATTGCCGCGAACATATCCGCAAGATTACTGAACTTTTCTACAGCCATATTTCTATAACTGTCATGGTTTAAGACTTTAAAAGCATACGAAAGCATGAAATAAATATTCTCTATTGGAATATCTTTGTTCACTTTATTGCATCCTTAAGCTTCTTTCGCCAATTTTCAAGTTTATCAGTTTCATCAAACCAATATTCTTCAAGCAAAGGAATAAGTTCATAATCAACAACATTTTCTAGCCATACATCATCAATATTAGAATTATTCTCAGGAACAAAATAACTGTGACCTATCTGGAACCCTTTACCTAAAGAATAATCATCTGAAATAGCTTTATTTAGTTGCTTAACACATTCAATCAGGCTATTGTATTTTTTATTATTGATTCGTTCTTGTACTTGTTTAAAACCATCACTTTCAAAAGCAGGTTCAAATTCAACAAACGCAAAACGACGACGCAACGCATAGTCAATCAGAGCAAGACTTCTATCTGCTGTATTCATCATACCGATGATATAAACATTTTCTGGAACATAGAATTCCTCATTCGAATACAAAAGCTGAAGTTTATTACCTTTTCCCCGCTTATCGCTTTCAATGAGTAATAACAATTCTCCAAAAATTTTACTCATATTACCACGATTAATCTCATCAATAATAAAGAAATAATCATTATCGCCATCATCTATTGCTTTTTTGCAGAATTCATAAAAGACACCGTATTTTTTTTCAAACTGTTTGTTATCATCTTCAGACGGTCGGAACCCAACAATGAAATCTTCATAACTATAACTCTGATGAAATTGGACAACTTTTACTTGATCTGTGTTCTTTTCTCCTATTATTGAATAAGCAAGCCTCTTTGCTGCATATGATTTTCCTACGCCAGGTGCACCTTGTAGTATTATATTTTTCTTTCGTTCCAAAAGATTTACAATAGTCTTGTATTTTTCAGCCGATATAAAAACTTCAGAAAGAAAGTCCGATTCGTCATAAGACTCAAAGTCTTTGCTCTTCTCTTCCTCTGCTTCTTCAATTTCAAAAAGTGCATTCAACTTCCCTACATAGTCAGTGTAATCTGTTATATCAGTAAGTGTTTTCATAACAGCTTGACCAGGATGTTTCCATTCTCCGTTATGAGTCCAATTCACTTTTCGGATATGATTGTAATCTTTTCTATCTACATCAAATTCATAATCGCCAGCAACAATACCTCGACCAATGATTTTGTACATGCCCTTTTTAACAAATATTACATCTCCTTTTTCATCTCATTTGCAAATTGCCATGTAGCAAGTGAAGAATTTACACAAGATGAATCAGTATAAACTTCTTTTAGCTTTTCTTTAATTTCATCGCGAGAGGCATATAATCTTAAGTCACCAAGTTCTTCCCATCCAAGAGCCATAATTCCGTTTCTATGAAATTCCTCCCATTTGAATGCATTTTCACCTGGTGAATAAATCCAATACCGAATTGAAGATTCTGACGTTGTATCAGTTGTATTATTCTGAGATTGAATTTCTTGATAAATCGACTGTAGTTGTCTACTGAAATCCCATACATTTTCACTTCCTCTCTCTTTAATAAGAATTGTTTGTAATTCCGAGATAGAAGAATTTTGTTTCACTTTTTTACCATAGAAATCTGCAAATTCAAGTAAGATTTCTTTTTTGAACCAATTTATAAGTTTTTTTCCAGAATATAGGAACGCAATTTTCCATTTAAAAGCATCTCCCAAATCAATATCATCTATTTTAGAATATGCCCCGTCTTTTGCAAAATGTGCAATTTGTATTATTTTATCGCGTACATTTGTAAAAACTTCATTACGTGTATTTCCATATTTTGAATACCACGCATACTCATTATCTCTCATTGTTCCAACAGATGATTTCAGATTACCAGAAAATTTGAAAATACCGAATTTATAAGAAGAACCACCCCAAATAGATCCTATATCCTGAGTTTTTGTTTCAACCCAGTAACAAAATGAATCCTCTCTTTTTGTATTTGTATACTGTTCCAATGTCATTTCAGATAATTGCTCAATCGGGAATCGTTTATTAAACTCATCATACAATGCATCATATTCGGTGTTTGGCAGTTTTCCCCAAAAATTCTTTTTTTCTATAGCAAGTCGTTCTGTATTTTCAATAAAAATTTCTGCCGCAAGCTCTTCTGTCATATTAACTTTTTTCCCTGTATCAGTCAGAGTCCAAATGCCTCTGACTGATTTATCAATATACCCAGCATAAACAAGATAATTCCGAGCAAAAGCTACTTGATTCTTAAATCTATTATTTCCAGTTTTTCCGTAAGTTTCATTAACGACTTCATCAGGAAGAGATAAATCATCTACAATTTGTTTATATACTTGCTGAGGTGTAGCCGAACCACCAAGTTCTTTTAAAGCTTCAATAACAGGCTTGAACCATTTAAGGAATTCTGCATTAGATTTTTTCTCTGCCATCTTTTTATCACTCCTCTTCTTCTATTATACCACATAAATTGACTTTTTTTTTGATTTTTCCCCGCGTTAGGCTATGGAGCGGTTGCGAAGCAAGCACCCCTGTGAGCGAAGCGAGCAGGGAGTGCCGAGGGTACCGAGCCGCGGAACAGCCGACCGACGCAAGCGCGGCAGCGGTTGCGTCGGGAACGCCCTATCCCCTCTCTCCCCTACACCTTACATGTTTATTCCCGGTAATTCTTTTGCCAGAATCTTTTTGCCGGTATTCAGCTTTTGTGTCTCCGGGATGGCGAAAAATATGTCCAGATTGTAATCCTGATTTTGGTTGATGAAGTTCTTGCACGCGTAAATCGCCTGGGTCCACGCGTCGTGCGGCGGATAGCCAAAAATCCCGGCGGAAATCAGAGGAAACACGACAGAATGGATATCATTCTCGCGGCAAAGTTCGAGCGATTTTTTATACGCACCGTAAAGTGCCTCAGGCTTGCCGTGTTTTCCATCCTGATACTGGGGACCGACAGCGTGGATGATGTATTTGCAGGGGCAGCCGAACCCGGGAGTGATGACTGCGCTGCCTTCATCGCAATGTCCGATTTTATTGCAGGCAGCGGTGAGTTCCGCCAATCCGGCCCTGCTGAAAATTGCGCCACTAACGCCACCGCCAGCCCAAAGCCCTGTATTCGCCGCATTTACGATTGCATCCGCAGGGATATCTAAAATTCCTTTCTGAAGAATGTTGATTGAACTCATAGTCTTTTTCCTCCTTATGGCTTCGCGCCCGACACGCTGTATCGATTATACTTGATAAACCGCACAGAACGCACCCCTCCCAAGTGCGTTTTAGACGGAAAGTTCGACGACGATATCGTTGGGGCTGAGGCTCGCGAGTTTGCCGCCGAAATTCATTTTTTCGGGCATCGATTCGCGAAGGATTTTCGCGGCGAGTGCGCGGATGTGTCCCGTTTTTTCAAGCCCGGCATTGCCGTAAAGCTTTGTGGCAGGGTTCTCTATACATACGAGGATAGAGTTCTTGTCGTAGCGGTTGTAAGGCTCTGCCTGAACGACTGTCTCCAAACCGGCGTAAAAAGAGTGGCGTGCGCTCCGGATTTTATCTGCCGCGCCGAGAAGGTCATCGGCACTAAGGTTGTCGCAGAGCTTTTCGAGCATCGGCGGCTCCATATCATCCATCCAGTTGTAAAACTGCGTTCCGACAAGAGGAAGCGTGAACGTTACTTTGCCCTTGTTCTGCTTGAAATAGCGCATGAAAGCCTGCTCAAGCGTCTCGCGCGAAGAGTCGAAGCCGAGCTTTTTCTTGGCGATGTTATAGATAAGCGGAACTGATTCGGGAGCGAGATTCTGCATTCTTCCAAACGCGAGCGAGAAAAGGATTTCGGCGCAAAGCGGCTCGATGATGTACTGAGTCAGTGGCGCGAATTTCTCGAAGCTTTCTTTGCGGCGAAGGTAAAGCTCTCCGGCAAGAAGGGAGTCTTTCGCTTCGACAGCGGCGAGCAAGGCTCCAACATGGATGAGGAAAGAGAACGTCGCTTCATCCGAAACATCGACATCCGGCGCGACATAAACTTTGGGATTGTTGTTCACAGCCGATTGCAGAAAGATATACCAGCTTGGAGAGAAGTACGTACTGGAAGCAAGCTCCTGGTAGCCTTTTGTGTCGGGACGGATTTTCGTGTCGAGCTTTCCGTTGTAGTCGAGAATCCCGGTCTGGCTCTTTGAGAACTGGAACCAACTGTAACCACATCTGATTAAAATCTGTGCGTCCATAAAACACTCCTTTAAGCGTTGTTGACAGCGGAACGCGCGATCGCTCCTTGCGGAAACTGCGCACGAACCGCGGATTTGCGGCGGACTCAGGCTGCAGACAAGCTCTTTGGGTGGAGATTAGTGTCGCCCGCAGCCTTTGTTCCGGTAGTCACACCGCATTTTCACAGTCAGTATAACTTAGGTATGGTGACATATATTGTCCCTGAAACGTGGGGTTTGTTTTTTTTTCGATTTTTCGCGAATTTTCGCAGATTGGCAGCAATTACGCGCGGATTTTAAGTTTTGTGGATTGTTGGTTTTTCGACCGCGTTAGCGATTGAAGCCGCGCCGTCAGGCGTTCGGGCGTGACGAAGTTGCGCCCGAATGTAACGGCGGAAAGCGCGCCCGACGCGTGCGTCGGGAACGCCCTTAATCTGCTTGCTTTTCTGGTACGCCCAGGAGTTTTCCGCCCCTGTCCATCGCGGTAAGTCCCGTGCGGACAAGCTCGCGGATGCCGAACGGCTCCAAAAGCCGGATAAGGCTCGCGATTTTGTCCTCGCTTCCGGTCGCCTCAATGATAAGTGTGTCAAAGCCCACGTCTACGACATGCGCACGGAAGATGTTCGCCGTTTCGATAACGCCGATGCGCGACTCGCCCGGCGCAGAAACTTTGATAAGGGCTGTCTCGCGGAGCACTGTCGCAGAAGTGTCGCAGTGTTCAATCGTGATGACTTCCTCAAGCTTGGAAAGCTGCTTGATTATCTGGTTGAGCGTGTGGTCATCGCCCTGCACGACAATCGTCATGCGGGACTGACCTGGGTGCGACGTAACGCCCACGGTAAGGCTGTCGATATTGTAGCCACGCCGGCTGAAAAGGCCTGAAACACGGCTCAGGACACCGGCATGGTTCTCTACAAGAACTGATAAAACGTATCGCTGTATAGGGCTTTCCGAAAGCTGTTTCATCGCACCTCCTAAAGTTCGTAAATCATATTTCGCCATATTAATAGCAAAACTTCAACACACTGAACAGCTGCTCTCGCCAACAATCCCTACAAGCTCAGTTAGTTCCTCACTTCGTTCGTCAATACTGGCTTGTAGGGGATCTGTTGGCTACGCAGCTGTTTACTCTATAAGACTATTCAAACGGCGCAAAACTCGATTTACGAACTTTTTTACGCATTGATTACCGAAGAACTGTTTCTGGGTTCCAGGAAACTGTGCGCAGGATGTCGCCGAAAACACCGGCAGCTGTTACGCCAGCACCAGCTCCGTATCCGCGGATTGTCATCGGGATCGGTGTATAGCGTGCCGTATGGAAAACGAACGCATTCTCGCCGCCTTTAATTACGAAAAGCGGATGATCCTCGCCTACTTCCATCATGCCGACGCTGCACTTGCCGTTCTCGATCGTCGCGCCCATGCGAAGGACTTTGCCCTCTTTTTTAAGGCTCTCAATCTTCTTCGCAAAGAAATCGTCGAGCTGTGGAAGTTTCTTAAGGAATTCCTCGGTCGTTCCCGTATCGTCGAAGCTGTCCGGGAAAACTTTGTTGATTACGACATCCTCAAGCTCAAGCTCCATACCTGCTTCGCGAGCAATGATAAGAGCCTTTCTTGCAACATCAAGACCGCCCAAGTCATCGCGCGGGTCAGGCTCGGTAAAGCGTTTTTCTTTTGCCTCAAGAACAGCCTGGCTGAACGGAACGCCCTCGTCAAGCCGTCCGAAAATGTAAGAGAGCGAGCCGGACATAATGCCGTAGAAGCCCGTAAGCCTGTCGCCAGACTTGAAAAGGTTCTGCAGCGTGTCGATTATAGGAAGACCCGCGCCGACGTTCGTCTCGTACAGGAAGCGCCTGTGCATTTTGTTCGCCGTCGTGCGGAGATCTTTGTAGAACTGCATGCTCATTGAGTTGGCGCGTTTGTTCGGCGTCGCGATGTGCATACCAGCATTAAGGATATCAAGGTAGCGTTCGGGCAGGTCGTAAGAAGCGGTACAATCCACGAAAATAGGATTGAGCGGCTTGATGCGCTTTACGAACGTAAGAATCTCATCAAGGTTCGTCGGCTTTCCGTTTTTCTTAACGTCACCGCGCCAGTCAGCAAGACTAAGACCGTTCTCGCTCATAATCATACCGTCGATGTTCGCAATCGCCATAACTTTAATGTCTACGCCCTGAGAAAGAAGTTCTTTCTGCTGTGTCTTTATCTGGTCGAGCAGCGTACCGCCGATGTTTCCAGCGCCGAACGCAAAAACTTCGATTGTCTGCGCTGTGTTGAAGCAGAACCGATGTGCGATGCGGACAGCCGTGTCGCCGTTCTCGCCGTTGATAACGACAGAAATCGACCGTTCGGAAGAGCCCTGTGCGATTGCGAGGATGCTTATATCCTGGGATGCGAGCGCGTCGAAGAACTTACCGGCGATGCCGCGCTTGTGCTTCATACCGTCACCAACGATAGAAACAATCGCGCAGTTTTCCTGCATCTCAATAAGGTTGATGATATTCTCGCGAAGCTCAAGCTCGAACTCCGCGCCAAGGATATCCTGAACAGTCTGCGCGTCCTTCTGGTTGACGCAGAAACTGATCGTGTACTCTGAACTGGACTGCGTAATGAGTAGCATAGAAATGCCCGCGCGTGAAACTGCCGCGAAAATGCGTGCCGCCATGCCGGACTTGCCTTTCATGCCAGAGCCGGAAACGCTTATCATCGCCGTGTTCTTAAGGCAAGAGATACCGCGGATAGGTCCTGTAGTCTCAAAAGAGCCTGATGTTATGCGTGTTCCGCGTGACGCGGGGTTCATCGTGTTAAGGCTCCAAGCCTCAATGCCTTTTGCGGCAAGCGGTGCGAGCGTCTTTGGATGAAGAACCTTTGAGCCGAAGAAAGAAAGCTCCATGGCTTCCTCGTAGCTCATATCGTTAACCATGATAGCGTCTGGAACGATGCGCGGGTCAGCAGTGAAAATGCCGTCAACGTCCGTCCAGAACTCGACTTTTGTAGAGCCGAGCCCAACGCCGACGAGCGCCGCGGAGAAATCGGAGCCGTTGCGTCCCAAAAGCCCCATCGCTCCGTCTTTCCAAGTGCAGATAAAGCCTGGGAAAAGCAGAATCCTAGCAGAGCGGCCAACTTTGCCGTCGCGAATCTCTGCGAAAGCCGTCATCGTGCGGGCGTAGTCCGGGTCTCCCTCAGCCTGGTTTCCTGTCGTGTAAATGTAGTTGCGTGAGTCAAAAAGATATACATTCTGCCCCATTGCGCCAAGAACGGCGGCAACGATAGGCGCGGAAAGACGCTCGCCCATTCCCATGATTCGGCAGTGAACCGAAAGCGGGCACTCGCCGAATGCGGAGACAGCGTTCAAAAGCCGCTCGTATTCCGCAAAGACATCCTCCAAAGATGCCATTACGTTCTGTGCGTTGAAACCGTCGAGCTTCTTCGCGATATCGGCACAAATATCCTTGTGGATATTCCTGAGTGTTGTTGTGTATTCCGAAGGGGATGCCCCCTCAACTGTCTTATCAATACTTTCCTGCAGGCGGTTCGAAACACCTGCCACGGCAGAAACGACAACGCTTATGCGCTCATTTTCCGCCCGACCTTTCATAATAGCTGCAGAATCCAAAATGCGTCCGGCATTTCCCATCGACGTTCCGCCGAATTTCAGGGTAATCATCATAAACCTCTATTAATATAAAGAAAGCGGCTACAGTGCGTCGTTGCACCTCTAGAAAAAGACCGCATAATCTTATGTTACCAGAAAAAAATCTTTTGTACCATAGGAAAAAGCATAAACTCAGCAGTTTTTGCATATTTTTTGCATAAATATTCATTTATTAAAAATTATCACCTTAGGGAAAATATCTGCTTGACTTATAGCGACTATGGTATAAAATTCAGATTATCTTTAGTGGGGGTATCCGCGAAGATAAAACAGGCGACATCGTGCGTCTAAATTATAATATGTTTGTTTATACAAACAAGGGAGCCAATAATGTTCAAAAACATTCCTGACGTAAAGCTCGGTATTATTGCCGTCAGCCGCGACTGCTTCATCATTTCTCTTTCCGAATCAAGAAGAGCAGCCATTGCAAAAGCATACGGAAAAGATCTGTATGAATCAAAAGTAACTGTAGAAAACGAACTCGACATGCTCAAGGCTATCGAGGATGTTAAGAAAGCTGGATGTAACGCACTCTGCGTTTTCCTTGGAAACTTCGGTCCAGAAACACCTGAGACACTTATCGCAAAGAACTTCGACGGTCCTGTTATGTACGCAGCAGCTGCTGAGAGCACATACAAAGACGGCGGACTTATCGACGGACGCGGTGACGCATACTGCGGCGTTCTTAACTGCTCATACAACCTCGGCCTTCGCCACCTTAAGGCTGTTATCCCTGAATATCCAGTTGGAAACGCTGAAGATGTTGCTGCTATGATGAAGGATTTCGTTCCTGTAGCACGCGCTCTCATCGGTCTTGCACACCTCAAGATCATCACATTCGGTCCACGCCCACAGGACTTCTTCGCATGTAACGCTCCTATCAAGGGACTTTATGACATCGGCGTTGAAATCCAGGAAAACTCAGAGCTTGACCTTCTCGTTTCTTACAAAGCACATGCCGGCGATCCACGCATCAAAGACATCATCAAAGAAATGGAAGCAGAAGGCGGAAACGCATTCCCAGAAATGCTCGAAAGAATGGCACAGTTCGAGATTACTCTTCTTGACTGGGCAGAAAAGAACAAGGGCGCACGCGACTACGTAGTATTCGCAGACAAGTGCTGGCCAGCATTCCCAGAAGCATTCGGATTCGAGCCATGCTATGTAAACAGCCGCCTCGCAGCAAAGGGCATCCCTGTAGCTTGCGAAGTTGATATCTTCGGCGCACTCTCAGAGTACATCGGTACATGTGTAACAGGTTCAGCAGTTACATTGCTCGACATCAACAATACAGTTCCAGAAGACCTTTACAACGACGAGATCAAGGGCAAGTTCAAATACAACTACAAGCTTAACGATACGTTCATGGGCTTCCACTGCGGTAACACACCGTTCTGCCGCCTGGACAAAGGCAGCAAGCCAGCTGTTAAGTACCAGCTGATTCAGCATCGTCTGCTTGAGCCAAAAGGAAGCAAGCCAGACTTCACACGCGGAACGCTCGAAGGCGATATCGCACCAGGACAGATTACGTTCTTCAGACTTCAGTCAAGTGCTGATACAAAGCTCAAGGCTTACATCGCACAGGGCGAGGTTCTTCCTGTTGCAACACGCTCATTCGGTGGAATCGGTGTATTCGCTATCCCAGAAATGGGACGCTTCTACCGCCACGTTCTTATCGAAAAACAGTATCCGCACCACGGAGCTGTTGCGTTCGGCCACGTAGGAAAGGCTCTGTTCACAGTATTCCAGTACCTCGGAATTGAGGACATCGCTTACAACAAGCCAGCAGGAACACTGTACGCAACAGAGAACCCATTTGCTTAATAGGGAGCGACCCAGCGCATTGCCAGCGAAGCGTTTCAATGCGCTGGGGAACAACAGTCCAGTGGACTGTTGTTAGCGAGTCTCGCGGAGAGCTATGCTCGTAGCGCTCGCACACGGAGGGGGAAGAATCCCCCTCGCTCCAGACTCCTCGCTCGCGGCTTCGCGAGCTGCGGGGTCTTACGCTACCCCCACATACGGGGGTGCCCCCCGTAACGCCCCCGAAAGGCGTTTTGCGGGGTTTCAGTTGAGCGCAAAACAGAAAGCTGTCATTCACAACCGTGAGTGGCAGCTTTTTTTTGGCAATAACAGTTCAAGGACTCCGCATTATGAGTTTTGTAAGGAAAATGGCGAAAAGGAACGTAGCGCGGGTGCAAAAATACTCTGTTTGTGGACGCCGCGATAGCGGCATCTTTAATAGTTCCCATACCACAAACAGCGTATAGCGCGATATCGCGCGTTTTTGCCGCCCCGCTACGTGACTGAAAGCCATTTTTTTCTGAAAGAATTTAAAATGCTGAAGCATTGTTTTTTTCCCAAATATTGAAAAACACCCGCGACTGATAGTATAGTTATACCATGCGCACAGAATCGGTTCGCGCGGTAAAAAGAGGTATTTAATGGCTTACAAAGTTTTTATAGACGGAAAAGAAGGAACAACAGGACTTAAGATATTCGAGCGCTTCAGCGGACGGAACGACATTGAGCTGCTTCAGATAGACGAGGATAAACGCAAAGACACGGCGGAAAGGCAGCGGCTCATAAACGAAAGCGACTTTACGTTCTTGTGCCTTCCGGACGCGGCTGCAATAGAGTCCGCAGAGCTTTGCACAAGCCCTACCACACGCATAATAGACGCATCTACGGCGCACCGCACGAACGACGCATGGGCTTACGGCTTCCCGGAGCTTTCCGCAGATTTCCGCAAAAAAATTGAAAGCTCGAACCGAGTCGCGGTGCCAGGCTGTTACGCAAGCGGCTTTAACGCGATAGGTTATCCTCTTGTAAAAAGCGGCATTATGCCGGCAGACTACCCAGTTGTAATTCACGCTGTTTCGGGCTATTCCGGAGCGGGCAAAAAGGCGATCGCACAATACGAGGCACAAGACCGGGATTTTCAGCTTGAATCGCCGCGCCTGTACGCGCTCACACAGTCACACAAGCATCTTCCAGAAATGAAAAAAGTAAGCGGTCTTGCCTTTGAGCCGGTGTTCTGCCCTTATGTATGCGACTATTTTTCCGGCATGACGGTAACAGTCCCACTTTTCACAAGGCTTCTTAGCAAAAAAGTTACCCCGGCAGACGTACAGGCTATGTTCGCCGAGCATTACGCAAACACGAATTTCGTGAAAGTCGCGCCGCTTATGGGCGAAGGCGTTCTTACAGAACCGTTCATTCCGGCGAACACCATGGCGGGAACAAACGTCATGCAGCTTTTCGTCTACGGCAACGACGACCGCATAGTCGTTACAACACGCTTTGACAACCTTGGAAAAGGCGCGTCAGGCGCGGCGGTACAGTGCATGAACATCATGATGGGCATCGATGAGACGACCGGGCTTTTATCGGTGTAATTGCTGATATTCCATACCTTTTTTCTATGCTACCCTTTAACCATAGGAGAATCGTATGCTTGAGAAAAAACCCCTCATCACACATATTTACACAGCAGACCCCTCTGCGCACGTTTTTAACGGCAAGATTTACATATATCCATCCCACGACAAAGGCATCGACGTAGAATCGAACGATAACGGCGACCAGTATCAGATGGAAGACTACCATGTTTTCGAAATGCCAGATACAGAGACACTTCCGCGCGACTGTGGGCTTGCGCTTCATCAGGACGACGTGAAATGGGTTTCTAGCCAGCTTTGGGCACCGGACTGCGCGGAAAAAGATGGCAAATATTATCTGATTTTCCCGGCACGCGACAAGAAGAATTTTTTCCGACTGGGAATTGCCACATCAGACAAGCCGGAAGGCCCTTTCAAACCAGAGGACGAGCCGATAAAAGGCAGCTACAGCATCGATCCATGTATGTTCAAGGACGATGACGGCGAATACTACACGGCGTTCGGCGGCATTTGGGGCGGTCAGCTCGACAAATACCGCAACAACGTTTATGACGAGAAAAACAAGGAGCCGGAGGGCGACACACCAGCCGTATGCGGAAAGATAGCGAAAATGACAGCAGATCTTAAGCAGTTCGCCGAGGAGCCGAGGGACATCGTAGTTCTTGATGAGAATGGCGAGCCGCTTAAGGGCAAAGACCACGACCGCCGCTATTTTGAAGCTCCGTGGATTTTTAAGCGCAACGGAAAGTATTATTTCACGTACTCCACAGGCGACACACACTTTATTATCTGGACAGTCGCGGACAACGTATACGGTCCGTATACATACGGCGGAAAGGTTCTTACCCCGCCGCTCGGATGGACGACACACCACTCCATCGTTGAGTTCAAAGGCAAATGGTATCTTTTCTACCACGACTGCGAGCTTTCTGGCGGCGTAAACCAGAAGCGCAACGTTAAGTTCTGTTCGCTCGAGTTCCGAGCAGACGGTTCGATCGTAACGCAGACCCCGATGTAATCGAAAACGGACACAGTTTTGTGTCCGTTTTTTTATGTCTGTTGCAACACCCCCTGTTTGTGCTATACTCATCGGCATGAACTTAAAATGCGCTTCGGCGTACACCTTTAAAAATGGTATAAAAGACGGCGTTCCAATCGGCTTGGGATACCTTTCAGTTTCGTTCGCGTTCGGCATTTTCGCCGTTGGAAACGGACTTAAGTTGTGGCAAGCTCTTCTTATTTCGATGACAAACCTCACGTCCGCGGGGCAGCTTGCAGGCGTTCCGATAATGGTACAAGGGCTTCCGTTCATAGAAATCGCGCTCACACAGCTGATAATCAATTTGCGGTACTCGCTGATGTCGATATCGCTTTCGCAAAAAGCAGATTCGTCCGTTAAAAACGGCGACCGCTTCTGTATTTCGTTCTTTATGACTGATGAGATTTTCGCAGTCGCTTCCGCAAAACAAGAGATGATAGGAAGCCGCTACATGTATGGGCTTGCTGTCGTTCCGTATATTGGGTGGTCGCTCGGCACATTGCTCGGAGCCGCCGCCGGCAACATTCTTCCTGTCGCTGTTACGAATGCGCTTGGAATCGCGATTTACGGCATGTTCATTGCGATTATCATTCCGGCGGCGAAAAAGAGCCGCTCCGTTCTGGGTGTTATCATCGTGTCGTGCGCGATGAGCGTGCTGTTCCGTTTTGTGCCGGTACTCGACAAGGTTTCTGCAGGATTCGTCATCATTATTTGCGCGGTTGCTTCAAGTGCGCTCTTTGCACTGCTGCGTCCGGTCAAAACGGCAAACAGTAATGCGGAGCCGGAGGAATAGCCTGATGGAAAACACATTGCTCTTTTTTGAATATCTCGCTGTAATGGCTGGAGTTACATATCTTGTCAGGATGATTCCGTTCGTACTTTTCAGAAAGAAGATTGAAAACACGTTCGTTCAGTCGTTTTTGTACTATATTCCGTATGCGGTCCTTGGTGCCATGACGTTCCCGGCGATTTTCTACTCGACAGGAAACACGATAACGGCGCTCGCTGGCTGCATAACGGCACTCGTGCTCGCGTGGTTCGAGAAAAGCCTGCTGACTGTCGCGTTGTGTGCTTCTGCGGCGGCGTTCGTAGCGGACTGTGTGATGCGGTTCGTCGCGTAAGTCGTGCGCGAACGGCGCAAAATCCGCAAAAAAAAACCGCCGTTCCTAAAAACGGCGGTTTTCGCATTTAATGGGCGTTCAACAACTTATTTGTTAAGAGCTGTTGCAACGTCAACTGCGATAGCTACTGTCGCACCAACCATCGGGTTGTTACCAATTCCGAGGAATCCCATCATCTCGACGTGTGCCGGAACAGATGAAGAACCTGCGAACTGTGCGTCAGAGTGCATGCGTCCCATTGTATCTGTCATACCATAAGAAGCAGGACCAGCAGCCATGTTATCTGGATGCAGTGTGCGTCCTGTACCACCACCGGAAGCTACAGAGAAGTACTTCTTTCCAGCCTCAAGGCGTTCCTTCTTGTATGTACCTGCAACTGGGTGCTGGAAACGTGTCGGGTTCGTTGAGTTTCCTGTGATAGAAACATCTACGTTCTCGTGCCACATGATAGCTACACCCTCGCGAACATCGTCTGCGCCGTAGCAGTTAACTTTTGCGCGCTCGCCTGTTGAGTAAGGAATCTTCTCAACAATCTTGAGCTCGCCTGTGAAATAGTCGAACTGTGTCTTAACGTATGTGAATCCGTTGATGCGGCTGATAATCTGAGCAGCGTCTTTTCCAAGACCGTTAAGGATAACGCGGAGTGGCTGCTTGCGAACTTTGTCAGCTTTCTGTGCAATCTTGATTGCGCCTTCAGCAGCTGCGAATGACTCGTGTCCAGCAAGGAACGCGAAGCACTGTGTCTCTTCGCGGAGAAGACGTGCAGCAAGGTTTCCGTGACCAAGACCAACTTTGCGGTCCTCAGCAACAGAACCAGGAATACAGAATGACTGAAGTCCGATACCGATTGCTTCTGCAGCATCAGCAGCGTTCTTGCATCCCTTCTTGATTGCGATAGCGGCACCACAAACGTATGCCCACTTTGCATTCTCGAAGCAGATTGGCTGAGTTTCCTCAACTGTCTTGTAAGGATTGATACCTGCTTTGTCGCAGATTTCCTTAGCTTCTTCTATTGATTTAATGCCGTTCTCATTGAGAGCTTTTGTGATTTTTGCGATACGGCCTTCGTAGTTTTCAAATGTGATTTTATCTGCCATTTTCTATTCCTCCGTATCCTATTCCTTGCGTGGGTCGATAAGTTTTACGGCACCCTGCTCTTCTGTAGTGCGTCCGTATGAACCACGAGCTTTGTCCATTGCTGTAGCTGGATCATCGCCTTTCTTGATGAACTCCATCATCTTTCCGAAATGGATGAATTTGTAACCGATGATAGCACCGTCTTTGTCAACAGCAACTTTCTCTACATAGCCTTCTGCCATTTCGAGGTAGCGTGGTCCCTTTGCCTTTGTTGCGAACATTGTTCCAACCTGTGAGCGAAGACCTTTACCAAGGTCCTCAAGAGAAGCACCAACTTTGAGTCCGTCCTCTGAGTAAGCGGACTGTGTGCGTCCGTAAACGATCTGGAGGAAAAGCTCGCGCATTGCTGTGTTGATAGCGTCACAAACGAGGTCTGTGTTAAGAGCCTCAAGGAGTGTCTTTCCGATGAGGATTTCAGAAGCCATAGCAGCTGAGTGAGTCATACCAGAACAGCCGATTGTCTCTACAAGAGCTTCCTCGATAATACCGTTCTTTACGTTGAGCGTCAGTTTGCAGCCGCCCTGCTGTGGTGCGCACCAACCGATACCATGTGTGAAACCGGAGATGTCTTTGATTTCTTTAGCCTGAACCCATTTTCCTTCTTCTGGAATTGGTGCAGGTCCGTGATATGCGCCTTTCGCGAGAGGACACATATGCTCTACTTCTGCAGTGTAGGTCATTTATTACTCCCAAAAAGAAATGATTTCTGGCAACACAATATCACTTTGCATGTTTTTTTTCAATATTACTACACAGATGAAAAAAAAGCCCCGGACGCGCGGCGAACGGCGAACCGCTGTCTCAGGGCTTTCTTGTAATACTTCAGTTAGAATTATTAATCACTCAAAGGCGGTGTAAATGTTGCCCCGCTTACCGTAGTGATTGTCCCCTGACTGTTTATTGCATGAGCAGAGTATAACGGATAAACAGCACCGAAAGTACCACCGCTTATAGTTGTAATTTCTCCCTGAGAGTTCTCAAGTCCGAACGCATACGAAGTAGCTGCATTAGGACCATTATTTGTTGCAGAGAAGTTTCCACCAGAAATCGTTCCGATTGTTCCCTTATTCCAAAGAGCGTAAACTTTTCCGACATAACTAGTTGAGGTTGATGCTACGTAGCCACCACCAGAGATAGTCGTGATTGTTCCGTTATTCTCGATTGCAGTGCAGTTCACCTCGACGTTGCAGTTCAAAGTCGTTATTTCGCCATTGACAAGAATTCCGGTATTACCGCTGATTATTTTTGTACTAGATCCTGTTATAGAAGCTCTACCACCTAAGTCTACAATGATACCAGTACCGCTTGCTTCATAAATACCAGCTTCAATTGTCAATCTACCACCGCTTTTAACTCTTATAGCGCAAGTATCTGGGTCAGACGAATTCGAAGAGGATGTCTCGCATATGATTTTACCTGTTTTTCCTGCAGAAGAATCTATTATTTTGAGGGTTCCAAATACTTGGAGTGTATCTTTAACCAAAGAATCACTTTCAACTGCAAAGGAAATCGTATACCCATTCAAGTCAAGAGTCTTTGATTTTCCGGCTACATCAAAAACATAAAAAAGACATGGGACATCTGCAGTAAGGGTTCCTGTTTCTCCAGCCTCACTAGTCAAAAACGATTTGAGGTTAAGCGAATTGCTGATTTTCGGATTATTGGACAGGTCAAAGAAACAGCCCGTAAGCCCAACAATCAGAAACAAAGCTGCGACTACTGAAAATAATTTGAAGAATTTGTTCATTGGTTTTACTCCTTTATGTATATTATAACACAATAAAATTGAAAAAAAGCCCCGGACAAGCAGAAATACGCTGTCACAGGGCTTTTAGAAAATAAAGAATACAAAAAGTCTCTTATCTAGGATCTGTTGTTTCAAGAGGCGTTTCCGATGCCTGATTCTGAGGAGTATTAAGAGCTACATTAACATAATAATGCGCACCACTACCTGTAGTAATTGTTCCTAAATTCAGGTTAAGAGGTGTTCCCAGACCAGAAAAGGCATAAAAACTTCCAAGATTCGTACCGATTGTAGCACCAGCCTCATTACAGAGTCCAAATGCACAATAATCGTTTAATTCAGTACTTGCAGAAAAAACACCAGCCGATATAGTCGTTATTGATCCCTGATTCCATAATCCATAGGAATGGGCACCACTTGCTTCAAATCCATCTGCTATATAAGTACCACCGCTTATAGTCTCGATTGTTCCCAGATTCCCTACAGCGTTGTAAGTAGCTACTACATCACAACTCATGCTTGTGATTGTGCCACCTTCCAATACACCAATACCTGTATTTGCTTCAAATTTTCCTTTCGTTATAGCAGCTGTAGCATCTTCATCTATCTGCAAAGCTGTCCTAGGACTCTTGAAATATCCATTATTAATGGTCAAAGAACCACTGTTTACACGAACAGCATAACCTTCTACATAAGTACTCTCAACTTTTCCAACCTCTGATAAATCATCAGAGGAAGAATCTGTTATAGTAAGATTTCCCTTCACAAGGATAGCACCTGACTGTGAAACAGTAATATCGAAACCATTGAGGTCAAGTGACTTTGTCTTATCCACAGGAACTTCAAATTTGTCAGTTGCCGAAATATCAGCGGTCAGCTTTCCATTCTCTGAACCATTCTCAAAAAATGTCTTCAAACTAGCAGCATCAGCAATATCCATATCCGTCGGATCAGAAGCAGGAGCAGGATCATTACCTCCAATAAAGAAACAACCTGTCAGTCCGAATACAAGGAAGAATACTGCTAAAACCGCAGCAAATCTTGAAATTTTGTTCATATATAAACTCCTTTAATCATGCTGTTACGCAGGATATACTTTTATTATAGCAAAGAATTCTTAATATTTCCTAAATATTTGAATTTTTTTTTCAAAAAATTACAAAAACATTGGATTTCAAGCAAATCTTCACTTATATCGCCCAGTTGACGGCATTACGCTTGTAATTTTAGTGCTTCAAGAACTTTGTCCAATGACACTCCCATGTCCGCAGCTGCATCTTCAGGACTGGCATAGAAAACCACCCCTATTCATGCATTTACTACAGTCTGTTGTTGTAGTTCACGAACCTGCTCTATCGACAATTCCGTAATATAAGCAATTTGTTCAACAGACATTGTGTTCAGCGCAAGCAGCTTCCGCGCATCTTCAACGCCTTTTTCCTGCTTGCCCTTGGCAAGTCCGGTCGCTATGCCCTCGGTATATCCATAGGCTCTGCCGTCTTCGTAACCTTCCTTGCGAAAAGCTCGCATTGTCGCTTCTTCGTCGTATTCTGTGAGACAATTCATAGAAAACCACCCCTATTCTATGCATTTACTACAGTCTGTTGTTGTAGTTCACGAATCTGCTCTATCGATAATTCCGTAATATAAGCAATTTGTTCAACAGACATTGTATTCAGCGCAAGCAGTTTCCGCGCGGTTTCCACGGCTTTTTCCTGCTTACCTACATTCTTACCTTCTGCAATCCCAGCGAGTCTGCCGTCTTCGTAGCCTTCCTTGCGAAAAGCCCTCATAGTGGCTTCTTCGTCGTATTCTGTAAGACACATCGCGCTAACCTCCGCTTTATTCACTTTGAAAAAGCCGTCAAGCATATCTTCTTCAATCGCCCAGTTGACGGCATCGTCTACAGCTTCCTTGATGGGAAGCCCCTTCTTCTTGTTGTCCGCTATTCTTCCAACGTATCTTACGTAATCATACAACGGTTTGCAGTTTTTTTGAAGCGTTTTGTTGTGTCCTGGATTGATGTTTATGACCGTCGCAGTCCATTCAAAGTCCTTCGCAAATTCCGCCGAATTACCGCCATCACCATTTCTTTCAAAAGCATCTGAAAGCCGCATTTTGAAGGTGTCCGGCTTTTTCGTACTGCCGTTATAAAACACGATGAAGCGCGGTTCTGGAATCTTCACGAGCATTGAAGTGTGGATGTTCATGTCGTTTTTCTCGATGTACATCTGGTAAAGCTGAGATAAGTAAAAGAGACCGCGTAACGGCATATTCGGATTATGCGTTGACTGCTGCTCGTACAAAGTCATCTGTGAATCGACTAAAAAAGAAATGTCGTTTTTCATTGTCATGTAGATAACGTTCTCAATCGTGTTGACTTCGAGCGCGTCCGGATCTGTGTAACTCGTACCGTTCAGAGCATTGTACAGATCGAGCCGCCATTGCTTGCTTTGTTGCGTGTTCCGCCCGAAAATCGCCTTGAAAAGACGGTCGCGGTATTTACGCTGATGTTTTTTAGCCATATCAAACCTCTGTATAAAAAAAAGTTTCCGCAGGGCTTTAATAGGGCTTCTCGAAAAACTGAAGTTTTTCGGGGTAACTATGCCCTATAAACTCCTACACTTTAGTTATTGCTTTTAGGTTGCGAAAAAAGTGAACTTTTCGGGCGGAACGGCACAAATAAAGTGGATTTTTTGAGTCGTCGGGGATTTTAAGGGGCTGAACTGAAGTCTGCTTCTGCCCCCTTAGGAGAAAGGGGTGTGGCGAAAACCGCGTGGTACGCTACGAGCACAGCTCTCCGCGAGAATCCGCCGCAGCTGCGTCGGTTTGAGCCCAGGGGGAATTCCGCAACAAGCGCGTAGTGCGCGGTTTGAGCCCAGGGGGATTCCGCAACAAGCGCGTAGCGCGAAGTTTCGAGCAAGACTTTCCCCCTTTATATTTTTTTGCAGATTTCATCGAACGTTTAATTGAAAAAAAAACAGTACTGATATATACTGAAGTTCCGTGGGGATAATATGAAACACGGATTCGACAACGAAAAATACCTTAAAATTCAATCAGAACACATCAAAGAACGCATCGCCAAATTCGGGAACAAGCTGTATCTGGAGTTCGGCGGCAAGCTTTTCGACGACTATCATGCATCGCGCGTCCTGCCGGGATTCCAGCCTGACAGTAAGCTGACGATGCTCATGCAGCTCGCAGATTACGCTGAGATCGTAATTGTAATAAGCGCGGTTGACATCGAGAAAAACAAAGTCCGCGGCGATTTGGGAATTACGTACGACATGGACGTTCTGCGCCTGCGCGAGGAGTTCACAAAGCGCGGTCTTATGGTCAGTAGCGTCGTCATAACGAACTTCAAAGGTCAGGAAGCCGCAAAGCTTTTCCGCTCAAAATTGGAAAAGCTTCATATTAAGACATATTATCACTACCCTATAGAAGGATATCCGTCAAATGTCGCGCTCATTGACAGCGATGACGGCTACGGAAAGAACGACTACATAGAAACGACCCGTCCGCTCGTTGTAATAACGGCTCCCGGCCCTGGAAGCGGAAAAATGGCGACTTGTCTTTCTCAGCTTTATCATGACCACAAGCGCGGCATAAAAGCAGGCTACGCTAAGTTCGAGACGTTCCCCATCTGGAATTTGCCGCTCAAGCATCCTGTTAACCTTGCATACGAAGCCGCCACAGCCGACTTGAACGATGTGAACATGATTGACCCGTTTCATCTTGAAGCTTATGGCGAGACAACTGTTAATTACAACCGTGATATAGAGATATTTCCAGTTTTGAACGTCATTTTCGAAGGCATTTACGGCGTTAATCCGTATAAGTCGCCGACTGATATGGGCGTTAACATGGCGGGCTACTGCATAACCGACAACGATGTTTGCTGCGAGGCTTCTAAGCAGGAGATTATCCGACGTTACTACACTGCGCTCAATCGGCTTGCGATGAATGAGGCTGATGAAAGCGAGGTGTACAAACTGGAGCTTCTTATGCGTCAGGCGAAGATTCTTACCGAGGACAGAAAAGTCACTACGGCGGCGAAAAATCGCGCGTTGGAGTCTGGCGTTCCGTCGGCGGCGATTGAGCTGCAGGACGGAACGATTATAACGTCGGAAACTTCTGATTTGCTTGGAACTAGCGCGGCTCTTATTCTGAACGCAATAAAGCACCTTGCTGGCATAGACCACGAGCTGCACCTTATTCCGGCTTCGGCAATAG
>JAFZVC010000056.1 GCA_017618015.1 Spirochaetaceae bacterium
CTTTATCGGAACATAACAACCAATACCAAAAAAGGTACGGAGCAGGGGGGATTTGAACCCCCGATACCCTTTAGGGGTATAACTCCTTAGCAGGGAGCCACCTTCGGCCTCTCGGTCACCACTCCAAATAAAGCGCATAAAATATACGGAGCAGGGGGGATTCGAACCCCCGGAACGTCGCCGCTCAACGGTTTTCAAGACCGCCGCCTTAAACCACTCGGCCACCGCTCCATAAATGCTTAGAAAGAATAGCTTAAAACCTCTGAATTGTCAAGCGAATACTATGTATACCTTTTTGAATGGGCTTTTTACGAACTAGACAAGTTTACTTAGCAGTGCGCGGTTTTAGGTAGGGAGCGACGGCTGAAAGCCGGCAAAATGCGAGCTGGCGTAGCATTTTGAGCGATTCTCGGTTGAGCCCCTGCGAAACCGCGAAATCAGGAGAAGGGGTAGCCCGCACGATGTTGCTTTTTCCGATTACGATTTATTATTTTTCATCTTATTTGATTATCATGGCGACCTGAGCGTCGGGGGGGGGCTTGCGATTTTGTTTGCGACTTTGCGCTTTAAAAACCCATCGGGCGGGTTACTACACTCCGAGGGCAGCTTTCCAATCTGGCTCTTTGAAACCGGTCAAAACAGCGGAATCCGTCACGAGCAGCGGGCGTTTTACAAGCATTCCGTCGCTTGCAAGCAGCTTGAACTGCTCATCTTCTGGCATATCCGCAAGCTTTTGAGAAAGATTCAGCTCGCGGTAAAGCATTCCGCTTGTGTTGAAGAACTTCCGTAGCGGCAGAGCTGATTTTTTGTGCAGCTTCCGCAAAGTCGGCTCATCAGGATGATCAGCCTTTATATCAATCTTTTCGTATTTGACGCCGTTCGCATCAAGCCATGCGAGGGCTTTTTTGCACGTCGTGCATCGGTCATAGCAATAAACTTTTGTCATATATTCTCCTAAAAAATCGCAATAGCGAATCTTCTTTTGCGCTAGTTTGCGCGAAAATCCTTATTAAAACCTTCTCAAAGGACATTCCGAAAGCTTTATCTTTTTGCACAGCTCGCCCATTCCGGTCGATGTAAAATAATCGGAAAGAACGTCTTTTGTCACGCGCGCCTGAGGACCAATACAGATTTCCTCGAACAAATCCGCATATTTCAAGTTGAGCGCTGTGCACACATTTCGAAGCTTAAGTATGTAATACTTCTTGATGTTCGTCTCTTCCACAAAAAAATGAGGCTCGCCAAGATACTCGGTCACATTGTATGGGAGCGACACAAGCCTGTACTCTTTCTCGCTTATGAAAGACGGATGCTTAAAAAGCGGCGAGCTTGTGATAAGCCGGTTAAAAGTCTCGCGAATCTTCTCGGTCGAGCCATTAGATTCGGTTTTTATAAGCGAGGCTAGATCCTTCACTATCTCAAGATTGTCGCAATTCCTTGAATAATTGACCTTGCAAAGCGGCGCATGTCCTGCATCTCCGATTTTTGCGAGCATTTCCCTGTTGAACGCGATGCACACACCCATCCCGTTTTTGGCGTAGCGTGTCCACTGTGCCGCATCATCGGCATACTCGCTGAAACAAGATGCGTAGCTTGAAAGCGTGTCAAAATCCTTCAGGTTTTCGGAAAACAGCTGTTCCATTCGGGCATAAAACTCGGGCTCCAACAGCTTTCTCACGGCTATCTTAAGCTCTTTGATGAAATACTGCATCTCCTGACTGTCGTTCATGCGCCGAAGATTCCACAGCCATATCTCTCCATTGGAGATAATACCACGCATCGCATTGAAATCGGTATAGTGATAAAGCGTCTGTGCTTCGGGACAAGTTTCTACTTCCCGACCTCCGCGCAGATTATCTGGCGAAATTTGATTCGTCATTTCGGGTTTTCCATCACAGTTCGTATGATTTTCCATACTTGATTATCTCAACATTCGGATAACCAGCATTAACAAGCTCATTTTTCAGGAACGCCTGGGCGTCCGGCTCGCCGTGAACCAAGAAAATCTTTTTAAGACGTGATGTATCGACTTTGCTGAGCCATGTCTTAATCTCGGTGTAGTCCGCGTGGGCACTGAATGCGTTGATCTGCTCGATTTCGGCGTTGACCTGTTTCCATTCGCCCATTATGCGCACTTCTTTTTCGCGGTTCTGCAGTTTTCGACCGAGCGTGTTCTCTGCCATGAAGCCAACAAGAAGAATCGTCGTGTTCGGATCCTCAATGTTGTTGTAAACGTGGTGAACGATACGTCCGGCTTCACACATACCATCCGCGCTTATGATAATCATCGGACCTTCTTTTTTGTTTAGAGCCTTCGACTCCCCGACACTCTGAACAAAAGTTAGCGCGTTAAAACCGAACGGATTCTTGTGATGCGTAAGGAATGCTTCGTGCGTTTCTTTGTCGTAGCACTCAGGATGAATCTGGAAAATACTCGTTGCGTTAGTTGCCATTGGCGAATCGACATAAATCGGGATTTCAGGAATCTTGCGTTCCTCAAAAAGCCGGTGGAAGTAGTAAACAAGTTCCTGCGTGCGCTCAATCGCAAATGCTGGGATGATAATCTTTCCGCCCTTTGTAAGAGCCTTCTTCACGACTTTTTCAAGCATATCCATCGCCTGTGTCGATTTTTCATGCTTTCTGTTGCCGTACGTACTTTCAAGCACGATGTAATCAGCCGCCGGAAGTTTCGTTTCTGGGTCACGGATGATAGGCTTGTGGTTTCTTCCCAAGTCGCCCGTGAAAAGGATTTTAATCTCGTGATCTTCCGGAGTTTTCTGCTTTTGTTCGTTCGCATGGAACAAACTTTGCATCCTTTCAAAAAAGCTTTCTGGGGCTTTTTTGCTGGACTGACCGGTTATCGTTACAAACGCGAACGCCGAGCCGAGGATATGACCGGCATCAAAGAACTCCACCTGAACGTCAGGTGCGATGTACATCTTTCTGTTGTATGAAAGCGAGACAATCTGATTCGATGCGAAAACAACGTCTTTTTCGGTGAAAAGCGGTGCCCACGAGAATTTCTCGCCTTTTTTCGCAGCTTGTTTTTTGCGGTATTCGGCATCACGCGCCTGGATGTTCGCACTATCCATCATTATAAGGCTGGCAAGGTCGCGGGTCGCCGGAGTCGCGTAAATGTTCCCCCGGAATCCATTTTTTCCGAGCAGAGGCAAAAGACCGCAGTGGTCGTAATGCGCGTGAGTCAGTATGACAGATTCTATTTTGTCAGCCGCAATGTGAAAATCGCGGTTTTTCTGGTCAGATTCGTTCCATTTTCCCTGAAAAGCACCGCAATCAACAAAAAACGGTCTTCCATCAACTTCAAAAACGTGCTTGGAGCCTGTAACTTCCTCAGCTGCTCCGAGTGAATAAAGAATAACGCTCATGCTTTTATTCTATGGCGAAAAACTGTAGCACGCAACGAAAATTATACGATTAACAATGGAAATTGCAGATTTTATCGCTCTTCAGTGATTTTTACCAGCAGCGAGGCGTGCGGGGCAAGTTTTGCGGATAAAACTTCGTCGCTTTTTATGGTGCTGGTTTCTTTGTGTTGCCACAAGTCGCGCACGGCGAATGTCGCTGGCATTTCCGCGCAGGTCACGTCTCTCGCGTGGGTTGTGGCATTCGCGCAGGGGGCTGTGGAACTCGCGGCAAAAAGCGTCCGGTGGACTTCTGCTACACTTACGGAAACTTCGTGGGGGTCGTCGCTCAGGTTGAAAAGCGCGACGTAAAAATTCGCGACACCACGCCCACCGTTCGCACCAGAACTCACACCGTCCGCCGAATCGCGCGCATCCCCAAAAACTGCCGCCGAACTCGTGGAGCGTGTCACCCACACCGCATAATCTGCCGACCGCGACACAAGCTTTGCCTGCGCCGGATTTTTCGTTAGCGCAAGAACTTCGTCGTTCGTCAAAAGCGAAAGCGTAAAATCATCGAGTTTCGTAAGCTCCGCGCCTATCATCAGTGGTGAGCGGAAAATGCACCAAAGGTTCATCAACGTCAGCTGCTCGTCGCGAGTCAGGTTTGTCGTATGCTCATCGGAACCGAAACACTTGAAACATGCGCCGATTTTTCCCACCGGCAACATGTCGCAATCCGGCCAGCATCCTGGGCTAACGTGGTTCTGCCAAACTTCGCAACGCTCGAACATCGCTTTAAGAAGTGGCCATGAATCCCAAAAATCATCGGTTATGCGCCACATATTTGCGTATTTTTCCAGATGCCACGCTTTCTCAATCACCGCGGGTCCCGGCGAAAGGCTCAGGACAATCGGGCGACCGCACTTTTCAATCGCGCTGGAAATCCTCTCAATTTCTTTTTCCGCGGAATACGGATTGTTCGGATACATGTTCGTATTGCAGATGTCGTCAACTTTCACAAAATCCACACCCCAAGACGCATAGAGCTCAAAAAGTGAGTCGTAGTAATCCTGCGCCCCGTCCGCGTTGTGGTTCACGCCGTACATATCCGGATTCCATTTGCTTATAGAAGCAGGATTTGCAATCATATCCGCTGTTATTTTTCTGCCATCGTGCGTTTTGATGGGCAAATGCTCATGACAAGCGAACCGCGGGATTCCTCGCATTATGTGGATGCCGAATTTCAAACCGAACGAGTGGATGTACTCTGCGAGCGGCGCAAACCCAGCCCCATCACGACTGGAAGGGAACCGATTTGGCGCAGGAATCTGACGCGAATATTCATCGATGCAAAAGCGGCTGAAGGGGATATACTGATGCTCATCGCGCGTGCCGGCATTCTCATCGGACCACTGAATGTCTATCACGATATATTCCCATCCGTGCTGGCGAAGGTTTTCCGCCATAAAAAGCGCATTTGCGCGAACCTGTTCTTCTGTGACGCAGGTGTTGTAATAATCGTAGCTGTTCCAACCCATCGGGGGCGTAAGAGCAGCATCATTTTTCGAGTACATGCGGATATTTTATCGCAAGAGTGGTAAGTTGTACACAATTAAAGTGTCTTGGGCGTTGCGGGCAAAACTGGATAATGCATAAGCCCGCAGGGTGGGTAGGCCGCGACCATGTGCGGCCGTAGGGCGGGGCTCCGCCCTATAGGCATCTCCTTTTTTTCTTCTCTGGCGTGTGGAAATGTGCTAAACTATCCGTATGAAGCATCCAAAAAGATTAATTGTCGCATTATCAATATTCCTGTTTTTTATCTGCGTATGTGTTTGTATTATAATCATTTTCGGGGGCTGTTCATCGGTTCAACCCGACGTGAGCGCCGAAGGAAGCTCGCTATACGAAAATCCGCACACGGGCTTTTACGTTGACGGGACAACATTACGCGCCTCCGACGGAACGCCTTTCGTGATGCGCGGAATAAACCACGGCTATAACTGGTTCCTCGACAAAACCGATGTGGCTTTTGACGCTATCGCTGCGACAGGCTCAAACTGCATCCGCATCGTGCTTTCATCAGGGGCAAGGTGGCAAAAAGACGACGCACAATCCCTTAAAAACGCGATAGACGCAGCCGTTTCGCGCGGAATGGTCGCAATTGTCGAAGTTCACGACGGCACTGGTTCCGACGATATTTCCGTTTTGGAAGACATCGCAAAATACTGGTGCGAAATGGCGTCAGTTCTGGCTGGAACCGAAAAATACTGCATCCTTAACATTGCGAACGAATGGTGTGGCGGCTGGAGAGCCCGCAGATGGCGCGACGGATACACGAAAGTTATCCCGATGATACGCGCTGCCGGCATTAAAAACACGATTATGGTGGATGCGGCTGGCTGGGGTCAGTTCGGGCATTCTGTCAGAAGCTATGGCGCGGAAGTTTTCAATTCCGATCCGCTACGAAACACAATGTTCTCTGTCCACATGTACGGTATGTCTGGCCGATGGGAATGGCTTATCCGCTATAATTTGGAAGGCGTTACGGATCAAAACCTTTGCGTGTGCGTGGGCGAGTTCGGGTGGACACACTCCGATGGTGACGTAAAAGAAGATTATCTGATGCAATACTGCGATGAAAAAGATATCGGGTACATCGCGTGGAGCTGGAAAGGCAACTCTGGCGGCGTGGAATATCTTGATTTAGCCGATGAATGGGACGGCAGCAAGCTTTCCGAATGGGGCGAAAAAGTTGTAAACGGTTCAAATGGGATTCGTAAAACTTCTGTCAAAATTGAGAATATGCTAAACTGATTTTGAGGGCTATATGAAAAAACTTTTTGAAGATACAAGACTATTCGACAAAGCCGTGCGTGAAAAATTCGGACTTTCTGAAGATGTGATGATGGAAAACGCGGCGGCATCATTGGAAAATCGGGTAAAATATGATGTGGGAACGACTCCGAAAACGCTTATTGTATGTGGTAGCGGAGATAACGGCGGTGACGGATATGCGCTCTCTCGCCGGATTCCGAACTGCATAGTGTGGAGCGTTAAGCCGCCAAAATCGCCGTCTTGTATATGTCAAAAAGAACGCGCGGAAAAAGTGGGCGTACACATTTTTTCTGGCGATGTCGCATCATTTAAGAGTGAGTTTGGGTTCGATGCAATTGGCGACAAAACGAGTGACGATGATTCCGGCATATCTGGCAAGTTTGATGTGGTCATTGACTGCATTTTTGGGAGTGGCTTTCATGGCGAACCTGACGAGTCGGTTGCCGAAGTTATCCGGTTTTTAAATAGCCTTAAAGCATGGAAAATTGCTTGCGATGTGCCGAGCTGTCTTTCGTGCGCAAACGCTTCGTTAAGAGATGATGTTTTTAAAGCGCACTCAACCGCAACGATGGGTGCACTTAAAAAAATCCTTTATGCTGAGTATTCGAAAGATTACGTAGGCGATGTGTATTGCTCGAATTTGGGCGTGACGCGCACTGTTTTCGAGGGGCTCGCAGATTCGATTGGTGGCGTAGATGCACAACAGGAATCTGCGGAAATGTGGCTTCTGGAAAAGGCTGATTTTGCCCCGCCAAAGCGGAAAACAGAATGTGTTCACAAAGGTTCTTTCGGTCACGGCGTTATTCTGACTGGCGAAAAGCATGGCGCGGGTATTATTGCAGGAGAGGCTTGTTTCGCTTACGGCGCTGGGCTTGTGACTCTTGTTCCGAGCGAAAAAGCGGCGGGGCAAGACGCGACAGAACAGCCTGAAATTATATGCTCGCCGGAGCTTATGATCGCGAATGAGCTGCCTAAAAACACAACAGCAGTTGCGTTCGGTATGGGGCTTGGCAGGGGCGGACCGGCGGAAAAAGCCGCACAAGCCTGGCTTACACAGCTTTCAAAACTCAATGTTTCTTGTGTGCTGGATGCGGATCTCTTCTATACAGAAAGTTTGCCAAAGTTCTTAGCCGACAATTGCGGAAAAAAGCGGATTGTGCTTACGCCGCATCCCAAAGAGTTCTTGTCGTTGCTCAAAATCTGCGGGCTTATTGATGAAAAAATGCCAGAAGCCTCGGCAGGAACTTCGCACGCTAATGCGCCATCCACCACGATGGACGTGAATTACGTTGTAAAAAATCGCGAATCGCTTTCTGCCGCCTTTTGCAAAAAATATCCGGGTGTCGTGCTCCTTGTAAAAGGCGCGTCACCGCTTATTTCAACGATGAAAGACGGAAAAATCCAGGAGTTTGTGAACACGCTTGGAAAAAACTGTCTTGCAAAAGGCGGGTCAGGCGACGTACTTTCGGGGCTTATCTGTGCGCTTTTAGCTCAGGGCTACACCGCATTGAACGCTGCCATACAGGGCTCGCTCGCGCACAGCCTTGCGTCAGAGCGCATCACGACAAGTTATGGAATGACACCATTCATGCTTATTGATGCTACCCGATACTTGAAATAGTCGCACTCTCTAAAAAAAATACACTTCTCGTTTATATCTGATTTTTAAGGACGACTTCTGAAATTTCCAAAATGATTTTTTTATTGGTTGGGTTTAATTTTGAAAAAACTTTGTTAAAATCTTCTGATAAATATGATGATACTTTTTTTGTAGTGCCTGTAAGAAACTCGCTCAGTTCACAATTCAATGATTCAGCTATTTTTGAAAGTGTATCAAGGTTTACTTTTGTAATACCTCGTTCAATCTGACTGATATAGCCAACTGTCACAGAAATCTTTTCAGCAAGATTTTCCTGCGTAAAATGACAGAGTTTCCTCCTAGACTGTATTCTCTTTCCTAAAGACAAATAGTCAATCGCCATAATAAATTTGTAATAGTAATAACTAAAATTTTACAGCTAGCCAGAACTAAATATTTAGTGTACACTAAAATAGAAAAAGTCCGATGAACGGTGGGAAAAATGGGAAGATGTTTAGTTTCCCGTTTGATGAATGACAACACATGATTCTAGGAGTGTTTTATGAAACAGAGATTCTTTTCAGTTTTAATTATTCTTTTAACCGCTTTTATCTTATTATCATTTGTAAGCTGTAAACAAGAAGCAGGAGATAATGCAAATCCGGCGACTGTAAGACCTACTTCGCCTGTATCTGGAGCAGGATCTCAAAACATACCCAGAGAGTTTTGGGGTACATGGATACAGATGGATACTGGGGATGAATACTATATAGATGATTCAAAAATCTATAAATCATCTTCTTCAAACAAGAAATACAGGGAAATTTCTTCTGGTATAGGTAATTTCAGGCTAGAAAGTGATGATGTTCTTAGAAACGATAATACCGTTTACTTTAGAAAAGGTGGAAATACAAGGAATTTTTCTATACAAGTTGCAGGTTTTTCAGATTCATATTCTCGCTCTGTGGGTACTGGAAAGCAAGGTGTTACTGGACGAAGACAAAACGAAAATAATTCATCTGATGCCGAGAGTGGACAGTCAGATTCAAATGGGACAATAACTTTTACAAACGCAGTTGCAGATGATACTCAGAGTATAACGGTAACAACTACAACAGCAACTGTTACACCGAAATATACAGGGGAGCATTTAGGTACAATTCCTATCGTTGAAAATGGAATGTATGGATTTAAAACTACATACACAATAGATAGTGATGCAGAAGGTTTCTGCTATGGCAATTACTACAAAACTTATAATTTAAACATAAATATAAATAATATAGGATCCGAAATCTGTTCAACTTCGATGTATTCAATTTCTTATGCAGATTCGAATTTGCAATTTATCTCCAGTAGTTTAACAGGTAATTTATCAAGCGTAGAACCAGGTAAATCAAAAGTCATTACATTTAAGGTTCGTTATGGAGAACTGAATCAAGAATATGTTGATGTTCCAATCTCTATTTCAATAACAGATAGTAAATATGAACGTACATGGAATGATTCAGTTACTATCCGGTTTCATAAAGGTACAGTAGCATTAAAAGTCAATTCACGAAATTTTGATTCGAATTCAAATGCAAAACTTAATGGATTTGTTATTTATCCTGATGGGCGTTCTAAGCGGTTTACAGTGTCTGCGGGAAGCACCAATACTGTTTTAATTCCTTGGAGCGAAAGTGACTACCATGTTGTTTTCAGCGGTGCTACTGCTTCAAATGAAATGGGATATTCTTTTGGGTTCAGTGAAAAAACTTCTTTGGCAGATTTAACTGGAACTTGGACAATTCAGGAAATAAATGGTTATGAATCAAATGATAGCATAAATTCGGCTTATAGAATTACAGATTTATCATATCCAGTTAAAGCATATTTGAAAAACGGAGACATTGATTTTTATACAGTAAATTGTAGTGAGATTGAAGAGAGCTTTACGCCAGTTACATTTGTTTCCTATTCAGTTAAAGAATATGAAAATGGAAATGATGATGGACTTGTAACCCCTGGAGAATCGCATTATCTTGATGTAAAAATGCAGAATACTACAGATTCGAATATTACTGGGGTATTAGTAGGACTCTCCACCACAAGCGACTATGTTACACTGGTTCGTGACAATTGTAATCTGGGCAACATGACTGCAAAGTACTATTACTCGCTGACCGACTCTGCTTCCAGTAGTAGCTACTGCTATCTTATGTATTCTAGCTACGCATCA
>JAFZVC010000057.1 GCA_017618015.1 Spirochaetaceae bacterium
AGTTGTTTAAGAGCGTCAATAGCGTCTTCGTCTCCTTGCTCCGCAGCAAGACGGAACCATTTTATCGCTTCTGATTTATCTTTAGAAATTCCATCGCCATTATAATATCTTATACCAAGAGTATATTGTGCCATCGGAAGTCCTTGTTCCGCTGCTTTTCGCCACAATTTTACAGCCTCTGATTTATCATACGGAACACCGATACCGTGATAATAACAAATAGCAAGATCGTATTGAGCATCGGCATTTCCCTGTTCCGCCGCTTTACGATACCATTTTACAGCTTCTTCCAAATCTTTTTCAACACCTTCGCCTTCATAATAGCAATCACCCAGGCAGTATTGAGCTTCAGCATTTCCTTGTTCTGCCGCTTTACGATACCATCTTACTGCTTCTGCGATGTCTTTGTCAACGCCTTTGCCTTTGTCATAGCAAACACCCAAGTTGTATTCTGCTTTTGCATGCCCTTGTTCTGCCGCTTTGTGAAACCATTTAACAGCTTCAGCCAAATCTTTGTCAACACAGTCACCATTAGCATAGCAACAGCTCAGGCGGAACTGTGCTTCAGCATGTCCTAAATCCGCTGCTTTTTGCCAACATTCCACAGCTTTCTGTTTGTTGACCGGAATACCATCTCCGTTATAATAATTCAGACCCTGATTGTACAAAGTCTCTGATGTTGAGATGTCCTCATTTGTAGTTTCTTCGCTTTGAGTTTCCGCGTATACATACCCCGAATATAAGACCAACGCAATCGAAAGAGCGAAGATTTTGGAAAAGCGTGTCATGTTTCTTGTAACTCCTGTAAAAGTTGGGTAAGGGAATCAATATCGATATCTGTTACGTAATTATAATAGAATTCCTACGCAAGACAAGCGGGGAGGAAAATTTTTCATGAATTGAAAGACCGATTTTTCTTTTGCGGACTTCGTCCGCGAACCAGCGGGACGGTGGGGCTATCCACGTTCTTAAGTTTTTTGGAGGCTTCCGCCGCAAAGCGTTAGCAATTGATTCTTTGTGTTCTTTGTGTTCTTTGTGTTCTTTGTGGTTAAAAAATTCTTCGGCGGCAGGGGACTGCCGCGATCCGGGCTCAACAGAGGTTTTTAGCGGGTCGCTGGACAAGGCGGCGTCAAGCCGCCGCACTCCCCGAAATTGTCACATTCGTTACTTTGGACGCTTACTGCATCCCTATCAGTTTATGAATCTGAACGGAAAGGCGGAAGCGGGGGTTCTGTTTGACGAAGGCGATCGTTTCGTCGAAGTTGTATTCCCCGCTGCGTTCGATCGGCTGAATAAACGCTGTGATTCCGTCTCGGTTAAAGAGCTGAAAATAGTCAAGGCAAGTTTCGTCAAAGAGCAGTTTAACTTCGTTAAATCGGGGCAGTTTGTCAAGCGGGATATCGTCTTTGGGCGACACGGTAACCCAGTCAATCCAACTCGGGACGGCGCCCGTTCCGTTTGTTTCAATAGCAATCAATCGGCGGTCGCCGGAGTCCGGGAACAGATTCTCGTCTTCAGATAATTGCAGCGTCGGTTCTCCGCCCGTTAAAACAACCATTGTCTTTAGACCGGCGCTCGCTTTTTCAACCGCTTGACGAATCTGCTCGGCGGTCATTTCGACGCCGGATTCGTGGTCTGTGTCACAGAACGGGCAGCGGCGGTTGCAGCCGGAAAATCGGACGAATACGGCAGGAACGCCGGCGTTTGCCCCCTCTCCCTGAATGGAATAGAAGATTTCGTTAATCTTGTACGTCTTTTTCATAAATTGCAATGCTGCCGTCCGTCTCTTCAACGACGGCTTTATAGCAGAACGGAACTGTGTCCACAATCCATTTTGCAATATTCTCTGCGGTCGGATTGAAATCCAGAATATCGTTCAGATACGCATGGTTTAGCTTGTTCTGAACCAGCTCTTTAATCTGGGTGAAGTCTATAACCATTCCGTTTTCGTTCAATTCCTTCGCTCGGCAAAACACTTTAATCCGCCAGTTGTGCCCATGCAGCGTTGAGCAGTTACTCGGATAACTTAGGTTTAGCTTGTGAGCGGCAGAAATATCAAACTGTTTAATTATCGTGTACATTATATTCTCTATAAATAATCATCCGACAAATTAGCGTCTGTCAGCTAAAAGGAGGGCGTTTCACCTGCCAACGTTATTTTAACACGAAATACACAAAAAGAACGAAAAAACACGAAAAGATTATTTTAAAATCTAAAACATTTTTCGTAAATTTCGCTTATTTCGTGTTTTTCGTGTTAAAAAATCCTGTTTTGATTGCCCGCGAGTCGCGCTATTTTTCGTAGCCAACGGGATCTACAACGCCGTTCGCCTCGAACGCTTTTCGGCGGTCAATGCACGTACCGCATTCGCCGCATTGTTTTTCTCCGCCTTCGTAACAACTCCACGTCAATCCGTAGGGGACGTGCAGTTCCAGCCCTCGCTTTACAACCTGCGCTTTATGCATGTTAATCAAAGGGCTTTCAATAAAAATCTTTTTATACGTGCCGATATTGATTGCCGAGTTCATGGCGCTGACAAAGTCCTGCGTGCAGTCCGCATAGACGTTGCCGACGGCGTCGTCCGCATGTCCGCCAAAATAAAGCGCAATCTGTTCTTTGGGAAACAGACCGTCAGCGTACGCCGCCGCTATTGACAGCAGCAGCCCGTTACGGAACGGGACGTACGTGTTAATTCTTTCGCTGCCGATTTCCTGAATCTGCTGAGCGTAGCTTTCGTGAACGATTTTTTCAGTCGAATGTTCCAGCAGAGAACAGTTGCTAAACTCAAAAACACTGCTGATGTTTAGTTCATAATGCGGAACGCCGTAATACCGGGCGACTTTATTGGCGCATTCCAGTTCTTTAAAATGTTTCTGACCGTAAAACAGGGACGCTGTTACAACGTTTTCTTTCCCGTATTTTTCTACGGCGATGCCTAAACAGGTTGTCGAGTCCAAGCCGCCGCTGCTTAATACAAGAGCTTTCATTCCCGTTCCCCTCCTTACATATCAAACCGGATTGTTCTGTCTGAAGCGGATTTCAGAACGTCCAGCTTTCGTTGGTAACAAAGTTCCTGATAGCCAAAATCCGGATTAGCCCAATTGACAAACGGAAAGATGGAAATGCCCCCTCGGGGCGCGAAAATGCCGCGGACTTCAATGTATTTCGGATTCATCAATTTGATTAAATCCTTCATAATGATGTTCATGCAGTCTTCGTGAAAATCGCCGTGATTTCTAAAGCTGAACAGGTACAGTTTTAACGACTTGCTTTCGACCATCTGA
>JAFZVC010000058.1 GCA_017618015.1 Spirochaetaceae bacterium
CGATGACGGAATTGTAATTTCAGTAAGATTACTACACTGTTCAAATGCCCATTTGCCAATCGAAGTAACTGATGATGGAATAGTAATCTCTGTAAGGTTCTCACAACCGTTGAATGCACTGTTTCCAATTGTTTTTACGGAAGAAGGAATTATGACTTTTTTTATCTCTGTATTGCCGTAATATTCGCGGTACTTTATTTCAGTCGTGCCGTTGGCAATAGTAAGAACACCATTCCTGATTGTCTGCGTGAATGATGCTGCGGCAATAAGTGCGAATGCGACAGATAAAAAAAGGGTCTTTGCGGATTTCATAACGTTCCTCCAAATTGCGACTACTATTCTATCATGCTTAATCTAAATTTTGGCTAAACTTACAGGATTTTTTTGCTCTTTTTTACGAATACTTTCAGTCTACCCTCTTCCAAACTTTCGCGTGACACAAAAAGACGTTAAGGCTATACTGATTTTATGGAAGAACCGATTCTGAACAAACCTAACAAAGACTATTGCGCTCCTGTCCACACAACGGAGCATATCCTTAATAGAACGATGGACAACATGTTTCACTGCGGAAGAGCATTCAGCGCGCACATTGAGCAGCGCAAATCGAAATGCGACTATCATTTTGCGGCAGACAGCATTCCATCAGAAGAGCAGCTTAAAGCCGTAGAAGCAAAAGTGAATGAAGTCATTCAGATGAAGCTGCCTGTTACAACGGAGATTGTAAAGCGCGAAGATGCGGCGAGCAAGTTTGACCTTACGCGTCTGCCGGAAGAAGCTGGAGAATACTTAAGGCTTGTTCATGTGGGCGACTATGATGTCTGCCCATGCATCGGCGAGCATGCGCAAAATACATCAGAGATAAAATCTTTCAGGATAATAAGTTCCAGTTTCAATGACGGAGTTTTCCGCCTGCGTTGGAAAGCGGAGCTTGCGCAGTAACAAGGAGAGATGATGGCTATTTTCTTGACGATTCTTGCTGTTTTTGTATCATTTGTGCTTTTGTTATTGTTCGGAATCTATTTTATCTTTTTCAGGCCGAATTTCCCAAGGCACGACGAACCGCCCCATCCTCTTGATGAAAAAGAATATCTTCATGAATACAGGGATATTATCAATCGTTCGATAGAATGGTTCCTTTCGCAAAAATCAGAGGACGTTTACATCACTTCTTTTGACGGCTTCAGCTTGTATGGCACATTTTTTGAGATACCGGACGGAAAAGCGAAAGGCACAGTTCTTATGTGCCACGGATTTCACGGCGTTGCGCCCAGGGATTTTGCCGGACTGCCTGAGTTTTATCTTTCGATTGGGTACAATGTTCTTGTAATAAATCAGCGTGCCCACAACAAGAGCGGCGGAAAATATCTGACTTACGGGATAAAAGAGCGCTTCGACTGCCGTGACTGGATTTTGTTTCTTAACAGCCGTCTAGGAACAGAAAAGCCCATATTCTTGCACGGGCTTTCGATGGGCTGCGCTACAGTTTTAATGGCGAGTGGTTTTGAATTGCCGCCGAATGTAAAAGGAATCGTCGCGGACTGCGGCTATACATCTCCTTATGACATAATGTGTGCCGTTTTAAAGAACTCTACACACCTGCCTCCGTTCCCGATAATTCCGCTTTCAGAAATCCTTGTAAAATGCATTGCCGGCTTCTGGCTTAAAGAATATTCAACGCTCGATGCATTGAAAACGAACCGCATTCCTATTCTTTTTATTTCCGGCGACAAAGACGATTTTGTACCGCCGTGGATGACGCAAAAAAACTACGATGCGTGTGTGGCAGAAAAAAGGCTTGTATGGTTTGAGGGCGTAAAACACGCAGAAAGTTTCTTTATGGGCAAAGAAAGATACGAAGCGGAAGTAACGAAGTTTTTTGAAGACTATGCCAATAAATAATTTTGCGAGTATCGATTCGCCGCATGATTGAGTGAGGTTTTAATTGTTTTGCGAGGCGGCTTCACTCATAACAAAGCCATATTTCAGGGCGTGACCGTTATTCTCGATAATTCCAGCGAACATGGGCGTTTCTGCGTGCTGCGCCGTGCTACCAGTGAAAACCGCATATTCGTTTTGTAAAGACTCACCGCATGGCTGAAATTGCTGGAAAAGCCGTTCTGAAAGTGGCTTTCCGTGAAAGAACCAGTCCACATATCCGTCTTTTAGGAACAGGGTCTTGAACCCGCATTCAAGAGCTACTTCAGGTGTCATTGAACGCATTTTCTGCCTGATTTCTGCCTGCACGCTTTGTTCGTCAGACGCGCCAGACGCGATTTCCGCCTCGTGCACCTTCTCAACGCTGGACACGACGCGCTCAATCGTGAACGGTTTCAAAAGCCCAAACCCGGCTGCGTCCTCTAAGCGGAAACTGCCTACCTTAGTCCGCAAAAGCCCCGCCAAATGCGCCGCTGAACCGCATGAAGCCGCTATATCCCGCGCCAGCGACCTTATATAAGTGCCTTTTGAGACGTGAAAAACAACGTGCGCATATTCTACAAAGCCGTCTTTTTCCCTAATTTCTTTGATGCATGAATTAAAAACTGTGATTTTCCGTTCCGGCACGTCAACAGCCACGCCTTTCCGTGCAAGGTCGCTGGAACGAACGCCGTCTATGTGAAGCGCAGAGAATGCCGGTGGACGTTGCATAAGCTCACCACGGAACGCTTCGAACGCGTCAGTAAATGCTTTTACTGTGGGGAGCGGCGCAGAACGGACGACTGTGCCATATGGGTCGAGTGTATCTGTCTCTCTTCCGAAAGCGATTATAGCCTCGTATTCTTTGTCAAAAGCTGTTATGCGCGACGCGATGCGCGTAAGTCCGCCTGTGCAGACGACAAGCAGCCCTTCCGCAAAGGAGTCAAGCGTTCCGGTATGCCCGACCTTTTTTGTGCCGAGCGCGTGTTTTACAGAAAAAAGAGAAGAAAAGCTTGTCTTTCCAGGCATTTTTGCCAGAAGGACAAGCGATGATACAGGAGAATCTGTGTTTTTTGTCGGTTTAGGCATATAATCCGCACAAACTGGCTAAAAATCAGCGCGACTTAATTCTGAGCGTCTGTTTCGTCAGGCTTTCCAGCTGAATCAGCCTCATCAGTCTGAGACGCCTCACGCGCATTACTTTCAGCTTCAAGCTCATTGAGTTTCTGCACCATCTCAAAGCCTTCTTTAATGCTGTTGTCAAGCAGGAAAGTAAGCTTAGGGAACTGGCGGAGTCTCAGTTTTTTGCTCAAAGTCGTCTGGATAAAACCTGCCGCGCTCTCCAAGCCTTTTACGCCGCGCAATGTCTGGCGCTCATTCATAAAGCTTGATACGTAGACTTTCGCGTAAGAAAGGTCGGACGTTATCTCCACTCTGTTTATGTTCAGGAACGTGGAGACGCGCGGATCTTTTATCTGCTGTTTGAGTATCATCCGGGATATTTCATCCCGGAACTGCTCACCTAATCGTGTAAGACGGAATTCACCCATTACTCGGTCTTTCCTTCTTTTTCAGCCTTGGCTTTTTCGTCCGCAATCGAATCGCCAAGCTTACGGGCGACTTCTACGAACTCGATAACCTCGAACTGATCGCCGACCTTTATGTCGTGCCAGTCTTCAATACCGATACCGCACTCATATCCGGCAGCAACTTCTTTCGCATCGTCTTTGAAGCGTTTGAGAGAAGAAACCTTTCCGTTGTGGATAACAATGCCCTCACGGATGATGTTGACTGTACTCGTTCTCTTGATAAGACCTTCAAGAACATAGGCACCTGCGATCGTACCGATTTTCGGAACTTTGAATGTGTCGCGAACCTCGACAGTACCGATAACTTCTTCTTTGACATCTGGCTGGAGCATACCTTCCATAGCGGCGGTAATCTCTTCAACAGCCTTGTAGATGATGTTGTATTTTCTGATATCAACTTTTTCCTGCTCGGCAAGAATCTTTGCCTTTGGAGTAGGACGAACGTTGAATCCGATGATGATTGCGTTAGAGTCAGCAGCCGCAAGAACGACATCACTTTCGTTTATGGCACCAGCAGACGAATGGATAACGACAAGGCGGATTTCCTTTGTGGAAAGCTTCTCCAAAGACTGCTTAAGAGCCTCTGCAGAACCCTGAACATCAGCCTTGATGATAACCTTAAGCTCCTTGATTTCGCCTTCGTCAATCGTCTGGTAAAGGTTATCAAGATTAACCTTCTTAACAGCCTTAGCAGCCTCGTAGCGTTTAAGTTCCTGACGTTTTGCAGAAATAGCGCGTGCCTCTTTCTCGTTCTCAGTAACCTGGAACGGATCGCCAGCATTCGGCATCTCCTCAAGACCAAGAATCTCAACAGGCATACTCGGTGTCGCCATATCGATTTTCTTTCCGCAGTCGTTGAAAATTGCGCGTACACGACCTGAATAAATACCGGCAACATAAGGATCGCCAGTGTGAAGGCATCCGCGCTGAACGATAATGGTAGAAACAACACCACGACCGTGATCAATGCGGGACTCGATAATCTTACCTTCCGCACGGCACTTGTTGTTAGCCTTAAGCTCAAGGATTTCTGCCTGAAGAAGGATAGCCTCAAGAAGGTCATCGATACCTTCTTTCTTAAGAGCGCTTATCTTTACGTACTGAGTGTCACCACCCCACTCTTCAGGGGTAAGACCAAGCTCAGAAAGCTGAGTCATAACTTTGTCCGGGTTAGCTTCCGGTTTATCGATTTTGTTGACCGCAACAACGATAGGAACTTTTGCATCCTTCGCGTGGTTGATAGCTTCAACAGTCTGAGGCATAACGCCATCGTCAGCCGCTACGACAAGAACAACAATATCAGTTACGGCGGCACCGCGCGCACGCATCATTGTGAAAGCCTCGTGACCTGGAGTATCAAGGAACGTGATGCGTCCTTTCGGCGTATCAACCATGTATGCACCGATGTGCTGCGTAATACCACCAAATTCACCGGCTGCGACGTTCGCGCTTCTGATAGCGTCCAAAGTCTTTGTTTTACCGTGGTCAACGTGACCCATAACAGTTACTACAGGCGGACGTGGTGCAATTGCGTCATCCGTGTCTGCCTCGCTTGCAATGACAGTCTCGTCATAAAGGCTTACGATATGAACGTCGCAGTTGTATTCAGACGCAACGAGCGTCGCGGTGTCCGCATCGATTGACTGTGTGATAGAAACCATCATGCCCATAGACATGAGTTTTGCGATAATGTCGGAGGCTTTCAGGTTCATTTTCTTAGCAAGATCCTGAACTGAAATGTTCTCCATTATCTCTATCTTCTCAGGTACAGCATCGAGCTTAGCCTGTGTCTTCTTTTTCTGGAAGAACAGTTTATCCTCAAGATTCTCTTCTTTGTCCTTGCGGAAATAAACTGTCTTTTTCTTAGTGAAAGTTTTCTTTGCAGGAACTTTCTTTGGCTCTGCTATAGGAGTGGGCGGCGGCGCAAAGCCTCCGCGCTGTCCCTGAGGTCTTCCTGTTCCGCCACCTTGCTTAAAGCCCGGTCTGTTTCCGCCGAATCCTGGTTTATTGCCCTGTCCTGGCGCACCACTGTTTCCGCGTGGACCGTTACCAAAGCCCGGCTTACCGCCGAAACCTGTTCTATTTCCAAAAGTTCTGTCTGCACCTGGAGCAGCGTTTCCGGCTCCACTGCGAGGACCATTACCGAATCGTCCTTCACCGCTTCTGTTCTGGTAGCCTTCACGAGCCTGTGCGCCAGTAAAACCGCCAGTTCTTCCGGCATTGTTGTTAAAGCGGCCGCCGCCCTGCCCGCGGAAACCCCTGCCTTTTTCGGCAAGATTACCCATCTTTACGTTAGGGCGTGTCGGGCTAAGCTCGAACGAAGTCGTCTGTGGCTTTGCAGCGCCCTGTGGCTTCGCTTTTGGAGCCGTTTTCGCAGCGCCCTGCTCCGCTCCGGAAGCCTGTGGCTGCTCTGAATTAACGGGTACCGGCTTTTTCTCCGGCTGATTTGAAGAAGCGGCAGATTCAGAAACCTTTTTAACGGCAACAACCTTAGGCTGTTCCGTTTTGTCACCTTGTGAAGCACTCTGCTGCGCCGGTGTCTTCCGTTTTACAACAACTACTTTTTTTCTCTCCACCGGGGTTGCAGCAGACGATTTCTCTGTCTGCGTATCGTTCTTCTGCTTGTTCAGTATAAACTTTGGTTTTTTCTCTGAATCTTCCGCCATCTTCAATCCTTCTAAATTATATGCATTCTTGAAAAGTAACTAAAAGCCACTTCTCAAGCTTATTCCCCATCCTCGAATTCAAAACTAAGACCGATACCACAATTCGGACATGTTGTCATATCGATCGTTATTCTTGCACCGCACTCAGGACACTCATAATATTCTTCTTCAGCGTCTTCTGCTGGTGCTTCTTCACTCTCTGCCTCTTCAGCAGGAGCTTCCTGTTCGCCTTCCTCGTTCTCTTCGTCAACGAACTCAACAGAGCTGTCGATAAGAGCTTTTACAGCCGCTATATCGTCTGCAGAAAGTCCCTCGATGTTGTTGAGCGTTCCGTCTTCTTCGGCAGCAATGAAATCTTCAATTTCTGTGATGTTATTCGCTGCAAGGAGCTCTGCAACAGCAGGATTAATTCCAGGAAGCTCTGCGACAGTAGAAATCTCATCATATCCGCCGTCATTGAACAGATCCATAGCGGCTTTTCTTGACTCGGCAATGAGCTCGTCTGAACTTTCATACTGCTCTTCTGTCTTAACGTCAATGCTCCAGTCAGTAAGTCTGTTAGCAAGGCGAACGTTAAGTCCTTGCTTGCCGATTGCAAGAGAGAACTGGTTTTCCGGTACAACGGCAAGAGCCTGGCGTTTTTCCTCGTCAAGGATAACTACGCCCGTAACTTCTGCCGGTGAAAGTGCGTTCTTAATGAAAACACGCGGATCCTCGTCGTACTTAAGGATATCGATTTTCTCTCCCTCAAGCTCGCTTATGACGTTCTTGATGCGGACACCTTTAAGGCCTACACAAGCTCCTACAGGGTCAACATCCTCTCTGTGCGAATAAACAGCAATCTTCGTTCTGTATCCGGCTTCGCGGACAATCTTGAAAATCTCAACTGTCTTATCATAAATCTCAGGAACCTCAAGCTCCAGGATATTGCGGACAAAATCAGGATCAGTGCGAGAAAGAATGATCTGAAGCCCTGATGTTGATTTGCGGACATCTGTTATAAGAGCTTTTATTCTGTCGTTCTTGTGATAAACCTCGCGCTCGGACTGGAACTTCTTTGGCAGAATACCTTCTACCTTTCCAAGATCTACGTAGATTGTCTCGTTGCGCTCGCGCTGATAGTAACCGATTATAATCTCGCCTACTTTGTCTTTATATTCTGCGTAAAGGCTGTCTTTCTGAATCTCTGTCAAAGACTGATGTACAGACTGTTTTCCTGTCTGAACAGCCGAACGCTCAAAATCTGTCTTAGGGTCTATAAGAATCTGAATCTCATCGCCTACTTCACAATCCTCAGTAAGCTCCTTTGCATCTTCAAGGCTTATTTCTGTTGCCGGATCTTCAACTTCCTCAACGATTATCTTTTTTGCCCAAACCGTAACTTCGCTAAGGTCATCGGCAAACCTTACCTCGCAATTGTCTGCGGTACCGAATGTCTTTTTATATGCGGCCTTTATTGAGTTCTCAATAGAGTTTTTAACAGAATCTTCTGAAAAACCTTTTTCCTGTATCAGCTGGCGGATAGCTTCTGCCATATCAGATGCCATATAATGCCCCCTTAATAACCTTAATTATATTATTCGCAAAGCAGTTTCGCTTTCGCAATTCTTTCATACGGAATCGTCACAACAGACGAATCTTCTTTTTCAAGCGTAACAGATTTGTCATCGCTTGTAACAAGCTTTCCCGGAATCCATTCAGTCACATCGGAGTCCCAAACCCTGAGCATTCTGCCAGCAAAAAGGCTGAATTCAGCGGCATTTTTTATCGTACGCTCCATTCCAGGAGACGTGACTTCCATATACAAATCTTTTGTATTGAGCAAAGCCTCAAGACGAGGCTCTATAAGACGATGCACCTTTGCACAGTCAGAAATACCGATGCCAGACTCGCCTTCAGCAGATGCGCCTGCTTTTCTTGAAATGACTACAAGAACTTTGTGTTGTGTTTTCTGAGGAACGATTCTAAGCTCCACCAGCACGTATCCAAGGCTTTCGACAAGCGGGGCGCATTCTTTGTAATGCGGCATTTGATCTAATGAATTGTATTCCATTTTTCTCCATGCAGAGCATTTCTGCAGTACGCAGCACGATGTAACTGCGCATATATAAAAAAAGAGCCGTTTGAACGACTCCATTTATTCAAGGATATTTTAATGTTCTCCTAACTATAGCATATAACGGCAAATACAGTCAAGCAGATAGGCGATTTTTTATCAGTTTTCAGCGGGTTTTGAACATGGATAGTAAACTTACTTGAAGTATTTGCTGATTCAATATAGATTGTTGTCAGCTGTCATCGTGCAACGAGGCAGCATACTCTTGGGAAAAACAGCTGACAATCATGCTTAACTTTAATACACTTCTTTTCGATTTTGACGGAACGATTTGCGACACTTCGCCTGGAATTTTTGCTTCCATGCAAAAAGTATGCGACAAGTACGGGCTTCCATACGGTAAGGAAACATTCGTAAAGATGATCGGACCTTCGCTTCAGGAAAGTTTTACAAAGATTTTTCATCTGCCAGAAAGCGAAGTACGTAACGCTATAAAAGTTTACCGCGACTATTATTCTGCCGAAGGGATGTATCTTTGTGAGCCATATAATGGCGTAAAAGAACTGATTCTTTCGTTGCGGGAAGCTGGCAAACGGATTTTTGTCGCCACGAGCAAACCGGAAGAATATACCAGGAAGATTATCGAGCGCAAAGGGATTTCTGACCTTTTCGACTTTGTCGGCGGCGCAGACATGGAAGAGAAAAACCGCATAAACAAAGTTGATGTGATAAACTACGTCCTGGCAGAGCAGCTCACATCTGACACAGGGACATGCAATTCGCGCGATTACGTGCTGATGATAGGCGACCGTTCTTACGACATAATAGGGGCGCATAAGGCTGGTCTAAAAGCGATGGGAATCCTTTGGGGATTTGGCGACAAGGCTGAATTCGAACAATGCGGCGCGGACTACATTTGCGCCACTCCCAATGATGTCGCAAAACTTCTTATGCCGGAACGGTAAACAGTGTTAGAGCCGAGACTTTCTGAACACCGTACGCTTTTAGCACCGCCGCGCAACTGCACAAAGTACTTCCTGTTGTCATAACATCATCAAGCAGCACGACATGACGCGGGATATTTTCCTTTTTCTCACGCATCAGTTTCTTTGAAGCACTGTACTGCGCTTTCCGGGAAAGCCGCTCCTTCCGCCCCAGTTTTTTCTGCTGCAAACCGCTCGTCCGTACAAGATAATCAAGGACTTCTACCCCATGTACATGACGAAATTGCTTTGCAAGGCTTTTTGTCTGATCCCAGCCTTTCTCACGGATTTTTCCAGGTCGTGGCGGTACTGGTACTAAAGGCAGACCTGCAAACTCATGGCTGTACATTTTATACATATACTCTGCAAAAAATGGTGTTAGCGGTTTGCAGCCGGCGATTTTCCAAGTATAAAGCAGCTTCTTTTTTGTAAGTAAATACGGGAACACAGGGCGTATACCGTCTAGTTTTTTCGCAGGCGCATCATCAGTGCGGCATTGTAAGCAAACTTCAGTTTCTGAAAGGAGCGGCTTTCCGCACACGATACAGCGGCAACGCTCAATGCTTTCCGAAGCTTCCTGCGCCAATACACTCCGGCATTTGCGACAAAGAGGAACACCGTAAGCTAAGCCACCGCAAAGTATGCATTCATCAGGAAAAAGCGTGGCGGAGACAGCTGCCCGTAAAAAGGAGATGCTTTTTTGATAGAATTGTCTCATGTAATAGTTATACGAAAGAGGTCCTGCGTTTTATGATGTTTTTAGGTAGTTTGCTAAAAAAAAACTTTTTGCGCCGCGAATCACTGATTCATAAGACGCTTACGCCACATCGCAAGCCGTTGCAGTGCTTCCATCGGCGTAGTCTCATCGGGAGAAAGCGAAAGAATCTCGTTTATAACAAGCTCCTCTTCGGAGAAAAGGCCCGCGGCAGACGGCTTCGGAGCTGGAGCTTCATCTTTTTCACCATTGTCTGCCGGAAGCTCTGCCAAAAGCTCGGTGTGAAGCGTATTGCGCTCCAACACTTCAAGCAGTTCGGAAGCGCGTTTTAAAACTGGTTCCGGAATACCGGCAAGCTTTGCGACATGAATACCGTATGAGCCTGCCGTACTGCCGCTCTTTATATGCTTTAAGAAAACGATTTCGCCGTCTTTTTCAAGAACATCCATGCACAAAAGCGTAAGCGACGGATGAGAAAGGTTCGTAAGCTCGTGATAATGCGTCGCAAAGAAGGTTTTTGCCTTTATCACGTTGAGGATATACTCTGAAATTGCCCAAGCGAGCGAAAGACCGTCTCCCGTAGATGTTCCGCGCCCTACTTCGTCCATGATAATCAGGCTTTTTGCGGTCGCTGCGCGAAGAATATGGGCTGTTTCAGCCATCTCAACAAGGAAAGTCGACTCGCCCCGGGCAAGGTTATCCGATGCGCCTACCCTACAGAAAATCCTGTCCACCATGCCTATATGGGCACTTTCTGCCGGAACGAACGAACCTGTCTGAGCAAGCAGAACGATAAGCGCGTTCTGACGCAAATATGTGCTTTTTCCCGCCATATTTGGTCCGGTTACAAGCGCGAAGTTTCCGCCTTCAAGCGAAGTATCGTTCGGAACAAAGTTTCCAGCGGGCATATGGTTTTCTACTACAGGATGACGACCGCCTTTTATCTCAAGCACATCGGAATCATCGACAACAGGACAGCACCAATTATGAGTGACAGCCGCATACGCAAGGGATGCCGTTGTATCAATCTCCGCAATTTCCGCGGCGACCTCCAGCAGATACTGTATCTTTGAGGCAAGCGAGCTTCGTATTTCAATGAAAAGCCGTTTTTCCGTCTCCACAATTTTCTCGCCGGCACTCAAAAGCTCGGATTCAAGCTCCTGCAGTTTTGGGCTCGTATATCTGTCTCCGTTCATAAGAGAACGACGGAATATAAAGTGAGACGGCACAGAATCAAGTTTTCCGCGCGAAACTTCCATAAAATACCCAAAGTTTTTCTGGTATTTTATCTTAAGTGTTTGAATGCCTGTTTTCTCTTTTTCCTCTGCGATATAATCATCAAGGACCTTATTGAAATTGTTCCGTATGTTCCTGTAGTGGTCAAGTTCTTCAGACCAACCCGGCTTTATTATTCCGCCTTCGGAAAGCAGAATCGAAGGTTCCGGCAAAATCGCGTCCTGAATCGTCTTTATAATGGACTGTGCAGTATCAAGTTCCACGCCAGCGACAGGCTCTATTGTAGAAACAAGCTTCCTAACTTCTATCCAGCCTTCAAGGCTACTGCGCAATGCCTGCAAATCTTTGCCATGTGCACGCTCCATTCCGATGCGCCCTGCAAGCCGCTCTACGTCAAGAATGCCCGAAAGCAAATTGCGTGTTTCCTGAAGCAGCTTGCGGTTCTCCACGAACGATGAAATCCTCTGCTGCCGTTTAAGCACGAGCTCGGCATTCCTAAGCGGGTATATAAGCCTGTTTCGCAAAAGGCGGCTTCCCATTGCGGTTACGGTGTAGTTTATTGTTTCCAGAAGCGTATAAAGCGAAGTTCCGTCACGCAAGTTCGTCGTAATCTCAAGGTTCCGCCTGGAAGAATCGTCTATTATAACGAAATTGTTGTCATCAAGAATCCGTATGTTCCGTATCTGAGGAATCGGCGCATCGGGCGAGTTTGTGTTCGCCGTCCGTGACAAATACTCAAGCAGGCACCCGGACGCAAGCACTTCCGGAGAAGTTTCCAAAAGACAAAAAGCTTTTAAGTTTGTCGTACCGAACTGCGAAAGAATTTTTTTGTATGCCAGTTCCTGTGAAAAATGCCAGTCCTGCTCCCACGTGACGGCGGTGGAAGGGAAGCATTCCAAAACTTCCATAACTGTCCTGTTTTTTTCGGCGGAGCATGGCAATATTATCTCGCGCGGAAGATTCCGCCCCAACTCTTTTGAAAACTCATCAGCAAGTTTCGATTCTTTCCAACAGCGGGTAAAAAAAGTTCCTGTAGAAATATCGGCGCACGCATAAGAAACCCATGTCTCTTTTTTATCTTTTGCGAAGCACAGACATGCAAGATAATTGTTGCACCCCTGCTCCAAGTAGTCCTCGTCAAGCGTGCTGCCTGGCGTAATAATCTCGACAACCTTTCGTTCGGCAAGCCCCTTGCCATTTTCCGGCAGAGAAATCTGCTCGCAAACGGCAATTTTTTTGCCCAGACGCAAAAGACGTGCTATATATATTTTTGAGGCATGGTACGGAATACCGCACATCGGCTGACCATTACGGCTTGTGAGCGTAAGATTCAAAAGCCGGGAAACTTCCACCGCCTCGTCATTGAACATCTCGTAGAAGTCACCCAGCCTGAAAAAAAGAATCTCGTCTTTGTACTGATTTTTTATTGCCGCATATTGATCCATGAGCGGCGTAGAGCCGCCCATTTTATCTTATGAGAGAATTGATAACCTGATCGGTAATATCAACGGATTGGCTGTACCATAGAATTGCATTTGCCTGCTGCAGGCTCATTATAATGCTGTATCCGCCGGCTTCCGCGATTCTTTCAATGATGTTATACAACGATTTGTAAAAATCATCGGAATCCGCGAGCTTGTTTTTCATTGCATCGAGCTCTGCATTCTTTGAACGCGTATATTCAATAAGATAGTCAGTCTTTTTCGTTATTTCTGTTTCCGTTTTAAGAGCGGAAAGCTCGTCCCCATTCTTAAGGAACTGAGTTTTTTTAAGCTCCAGTTCCTTAAGTTCAGCAGTTGCCTTGTCGACTTCTGCCTGGAACTCCAGCTTCATGCTTTCGTAATTTCGCACTGCCGTAGAATCACGGAAATAAGTTGTGTATACGCGCGATGTATCGATTACGCCAATCTTCGTAATATCCATCTGTGCATAAACTGCTGTCGAAACAAACAATACAAATAAAAACGCAAAAATCTTTTTCATAATTTATATCCTATCTGATATTTTATCTGTTTGCAATTGTAAATGACAATGTGAACTGCCAAGTTTTATCCCATTCGAAGTTTCCGTTGTCGAACTTGAACGTATTTGCGAGCAAAAGTCTTATCGGGAACTGCTGCAGTGAGAAGCGGATTCCCGGTCCAAAACTGAACCTGAAGTCATCAAGCGAAAGGTTGGAGAACATGTCGCCAACTGTGTCTTTAAGAGCTACGGCATCAGCAAAAATATCAACACCAAAAATACCGATTGCTATAGGAAGACGAAGCTCTATATAGCTGTTCCACAAAGCCTGGCCTTTTTCCTTGAACAACGATGTCCAGCCGCGTCCTGTAAACATACCATCGATATAAAGTTTGTTGTTGGAACTGATTTCGCAGCTACCGCCCGGAACAAGGAAAGACAATCCTGTATAACCCATAAGGATAAGTCTGAAGTTCCAAGTTTCAGAAACAGGCTTGTCAACAAGCGTGAAATAGATTTCTCCCTTTGTGTCAGAACGCAGATAATACTGGTTCTCCAGATTAGGAAGAAGTCCGTTCCATGTAAGCCGCTGGCTTACGAACCAGCCTTTCATCGGGTCGTAATACAAATCTCTGTCATCGAATGAAATCTGTGACCAAATACTGTTCTGAATACCGAATTTCTTGTGGTTGTCACTGATAGCTGTATCAACCGGCGTATAAAGCGTCGCGTCATAATCGTTGCGAACAAGGTTCGTAGAAAGACCGCCTGTAAGAGTTATGATGGCAAATCTTGGATACCATCTGTGGCCCAAAGACGCGCTTGCACCAATCGTTCTCTTGGTGTAGTCCATGTAGAAATCGTTCACGTTTATGCCGGAAGGAAGCATCATTACCTGCGGACATGAGGCTTCTGTCTTTGAATACTGCAAATCGGCTGAAAAACTTATAGGCTTGTTGAAAAGCCATGAGTCCGTATAGCCAAAGCTGATCGACTGTTCGTTCGTAGCAAGATTGAATCCAGCGGAAATTGACTTTCCTGTACCGGCAATATTTGTGTCCGACCATTTAAGATAAGTGGATACAGGAATATCATCCGCGTTCGCAATACCAGAGAAAGCAAGACCTACTTCGATATTAGTCGTAAGACCTTCTTCTACGGCAACAATCATGTCTATAAGGTTTTCCTCAGAACCCTGCTGAAAATCAGGTGCGATTGCAGAGAAAAACTGTGTATTTCCAAGGTTTCTAAGACCGCTTTGAATCTTTGACAATGAATAGATATCACCAGTTTCAATTCCAAGCTCACGTCTTATAACATAATCTTTTGTCTTTGTATTTCCGGTTATGATGACGTTCTCAATGTGGCTTCTTGGCTTTTCGACAATTTCCATTGTGAAAGAAATCGACATTGTTTCTGGATCTATCTGGCTTTTCGGGTCAGAGAAATAATTTGATGTATAACCGTTTTCGTAATACTTATTGGCGATTGAATAAATACCTGTCGTAAACTTCGTCTGGTTAAAAACATCGCCTTCTTTCATATTGATATAAGACAGAAGTTCTTCCGTCGTGAAAAGCGTGTTGCCCGAAATCGTAAGTCCGCCATACGTATAACGGCTTCCCTCTTTCAACACGAACGTAAGCTCTATCTCGTCCTGATTTTTGCTTTCGTTGTAAGTAACGTTCTTGACTACATCCGTAACAGCCGCGTCTATGTAACCGCGCTCCTTGTAATACGATGCAATCAGTCCTTTATCAGTCTCAACAAGCGCTTCCCTGAACGCGCCCTTGTTAAAAAGTCCCGATTCTTTAAGGTTTATCTGCTTTTTAAGAGTTTTCTCGGAAAAAACATCGTTGCCCTGGAAATAAATGGCAGATACGATTGTTGCCCTGCCCTCTTCGATCGTGAACGTTATGATTACCCCATCCTCAGTTTCTTCAACTGTCGATGAAACACGGACGTTCGTGTAGCCTTTTTCCAGATAAAGATCCCTTATTTTGCGCTCATCGGACGGCAGTTTTGAAGACATGAAGATGTCTGACTTTTTCAATGAAACTGCATCCGTAATATCGGAGTCATGAATCTGATTATTGCCTTCTACGTTTATTTTTGTGACTACAGGTTTTTCTGTAACAGCTACGTTAAGAATGAGCACGCTGCCGTTTATGTCGCCAGGATTAACCTCAACACTGATATCATCAAAAAAATCAAGATTATAGATTTTGTTTATTATATCGATATAAAGCTCATCGGAAAAATTCTTGCCTTTGAATTCTGAAATAACTGTATCCATCTCGCTGGAACCAACAACATGGAGTCCAGAAAACTTTATTTCCTTTATCGGCTTGTTATAAAACCAGTCATCGGACTGGGCGAACATTGCAGAAACAAAGACAAAGCAAAACAATAAACAAACTAACGTGCGTTTTATACGCATATATGCCTCCCAATAACAGCAGCATTGCCATCGGCAAAGCCAACGCCTTTTAGAACGAAAATTTCCAAGACAAACTAATTGAGGTGTACGGAACCCACAAATTTTGTGCTGAAGTAATATCAGGTGCAATACTCCAACGGATCGTAGCAAAAGGAGATGGAAGCTCAATACCTATTTCCGGCTGAAGAATAAGTCTGCCGGAAGAGCCGTCGAGTCCTGAACCGTTTGTATAAACGAGCCGGAACATTGCATCCAGATATAGGTCAGTACCTATATACTTACCTATGTAAACAGTCGTATTGTCCAAAAAGTTACTCGGATCCGTTTTTCCTGCATTATTTGTGAAAACTTGAAGCAATGCCTGCTGGAAAAATGGTGTCCTGAAAGAAAATATATCAAAATGAAAGAATTCACGCAATCGGCTTTCTATTTGACGGAAAAGGCTATTTTGGATAAGGAAGTCTATTCCGCTGGCTGCGACTTGACCGAAGAACTCCGATGCAGTCGAAGTTGCTTCCAAATCGTTCAAAGAGAACAATGCCGCACCGAGCAGGTTTCTAAGCTCGTCCTCAGAGCGGTTTGGCTCTGACGTAAGGCGCGGATTTAAATCTGTAAGCTTCTGCTTGTCCGCGGAAAGAATTATCTTTATCGGCGTACCGTCAGCATCACGCTCCCTAAGTTCTGCGCGAAGCGATATCTCCGGGTTGAAATCGGACTCATTCTCGTCAAGGCTGAGCTTGCCTTCACGCAAATAGAAGCTTCGTCCTAAGAAGCTTATCTCTCCGCCTTTCAAAGCAAGATCACCTTTAAGAGCGAACGCTTCAGAGAACGTGTCGAGTCCCAGATGAATAGGTGTCTGTGCGCTTACAAGGCCCCTGATTATAGGACTGCTCTTGTCCGGATAGTAGATTTCTGTTTTCGGTCCCAAAAGCAAATCGACATCAACGATGATGTTCATTTTCTTGCCAGGATCACCCTGTTCCTCGTCCGAGCCGCTTCCTATAGCCGTAACATCGGTGAGCGAGAAAACAGCGTTTTCTGTTGCTACAGAACCAGAAATATTTATATCCTCAGGAGTCATCTCCAAAGAAAGGTCACCACTTATACCAGCTGTTATGGAAGCGAATGGCAATTTTATATCACTTTCGATCGTTTTTCCGTTCAATGTCTTGAAGTTCGCATTTATAACAGCCAGTCCCCATTTTTCCATTTCAACAGAAAGATCGATTGAAGCTTCCGCGCTTCCAAAGTTGATTCTTCCGTCTTTTAGGACGAACATGTTTTGATCAGCGTTTATAGTGAGTGAATCTATAATAACAGGATTCTTAAGATAATCATCAAGCGCGACGTATATGTTATCGAGCTTCAGATAGCCGGAAAACTCCGGATCAACGAACGGTCCACCGATATGGATACGTCCGCTTAACAAACCGCTGTTGACCGTTACTTTATCTTCCGGGATAAAGCGCTTGAATGTCAGGATATCGCCTTTTATCGATGTGATAAGGATATCCATCTCTTTTTCTTTTATCTGACCACCGACAGTGAACGTTATCGGGAAATCGCCGTCAATCTTTGCGTAAATATTTCCGTCTTTCGAGAACGAACCGTTAATGAGTCCTTTCTGTCCGGCAGAAAACTCTATGTTGCCGTCCGAAAGTGACATTGAAAACTTATAGTCTTCAAGCGGATCTATCAGGTTCGTCTCAAGATTCTTGAACACTAGGCTTGCTTCAAGCTGTTTGTCTGTTTCTTTTTTGCCCAGCTTAACTCCAAGTTCTATAGGGCTTTTTGCAGAAAGAGACGTGCCTGCTTCCGCGCTTAAATTGGAATAGATTGTACCCGTAAGGTCATCAATTGAAAAACTACCGGAAGTTTCTTCAAGCTTGAAAATGTTCCACTCGCCTTCAAGCGAATTGCATCTTACAATTTTGTCTTCCATCGCAAAACCGGCGGAGACGACAAGCGGCGAGCCTCCTATTTTGAAAGAGGCTTGTGGAACATCAACAGAAACTAAAGGATTATCAACAGAACCCATTACAGAAACTGACGCGGAGATCGTGTTATCTGCATCTTGCGACTCCAAAAGTTTTGCAGACGGGAATGAAAGGACATCGACAGTACCCGATACCATGAAGTTTTTCATAAAACTTTCATCGCCAAAATCGAGCGCGAGAGGGTTTGAGCCAGACAAATCCACGACAAGAGATTCTCCTGTCTCGGCATTTGCCATGTTAAGCAGGAAAGACGCGTTGCTTATTTTGCCGCCATCAAGGTTCCAGAGTATCGAACCTGTTCCGGTAAGGGCAGAAACATTGTCGCCGTATGCGACGTTATCAAGCAGAACGCCGTACATATCGGCATAGCACTGGAATTCTATACCGGGCTCAAGTTTGAATTTGCCTGTATTTTCAACGGCGTCAAAATGGCTTACGTTTATGTGCCAGTCGTCTTTTGAAAAGAAAACAAAGTCCGATTCCAGGTCGAAAGAAGCAATGTAGTCTTTGAACATTAACGGCAACGATAAAGTGCTCAAAGAACCCGAGAACATTCCGTCCCGTCCGAATTCCATAAAAAGGTCAAACCCGTAATCACCTGAAACGGAAAGATGGTTTCCTTTTTGGAACACGCCGGAAATTGAATACGGAAGCGTATTAAGACGGAAATCAGAGGAGAAGAAAACTTCAGTATAATCATCATTCGCGTCAGCACTAAGAGATGCAGTGAATTCCTGTCCGGCGGCAAAAAGTTCTAGATTCGTTATCTGAACGGTTGTCTCGTTGCCGTCGAGCGAAAGAGAAAGCCGCTCATCGTCTTTTTCCGAATTGAGTATTACGGCATCTGAAAGGTTATATGTAAAACTCTTCAAGTCAGAATTTCCGTACAGGCTGAAAGAAATAGTGTACGGTGCGGCAAAGTCACTCAAAGAAGACGGCAACGCCGATTCTGCAGGAAGAACATTGTTTATTATGTCAAAAACGCTCGAAAAATGAAGGTTGTCTACGTTAACGCCAGCCTGCAGATACGATTCGTCATTTTCACGCAGAAGGCTTCCGTCAGCAAAGATTGTTCCGGGCTGCTCCCCGCCGGCATAGTCGCTCGCGCTGAACGTAAAGTCAGTGGAAACAGACCCGAGTTCGCAGGAAATGCTTACAGCTGTAAGTCCCGCTTTACCAAGGTATACTTGCGGAGCAAACAGCGAAAAACCGTTTCCGCTCGGCGAAACAAAGAACTCACCTTGTGCCGTCTTACCCGAAGGAAGCACGAACTTTCCAACGGACAGCTCTCCGTCAGGCTGAAGTTTTTTTATATCAAGCTTGCCGACGTAAGACACGTCGAACATATCATTAACAAAGCTGAGCTTGTTTATGTTCACTGTTTCTAGGTTTCCTTCAAGGTCGGCAGTAACTTCAGCACCTTGAGGGAACATAGATTCGGGGAGCAGCCCGACCGGTATTGAAACACCGCCGGACATGTTATAGATAAGGGAATCCCCACTTCCGGAAAGCTCTACGCCGTAAATACCGGAAAGCCTTATATCGTCGAGTTTTTTAAGAAAATCGTTGCTGTTTTTTATCGTTATAAAAGAGAATGGCGAAAACTTTTCAGCATTGAAATACAGTGAAGTTTTCTTTGACGAAAAATTGTGTGTCAGCGTTACACCGAAAGGATTGCCGGAGCTGAAAAGCGTACAAGAAAGACGGTCGCCATTCATATTGGCGGAAAAATCGCATCCGTTCACAGAAAAACTGTTTCCGTTCGAGTTGGAAAGTTTCAGCTTGGCGAACGTTCCTTCAAGCTCCGGGGTTACAACAAGCTGCGCGCTGAAAGACGTCGTCAGCGTCATAATATCCGGGAAAACCCCATCAAGGAATTCGACGGAAATCTCCGGAATTGGTGCAGAAACAGCGAACAGACCGCTCAAATCGAGCGAGAACGAAGTTTTTTTGCCATCGCCTTCAGTAGCTTTTATTCCGTCAAGCTGAACATCCAGCGCAATTTTACCCGCTGAATAATGAAGCTTCGTCTGGCGGAAAATTATTGGGAACGGAAGGTTGAATTTTGATATGCCTTCAAGTATGGCGGAAACATCATCATTTTGGGCTTCTTCGCTTTCAACAGGCTCCGGCTCTTTTACGGACGCCACAATGCCCATTACAGTTTTTGTAAGGTTGTCGTTCCAAGTAAGCTCAAATCCGTTTATCGAAACGGAACGGATAGCACCAAGGAAGTCTTGTTTTATAAGATTGACAAGCCGGTAATTGATAACAACCGAATCGATTTTTCCGACGGTGAAATCACTGTCAAGTTGTTTTACCTCTATACCAGAGATACGGATTCCTGATAAAATAGACGGGGAAAGCGTTTCATATCCGATGGTAAAACCTGTTTTATCTTCCAGATATGAAAACGCATATGTCTTAAGATCCTGAAGCTTTTCGTTTATCTCCATATATACCGGACGGATAAGCATAAAAGCCGCGAATATCATGAGGAGAAATATAATACTGCCTATTCCATACTTAAGGTAATGGTATTTCATCAGGATTCCGGATATTATTATTTACTAGTGAAACAACGACACTACTTAAATATAACAAGTTTACAGGAAAAAAACAGGAAAAAACTATGATATTGCACAATTTTATCGTTTTTGAAGGCATAGACGGAGCAGGAACATCAACGCAGCTTTCAATACTGCAGAAGAAGCTTCCGCCCACCCGCGCATTTTTTTCAGCGGAACCGACAACCCTTGAGACAGGAAAATTCCTGCGTAGGATTTTATCCGGCGAAGTGCCCGTTAACCCACAGACAGCCGCATATCTTTTTGCAGCCGACAGGTGCGAGCATATCTACGGAAAAGACGGCATCCTGAAAAAAGCCACAGACGGCATACTCTGCTTTTCTGACCGATACCTTTTTTCTAGTCTTGCATACCAAAGCCAGGAATGTGGAAAAGAACTTCCGGAGCTTTTGAATTCCAGTTTTCCGCTGCCCGAAATTCTGTTCTACTTTTCGATAGATCCTGCTGTTTCCCTAAAGAGAATTATCGGCAGAAATGTCACTGAAATTTATGAGAAAGAAGATTTCCTGCGCAAGACAGAAAGCGCCTACAAAGCTGTTGTTGAAGCGTATAAAGTTAAAGTTCCAGAAATGAAAATTGTCGAAATTGACGCTACTCTTCCAGTTGACGAAGTGAGCAAAATAATCGCATCGGAATTAAAGAAATACGAAATCAATCTGTAAAGACGTTCATTTTTTTCCGATAATGTCTACGTGAAGAGCAATAAGTTTTTTTTAGCAGCTATGTTGCTGCTTTTTACAGGCATTACGGCAATTTTCCCGTACGCAATTACGTACAAAGAACAGTACTATAATCTTTTTCATACCCACTATCAGCAATATCCTGAAGATGTGATAGAAAACATATACTGGCTGGAACGCGCCGTTGCGGCCGATTTTTGCCACCCACAGAATGCACTTGCAAAAATCACGGATGAAACGACTTGGGAAAAGTACCGTTATCTTTTTATGATGCACGTAAATATAAAACTTGCTGACCAGCACCTCCGGTTAGGTAGGACTTGGGATAAATACAAAGCCTATTTTTACGATGAACCGTGGAAAGAAGAATACCTAAGGAACCTTGATACAGCAGAGACATGCTATTCGATGGGGCTTTACTACTGGAACGAAGCAAAAGCGTGGGCAGAAAAAGCTAACGCAAAGAAATTCATGTTTTTATATATTACAGACCAGCAATTCTGGGAAGATGAAAGAGAACGAATCTATACGGGTGATCTTGATTACGAAAGGACAATTAACAGAGAACTCGCAAGAATTCAGTCTGTAAAAGATACTCTCAACTCTATGAACGGCAGTTACTGAGCTGTTGGTTTGTACTCGCCGTACTCACAGCCGCAGTTATAAATCTTCGCATCTTCAACAAGCTCAAGAGCCTTGCGTTTTTTTCTGAAGAACTTAAGTTCCCCATAGCCATTTCCGCAGTTCCAAAGCTTATCAAAGTTTTTCGCGCCGGCGGGAGATTCGTAGTTGATGAAAAGCGAGTCTTCCATACGGCAATATACATCTACATCAAGCAAATAATGGCGGTTTTCCGCCGATACAAACCAATGGAGCAGCTCCCCTTCTTCGCTGAAAGAAAACTCTACTTTGCTCTTCCGCCAGAAATGAGAAAAGTTGAATTGGTAGTTTTTATCCTCGAAATGGAAAAACGCAAGAAGTTTTCTGTTGAGCGGAATGCCGCATACTTTTGGGCAACCACCGCCAATGTCAAAGCAGGCGTTTTCAAGCTTGTTACCGGAAATTTGGCTCACAAGATTGCAGCTGGAAAGCCAAACCCAAGGGCTTGTAAAATCTGTTCCCCAGTTTTTGTCAGCGTATCCGTATGACTTTTCTGGCGGAACTATATACTCCTGTCCGTTATAGACAACAGAGCCTGTATATTCGGTTTTTACACCTTGGGCATGCCAGTACATCTGGAATATATTGAGTTTTCTGAAAAGCCACGATGTTCCGTAGCCTACGTCAAACGCTATTTTCTTGTTTACTTTGAGCTTCCATGCCATCGAACCGGCATCGCTCATATATTCAGGATGGATTTTTGCTTCACGTTCCGGCATTGCGACCGCACCGGATATATATGTTTCTGAAAGACTGCAGCAACCTGATGTAAGAGTAAAATCGTGCTTTTTTATTACGAGTTTTTCTGTGGGATAAAACGCATGAATCTGTTTGGCATCTTTGCCCCACACACCAGCCTTAATCATTACATAGCAAGGTTTTATAGGAACAGGGTCTTCAGTAAGGGAAGGCGTACCTTTCTTTTGTCCAAATACAATCTGTTGAGGAGAAATTGCAGGATTAACGATAAAATACTCTATGAAAAATGATTTCGGCTCACCGTTGTTTTTATTATAGCCGGTAAATGAATGCCACCACCAATCGTATCCATTCTTTTTAAGGACACCACGCAGCATATATTTATCTTTTTTGGCATTCATAACATCAATTCCACCTGAAAAAGAAATTAAACATCACTACGCCGCAAAAACACTAAAGAGATTCAAGAGTATTGTTTATATCGGTTTCCGGATCCTTCGGAATATTTTCATCAAGGAATTCAAAACACTCTATGGCATTCTTCTGAATGTGCTCATACCATATCATGTACAGTTCGTTCTCCAGAGAGCCGGGATACGGCGCGCCCTGAACATCCGAAACCAGTCTTCTAAGCTTTTCACTGCATTCTTTTAAAACTTTGTCCATAAAAGTCCACCTGCAACTTTAGTATAATGGTAAATCAATGATTTTTCCAGTAGATTTTGATTTTTTTGATTTTTTCCCTAAAATAGCGGATTTTTTCGACTTTTCATACATTTTGACAAGTCTTGCTGCCGTATTTCGCACATCTTCCGGAGTTACGCACTGAACGAGTTTTATGCGCCTTTCCCTTTTTTCATCTGTAATGCCATATAAACTGCGTACAAATCCCTTAAAGCCGTTTCCAGCGGGTGAACTCGGCTGAATGATTCGGCTGTACAGGCCTGTAATCGCTTTTTCGACAGTTTCTTCGTCAAGAAGCGTTTCTGAAGCATATTTCAGGCAGTCATAAAAAACTTCCAGCGATTTTTCCGGGTCAGGATCGCGGTATGTAGCCATAACAAAACTGTGTTCCGTTCCATCTACAAAAGCGAACGCACCGTATGCCCCGCCTATTGTCCTAAGCTTTTCCCACATTATCGTATTTGAAAGCCAATGAGAAAGCACAAGCTCGCATGCCGATTCTCTTTCATCAGTATCTGATGCATCAAGGACACACGCGGCAAAACCGACTTCCGAACCTGCGTTGTAAAACTCGTCTTCAATGCAACGCTCATCAAGTCCTGGAACGGCAGCATACTTCAACAATGCTTCGTCAGGGAAATATGATGGCCGTACAGGACCGCTGAAAGAAGAAAGATGCTTTCTTAAAAGCGGAATCGTTTTTTCAACACCCTCTTCTGTTGAAGTTATGTCCACAACGACACCAGATTTAAGCAGAATAGCTTTTATTGAATTCAGTATTTCCGAAAGCTTGCCCAAGTCCATGGAGAACAATTCCTGCGCCGTGTAAAGCTGGCTTATGCCGTTCCAGATTTCGTCACAAAGCTTAGCGCGTGTCTTCGTACATGCCGCTCTTGATGCGACGTAATCGTTGCCGCCCGGCACGATAGAAGATGAAATATCGTTTTTATATTCTATGGCGAGACTTTCAAGACGCTTAAGGTCATCGAACGAGACATGCTCAATACAGTCAAAGAACACATCAAGAGCCTCGTCAGTCTTTTCGTCAAGCATCTTAATGCGGAAAAACATCCAGTGCCGGGCGAGACACGGGTCTTTCTCGTAAAAGCGATTTTGCACCTGGTCAGGCGGGCAGTCTGCGCCAGCGTTTTCTTTTATGACGCTTTCCGCTACCGATGACGAGAACAAGCTCGCGCCAAATCCGCCCGAAACGCGTGCAAATGCAGAGGCGGCTTCTGCCCAATTGCAGCCACTGAACCCCATGTTCGTGGCTGCAATTGTGTAAAACGGCAGATACTTGTAATACTCTGGCGGAATTGTGTCTATCGGAAAACCGACAGTAACGTATTTTATGCCGTTTACAGCTTCTGCGTGTGAATAATACGGTATGCCGTCAAGCACAACTTTGTTCATCGCAATGCGGTCGTTTTTTGAAGGAAGCTCTGACACACGCAGATGCGGCAGAAGCCGCAGCTTTTCTGGCGTATCTTTTTCCGTCTGGAAAGCCCGCAGCGCATCAAGTTCTTTAGAAACAGCATCCTCCGTTATTTCGGAAGCTTTTGACTTGCAGAACTCTTTGTGGTAATGGCTGTCAGGTTTAACTGTAAGCGTCACACGATGCGTGTTGTCCAAAAAGAACTTCCGCACAAGGTTTTGTATATAAGAGCTGTCTGTTTCTATATTTTTTTTGATTTTCTCAAAAGCTTCCGTATTACGGAGCGTAACGTCGGGCGCGACACCGTTCATCCAGCCGCGCATACAGGAGCGCATAAGCCTAAGAGAATACGGTCCGTTATGACGCTTTATCTCGCGGCTGGAAAAGTCCACGGACATAACGGCAGCTTCTATATCATCTTTTGAAAAGCCGTTCTGCGCAACGTCATTAAGGACCGAAAAGATAAGGTCTTCAAGAGCCTTCGCATTCTTAGCCTTTACGTTCCGCATTCCAAGAGTGTACACAAGATATTTCATCTCGCTTGTAAGACCGGAAACAGGCGAGATATCGTCACCAAGAGTCGATTCCCACAAAGCTTTTGAAAGCGGGGAACCGTCATGCCCCATAAGAAGCTCGTCGAGCAGAACCATCTGCATAAAATTTTCTGTACTTGAAGTTTCACCCGCGAGCCAACTCAGCGCGACTGTAGGCCCCATATCGCCGCTGCCTTTTTCCTGTGCAGGAGCATAAGCCTCAACTGTGCGGGGAGCGTCAAAACGCACGACAGGAGAAGCCTGCTCGTCTTTGAAAGCAGGGAAATCATGCCCGTCAAGGAAACGGCTGCTCACAAAATCAAGCTGTTTTTCGGTCGGTATGTTTCCGTACAAGAACAGCCGGCAATTCGATGGCGAGTAATACTTTTTGTGGAAGTTCAGGAAATCTTCATACGAAAGTTCTGGAATACATTCAGGGTCACCGCCAGAATCAAACGCGTATGGTGTACCCGGCAACAACGTCGTAAGGGTAAGGTCGCCGGCGACATTCTCAAAACTGGAATAATTTCCTTTCATTTCGTTGTAGACTACACCCTGGACACAAAGCTTGCCATGCTCGTCATACTCGTAGTGGTGTCCTTCCTGCAAAAAAACTTCTTTACGGAGCTGCGGGAAAAAAACAGCATCACCATACACTGACATAACGTTAAAATAGTCTTTTTCTACGGTGGAGCTCGCCGGATACACAGTCTTGTCAGAGAACGTAAGCGCGTTCATAAACGTTTTGACGCTCTGGTTTACAAGCACAATAAAAGGGTCTTTCAGCGGATAATGCTCAGAGCCGCAAAGAACGGAATGTTCCAGTATATGCGCAGTTCCGCGGGAATTGGCAGGAAGTGTTTTGAACCCAAACGCAAAAAGGTTTTCCTCATCCTCATTTTTCATGTGGAAAACTTCCATGCCTGTCTTTTCATGACGGAGCCAAACACACTCCGATTTGTATTCGGAAATTTCAGTCACATCAAGGACTTTCCAACCGTTATATAAATCATTTTTTTTCATATCGTCTTCACCATGCAGTTTTTACATAACGTACTCGTCGTCACGTCCGACCACGATAAGATCTCCGCGTTCCCAAGCCGTTCGCATCGCACTCATGAACTTATCTGTAGCGGCGACGCTTTCTGTTTTCTTTACAGGAAGTTTAAGCTGCTCTTCCTCAAGAATTTCCGCGCCACGGATTTTGGAAACATTTTTGAATATCTTATCTCTGAATTTTTCGTCTTTTCCGGCAATAAGAACGGCAATATCTCCGTCCTCCATGTTGCGTAAGTATTCCTGAATATACCTGTCGTCAGCGTTCACAAAATCTTCCTGTGAAAACAGCCGTCTGCGCAAATCGTCCGTAAGGTCGGAATCGGACTGCGAGAGCGAAGAAAGAATTTCGTTTTCGGCGGAGGATGACATTCTTTTAAGGATTTCCGCAAGCGCACCCCTTCCGTCCATCGACTCTGAACGGTTGGTGTCTATCGCCTTCATTTTTTCATGCATTGCTTTGTCAACACGGCGCACAGCTTCCGGATCCATCGTTTTCATCCTTGCGATGCGCTTAATCAGCTCTGTTTTGTCATCGCCGTGCATCTGGTTGATTACGTCTGCGGCTAGTTTTGGAGTAAGGTGGGCTATGACAAGTGCCCTTACGGGAATGCTTTCGTCTTTTAGAAGAACCCAAACCTTGTCGCTTTCAAGCTCGTTAAGGTACTCGAACGGTGCTTTTTCAGGCTCCGGCACATATTTTTTCAGAAGAACGTCGGCGCGTTCTTTTCCATACGCTTTTTCAAGGATTGTACGGGCAGTTTCCACCCCGCCCTGCTCCCGGTTTCTTGCGGCGATTGCCTGAAACTCTGCAAGGATAACTTCCGCCTCGTCTTTTTCAACGCTTCGGATTGAAGCAATTTCCGGGATGATTTTTTCTATTTGGTCTTGTGGCAGCTTGGCAAGGACTTTAGCAGCCTCGTCAATTCCTATGAGAAGCAGGAATTTTGCTACACGCCTGTATTTGTTGTCATCAATTTTTTTATCTGATGATGTTTTTATAAGTCCGTCTTTTATAGGAGACTTTTCATTATAATCTTCATGTGCCTGCATTTTATATCATAATATCAGCTAATATAGGCAGATGCAAGTACAAAAAAAGCCCTTCGTTTCCGAAGGGCTTCGTCATCACTTATGATGCTTACTCAGCGAACAGGTTTGTTCCTACGTCCTGTGTCTGTGTTTTCTTTTCTTCATCAGAAGGCTTCCAATTGCGTCTTGTCATTGATGTGAACGCACCGGAAATAAAGATTGATGAATAAAGACCAGAACAAAGACCGACGAACAGAGCGAGCGCGAAATCCCTCATTGAACCTGTTGTGAACAGGAACAGAGCGATAACAGCAAGCATTGTCGTTATTGTAGTGATTAAAGAACGGCTTAATGTGTCTGAAAGTGACACGTTAATTATGTCTTTGAAGTTCTGAGTTCTGATTGTACGGATATTCTCGCGGACGCGGTCAAAGATAACGACCGTAGCGTTGATAGAGTAACCGATAATCGTAAGGATTGCAGCAATCGTCGTAGATGTGAACTCCATCTGTGTCCAAGAAATGAACGAAATGATGATAAGTGAGTCGTGCAAAAGAGCGATGATTGCGGCAAGAGCGAAGTCCCACTTGAAGCGGATTGTCGCATAAAGCCAGATAAGGAACATAGTTCCAAGAACAAGGATTATAGCCTTGCTGGCAAGGGATGATGAGAACTGTGAGCCGACGAAATCAGTCTTGATTACAGCAACATTATCCGCGCCATATTTTCTAACGAAGCGGTTGTAAATCTCGTCCTGAATCTTCTTGGAAATTTCTTTGTCAGATCCGTCGTCACCAGCGCGAATCTGATATGTATTCGCAGTAACTTCACCGCTCTGCTTTACGCTGTATGAGCTGTCGTTTCCAAAAAGGTCACGGATATCTTCTACAGAAACAACTGTAGGATTCTGCTCGTTGTAATAAAGTCTGAACTTTTCTGAAGACAGAACTGATGACTGTGAAGAGCTTTCAAAGAAGCCTTCTGCCGGGGTTGAAGCTTTGGCTACAGCTTCTGCCGTAATTCCGTCTACCTTTGACATAGCAGCTACCATGTCTCCTACTGTAGGATAGTCGATGTAGCGGAATGTCTCTGTTCTGTTGTCCGCGCCAGCACCACTAACGACAAGGTAAACACCCTGAGCGTTCGTCTGAATCTCTACGTTTGCGACGCCGTTATACGAAACAGTCATTGCTGTAGGAGCAATGCGGACTTCTTCAATAAGACCAGGCTTAAAATCGATACCGAAGTTAATTCCCTGTGTGCACAGAGAAACAATTCCGCCCGCAATAAGAACAAGACTGATTATAACTGCAGGAACAAAGAATCTGCTGAATTTGATCATTTTTTTCATTTACTTAATCCTCCAGCTGATACTTACCTTCTGCTTCTTAATCACTTCTGTATTGAAATCGAAAATAAGTCTTGACACGATGAGTGCCGTGAATACTGATGAAACAACACCGATTGCGAGAGAAACCGCGAATCCCTGGATAGAACCAGTACCGAGCTGTGAAAGGAATACAGCAGCTATGAACGTGGTGATGTTGGAGTCCATGATTGCCCAGAAAGCGTGACCGAAACCAGCTGCAATAGCGGCGGCGCGGCCTTTTCCTGCGCGAATCTCTTCTTTGATGCGCTCAAAGATGATTACGTTCGCATCAACAGCCATACCGATTGTAAGAATCATACCGGCAATACTTGAGAGCGTAATTGTAAGGTTGAACGCAGAAAGAATACTGAACATCATGTAAAGGTTAAGTATCTGGGCTACGATGGCGTTGAAACCAGCGCCCTTATAGTACAGAAGCATGAATACCATAACGGCGAGAAGACCGATTATAAGAGCTTTGATACCCTCATTTATAGCCTTTTCACCGAGTGACGCACCTACAACCTGCTGGCTTTCAACAGAAAGGGGAACACTGAGCCATGCTGTCTGAAGAACTTTCTGAAGGTTCTGTGCTTCTTCAAGGTCGAAACCGCTTATAGAAACGTTTCCGCCTGGGATTGCCTCGCGGATGGAAGCGTATGACTTAATCTTGTCGTCGGAAACGATTGCGAGTGACTGACCAACGTTTGCTGCTGTGAAATCACCGAAAATCTCAGCACCTTCGCTGTCGAGCGTAAGATGAACTTCTGGCTTTCCTGTGATGTTGTCGCTTGCAACAGCGGCTGATTTTATATATTTACCATCAAGAACGATTTCTTTCTTAACGACCATGTAGCTCTTGAATTCGTCAAGGCCGTAATCATCCTTGATGTAGTAACCAAGCACTTCTGTATCGGCTGGGATTACATCTGGATTCAGCAGCTCACCGTTAGAAGCGAAAACTCTGCCTGGGTTAGCCGCATAGTATTCCTGGAATGCGTTTGTAGCATCGGAATCGATATGACGGATATTAAGGATACCCTTACCCATGATGATTGAGTTGATTCTGCTGGAGTCTGCTGCACCAGGAAGCTCTATGTAGATGCGGTCTTCGCCCTGCTGGCGGATAACCGGTCCGGAAAGACCGAACTTATCGATGCGGCTTGTAAGAGTCTCGATAGCCTGTGCCATAGCTGTCTCGCGAAGAGTTGTCGCGTCCTCAACGTTTTCACCCTGAGCTTCAACAACAGCGTCAAGATCAGCCTTAACGATTACGCTCATACCACCGGAAAGGTCAAGACCAAGCTTAACAGAGTTCGTGTACTTGTCTTTTGCATCAAGGATTTCGTCGCGATAGTGCGACTCAATCGTAGCTACAAGATCAGCCTCTGTTGAGAACGATACAAGGACATCACGGATTGTCATAGGAGACGGAACGTCCTTTCCAAGAGCCTTATAGTTTTTCTTGGCTTCTTTCAAGAGATAGGAGTACTCTTCGCCAATTTCTGCATCTGGATTCGCTCTCATCGCAGCTTTGAGCGATGCTACGTTATCCGCAGCCATCTGACTTGAATAATCCTTAATTTTTTCCAGCGAGCTTAATGCCAAAGCCTGATCTTCTTTCGGTGTCAGCGCATACCAGCTGATTGAAGGCCAAAGGAAGAGGAAACAGACAACTAAAACTGCCAGAATGAGTATAAAACGGCTTCGTTTACTCATTTCTAATTACCTCAATTATTTTGATTCTTCAGAAGAAGTTTTTTCCGTATTGTTTTCGTCCGCGGCAGGAGCTTCAGCAGCAGGAGCTTCGACTTTCTCTGTCTTATCCTCAACCTGCTTCTTTTCCTTGGCGTTTTTCTTAGCAGCCTTTTCCTCTTCTTTTTTGTCAACGATTACGCTGGCAATAGCAGAGCGGCTGAACTCGATTTTTGTACCGTCATCAACTTTAACTACTACAGTAGCTTCTTTTGTTGTAACGACTACACCGTGAATACCACCGATTGTGACTACCTTATCGCCTTTTTTAAGGGCGGCGATCATCTTCTCGGTCTCTTTCTGCTTCTTGTTCTGTGGTCTGATGATAAAGAAATAAAAGATGACGAAAATCAGTCCGAACATGATTATCGTCATAAGAGGAGAACCGCTGGTGGCCTCCTGAAGCATTGCTATGAAACGCATATAAATACTCCATCCTTTTTTATTTAAAATACTTGCTCGATAGAATACCATGCAACAGAGGTTTTTGTCTAGTTACCAAGAACAACATCAAGCTGATTGTTAAGCTCTATGACAATCTGATCGGACGGATTAAGCGCAAGAACCTGCTTAAGGTAGTACTGAGCTTTTCTGTAGTCGCCCGCGTCAAGGTAGTATGTATAAAGCGCGAAAAGTGCATTTCTGTTTCTTGGGTTTGAAGTAAGGCTGGAGCGAAGGTCAGCGAGCGTTTTATCGGAAGAAGTCTGCAGCTGGCTTCTTTCATAGTAAAGAATACTTTTCAATTTTGATGAAGCCGCGGGCAGACGCTTTTCTATGATGGCAAGAGCCTGTGTAGTATTTCCTTCAGCTATAAGGACTTTGATGTAGTACTCAAGGACACTCTCGTTCGTGTTGCTCTTTTCATACAGCTCGCGTATTATCACGGAGGCTTCATCAACGCGACCAATGTTCAAGCATGTCTCAACATAAAGAAGCTTTACGTCGTCGGAGCCGTCGGAAGCAAGAAGGATACTGCTCGCCTCGTATGCGTCATACCACGACTCTTCGCGAATTGCTTCCGTTACTTTTACCTTCAGCGCGGCGGGGTTTCCCGGGTTCGCCCTAAGCACCGGGGCTACAAGCTCCGAAGCTGTCCAGCCGTTTATCAGCGTGCCTGTTTCCGAAGCAATTTCCGCGGCGAGCAGAATAACTTCCTCGTCATCGGGGTAGCGGGTAAGCGCGTCCTGCACGACAGAAGCCGCCTGCGATGCGTTCTTGTTCCAGGTCAGCAAAAGCTTTGCTTTAAGAAGAAGGTAGTCGCGGTTCGTCTTGTTCGTCTTGGCGTAAACATCAAGCAGCGACGACACTTTTATGTACTCGCCCTTGTTGTATAAGATTTTTGCACGGAACAAGACATATTCCGTGTTGTCCGGCTCACGCTGAAGAATTTGAGCGACGAACATCTCTGCGGCGTTCATGTCGCCAGTAGAATAGGAAGTCTGCGCGCACAGTTTAAGGACTTCCACATTGCTTGGCTGAACGACATAAAGCCTGTCTGTTATAGATTTTGCGTCTTCAATTCTTCCGGCAGCGATGAACGCATTCGCGGCGGCGCAAGACGTTTCAAAGCATGTAATATCCAGCGTATACGCTATTTCGTACTCAATAAGGGCATCGGAGTTTTTTCCCTGACGCGAATAGAGCAGTCCGTAAAGATAATGCAGGAGTACGGAATCCTTGTATTTTGAATAAGCTTCATCAAGAGCATTCTTAGAGTCTTCGAAAAAGCCGGTCCTGTCTTTTTGCGTACAAAGCAGGAGCGACGGTATGACGAGCGTGAAAAAGTCAGCGTTTCCGGCGCTTGTGTCGTATACGCCCATCTTAACTGAGTCCACCGCCGCCGTATAATCGTTGTCAGGCAAACCGGACGGAACTGTCCAGGAAACTGTTTCTGACTGCCACGCATATTTCATTATTGCTGACATTACAAAAAGAAGAACTTTCTCTTCTTCTGTGTACGAAGACTCGTCCGCTTTTTGGAGCGCGGCGGCGGCGGCACGCAGCGAGGCAGGAGAGCCCTTCATTGCATTATTAAGGATATCAGCGTTTATATTTTCAAAATACGAGGTTTTCTGGCGTACAGTAGGAAGCACCACAGAAGCGGGCTCCACTACTGTTTTGGGAGCTGGCGTGGGTTCTGGCACTGTTTCTGGCTCTGGCTCCTGCCTCGCTGGAGCGGGTTCTGGAACTGGAGTCGTTACCGGCGGTTCCGTGACGGGTGCAACTTCCTTTACAGGCGAGGGCGAACTTTCAGAAGCCTCCCCGTCTGAAGCACAAGAAAGGAACATGCACGAAACTGCAGAGAAAAATAGTAATGGAATCAGGAACTTTGTCCTAATCTTCATCATCACTGTCGGCAATCACTCTTTTCGTAGAGTTTTCAGCGTTATACGAATGCTGCATATAAACATACACTATTATAAGGATTATTCCCAATAAAACAACAAAAACAGGCCACCACTGAGCGACAAAATAACGGAATGACACGCCTGCTATTCCCAAAGAGAAGATAAGGAACAATCCGCCAAGCGCAATGAGTCCGACAGTCGGCACAAGTATAGACGCATATAATTTTTTTCGGCATTGAATCGAAGCTACAAAATAGGAAACTCCGCATAAAATGACGTAAATCGGCCACATTTTTTTCATAGGAGGGGTCAGAGTACTGAAAGACACGATCAAAGAAAATAAGCCGGCGGCAGTAAGGAAATAACCAAGGAAAAAAAGCCATACAAGCTTATTCCGGGTATATGAAGCAAACAGACATATAGCACCAATGATTATGATACCGACAGGTATAACTATCAGCATATTTGGCTGAACTTTAAGGGCTATACATAATAGCATGGCTATTCCAGCGACGACCAGAAATATTCCGGTGCCAAGAATAACATCATGAGTTTTTATTCGTGCGCGCATATATAAAGAATACACAAAGAAACCAGTCTTGCCAATAAGTTTTGTGCATGATAAAATAGAAATATGCTATTAAAAAAAGCGAACATAGTTTTTTTTGCGTTTTTTTTCGTAATTATCGTATGTTCATGTTCAACTGAAACCGAAACAGGATACCGCAGGGAGCTTCTAAACCTGCTCGAAAACACCAGTCTGGAAGAAGAAAGCCGTTTTTCTGTCATAAATCAAATTTCACAGGGAATGCTCGGAAACAATGAGACAGATGAGCTTATACTTTTTCTTACAGATTACGTAAATCAAAATCCTGATGATAAATACAACGCTTACTGGCTGCTTCTTACGGCTTATACATACCAAAAAACAGGCGCAGATGCAGTTGCGGCCTTATATTTTCAAAGGATACTGAACTCTTACGACGATATCATCGTCAAAGACAAATCCGTCCATCTTCTTTGCCTGCAGAATCTTATTCAAACTTCCACCGCACCGACGGCACGAATCAGGTATTTCACAAAACTTATAAACGAATACCCGGACAGCGTTAACAAAACAGAGCTTTTTATGCGGTTAGGCGAAGAGTACAAAAAAACAGGCGATTGGAACCAGATGCTCCGATGTTACTCCGACTTCCTTGCAAGAAGCGACGCGGCGGAAATTCAAATTGCGGGCATGCCGAACGCCTACTCTACGGCAAAGCATATTGTCGATTTCAACAACTCTTCAAAAGACTGGACTTTCGAAACGCTTGATGACCTTGTGACCGCCGTAAAAAGGGCAATTTCCAGATATGAGCCGAACAAACTTGAAAGCTACAAGTCAAAAATAAACTTCTTCTCTATGTCATGGCGGCAGGACGAAATGCAGGAACACAGCATTGCGAACTTTACGATGAAGGACTTTATGACTGGCTCCAACCGCATACGGTATAACGAGGAGCTTAGCGAATCTTCCACGCCGGACGAAGCTTTCTTAAGAACATGGGGCTGGAGTACAACATACGTAAACGTCTGGTATCTTTATTTCAGGAAAGTAAACTTTCCGCTTGACCCGGAAATTCACGGCAGATGGGAATGGGCTGGAATATATTTCGGCGAGAAGCTATGAAATCCTCTACACGCGTCAAGTTTTATATCATCTCTGTTATTCTATGCTTTGTTTTTTTTCATCAAGCGTTTACCCTTCAGCAAGGAGATTCCTTCACAACGTATGAATTCCTTGATATTGAGTACCAGGACCATAAGCTGATAGATAAATTCCGTAACGAGTATTCATCGGGGTTCGGGCTTAAAAAACTTCAGGAAACACTGGAAAGGGCTGCTCCGTACCGCCCGTACATACGCAGGAAACTCATGGAAAAAGGCATGCCGCTCTGCCTTGAGTTTCTTCCCATCATCGAGTCAAACTTCAACACAAAAGCCATGTCGAAGTCTGGCGCGGCGGGGCTATGGCAGTTCATGGAGAACAGCATAACAGGCTATCTTACAAAAGACGAGTGGGTTGATGAACGAAAAGACCCGTGGCTTTCGACCGATGCAGCGCTCGCCAAGCTTATGAGCAATTACACAAACCTGAAAGACTGGGGGCTTGCCCTCGCCGCGTACAACATGGGGCTGGGCGGACTTTCCAAAATCATTAAAAACACTGGAGCAACTTCCGTTTGGGAGCTTATTGACGGCGGCTACTTGAAAACAGAAACAACAAACTACGTTCCAAAGTTCATAGCTATTGCAGACCTTATAACGAACGCATCATATTACGACCTCAATCTACCAGATTTTGACGCGACAAAAGAACTGAAGTTTTCCGAAGTCACAATTCAAACACAAGTAGGTCTTGAGCAGCTTGCTCTTTTTTCGGGCATAAGCATAACTGAATTTGAAGAACTGAATCCGGCATTGTTATATCCTGTAACGCCTTACGGAAGAGCGTACACACTTCGTATCCCCAAAGGATCAGAAGAAAAAGTGGCAGAAGCGCTTGCCAAACTGAACACCTTTTCAGCTGATATATACGTCGTAAAGCAAGGTGATACGCTCTGGGGAATCTCCAGACGGTACGGACTTACCGTAAAAGAACTTTGCGAAGCAAATAATATTTCAGAAAACGGAATTCTTCGTATAGGGACGAAACTTTTTGTGCCGATATTAAATAAAGAATAAACTTCTTACGTGCCAATGAGGTTTCGAGAATTATGACAAATATAAAGAGATTTTTCATACCCGCGCTTTTCCTGGCTGCTTTTTTTTCAGCTTACGCGCAAACCAGCATTACAAGCTATTCATCGACCGTATCCTCTGAATGTTCCGTCAATTGGATAGACAAGACATTCGGCTCTGTTCTTTCGATTTCCGACAGCAACGGCATAATAACACCATCTGAAAGAAAAAACAGCGAAATCATGATATCCGAGAAGATGGCATTCCTTATCAAAGATCCCCTGCTTTCGCTTTTTGTCGATTCAGCCAACACGCTTGGTGATTATGTACTTCAGAACACAATAACGAACGAAAAGCTTATTTCAATCATTAACGGCAGCACATTAAAACCAGGAACATACACTTCATCAATGAAGCAAGTTATGATGAACGCCTCTTTCAATTTGGACGAAGTAGGTAGCCTTATGATAATGCACAACACTCCCTACTCTCCTACTCTTCCGATTGAAACCGTATCATCAAAAAGCTATACGGGCATTATTATCGATGCAAGAGGAACGCTGCCCGTACAGGGAGAATTCGTCAAATCTCTGGGCTATCCGTGCTTTTTCCCGAAAATTTGGGACGACACGATGGAGCTCCTTTATGAGCGCAACATGATGGATTCAAAAACTGCAAAAGAAATAGGCATCGTTACTTACTCAAGTTCCGATGACGAGTCGTTATATAAAGACAGAATCGGTAACAATCCGCTTCATATTTCAGCGCGGAAGATTTTCGGCACCAACAGGACTGATCCCGTTATCTCGCGTAACGATGCGCTTAAAATCCTTTCAATACCGGAAAATCTTGATTTGCTCAAAGAAGGCCGCATCGTAATTCTTCTGGATGAGGACGTTCTTGTTCATGCGCTTGCAGCCCCTGTAAAAACAAAGTCTTATTACACACACTACCGTGAACTTGAGCAGTTCGTTTATGAAAGCAAAATACCGGCAGAAGTTACGGAACAGGATGACGGCATACATATCTCTATTGAAGATTTGAATTTCTATCCTGATTCAGAGGTTCTTCTGCCTGAAGAGGCAAGCCGCCTTGACCTTATAGCGGAAAAACTTGTTTCGCTGACGAAAGACAACGAATACACGCTTCTTGTAGAAGGTCACACTGCTTCAGTTGGAAAGCCTACGGGCGAAATGAACCTTTCGTATCTTCGCGCGCAGACAATTATTGAGGAACTTGTTGCACGAGGCGTTAACCGTGATATTTGTGAAGCGAAAGGTTACGGCGGAACGAAACCTATTGGCGATAATGCAACTGAAGAAGGGCGCGCGAAGAACAGGCGCGTTGAGATAATAATCAGGCCAGTTGTAAGTTACGTACAGCGGATGTAAAGCTTACTCACTTACACATAAAAAAACGGCGGATCCTTTATGAAGTTCTCTTCATTAGGACTCCGCCGTTTGTATTTTTAAGTGACGCTATAAAGCTCACTTAAAAACGCAATTAAAGACCGCTCTGTGCAAGGATTGTCTTAACATTATTGAAAGCAGCCTGCTGTGCTTCTGTCATGTTAGGATCTTCCTGAGCCTTCTCGATCTGGTCGTGAAGCTGCTTGTCAAACATTGAGCGTGGGATTGTGTAAAGAACGTATACACGATACTCATCTTTGTATGTGTTCTTAATATCTGGGTCATAAACACGGATATAGCTCCACCAGTCGCTCATTTTCTTTGCGCCTGTGAAAGCAACATCTGTACTTGTCTTAACTACGTTCTCGAAATATGTTCCATAATCGTCTTCTGGAGCACCAACAGCAGCACCTACGAAGAGAGACTCAACTCTTGTCTCCATTTCGCGTGCGATAATCTGTGGAACTTCAAAACCATTAAGCCAAGCCTGTGCAGCATTAAGGTTCTGTGCAGCTGTCTCTGCTACGAAACAATATTCTTCAGTGAAATCAGAAAGCTTCTCAACGCCTCTAACACCAGAAGCAACATACGTATCAACCCAAACAGGAAGAGTCGTTACGCCAAGAGCTGTACCCTTGTGCTCAAGAATCTCTGTTTTAACTCTACTTGTCAGTTCTTTAGGCTCTGGATCCGAAGATGCACAGCTTGCGAAAAGCAGACAAACTACAAGAACAGCACCAAAAATCTTAAAAAATCTGTTCATTATAAAACCTCCATTTCAGTTAGTCCAAAATCATCAGACATTCATAATTATATCACATATAACACCTGTTGTCCGCAAAGTGTCACAAAAAAAAATTAAAAATTTAAGAATTCGTAAAGAATTCACAAATTAGAAGCGATAGCGTACCCCAGATGAAAAGCAGAACGACATTCCGAAATCATACGGAAATTCAGTGATATAACCGAACTGGACCGGTACAGAAAGATGACGCCACCATACGAATTCCATGCCTACCCCAAGAGACGTAACAGCATTAACGTGCACTTCGTTTTGCCATAACGTCAGATCCGGCTCCCACTCATGTACGGACTCATTTCTAACATTGACTCCGCCGGAAGCCCATACATAAAGCCTAGAGTTCAAAGTTTCCGTAAGGCTGGCGGAAAAAACGCAATACTGGTATTCGGCAAGAACGCTCATCTGATCGCTCTGCACTCCGGCAGAAACCATCAGAGCATGATTACCGAACCATTGGTGGTAACTAAGTCCTATCATATTGAACTTACCAACGATGTAATACATACCGAGAGCAGCACTTCCGTCACTTTCTTCATCTGCAACAGTACCTTCCGCAAAAAGAGGAGTAACAAGAGCCAGCAAAAGAAGAATAACTACCGCAGTTTTTTTCATATCAACTTCCATCCTATATCAAATCTGTATTAAGAAAATATTACATAAGAATTGTATAATAAACAACTCTATGGTATAGTTTTTACATGGAAAAAAAGTCTGATGCGCGCTTATGGACGCGCGATTTTACGATAATCACAATTGGCAGCGCCATTTCGATGTTCGGAAACTCTCTGGCGAACTTCGGCATGAGCCTTATGGTTCTTGACTATACACAATCGACACTGCTCTATGCCATTTACATAGTGCTATACACTTGTCCGCAACTTATAAGCCCGATAATTTCCGGTGCGATTCTTGACCGCTTTTCGCGCAAAAAGATGATTTACATCCTTGATTTCATAAGCGCGGGAATTTTTACTATGATGGGAACGGCGCTTATGCTCGGCTTTTTTAATTACGTGCTGTTCGCCGCCGTTAGCTTTTTGCTCGGAGTTATAGAAAGCGTCTATTTTGTAGCATACGAAAGCTTATATCCGCTTCTTGTGAGCGAGGGCAACTTTCAGAAAGCGTATTCAGTAGCAAGCTTTCTTGAAACAGTTTCCGCTTTCATGGTTCCAGTGTCTGCGGTCGTTTATAAACTTATCGGTATTGGTCCGATTATGTTTTTGGACGCGCTTTCATTTTTGATTGCGGCGATTTTTGAAACACAGATTAAACAGGAAGAAAAATACGTAGACAAGCAAAAAGAAAGCATAGCCGGAGAGAATCTTTCATATTCGAAACGTATGCTTTCTGATATAAAAGACGGATTTTCATATCTTTCAAAAGAACGCGGACTGCTTGCGATTGCGGTTTATTTCTTTTTCAGCAATCTTGCCGGCGGCGCAATGAACGTTATGTGCCTGCCCTATTACAAAAGCACGTTCGAAAACGGCGAATTTCTTTATATCATTGTATACGGAATGTCTTTTGTCGGAAGGGCGATAGGCGGCATGCTCCACTATAGGATAAAGCTTCCTGTTAAATACAAATTCTCGATAGCACTTTTTGTTTATATTTTCCTCGGGCTTGTTGACGGAACCTATATGTTCATGCCGATACGGCTTGCCATGACTTGCTGTTTTTTCAGTGGTATGGGCGGTATAACGAGCTACACGATACGAATTTCATCGACTCAGAATTATGTACCTGACGAGATGAAAGGAAGATTCAACGGCGTTTTTTTGATTCTTGCAACTGCCGGTGCGCTGATAGCGGAGCTTATCGCAGGACTTCTTTCTGAAATAATGGATGCAAGATTTGTCGTCCTTATTTTCAATTTGATTGCGGTAACCTCGGCGATTGTCATAATCGGCGGAAATAGAAAGAAAGTCGCAAAAATATATAATACAGATAATTAGCGCGAACACTGGCGCAGTAGAGATTTTGGATATTTTACTTTTCCGATATTTTTTGTTACATTTAGTTAGCGGAGATTAACAGATGAAGCAATTTGTTGTTACTGGAATGTCGTGCGCCGCTTGCAGTGCGCGAGTCGAAAAAGCTGTCTCTAAAGTGCCAGGCGTAACGTCCTGTTCGGTAAGCCTTCTCACAAACTCGATGGGAGTTGAAGGCACGGCATCTGAAGCGGAGATTATCCGCGCTGTCGTTGACGCAGGTTATGGCGCGGAAACAAAAAGCGGATCTGGTACATCCAGAGACGGGAAAACGGCTGTTGGCGGCTTTTCCGCAAGCTGTTCAAGCGCGACGTGTAGTATAGCTGGTTCTTCATCCGGCACAGCGTCAAATGCCGACGACGCTCTTAAAGACAGGGAAACTCCAGTTTTACGGAAGCGCCTCATCTGGTCACTCGTGTTTCTTATGCCGCTAATGTATATTTCAATGGGCCACTCAATGTGGGCATGGCCGCTGCCATCGTTTATGAGCGGAAAACCCGCGATGACAGCGTTAGCACAGCTTATTCTAGCCGCAATCGTCATGGTGATAAACCAAAAGTTTTTTATAAGCGGCTTCCGTGGCATAATTCACCGAGCCCCGAACATGGACACGCTTGTGTCGCTTGGCTCGGCGGCTTCGTTCGTGTACAGCACAGTCCAGCTTTTCGCCATGATACATGCGCAGTATGAGCTTGATCCGCTTAAATCAGGTGTCCCCTACTCGTACCACCTTTACTTTGAAAGCGCCGCGATGATATTGACGCTTATAACAGTTGGCAAGATGCTTGAGGCGCGCTCGAAAGGAAAGACTACAGACGCGCTTAAAAGCCTTATGAAGCTTGCCCCTAAAACGGCTGTCATTCTTGACTCTGACGGTACGGAGAAAACCGTTCCTGTCGAGTATGTGAAAAAAGGCGATATATTCGTAGTTCGTCCCGGCGAGAATATCCCGGTTGACGGAATTGTTGTTGACGGAACAAGCGCGGTGAACGAAGCCGCCCTTACCGGAGAAAGCATTCCTGTCGATAAAGCGCCGGGAGACAGAGTTTCGGCGGCGACGACGAACACGTCAGGCTTTATAAAATGCGAAGCTACCCGCGTTGGCGAGGATACAACGCTTTCTCAGATTATCCAGATGGTGAGCGATGCGGCGGCTACAAAAGCCCCGATAGCGAAAATTGCTGACAAAGTTTCGGGCATTTTTGTGCCGACAGTCATTTCGATTGCCATCGTCACTTTCGTAATATGGATGCTCGTCGGAGCCGCCGTTGGAACAGCTTTGACGCACGCTGTCGCAGTTCTAGTCATAAGCTGCCCGTGCGCGCTCGGGCTTGCGACCCCTGTTGCGATTATGGTCGGAAACGGTATGGGTGCAAAAAACGGCATTCTTTTTAAGACGGCAGTCGCGCTGGAGCAAGCCGGAAAGACAAATATCGTCGTGCTCGACAAAACTGGCACGATAACGGCGGGCGAACCAGAAGTTACGGATATTATCACCGTTTCCGGCACACAAGAAAAGCTGCTCGAAGCGGCATACGCGCTCGAAAAGAAAAGCGAGCACCCGCTTGCAAAAGCCGTCGTCAAAAAAGCCGAGGAACTTGGCATCTCTGCCGAGGATTGCTCCGATTTTAAGATACTTCCTGGAAATGGTCTTACTGCAACGCTTAACGGAAGCAAGCTCGTCGGCGGAAACTTGTCGTTCATAGCACAGAATGCGACCGTCGCCGACCATGCACAAAAGCTTTCAGATCAACTTTCTGCACAGGGAAAAACGCCTCTTTTCTTCGCAAAAGACGGTGAGCTCCTTGGCATAATCGCTGTCGCCGACGTAATAAAAAAAGACAGTCCGGCTGCAATCCGTGAAATGAAAGAAATGGGGCTTCTTGTCGTTATGCTTACGGGCGACAACGAGCGCACCGCAAAAGCAATTGGCACACAAGCCGGCGTTGATGAAGTTGTTGCGGGCGTTTTGCCCGACGGCAAAGAAAGCGTTATCCGGCAGCTTAAAGAAAAAGGCAAAGTGTGCATGGTCGGCGACGGCATAAACGACGCGCCTTCTCTTATGCGCGCGGACACTGGTGTCGCTATCGGAGCAGGAGCGGACGTTGCTGTTGATGCCGCCGACATCGTGCTGATGAAAAACAGTCTTTCTGACGTTCCGGCGCTTATCCGGCTCAGCCGCGCCACTGTAAGAAACATCCATGAAAACTTGTTCTGGGCGTTTTTCTATAATATAATAGGCATACCGCTCGCGGCAGGCGCATTCGTAAATCTTTTCGGATGGCACTTGAACCCGATGTTCGGCGCGGCGGCAATGAGCCTTTCAAGCTTCTGCGTCGTAACGAACGCATTGCGACTTAATTTGTTCAAGATGCACAAAACCGGCGCGGCAGACTCAACGCAGCTTGATGAGCAAACTGATACAACGATCAATACTGATAAGGAGATAACTATAATGAGCGAGAAAATACTCAAAATTGAAGGAATGATGTGCGGCCATTGCGAGATGCACGTAAAAAAGGCGCTGGAAGCGATTTCAGGCGTTGAATCAGCTGTTGCCAGCCACGAAAAAGGAACAGCAGTCGTAACCCTTTCCGCTTCGGTTGATGACGCGACATTGCGCAAAGCCGTAGAAGAAGCGGGCTACAAAGTCATATAGCAGTCATCAATCTGATACGTACCGTTCTTTATTTTCTCGTAGATTTCGGTGTCGGGCATCGGTTTACCGAACAAATAGCCCTGCAGCTGCTCGCATCCGGCTTCTTTAAGGAACTGGTACGCTTCCTCGGTCTCAACGCCCTCAGTTAGCGTCTTCATGCCAAGCTCCTTCGCAAGCGCGATGACATTCCGCAAAATTCTGTGAGCCTTTGGATTCTCCGAGAAATTCTCCAAAAACTTCATGTCAATTTTCATAACATCAAAGTCATATTCCTTAAGGACGTTGAGCCCGGAATATCCTGAGCCAAAATCATCGAGCCACAAAGCATAACCGGAGTTACGGAACTTTGAGAATGCCTCTTTAAGGCTTGCGTCATTCTGCGAAAGTGTGCTTTCCGTAATCTCTATATGTATGCTCTTCTTGTCGATGTTGTACTTTTGCAGGCAGTTCTCAACTTCTTCGGCAAGGTTGATCGAATCAAAATCGAGACGCGAGAAGTTAAGCGAAACCGGCAGAAGCGGGAAATCTGTTTCAGGAACTTTGGAGAGCATCTTGCAGACTGTTTCCACTACGTACATATCGAGTTTATGAATCTGGTGATATTCTTCCAACGTCTGAATAAAGTCTGCTGGAGAAAGGAAGCCGAACGTAGGATCATCCCACCGGGAAAGAGCTTCCACACCACAAACCTTTCCGTTCTGCGCATTTATTACTGGCTGATAATAAACCTTTATATACTCGTTCTTTATGGCGTTATCGATATTGTTGATGATGTACTGCTTTTTCTTAAAGTCGCTGGCCATCGTCTCGTCGTATTCGCAGTAAATCTTGTTATAGAGCTTCTTGATTGAATAGCACGCATACCGCGCATGGTCACACGCGACAAGAGGAAGGCATTCGCGGTTTTCAGGTCTGTAACCTCCGACTTTAAGCCCAAGCTTAAGGTCATATTTCATATTCGAAAGATTCCTGTGCAAAAGCTCGATTTTTTCTGATATCGATTCGTTTTTAGTGAGCACAACGAAGTTATCGTTTGAAAAATGAGCGACAACAGAATCATTAAAAATATTGCTGATGTTGTCGGCAAAATTCTTAAGGAAAGTGTTGCCTTCCCAAAATCCGTATTTTTCGTTCAAAGCTTTGAAATTCTCGACATCAAAGAAAAGGAAAACATAACTTGTTGGGTCGTTTTTCTTGTCATTTATAACGGAAAGAGCCTGCCCGCGGAAATAATTCATATTCGCAAGCCCCGTAACCTCATCGCTTATAGAAAGCTTAAGCAAAATGCCCTGCGTATGCTCAAGCTTTTCGTCTTTCTGAGCCTCGTGCAGTTTTTGGTGGAAAGAGTTTATCGCGCTCATCAGGATAACGATGAAAACTATTGCCAAGTTGACTTGCGTCGCATAAGACGTGGGCTTCACGACTTCGCACAGGATAAAGAACAGTATGTATGTACCGGAAAGGAATACGATTGAAAAAATCGGGCGCCATGCGATGAAACAGAAAATCAAGACGGTCATCGTCATAAGATTTATGAACTGCTCGCCTTTTCCGTAGTCAAGGAATGAAATGTATATGCCAAAAACAATCGCCACGGCGGAGAAAAGATAGCGGATTATTTCCCATTTTACGCGGTTTGTACTGATTTTTTTTATATGACGGATTGAATAGATAAACAGGACGAGCGCGACGGCTAGCAGAAGCACGTACATCGAGAAATGTTGGATAAACCATTCGGTTGAGCGGCGTGTAGACTCGATTTGCTGCCTGATTATCGTTATCAGGATCATAGTTATTTCAAGCACGATTATTACAGACGATACATATACAGCAGACCGTATATTCGAGGAATCAAAATATTTGTTTATGTACGAAGAGTATTTTTCGAGTCCTAAAAACTTTTTAAGCTTATCCTTCATGCTCATACAAACAGTATAAAGCAGTCTTGTGAAAAAAAAAGATTTAAACGAAAAAAAAATAAAATATTGCGTAATTTGTTTAAAAAATTGTATATTTTCTTTGACGCAAGCTTGTCGGCAATATAAGGAGAATATTCATGTGCGGAATAGTAGGATATATAGGACATAAAGACGCAACGCCTGTTCTTGTAAGCGCGCTCAAAAAACTTGAGTACAGGGGCTATGACAGCGCGGGAATCGCTGTTTTTGACGGCGAAGACATAATCGTGCGCAAAGCCAAGGGTGCGCTCAGGTTTTTGGAAGAAAAAATCGCTGACGAAATAATAAAAGGTTCGCTCGGAATTGGACATACCCGCTGGGCAACGCACGGTGAACCGAGCGACATAAACGCACATCCGCAGACGAACGTAAGCGGCTCAATCGCCGTCGTTCATAATGGCATCATCGAAAACTACATGGAGCTTAAAAGCTGGCTCCAGGCGCAGGGCATCGTTTTCCGAAGCCAGACAGACACCGAAGTAATTGCGCATCTTGTGAATTACTACTACGAGCAGTCACCGGACATTTTCGCGGCAGTGCTTAAAGCGCTCCATAAGCTTGAAGGAAGCTACGCGCTCGGCGTTATCTGCAAGGATTTCCCGGACAGGCTTATTGCCGCACGTAAGGAAAGTCCGCTCATTGTGGGGCTTGGAAAGTCAGAGAACTTTATTGCGAGCGACGTGCCCGCCGTGCTTGAATACACGCGTGACGTTTATTTCCTTGACCAAAAAGAAATTGCCGTTCTTTATGATGACCATGTTGACTTGTTCACAGAGGACGGAGAAAAAGTCATAAAAGAACCGTACCACGTTGATTGGGATATCTCATCGGCGGAAAAAGGCGGCTACGCGCACTTTATGCTCAAAGAGATTTACGAGCAGCCAAAAGCGCTTACGGATACGCTTCGCCCCCGCCTTGTAAAAGAAAACGGTGTTAACGCTGATATTGCGTTTGACGAAGTTGATTTTGGCGACGAATGGAAGAATGCGGACCGCGTCGTCATAACAGCATGCGGTACTGCGTATCATGCGGGAGCCGTCGCGAAATATGTGTTTGAAAAACTTGCCCGCATTCCTGTTGTCGTAGATTTTGCAAGCGAGTTCCGCTACAGGAATCCTATCCTCACGCAAAAAGATATTTTCATCGTTATAAGCCAGTCGGGTGAGACGGCCGACACGCTTGCCGCCATGCGTCTTGCAAAACAGGCGGGTGCTCATATAATCGCCATAACGAACTGCGTCGGTTCCACCGTAAGCCGTGAAGCTGATGACGTCATATACACTTGGGCAGGTCCGGAGATTGCCGTCGCCTCGACAAAGGCATACACAACACAGCTTATGTGTCTGTGCCTTCTCGCGCTTAAAACTGCTTTTTTGCGCGGAACAGTGACGGACACAGAATACAAATCTCTTCTTGATGAGCTTGAGGAAATTCCGAGCAAGGCACAGACGATACTCGACAATCAGGCGGCGATACAAAAGTTCGCGTCCCGCAACTTCAACAAAGAGAAGGTTTTCTACATCGGACGGCAGTACGACAGCGCGACGAGCCTTGAATGCGCACTTAAGCTGAAGGAAGTCAGCTACATGCACTCCGAGGCGTTCGCCGCCGGAGAGCTTAAGCACGGTCCTATCGCACTTATTGACAAGAACACGCTCGTTGTTGCGACTGCAACAAAAAAAGATCTTTTTGAAAAGCTTATAAGCAACATAGTAGAGGTTAAGTCACGCGGGGCAGCTACGCTCGTCATAACACAGGACGATGCCGGTTCTTTTGGCGAGAGCGCGGACGAGGTTATCGTCATTCCGGACACAGCGGAAGTTTTCACATCGATGCTTTCGATAATACCGGCACAGCTTTTCGCGTACTATTGTGCGGTGCAGCGCGGAAACGACCCCGACAAGCCGCGTAATCTGGCTAAATCAGTCACTGTTGAATAAGCTGTTGAGTAAATCATCGTTTATGTGATATTATGGCAAAGTCGCAATAATTGTGACGACATCCATTATTCCGAGGTATACCATGAGACTTGCGAAACGTTTCAGAAAAGACACACGCTCAAAGCTTACAAGAGCGAACACAAAGAAAAGAGTAAAGACAATCAGAGAAAATCTCGCTGTTATCAAGGCTTTGGCATAAGCGAAACAGTGTAAATGCTTCTTTACGGAAAGGCTCTCCGGCGTTAACGTGACGCTTTCGGGGAGCTTTTTTTATGGGTTTTAGGGCGAAGCCCTAGGCGAGGGGGTAGACCACAACATCGTGCGGGCGAAGGGGGAGACTTCCCCCTTATTATGCGAACAGAGCAGCGACTGTTTTCCAAATATGGATAATCGGGTAGAAATACGCTGCGAACATCGAGATACCGCCGAACTGGTTCATAAGGATACGGCGGGATATAAAAAACATAATCGTATAAGCACCGAAAGTGCTGACGAAAATGATAATGCGCTTCTTGAACACATCGATGTAGTGACGGACAACCTCGACAAGCTCCGGGAACTCTTTTAGCGCGGGAATATAAGACGATAGTTTTTTTACGGTGTCGAGCGCGGTTTTTATCTTTGGATAGCACTGGATGATGTACTTGCATATACCGGCTTCAAGGTTTTTCTCCTGCACGATGCATTTCACTATCGGGAACATCGTCTTGGCGTTATTGATAGAACGGATTATGCCCCACACAAGCGAAATCAAAAAGAAAACCGATGCCATGTAGTACGAGACAATCTCGCTTATCGGCTGGAAGATAACAAGAAGCATACCGCACGTCAGCAGCAGAAAATTGATTATTGAGTTTTTTATCGTGGTTTTAAGCGAGCTGTTTAGTCGGGCATTTATCTCTTGCTCGCCAAAGTCCAGTATGACCGGCAAAGCTTCTTTTTCAACGAGCATTACTCCGGCGTTTACAAGGCTGTGGAATATCGCTCCGATAACGAAAATATCGTCTATGAAGCCGATAAACGGGATAACATCAGGGATAAGGTCGATTGGAGAGATTACGTAAATGAGCGCGCCGATAATCTCTGCCTTCATCCATTTCGGAGTATCTGGCGAGAGATAGAATTTCCAGAGGGCTTTCATCTTGTCGCCCACTTTTTTCATGGGTCCTTTTATGAATTTGTCGATTTTTGCCCGCACGTCGGAAATTTGCTTTTCCGTTGCGTGCTCACCAAATTCTTCGGCTTTTTGAAGAGCTTTCTCTTTTTCGAACTCTAAAGGCGTATTTTTCATTTATTTATCTACTCTGCTAAAAGACTAGCGACAGAACTTCCTCCATCGTGGATACCGGGCAGAACTTCAAATCTTTCTTGACGATATCAGGAATATCATCAAGGTCGCGCACATTCTGCTTAGGGATAATTATCGTCTTTATCTTGTTGCGCTTTGCTGCCACAGTCTTTTCTTTCAAACCGCCGATCGGAAGCACTTTTCCTGTAAGCGAAAGCTCGCCTGTCATCGCAAGGTTCGGCTTTATCTTCTTTCCGCGGACAAGCGACATAAGAGCCGTTGCCATCGTGATACCGGCAGAAGGACCGTCTTTCGGGGTCGCGCCTTCCGGCACATGAAGATGAATAAAGTTCTTGTTGAACCATTCCGGTTTACAGATCTTGTGCTTAAGAGCGTACATGCGCACCCAGCTCATCGCGATAGAAGCCGATTCTTTCATTACGTCGCCGAGCTGCCCCGTAAGCTGCAATCCGTCCCTGCCCGCGCCGGAAGGCATGTCAACTGCTTCTATGAGAAGAGTGTCACCGCCCATGCTTGTCCAAGCAAGACCTATCGCTGTTCCGGGCTTATCAGCCTTAAGAATGACTTCTTCGTCGAATACAGGTTTACCAAGATATTTCTCTACGTCAGCAGCCGTGATAGAAAGCGGTTTTGAAAGAGCTTTTTTAAGAGCGGCGCGAGCGGCTTTGACCTCTGCACCTTCTTTTGTATTCTCTTTCGCAAGATACTTTTTCAAAGCTTTATCCGCTGATTTATCCTCGGAGTTATCAACGAAAATCCCGGCTTCGACAAACATTCCAAGCCTCTCAAAAGCTTCTCTAATTGTCTTGTCTTCCTCGATTTCTTTTTCGAGAGCGGCAGTTGCTTCCTTAACCTCGTCAGACGCGATAAGCTCCGCGGCGTACTTGCGGTGAATCTTGTCAAGATTCTTCTCGAAGTTTCGCACTCCTGCCTCGCGCGCATAAGATTCCGCTATCAAATGGAGAGCGTCTTTCGTGTATTTTACCTGACCTTTTTTCAGGCCGTTCTTGTCGAGGCTCTTCGGGAGAAGATATTTCTTGCCTATCTCCATCTTTTCCTGATCGATGTAGCCGGAAAGCGTGATAATCTCCGCGCGGTCAAGAAGCGGCTCCGGTATTGAGTCGAGCGTGTTCGCCGTAAGAATGAAAAGAATGTCCGATACATCGAACGGCAAATCAAGGTAATGGTCGCGGAAAGAGACGTTCTGCTCCGGGTCAAGGACTTCAAGGAGCGCGCTCGCAGGATCACCCTGATAGCTCTGCCCCATCTTGTCTATCTCGTCAATCATAAAAACAGGAGCTTTCGTCTTAACTATCTTCAAGCCCTGTATAATTTTACCAGGCATCGCGCCAACATACGTGCGCCGGTGTCCTTTAATCTCGGCTTCATCGCGCATTCCGCCTACAGAAAAACGGAAAAACGGCTTGTTCATGGCGCGCGCGATAGAGCGGCCTACGCTCGTTTTACCGACACCAGGCGGTCCTACAAGAAGGATTATAGAGCCTTTGTTGTCTTTTTTAAGAAGGCGCACTGCCAGATACTCGATAATGCGCTTTTTAACGTCATCAAGGCCGTAGTGGTCTTCTTCAAGAATCTTTTTCGCTTTTTCGATGTCGTACACTTCCGGCGCAGGTTCTTCCCACGGCAGATTTGCAATAAGCTCAAGATAGTTACGCGAAACGATATATTCAGAAGAATTTGGCTCCATCAGGCTGAATTTCTCTAGCTCGCTTTCAACAGTTTCTTTTATCTCGCCAGTGAAATGCAACGCATCGATTTTTTCCTTGAATTTCTGATAGTCAGAGCTTTTCGCGTCGGTCGTCATGCCGAGCTCTTCTTTTATTGACTTAAGCTCTTCTTTCAGGAAATACTCGCGCTGGTTTTTCTCCACACGGCTGTTTATCTCGTTCTGAATTTTTTTCTGGATGCGTAGAAGTTCCTGCTCTTTCTTGATGAAAACCAGAACGGTCTCCATTCTCTGCCGGACGTTCTCCATCTCAAGTACGCGCTGCTGGTCAGCCTTGTCCACGTTCAAAATTGACGCAATGAAGTCGGCAATTTTTCCCGGATGGTCGATGTTTATCATGTTAAGGCGCATCTCCTCGGAGAAAAGCGGATTATTCTCTGAGATTTCCTTCATCTCGCTTATGAGCGCGCGTGTAAGAGCCTTAACTTCGAACGTGTCGTCCTCTATATCTTCCAAATACTCAACGATGGCAGCCATAGGCTCTCGCTCGCTGAGTATGCGCTTTATTTTGAAACGCTTGATTGTGGAAATAAAAATATTAAGTCCGCCGTCCGGCAGGTTTATTTTCTTTACGATACGAGCAACGGTACCGACCTTATGAAGGTCAGAGGCACCTGGACGCTCCGCATCGTTTTTAAGCATAACGATTCCCAAAAGATTGTCGCTGGCGCAAGACTGCTCAACCGCCTTAAGGTCATCGGGCGCATTTATCATAAGAGGCGTGAAAATCCCGGGGAAAATGGGTCTGCCAGAAAGAGGAATAAGAACAAGTTTATTTGAAAGTATCTGATCTGCAGGTACGATATTTGGATCTGCCAAAAGGAAGCCCTCCTGTTATATAATATAACAAAGACAAGGCACATCGGCAACTGTAGCCTGTAGTTAATGCAAAGGCTACAATACCAGCGAAAACTCCGCGTACTCGCCTTCTACGCTGTTCACTGAAATCTTTGCGTGGTGAATGTCCGCGATCGATTTTGCTATTGAAAGCCCAAGACCGTAACCGCCCGTATCGCGCGCGCGTGACTTGTCAGTCCGATAGAACCGCTCAAAAATACGAGTCTGGTCTTCCGCGCTTATTCCCGCACCTGTATTACGCACAGAAAGCACCTTTTTGTTACCGGAAACGGAAAGCGTCACCTTTATCACTGCGCCCGGCTCCGTATGCTTAACAGCGTTATCGAGCAGAATCACCGCGACCTGTTTTATCGCGCTTTCATCGCCTGTATACTGCACATTCTCCGCGATATCAGTCTCCAGTGTTTTTTCCTGCTCGAACACCGTACTCTCGAATGGCAGCACAGAGCTCATCACCGCGCGACTAAGGTCGAACGAACAAAACTGATATTTCACTTCCTGACTATCGCACTTTGCCAGATAAAGCAAATCTTTTACGAGCTTGCTCATACGCTTTATCTCGCCGCGGATATAGCCTATCCACTTGTTTTCGCCGGTTTCGCCAGCCAAAACGTCAAGGTTAGCGGATATAACTGCAAGCGGTGTTTTCAGCTCATGGCTAGCGTCTGCGACAAAACGCTTCTGCTTATCGAACGCGACGCGCACAGGCTCGACAGCCCAGCGGGAAAGAAACCACGCTATCACAACAGAAACAACAAGGCTTATCAAGTACAAATAAAGCGATATTCTGAAAATACGCGCGTGAAGGTTCGCCTCTGCCTGAACTTCACCAAAAACAACGATATAGCCGTAGCTTTTTTTTGCGAGCATATAGCCGATTCCGCCCAAAAAGCCAAAATCTGCGTCTTTTAATATTACGGAATGTGTTAGCTCAGAGATTTCTTCGTCCGTAAAATGCAGCGGAAACGGCGAAATTACGTCAGTTATGTTTCCGGCAGAGTCGAGCTTTACCGAAAAGTAATTTCTCATGCTGGAGTTGTCAAACGGTTGCTCCAATGAGAAAAACTGGAATCTTTCTTTTCTGTTTTTAAGAGTATTTATCTCCCACTCCGGGTCATATTCCTCATATTCAGGCTGCTTGGCGTTTCCTTCGATATCAGCCCGGAAATCTTCCCACTGCAAATCTTCGGGCTTAACATCGGAAGAATTTGGCCAATTACGTATATTCTTGTCCTTTCCGTCATTCATGCGATAAAACATATTTGGCAAAAAACGCCCGCCGTCGGCTTCAACAAGTTCCTGAAGCCGCTCTCGTATCTGGTTTTCCGTAGAGCGAGTGGAAATCAGGTTTATAAAGCCAAATATCAGGCTGAAAACGACGGTCAGAATAACAGCTATCGTAACTATGAATTTTAAACGAAGTTTGCTAATTACATCCATTTTAGCACTCCAAGGAGTAACCGGCTCCGCGAACTGTCTTTATTTCCGTACGTGCGCCCAAAAACTGCAGCTTCTTACGTAAAAAGGAGATATAAACTTCTACATTATTGTATTCCGCTTCCGAGTCACCGCCCCAAATCTTGTCGATCATCCGTTCTTTCGTGAGAATCTGCTCCGGGTTGTACATGAGAAGCTCCATAATCTGGAATTCCTTAAGAGAAAGCTTAACCTGATTGCCGCCGGAAGCAAGCTCATTTTTCTTAACCTTAAGCGATATGTCACCGAAAGTAACTTCATCGTCTATAACCTCGCCTTTACGGCGGAGCAATGCGCGGACACGGGCAAGAAGCTCATCTGTGGAAAACGGCTTCGTCATGTAATCATCCGCCCCGTAATCAAGACCGGCAACCTTATCCTCAATCTCGTCCTTTGCAGTGAGCATAAGGACAGGGACAGAATTCTTATCTGCCCTCAGGTTTCTAAGAACTTCAATTCCGGTCATCTTAGGAAGCATAATGTCAAGGATTATAAGGTCATATACTCCTGAACGGGCAAATTCCAACCCGGATTTACCATCATATACAGCATCAGCATTGTATGTGTTTTTTTTGAGTATCTCGGTCAACGCCTGCGCGAGATGAATTTCGTCCTCTACAAGTAGTATTCTCATATTTTAAGAGTTAAACACCTTTATCTTAAATGAATCTGAAAAAATTAAAAAAAGAGTAATTTTCTAAAAAGCTTTTCTTGTGGCTGCTGTGCAGAAAGCCGTACGCTAATCCCTGTCGCCAAAGCGGAAACAGTCCTTTCCATCTGTTTTTGCGGTGTAAAGCGCTTCCTCTGTCCTTTCGTACAAAGTCTTGAAAACCATTCCGTTCTGCGGAGAGATTGCAATTCCTACTGAACATGTAAGCGAGAATCCGCGTGAATCGAACTGGATAGGATTTCTGAGCGAGCTGCAAACAGATTCAGCCTTTTCCTGCACAAAGTCAAAAGAAGGCACATCGGTCAAGAACACGATGAATTCATCGCCGCCGACGCGTCCTATTAAGTCTGTGTCCGGGAACACGGCTTTTATTCTTGAAGTTACCTCGCAAAGAACCGCATCTCCATACAGATGACCGTAAGTCTCGTTCACGACCTTAAAGTTATCAAGATCGATAAGGAGCATAACGCATGAAAGCCCTGTCTTCGAGGATTCGGCAAGCGCGAAGTCGATTTTATGCTGCATTGTGGCTCTGTTATAAAGCTTGGTAAGAGAATCGCGCTCTGCTCCATCCATAATATTCAGCTCGCGGATTTTCTCGTCATTGATGTTGCGCGCGTACAAAAGCATACATACGTCGCCCTGCATCGGCTCCAGTATGAAGTTTACGAAAACGCGGCACCACTGAACTTCGTCCTGCGTGACGATTGAGCGGTATTCAAACGAGAAATTAGTCATCTGGCTTCTGAAAAGATTAAGAAGATATTCTTTAGAAAGCATATTCGTAAAGAAACTTCTGTCCTTTTCATACACAAGCTGTTCCGCCATTGTAGTAACCAAGTTCCAATATGCCATTGAGTGAGCCTCGCCCATTTTGTTCTTAAGGCGTCTGTCCGGCTTAAGAACGATATTCTTAGTCAGGTTTATCTCCATAAGGTAGATGGCATCAGAAACCATAGCGTCATGGTACTGCATGTCCATGAGGTACTGAAGCTGGCGTTCTTTCTGGTCGTTAATATCTATCGCCACACCGATTGCCTTGGAAGGCTCGCATGTCTCGTCATCATAAATTGTCGTGTATTTTATGTTAATCCACTTGAAGTTCACGCCGTCGACTTTTGCACGGACTTCTGAATTGCACTCCGGCTCACCGCGATCAAGCGCTTCATGCATCTCCAAGTAAGGGAAAAGCGAATCGGGATGAATAAAACCGGAACTCAATAAAGTTTCCGAAACCTTAGGGATGATGCCGTCCTTCCATCTTGATGTAACGACGGGTGAATCGCATATCATTGATTTTGTCGCAAAATCGTATTCCCATACGAGCGCGGACATATTCTGCATTCCGATTCTAAGGCCGTCATTCTGGCTTCTAAGACTCATTTCGCGTCTACGAATCGCGGAAATATCGTTCAAAAGTCCTGTTACTGAAGATTCTTTGCTTCCGACGTTCTCTACTTTAAACGTAAATACACCGTAAAGGCATGTTCCCGCCATCTTCTTAAGCTCAGCTTCAATCTCAAATGATTTTTCTGTTGTAAGCTTCTGCTTAATCTGCTCAAAATCATTTGGCGAAACGCAATTCTTAAGGCAGCGTTTTTTGGCATCCTTTACGGAGTCCAGCCCTGTCATAGAGAGAAAACTGTCATTCGAATCAACGATAGAAAGATTGCTGTCGTTTTTTACGGTAAAAAAGCCAGTCTTGCTATCAGCAAAAAAATCAACTACGTCCACGATATTATACCACTAGGATAATTATACACCTTTTCCGTCAGTTATCAAGAATTTTGTTCGCTACATGCCCGCAACTTGCAGGCTTTACTCGAGCGGACCGCGGTAATACTGGATATCCATGTCATCGAGCCGCTTTTTATGAACGGGAAGACGCGCGGCGAAACTGTTGAAATTCTTTTCATTCTGCGGCAACCAGAACGACTCTGAAAGGGCGCAAAGACGCGGGAAAATCATATATTCCGCTATTTTCGCGGCATAAATAAGCTCTGTCCAAAGGTTACCCTGCCCGCCCAAGACATTCTTCCGCGCGTTCTCGCTCATTTCTGAAGAAACCGGCGAAAAACTGTACGAGTCTTTAACAGTGATTATGCCGAGGTTTCCCGGTTCCAGCGGGTCGTCAAGGTTCTTGTAATCAAGGTAGCATCCGTCTGTATTTGGCGATATTATGACTTTATGGCCGAGCGCGGAAGCTGCCTCACCGCCGCTCATGCCGCGCCAAGACTGCACGATAAGTGACTCAGGAAGCCCGAATTTTTCCGTTCCTTCAAGAACTTCATCCCAGCCAACCGGCGTTTTACCACGCTCTTCAAGCATTTTCGCAAACTTCGCCGTCATAAAGCCCTGCAGCATATTCTCGTCTGAAAGGCCTTCCTCTTTCATGCGCACCTGGCACTTCGGGCATTCCTTCCAGCGCGTCCGCGGACACTCATCACCACCGATATGAACATACTGACCTGGGAAAAGCCTGCATACAGTATCAAAGACTTTTTCAAACACCGTGAATACAGCATTGTTTCCTGCGCAAAGAACGTCGTCAAAAATGCCTAATCTGTCCTCAACATGGTAAGGACCACCGGTACAGCCAAGCTCCGGATAAGCAGCAAGCACGGCAGAAGCGTGTCCGGGCGTTTCAACTTCCGGCACGACTGTTATATGACGTGCCGCGGCATATTCGACGACCTGACGAATCTCATCGTCAGTGTAGTAACCGCCTTTTGGAGCTTCGTGCTCCGGCAGACGAAGGCTTTTCCTAAGCGATCCGACTTCTGCAAGGCGCGGGTATTCCGGAACGTTGAAACGCCAGCCCTGATCGTCTGTAAGATGCCAATGGAAGCGGTTCAGCTTATGGAAAGCGGCGGCATCTATCATCTTTAATACGAACTGTACAGGATAGAAAGTACGGCAGACGTCGAGCATCAAACCGCGCCACTCGTATTCGGGGATATCCTCAATGTATAAGCAGGGAATGTTTCCGTCGAACGTCATAAAAAGCTGCTTCAGTGTTATTTCAGCGTAGAAAAAGCCCGGTTCGGCAACGGCGCGAACGCGGATTCCGCCTTCAGAAACTTCAAGAATGTACGCCTCGTCCATAAGGTTTTTGTTAAAACTCTTTATGCATGAAAACATCAATGTGTCGCAGCGTTCACGCTTTACGCACGACAAAAGCCCGTCCACATTATTCGCGCCATTGAACGAGCCCTCCAAAACTTTAACGAAACGAGGGGAAGGAACTAATCCCAATTCATTTTTATCTACCATATTTCCATCCTATATCTTTGTTTTATATTATTTTATCAATTACGTTACACGCACCAGCACCCGCAGCACCTTGCTACACAAAAGCAAACTAAAACCGGGAGATGCCTCTTCTTATAAGCTCGATGCACATTCGCCCGTTATGATACGGACACTTCCACGGTTCTGTTATTCCGTGGTCAGAGGCAGCACCATCTTTCGTTACGCTCCAGAACCACTCGCTACCGGCTCTCTTATCCGTCAGCACCTTCTGTATGTAATCAGCGATTTTCGCCGCAGCATCCTTATACGCGCCGTCATTTGACTTCTGCCATGCGTTCACAAATCCGACGACAGCCTCTGCCTGAACCCACCAAATACGGTCCGTATCGACAACGGCGCTCGCGATTCCTTCTTTTTCGGAAGCCTCTCCCCTGCACTCGTTGTTCAAAGCCTCGCCATCAAAAGCGCAGTCAAGTATTTTCCGTGCGACGACAGGCGTATATGCCGCCGTTTCATCTATTATCTTTTTCGCACGGTCCCTGTACTGCTGTCCGACCTCATTATTATCAAGCCCTTCTTTCAGGACTTCGCACGCTCTGTCAAGAAGCCACGAAGCTTCTATATCATGCCCATAAGAATGGATATCCGCAAGCGCGCTCATACCTGCATCAAAGAATGTCTCAAGCCGTTCGAACTCAGGGTTGTACACTTTAGAACGAGCGACCTCAAGAATATCGATAAGCTTTTGTGCCACAGCCGGATGGCGGTCCGCATTAAAAAGCTCGGTATACGCTTCCATTATGTGAAGAAGCGTGTTCATCGTCTTCGTGGCTACAACACCCTGGTCGCAAATCGCACTTTCAACTACACTGCGCCAGTCCGCCGTATAAGCTTCGTTATACGCGTTTCCGTCATAAAAATATGTCTCTATGCATTCAAAAAGCGAGTACGCAAGCTGCAGAGCCTCTTTATCGCCGGTCGCCCTGTAATAAGACGACAGTCCGTAAATGCAGAACGCCTGATTATACGCGTTTTTCGTGCTGTCAGAAACAGAGCCGTCGTAATGCATCATCCAATAAACGCCGCCGTTCTTCCTGTCCACGCAGTAGTCGCGGATAAACTGATACGCATGATACGCGTTCTTAAGGTTTTCCTCGCCGCCAACCGTCATGTATGCATTTGAGTAGAACCACAGAATCCGGCTGTGAAGAACCACGCCCTTATCTGCTTTTTTAAGGATTTCAAGGTCATACGTGCGGAATCCATAAAATCCGCCGTGCTCATCGTCTTTCATGATGTTCCAATAAGGAATAATGACATTTTTTAAATGCGTTTCTGCATTGAAGTTCACAATGCTCCTCCAATCAGCAGATCCGACCGCGAGCGAAGACCCGCGCACAGCCATATACTGCTTTCTCCTATTCTCACATCAAAAAAACGGTTTGTCAATTGAGTAACCCGCCGTCAAAAATCTCCCATGTACAAAAACAACCTACTCTGCTATTATAGAAGCAAGGTCACTTTTGAAAATGGCTAAACTGATTTTGCTTATCATCACATTTCCTATATGGTTCCCAATTATCACCGTCACGAGCGTTGTTATCTTAGCGTTTTCGCTTGTGGTGTCACTCGCCGGGTTTGCCGTAACAGCGGCGGCTGCAGCACTCGGTATTGCAGGCGTTCTGGCGTTCATAATATTTATCGGGGCAATCGGTAACTCCGTGGCTTCCGGCCTTATGGGGCTTGGCGGTGGCTGCATCCTGCTCGGTTTGGGGCTTATGGTAGGAACAATCGGTGTTAATTTGTGCATAAAGCTTTTCCCGTGGCTCATAAGCGTTGTAAGGCGCATTTTTACAAAGCCGTTCCACCGCAGCACTTCTCAGACAAGAGATTTAGCATACAATACCGCATACAGCCCAAATTCATACGACTATGACGGTTCCCAAGACATTCGCGACGTTCAGATAGCATCAAGAGAGGAACGATAATGAAACCATCACGTTTTTTTCTTTCCGCCGGAGCGGTACTTCTTGTTCTTGGACTTTTGGCTGTCGGAATCAGTTTTATAATGGGTGGCAGCTGGGATGAAACGCTCTCCATTGTGAATATGGGCGAAATCTCGAACTTTTACAGGCGCAACGACAACACGGAGCTCGATTCCGACGCGCTTATTTGGAGCGCCCCGGAAGACACATCGCTTTTCTTCGACTTTTCTTCCGAAGTCGTGAAAAAAGCGGAAATAAACATAACGAATGCCGATGTAACGATTGTTAACGGCGACTCTTTCTCGGTAACGATCGACAACATAAAAAAAGACGATATATCGTGCAAAGTCAGCCGTACAGGTACGCTCATAATTGATAACGCATCGAACAGCTTCAGCCTTTTCAACGTCGTAAGGCGGCGGTCGTTCATCAATCGCGGCTCGGTCGTGCTTACAGTGCCGCGCGGATTCGCTTTCACGAGCATAGAGCTTATCTCTCACACAGGAAGCCTTATTTCCGAGGCGGAGTTGCGTACAGAAAAAGCCGTCCTTGAGACAGAAAGCGGCGCAATATCAGTTGCCGGGCTTTATTCTGATAAGACAACGATAAAAACAGGAACAGGCGCGATTAATGTTGCGGGAATTCTTCACGGAAAAACAGAGATAAAATGCGACTCCGGCTCGGTTGAAGTCGCTATTAAAGACGATAAAAACCTTTATTCATACACAGCTGACAGCGGCATGGGAGAAATCTCGGTTGACGGAACGGTGTACTCCGGAAGCAGCAGGCTCACATCGGGAAAGACGATGTCTGACAACATCCGTATGACGTGTGGCTCCGGACGCATAAAAATTTCATTTGATTAGGCGGGGCAACGACACCCTGCTTGGATTCTCCGTTTTGGACTCATTTTTCTCACAGTGCATTGGCGATAGCACTGTGAGAAAATCTATACTTCAAAACAAAGAATTACAGGTCTGGTTCAGCCGTACATTTATCGAGCGCGGCGCAGATCGCTTCTTTGTCCATGTGGCGTCCGATAAACACAAGCTTAATCATGCGGTCACCGATTTTCTCGTCCCAGCTCTTAGCCATTTCTGGATCAGACTCAAGAACGCGCTTAATCTGTCCTTTCGGAGCCGTCGCAAGCCAATCACCTGAATAACCGCAGCTTATCTGTTTTCCGGCCTGCTCAATGACGTAAGCCGCTTCGTTATCATCAGAGAACCACACAAGACCTTTTGCGCGGATAACTGTTGACGGCCATTTTGCCGCGAAACGCTCCAGTTCCTCGCGCACAAATGGCTTGCGGCGGTAATAAACGAACGTACCAATGCCGTATTCTTCTACCTCGCCACCCTCGTGGTCGTGATGATGGTGGTGGTGATGTCCGTGGTGCTCATGCTCATCGTGATCATCATCGTCGTCATCATCATGGTGATTGTGTTCGTGTTCGTCATGGTCATCATCGTCATGGTCGTAATGATGATGCTCATGTTCCTCGTGGTCGTGATCATCGTCATCATCGTCGTCGTGGTCTTCTGCCTCAAGCTCTTCCATCTGCTTTATCCATCCGGCGGAGGCATATACTTTCTCAAAGTCGAACGAGTTCGTACCAAGAATATCAGAAAGCTCCACAACGCCTTTCTGCGTCTCAATCATCTTGGCAGTCGGCTGCAGCGTCTTTACGACGGCTTTAACTTCCTTAAGCTGCTCCGGCGTAACAAGGTCGGTCTTGTTAATCAGAATTGTGTTACAGAACTCAATCTGCTGAATAAGAAGAGCCTCAATGTCTTCTTCGTCAAGGTCTTTCTTAAGAAGAGAATTGCCGCTGCCAAACTCTGTAACAAGGCGAGCCGCGTCAACAACCGTAACGATGTTGTCGAGTCTGCATACCGCCGGAATGGCACGGTCGCCAGTCGCACCGGAAAGTGCCTCAATCGTCTGGGCAATTGGCATCGGCTCACAAATACCGCTTGCCTCAATCAGGATATAATCAAAACGTCCGGTTTTCGTAAGGCTGATAATCTGGTTCATCAAGTCTGTTTTGAGCGTACAGCAAATACAGCCGTTCTGAAGCGGAACAAGGGAATCCTTGTCTTCCTGCACGATGCCAGCGCCTTTCGCGATTAAATCCGCATCGATATTCACCTCGCCAATATCATTGACGATTACGGCGACTTTATAGCCTTTCTGGTTATTAAGAACGTAGTTAAGAAGTGTTGTTTTACCGGCCCCCAAATATCCGGTAAGAAGAGTTACGGGGATAAGGTTCTTTTTCATAGTACACTAAATATAATGATTTTCTTAAATAACGGCAATAAGATAGAAATTTTGCAAAGTTTTCATCATTTTTCTGTAACCATTTTTATAGAGCGTGGTTGTATTTATGTATTCAGCAACACAAAGTTGCGTCAACTTTTTTCATAAAATTCCTCCTCACTCCTTTTTGTTTTGATTCTGCCGCCGGAAGTTTTCCGGCGGCTTTTTTTTTTAGCCCCAATGCGGTACAAAAAAAAGCCCTGCGCTAAAAAACACAGGGCTTAATAAACCGGAAGAGCTTCCTAGTTCTTTTCTACGTGGATGCTACCGGAAACAGTCTCGGCGGAAATCTTTACACCGCCATTTTTATATTCGTTCTTTCCGCTTTTTGTCTTGTGGTCAGACTTAAAGCCGGTGAAATCGTTTCTTGTTGTACCGGAAACACTTGAATAATCAAGCGTAAACCCGTTGTTTTCCGGAATCGATATCTCAACGGAGCCGGAAATCGCATTTACGGAACTCTTTGAATCAACCATATCAGAAGTTTTTATGTGTACGCTTCCAGAAACAGTGTCTATATCGAACTTCCTGAATTTTCCTTCTACGGTCGTACTTCCGCTGACAGATTCGGTATCAACGGAGTCCGCATCAATATCTATCAGTTTTATTGAGCCGCTTACAACTTCAACGTTGAAAGAACCAGCCTTTAGATTCTCAATATTAACACTTCCGCTCACATTATCAATCTTTATGTCGCGTGAAGATGCGTAGTTAGATTTATTGAACGAAGATGGAACCGTAATTTCTACGCTTGTTCTGTACTGGCCGAAATTAAAGTTGTTCACGATATTTTTTTGTGTTTTTATAATAAGTTTGCTTCCGTCCAGCTTTGCAACAGGCCGTCTGTCTTCCGGCAGATTCGTCGTAATCTTAACGTTTACCTTGCTTCCAGAGCCCACCGTCACTTTGAGCGAAGCAGAAACAAGCTCAATATCGAAATCTTTTACAGAATCCTCCGAGTAACTTGTCTCTATCGTTTCGCTGTCTGTTGGCGTAAAAGAACCATTGAACCAATTGCCAATTGAGAATATGTTCCAGTTCCAACCCCAAGAAGAACCGCGCAGTTCCTTTACAAGCACACCGCCCAAAAAGAGCGCGATAATAATCCAAATAGCGGCAATAACATAAGAACCAGTGTGTTTCATCTGTTACCTCTTGTCTGAGGGACCATCATAACGGCGAGCTTCCCAAAGAATGCGGATGGCGCGGTCAACTGCAGCACCGATGAGCCATATGAGCCATGTGATTCCCCATCTACCTGTAAAGAAACTGACGACAAAATAAACGATAGTCACGCCAAGCCAGAAGATTTCCATTATCTGCTTGAACATTCTTACGGAAGGAGAGACTCTGCGCCCTGTATAATAACGCGGATCTGCTCTACGAGACGCTTTTCCACCGCCCTCTCCACCTTGTCCACCGAAAAAGCCAGCTCCAGCAGCACCGTCGGCACCTTCAGTTCCGTTTGTATCGGTAGAAACTTCACGAGTGCTGTAACCGCTGTCGAAATTTGCGCTGTCGCCGTCTCTGCGGTAATCTTCGTATTCGTAGTCTTCATCGTACTTGCCAGAAAACTCCGGCGGTGTACTCATAGTCGTGTAGATAATAAGTCCTGTTGAAGCGGCTACAATAGTCAAAAACAACAAAACGCCAAATACGGGCGCACCCCACATCACTGTGCAGCCTATGATGCAGACAACACCGATAAAATACCCCATTACAGCGATGGATATGTTTCTTGCCTTGCGCTGTCTGTAAAACTGCATTTTTTCATCAAATTCATTCATATTTATACCTCCTGAAAAAGTAAATACTGCGGCGCACCAGAACCGACGCTAAACCGCAGTTTTGTTTTATAAAATATTGGGCATCTCTCTAGCTGCGGATTATATTTACCGCCCCAGAAAGTGTTTCCACTTCAATTGTTACGCCACCGTCTTTATAAACGCTCGTTCCGGCGCCTTTCCCCTGGAAAGACGTAAATCCGTCTATGACCGTTCCGGAAAGCGTGTCGTACTTAAGCGAGAATCCGTTGTTTTCCGGCATCGTAAGCTTAATCGAACCGCTCAACGTACTGATGCAGCTGTCGTCCATAAACGGATACACCATATCAAAGTCTACTGATCCTGATACGGTGCTTACATCAGCTTGCCCTACATAACCGGAAACCATGACCCTTCCGCTTGTTGTTGAAATATCACATTCCCCGGAACATATAAGGTCTTCTGCCTGAATACTTCCGCTCACGGTGTTTATTTCAAGCTCCTGAACCTCGCATTTTGTAAGCTGAATCTGTCCGCTTACCGTGTTTATCTCACAGCTGCTTCCCCAAAGCTGAGAAACTTCGACCCGACCTGAATCCGTAGAGATTTTCCATTCCTCCGCGAAAAAAGATTCTGGAACAAGCAAAGTTACTTTAGTCTTGCGACCTTCCCCGCTTTTATCTGCTTTGCAAAGCAACGTACTTCCGCTTATATAGCAGGAAGGCAATCTTCCGTCGGCAGACTCAGAGATTACGCAAAGCTCCTGACCATTCCAAAGCCTTACTTCAGCAGAACCGCTGTAAAGCTTAATTTCAACGCTGTCGGCATCAGAAGCGGAGAACATCCAGCTCTGCTCCGTAGTGTTTTCGCTATTACCAGATGTTGATGCGCACGAAAACGCCATCAAAGCGGCGAGCAAGCATACAACTAATATAAAAAAATGTTTCATACAGGTAAAGCCCCCAAATTTGTATACAGATTGTAACACATTCACACGAAAAAAACGTCACCATGATAAGTGAAAAAAATATTGCATATAATCGCAATTTATATTAAACTCTATGCATATAAACAATTTTTATAGCGTATATCATGATGCAGTATACAGACAGATTGGCGGACAGCGCTAACATAACATACGGACGGGGGATAAAATGATAAATCAACGGCTTTACTCGCTTCTCACTGTCGCAGAGACAAAAAGCATCTCAAAGGCGGCTGAAATACTCAACCTTACACAGCCCGCCATCTCTCAGCAAATAAAGACGCTGGAAAACGAATTCAACTGCAAGATATTCCAGTACAGCGAAGGCATCATGAAAATCACCGAACAGGGCGAAGCTGTCGTTTCCAGCGCGAAACGCATTCAGGCGCTTTACAACAGGTGCCACCAGACGCTCAAAGACATGGAGACAAAAAACCGCCACATAAGCATTGGAATAACACGCACCGCCGAAATGAGCGGGCTGGGCGAGATTCTTGCTGAATACTGCGGCAAAAATCCCGGTACGCACATAAAAATCTACACAGGCTCAATAACGAACCTATACAGCCTTGTCAAAAACTACGAGGCGGACCTTATCATCGTAGAGGGAAGCTTGCCCGATCCTTCGCTTAAGACAATACGGCTCGACACTGACATGCTTGTTCTTGCGATGGGAAACGAAAACCCGCTCGCCCAAAAAGACGTTATTACGCTCGATGACCTTAAAAAGCAAAAGCTGATTCTTCGCCTTAACTCTTCGGGAACGCGCGTCCTTTTTGAGGAAACGCTTAAAGCGCACAACGAAACGATAGACAATTTCAACGTCATGCTTGAGGTTAACTCGATCGGAACGATAATGGACCTTGTACGACACAACTTCGGCGTTTCAATCATGGGGCGGTCGCTTTGCCTGAACGATGTCAAAGAAAAGCAGATGGTAATTCGCTCAATAGAAAACTTCGAGATGTCGCGCGAGATAAACCTTGTATACAACCCGGACTTCCCCCATCAGGACATCCTTACAAGCATGAAAGAGCTTTACTTGGAGCTTAAACGGAAACAGGAAAACGACGCATAACAAAGAAACCTGAAAGTGTTTCCCTTATGCGTAAAATATGATATTCTCTAGACGATTTGGCGCCGTATGACAACGCATATCTGACGGGCGCGAAAAAAAAGAGGTAGAAAATGGCTAAAATCCAGATGAAAAACCCGATTGCCGAGCTTGACGGCGACGAGATGACACGCGTTCTGTGGGCTGTCATAAAAGAAAAACTGCTTACTCCATACATTGACTTAAAGACAGAGTATTACGACCTTGGTCTTAAAAAGAGAGACGACACCGACGACAAGATTACATACGAGGCTGCAGCCGCCATCAAACGGCTTGGCGTAGGCGTAAAATGCGCCACTATCACATCGAACGCGGCACGCGTAAAAGAATACAACCTTAAGCAGCTTACCCCAAGCCCGAACGGCATTATCAGGGCAGAGCTCGACGGAACAGTTTTCAGAAAGCCGATTATCGTATCGAACGTAAAGCCGGCAGTTAAAAGCTGGAAAAAGCCATTCATCATGGGACGCCACGCATACGGCGACGTATACAAGAACTGCGAGATGCACGTTGACGGTCCAGGAAAAGCTGAGCTTGTCTTCACAGGAAAAGACGGAAAAGAAATCCGCAAGACAATTGCAGAGCTTTCAGGTCCTGGAATCCTTCAGGGAATCCACAACCTCGACAAATCCATTGAAAACTTCGCGAAGTGCTGCTTCCGCTATGCGCTCGACGAGAAAGTTGACGTTTGGTTCGCGACAAAAGACACTATCAGCAAGACATACGACGGACGCTTCAAAGAGATTTTCCAGGAAGTGTTCGACAAAGAGTTCAAAGCCGATTTTGAAAAGAACGGACTCACCTACTTCTACACGCTTATCGACGATGCTGTCGCGCGTGTTATGAAAAGTGAGGGCGGTCTTTTGTGGGCTTGTAAGAACTACGACGGTGACGTTATGAGCGACATGGTAGCATCCGCGAACGGAAGTCTTTCAATGATGACGAGCGTTCTTGTGTCGCCGGACGGCAAGTTCGAATACGAGGCTGCTCACGGCACGGTACAGCGCCACTACTACCGCTACATGAAAGGCGAGAAGACAAGCACGAACCCGGTCGCGCTCATTTTCGCGTGGACAGGTGCGCTCGCAAAACGCGCAGAGCTTGACGACACACCAGAACTTGCCGCATTCGCCAAAAAGCTTGAGAAAGCCACGCTCGACCTTATTGAAGAAGGCGTAATGACAGGCGACCTTAAGGCACTCGCAGAGCCTGCCGCAAAAGAAATCCTCAACTCATGGGACTTCATCGACAGGATCGCCGCCAAGCTGTAAGAGCGCAATAAAATTAAGTTTTGCAAGCCAGTTTCAAACTGTAACAGACTTTTGGAACTGGCTCCATCTCCTTTTTTGTGAAATAATTTTTTCTGAGTTAATTGTGTCAGAAATCTATCTTTGATTTGTATAATTATTATCAGACAGATATCGCAAACTTAACGAGAGGAGATAGCATGAAAAAAAGTGTATTTGTTTTATTGTTGCTGGCAGTAATATCTACCACGACAGTTTTTCCACTGGAAAACGCAATTAACGAAGAGCCTGAATACACCCACGCACAAGTTGCCGCAGAAGGTTTCATCCCGTATTTTGGAAGCATGCTCATAAGCTCAAGCATGTTGTTTTTACCACAAGATCTGATGATGCACTACATGAGCTTAGAATCGACCCTTTTGAATATTCCAGCTGCCATAGTAAATCCGACATATACACTTACGGGAACTGCGATTACCACCAGCAGTTGGGCTACCGGTATTTTTCTCAGCAATTACCCTCAACTATATGGAAATCCGTGTCTCACAAGTCTTTTTGCGAATGCAGGATTCAAGGGAAACATGTGGCTCCAATACAAGGGATATGAAAAAGCTCGTTCAATGGCACAAGATGGGATATACAGAGATTATGATCCATTGAGCTTTACAGATGCTTTCACTGCTCCATTTAGTCCGAATGTTCTGTCAAAAAAAGCTGTCTGGATTCCAATTCTTGTTTATACGGCTGGTATAATTGGTCTTGATTGTCTTGGTGGTTTCGATAATAGCGTATTCAAAACTGGTGAATCGTACATAGGAAATTATAAGTTTCCAATCGCTTTAGGAACCGCAGCTGTTTTTGCCTTGTCATGTATTAATTTTACATTTACAGCAGTAGGAGAAGAAGCTTTATTCCGGGGTACTGGTTACGAGGAAATGAAGGTATCTTTTGGCATAATTCCGGCGAAGATTGTAGATGCGGTCGCTTTTCCTGCCGTCCATATACCGCAACAAGTGATTGCCGGGATTGATTGGAGCTCGATTCTTTTTACGACACTGCTGCAATCTGGAACGTCTTTTCTTTTACAATGGGTTTATGACCAGGGAGGATTAAGAGATTCGATTGCGGTTCATGCCTGGATTGATATAATCTCGTATGTATGTTCGTATTTATTCACGTCCGGCACAGAAGGAAATAATTTTTCGTTAAATATCAATTTCTCTTTCAAACTGTAGAAAAACACTTTGTGGCAATGAATGGAACACCTCATAGCAGTATAAAAAAATGGCTTGAAAAATATCATGTTAGGATATAGTATAGAGACGTGCCTGTTTTCGTGGAACACACGCGAAATGTTTCTTAATGTGACGTTTTACGGCATATATCACAAATCTCATTAATCAGGGAGGACGATTATGGATTTTGACCCAATTGATGTAAATAACCCGGAAGCAATAGACTACTGGTGCAAAAAGCTTACATGCTCAAAGGAAGAGCTTCTTGATGCCATAAACATTTGTGGCAATTCTGGAGCAGAAGTAGAGGCATATCTTAGATAAACTAGATACGGTTGGTCAAGGCACGCTGCGCTCAAGGCCTTGACACAACCGTTTTGACGCTTGATAACAATTCTCAAGCGTCAATAAGCTTGCCGCCGTAGGGAATGTTCAAGTTACGCGCTAACGTGCGGTACTCGTTTTCTGCGACAGCATCACGGACACCTGTTATGTAGAAAGTCATGTTTTCTACAGAGCAGGTGTTTTTTTTCGCCTTAGCGGATTTTGCGTACTCAAGGACGCGCATCGTCTGGTTTACAACACCGTCGCGGCTGTCAACGACACGCACGAAACTGCCTGCGGCTTTTTGAATGTCGTCTGCCATATGAATGAAATGCGTGCATCCAAGGATGATAGTGTCTACGTCGTGCTGACGGAAAAACTCTATGGCGGGGGCAACGGCTGCGGCACGTTCTTCCTTTGTGGCTGTAAAAAGCTTTTTTTCAACGAAATCTATAAGTTCGGGGTCGCCGCGACGGGCAATGTAGCAGTCGGACGCAAACTCTGCGACAAGCCTGTCCGTGTATGCATTCTCGACTGTCTGGCGCGTCGCGAGCAAGCCGATTCGCTTTTTCGGGGAGACGGCGGCGGCGAGCTTTATCGCAGGAACGGTGCCTACGAACGGAACGGATGGGAACAGCTCCCTGAGCGCGCTGAGTGCTGTAACTGAAATCGTGTTGCACGCGACGACAATAGCGTCTGGGTTGAACCGGTCTATCAAAAGGCGTGACGCCGCCGCCGCACAGTCTGTTATCTGCTCGCAGGACTTTTCGCCATACGGGAAGTTTGCTGTATCACCAAGATACACGCAGCGTACATCCGGGCATTTTTTCTGCAGATGGAGCATGTACGGGATGCCGCCTGTGCCTGAATCGAGGAACGCGACAAATGGCGCGGAAGTGTCAGCAGAAAGAGGAGAAAGGTCCGCCACGTCAGTCTCCAAAAAGCGCGTTGAACGCGTCCTTGCCTGCGGAAGGCTTTTTATCTGCGGGTTTCTCACCGAAAAGTGCGCGGAACGCATCTGACGCGCTATCCGCATTCGCGCCGGAACTTGATGCGCCGGACGCTTCTGTCTGTGGTGCAATCATAAACCATCCGCAGAAGTTCGCTCTTTCCTTGTCTTTTACAAGCTCATCGATATTCTCGCGGCATTCGTAATGGGCTCCCGGCTCATAAAACCGGCAGTTCTTGCAGGAGCGAACGTCTGCGCCACAAGATGGGCAGACATCAGAGCGGCTTACTGTTCCGCTTAAAACTAATGGTTTTCCGCATTTCCAACACATAAATCGGATTATATCTATTTGACTAAACTAGCGCAATGACCTAACATTACAGTATGTTCTCACTTGCAATGTGTTCAAAATCAGGATGCCAAAAAACGGCTTTATCCTCTTTCGACGAAAACGGCGAGCTTATCGAAGGAAACAGCTTCTGTTTCGATCATCATCCGAACCTTACGGAGCTCCACAGCCAGATATGCCGTTATATCGAGACGCACGACAAAATAGTCGGTATGAATGCGTCCGGAATCCATTTTGACAACATGGATTTTACCGGTAAAAAGTTCTACGGATGCAACTTTCAGCACTGCGTATTCTCGAACATGCATTCAGAGAATTTCCGTGCCAGAATCACATCGTTCGACTTTTCAATCTTCTCTGATTGCAACCTGATAAGCTCTAACTTTCAGTTTTCATCGTTCGCAGGAGCCGTTTTCTCGCACGTACTTTTCACGAACTCCGATCTTGTCCACAACAATTTCTGCGGAATTCACGCCGAGCAGTCTTCTTTCGATGACTCGGACCTTTATAACTCACGCTTTATACGCGCGGACATGATGAACACATCGTTCAGAAACTGCAACATTAAAAAAACTTGCTTTTATGAGATGCGCCAACAGAATGTGTCGTTCAAACTATCTAACACAAGAGAAGCCCTTTTCTCTACAGAAACAGAGGTAGAAGAATGAAAATATATTTTCACCTGAATTTGGAAGGCTTCTCAAACTGTTATATCGTTGCAAATCCGGAGAAAAAAGAAGCGATAATCATAGACCCCGGAAAGATAACGAATCAGATAATACACCACATAGAAGACGAAAAGTACGATTTATGCGCCGTACTTGTTACGCATAACCACGGAAGCCACACAAGAGGGCTTCCGACATTGCGAAAGATATATAATCCAAAGATTTACGCCGCCGACTACGAAACAGCCGGAGCAGAGACAAACGTTCTCAAAGGTAACGGAATTATTAAGGCGGCAGGCTTTACAATCGGATATATGTCGGTTCCCGGTCATTCACCGGATTCTATTTGCTACAAGATAGGAAAAGTCATTTTTACAGGCGACACACTTTCTGCAGGAAAAATAGGCGATACGAACAACACGTATGCGCGTAGTATGCTTATTTCGAACCTTCAGTCAAAAATACTGTCTCAGCAGGATGACATAACGCTTATGCCCGGACATGGACCGCCTTCGTCAATTGCTGCAGAAAAAGAGTTTAATCTTGACCTGGGCTACCCTATTTTGCGCGAAACGGCAGTCAAAAGCCTGCGTTTCCCGGACCGCCCGATTACCGACTGACGCTTATCATCGAGGTGCGTCCGGCGTTAAGCCCCCACCGCGCAAAAACATAATCATCGAACATGACGGCGGCTTCTGTTATACCGGCTGCCTTCGTGCTCCGTATGTACGAGGCAAGGTCCGGCATGTATTTCATTACAGTACCGCGCCACGCAAGATCATCTGCAAAATACGCTTTCTGCGCGCTGACCGCCTGCTGCATTATGTAAGCCATAACCTCGTTTTCCATAAGGTAATTGTCATTAAGGTCATAGCCAAGCGAAGGCTGAGAAGCGAAATATTGTTTTATAAAAAGAAGCGACTGCTGATCCATAACGGAGCAAATCTCAGTCACTTTATTGCGGAACGACGCGTCGCAAAAATAGATTCCATGATAACTTTCATGAGCCAAAAGCTTTTCTCGCAAACTCTCACTGGATTCTTTTGAAATCGATATAATACCGCCGTCGCCCGGAGCATAGCTGCCGTCCGAATTACGTCTTATAATTCCATAAAATAACAAGATATCCCTTAAAAGATACTCGCTGTCGTTAAGCTTAAAGTTCTGTGTCCGCGCCACTTCGTAAAACTTCGCAAGACTTTCCGCGCGGTAATCGTGGGCGTTATAGCCGTGAAGGTTTTTTATGTCATTGTCTGCCCAAAGTTTTCCGCGATAACCGGCTTTCTCGACATAAAACGCAAGCCGCTTAAGGTAATCATCCTGAATTTTGTAATCCGCAAAGTCAAAGACAAGTATGTTCGGGAACATATTCCAGCGGAAAAGCTCAAAATCTTTGCGTTGCCATAGCATTGAAGGCCATGATATTATGCAGCCCAAGTCTGCTGTAATTGCATACGGAAGCCGATCGCCTTTCTCAGAGAACGCGGATTCTGACGGTACATATACATATTCGATGCCAGAAATCATTTCTGCACCGGAGTTGACTTTAAGAACGCGTTCCGGGTTTGTTTCAAAAAGATACAAATCGAAGAACGTCTCTGTCTGCGGCTCCGGCGACCGGCGAACCGTAAATTTGGTGCCACCGGAAATCATCTCCATTGTTCCCTGATTTCCGTTCTCTCCGGCATCTGACGGGTTGTTTCTGAAGTAAACTTTTACATACTCACGGAGCGTAACTCCAGATGAGGAGCCGTTTCCCCGTGACGTAACACTGCGCTTTATAGCACCAAGCTCACGCGCGGAGCTTAAATCCACTGTCATTGAGCCGGAGCCTGTCAAGTTTCGTAAAGCGGAAGAGCTGCCACCACTTGGACCGAAACTAAATGTTTCTTCGGTTTCAGAAACACGCCAGCCGACGGTTGTGTTTTCAACGGAAACATCGTCAATGGCGACAGTTCCAACAGACTGTATGAAAAAACCTTTGATTTTTGTTCCGTCGGCAGGGAACGCAAGGCTTACGCGTGTTGTTTTGCCGGTGGCAAGCGTGCATTTTGCAACAGCCCGAGACGGAAGAATTTCGTTCAGACGTTTTCCGTTAAAATCAGAAGAGTAAAGGAAAGCTACAAGAACTTCTGTATCCTTCTGCGCCGGCAAAAAACGCACTTCAAGAGATGTTGGAACAATATCAGGGCTTGAAAGGACGCCTGACTCATAATCCTCGTCGTTGAGATAATAATATAGGTAAGAGCTGGTATCTGATTCAGACAGGTTCAATGATGCAGATTGTTTGTTGTATGAGTAAAGATGCAGCTCCTTGAAACCTGCTTTTTCCGGGATTTTGTCCGCGCAGGAAAAAAAGCAGAATACAAAGCACAATAAAAATATATTGGAAAGTTTACGGAGAACATAACGGATTTTTGCCGAAAACACGGCGCTTGTTAATAAGTGTCCCATAAAATAACTATAGCGTTTTTTATTTTTTCGGGCTATAGTCTAACCCATGAAATTACTTGTAATGCTTCCGCATGGAAATACTGCCGCTTTTTTGGAAAAGCAGAGGTTTGCCCTCTCCGAAAAAACAGGCGACAAAATTTTCGCATTTTCTCCGCTTTATTGCCCGCTCGCGTTTGTTCCCGAAAAAAACTTCACGGCGGCACAGGCGAAAAAACTTCTTACAGGCTTGCGGGATGTCATAACGGAAAGTACAAAAAACAAAACGTTCGCGATTGACGGAACACTACAAGGAAAATACGGGAATGTCACGGCATTTTTCTGCACGATGACACTTCCTTTTTTGGAAGTTTTTTACTCATGGTGTCAAAAAGAGGGATTTCAACCGATTAAGGCTAAAGCACACGGCATTTGCGTCGGGTTTTCTTACGGGACGAAAGCAGCAGACGGCGGGCTTCAGGAAGAAATTGCACTTCCTGAACCGCATAATATGACAGTGTTCCAGCTTGGGCTGATAGACTTCGCCCCGGAAGCACCTTTCTTGTGTGAATCCGCAGAGCCGCTTTCGTTTAAGTGGAAACTGATTAACTCCGTTTGGAAAGCGAAGCAGAAAGAAGCTTAAGTCCTTCCACCATAGCCTCGTGCTCAAGCGGCGCAATACGCGCGTAAAGGCTTTCCGGCGTGTCGCCAGGCATAACAGGAACTTTTCGCTGCAAAAGGATTTTTCCGGTGTCGCACCCCGCGTCAACAAGGTGAATCGTGCAGCCGGACTCTTTTTCTCCAGCAGCAAGAACGGCTTCATGCACATGATGTCCCCACATTCCAACGCCACCGAACTTTGGTAAAAGAGCTGGATGAAGGTTTATGATTCTGCCTGAGTATTCCGAAACGATGTCGCCAGAAAGAACTGTAAGGAAGCCAGCAAGCACGATGGCTTCAATGCCATATTCACGGCAAAGTTCCAGTACTTTGTTTGAAACAGCAAGCCGTTTTGTATCGCGGGGTGTAGAGCGCGTATAAGCCGCGCCCAAAACTGAATACGGGCTTACAACCTCCGCTCTTATTCCGGCGGCGGCCGCACGCTCCAACGCATATGCATCTTTTGTGCTTGAAATAACGATTTCTATTTTATATGGGCAAGGCTCGCCGCACGAATCCATGCGGCGCTCTTCATCAATAAGAGCCTGCAGGTTTGTGCCGCCGCCAGAAACGAGGACGGCTGTTTTTACGCGATGTTCGTTGTTATTGTCTGTGTTCATGCGGAAATAGTATCAGTCACACGGATTTTTGTCCATATTTGCACAACTGCGCCTTTTCTGGTATGCTCAACGCATGAAAGAGCATATCGTAAAAGAAGGAGTTTTTATTCCAGAAACTGGGATAAAATATCCTGAAAAGCCGGATGAGTTCATCTTTCAGCCTGTTTTTACAAAAGAACGAAAGACGATAGACGCAAATTATCCGTTCGAGGACAACTCTTTTTTGGCGAAACTCCGCCAGTTCATCATTTACGCAGGAGCATTCATCCCTGTCTTCGCTCTTCATCCTCTTATATATGGCCTTCGTATAAAAGGGAAAAACAATATCCGCAAAAACAGAAAACTTTTTAAGAATGGTGCTATAACTATCTGTAACCACGTTTACCGCTGGGATTTCCTCGCCGTTCTGCAGGCTGTAAAGTACAGGCGGCTTTGGTTTCCGGCTCGTGCTGACCTTTTGTTCACAAAAGATGCTTTTTCTGTTCTGGGAGCAGGCGGCATTCCACTGCCAGACACACTTTCTGCCGCAAAAAAATTCAACGAGGCATTCGACCATCTTCATGAAAAGAAAAAGTGGATTCACATCTTCCCGGAATCGTGCCGCTGGGCTTTTTACGAGCCTATAAGACCATTCAAACTGGGGGCGTTCTCGCTCGCGTACAAATACAATATCCCCATAATTCCGATGGTTATTTCTTACCGCCCCCGGAAAGGCATCTACAAGATTTTTAAGAAAGGCACTCCCCTAATAACGCTTACAATAGGAGAGCCGATTTTACCTGATCTGTCACTTCCACGGAAGCACAGTTCCATAAAAATGCTCGAAAAAGCACATGCGAATATGGTTAAAATGGCTGGAATTGAGCAGAACTGCTGGGAAGCAGTAGCTGAGAACTAATCCAAAACGGATGATGCAAAATCATCCCAGACAATAACAGGATGTCCTGCGGAAAAATCAACAACTTTTGTTTTATGAGTCACAATCTGTATGAACTTCATGCCGGCTTTCCGGCTTCCCTCACCGTCAGTGTCGTTACGGTCACCTACGACAAGGCAGCGTTCTGGCTCAACGCCAAGTGCGGCGGCTATTTCCAAAAAAGGACGCGGACACGGCTTTAACGCACCAAGTTCCTCCGCTGAAAAAAGATTCTTGCACATCCCCTCTGGAAGTCCTGTCGCCGCCATACGCTCTTTTACGTACGCATAGTCGGAGAAAACGGCTGTTTTTATCCCGGCTTCATCGAGCCGGGCAAAAACTTGCGGAACGGTCAGGCGGCAATGGTATTTTTTCCGAAGAACAGCAAGCATGTTGGCAGGACCGGAAGAAAAACACCAGTCGGCGGCATCCTCTATGCTCATGCCGGAAAGTTTTGCGACTTCGGCGGCGTACGCTTCGTTAAAGCGTTCCGCCGTGCCAAAATCAATGCCCATAAGGTTTCGCCGGGCATCACGTTCCGCTTTTATGCGGGAAAAACGAAGCGGTGCATTCATCACCGTATTCAGAGAAATATTCTTGTAGTCGTACAATGTGCCGTCAAAGTCAAAAATGACGGCATCGCAGTTTTCAATCATTATTTCCGAATAAGTTCCTTGAACATCGCGTGGCGTTTTTCATCCTGCATAAGAAGGTTCAGCTTGAACTGACCGTCTCTTGTACCACGCTCGATGCAGTTTTTCTTGTATGCTTCGAACGAATCTTTCTGAAGGATGAACGACTGCGGGTCGTTTACGCGGAATGAAACGCGTTTGCCTTCGTATTCGCAGTTAATCTTCTGAAGTTTCTCGTCAACTACTTTTCCGAACTTGTCGGCTGTTTCCTGAGTTACGGACTCATCAGCGAACTCAAAATAGAAGCGATATGTTGACTGTTCGATATCAGCGAAACCGACATAGAACTGAGTTTTAATGCCTGTCTCTTTCTCTGCTTCCTCAACAGCCTCCATGAACTGACGCTCGTGGATTTTCTCGCCTGTCATCGATACAATACCGTTTATCTTCTGAATGAACTGGATTGTCGGGATTGTCTTGTACTTGCCCGTAACTTCGATAAGGTCATTCATGTTGTAGCGGTACAATCCGGCGTAAGTCGTTACGTATACGCAGTAACGCTTGCCCTGCTCAAGCTCTGTAAGCTGATAGAAGCGCGGATTCGGATTCTCGATGTCTTCCTGCTTTACGAACTCGAAATAGTGCATGTGCGGGAAAAGAACAGTGTCGTTCGCGCCGTTCATTACAAGACCTGTGCGGCACTCTGAAGCGAAATATCCGAATTCCTGATAAAGCATATGCTCCGGGAAGAAATCAGTGAATTTCTCCATGTAAACGCGTGTATTACCGCACTTCCAAGTCGTAAGAACCTGGATATTTGGCCAGAAATGCTTTGGAAGGAGATTTCCGTACTTTGCCTTAAGCTCGCGAAGTTCGGCTGCTCTTTTTGGGTTCGGCTTGTAGCACGGCTCAAGGGCTTTGCGTACATCTGCCGGAATGTTAAGGTCAGCTTTGAGCGTACCGTTCTCAATATCCTTTACATAATCCTCGAAGTTTTCGTTTACGTTCTTCTGCATCTCGATGATTGTAGAAGGATTTGCCGTAATAAGAAGATAGATATCAAGCTCAATGCCGGTGCGCATAAGCGTGTAGTAGCGGGCTTTGTAATCCGCGATGCTGAAAACGTCGGCAGATTCCGCATAAAGGCTTTTCATAAACTCTGGGCAATCGCGGCGTGTAACACCGGAAACGGAACCGTATACAGTTCCGTCAGGAGCAGCGCCTTCTATTGCCTTTCCTACGATAGAAAGACACTTGCCCTCGAAAACCTTCGGGCGGTGCATCATAAATGAATAAAGCCAAAGATGCGTCATTTTGCTATAGACGTTGGAATAATACTCGTTTGTGATAGGAACCCATTTAGGCTCTTTTGTCGTACCGCTGGTCGTCGCATACATCATCGGCTTGCCGGGGAAAAGCACGTTCTCCTCGCCGTTTTTGTGACGCTCAACGAACGGGCGAAGGTCCTCGTAATCCTGCGGCTGAACGTTTTTCTGCCAGCGCGCATAAAGCTCGTCAGCTGTCTTTGCCTCAAGAATCTGCGCGAAGTTGTGAGCCTTGCCCCACTCTGAATCTTTTGCGTACTCAAGAATGCCGCGCAGTGTCTTTTCCTGCGCCTTGCCACAATTGCGGGCAACTTTGTTAAGGGTAAAAAGCCTTATCTTTCCTATTGTTCCAAGAAGGAACTTGATTTTCCATGCACCTTTGATCTTAGCCATACAAACCTCTATTTATCGGAAAAGCACCTGCTCTGCCTGTGTCTCTGCCTTGTTGCCCGCAGCTTCTTCAACAACACCGATTTTCCACGCTTTCATAGAAGAACATCTGCCTTTGTCGGCGGCGGAGAAAGCATTGAAGCGCGCAACGATTTCATCGGCTTTGTCGGCGCTAACCGCAAGCATAAAGCCAATACCCATATTGAATGTATTGAACATGCGCGCAGGATCAGCTCCGCGGCGCACAAGCTCGTCAAACACGGCAGGAATTTCCCAGCTGCCTTTTGTGAAAACGCTTATAAGCGGCTTCTTTCCGTCTGCCGCGCGCTTTTTGTTCGCTTCTGGGTACATGCGCGGAACATTCTCGTAAAAGCCGCCGCCGGTAATGTGAACCATGCCATGAACAGACTTTCTGAAGTCTTCAAGCACGGCAAGCACCGGACGGACGTAAATGCGGGTAGGCTCAAGAAGAACCTCGCCTATCTTTTTGCCGTTAAAAGGCTCGTCGTAGTTTGTAACGAGCTTTCTTACAAGAGAAAAACCGTTCGAGTGAACGCCCGTTGATGAAAGCCCGATGATAACATCGCCATCCTGAATATTCTCGCCAGTGATAATGTCGCTTCTCTCTGCGATACCTACACCAAAACCTGCAACATCGTATTTGCCCTCATCGTAGAAGCCAGGCATCTCGGCAGTTTCGCCGCCGAGCAACGCGCAGTTACTGTCAACGCAGCCGTCGGCAACGCCTTTTACAAGGTCGGCGGCAATGTCAGCATCGAGCTTTCCGCAAGCGATGTAGTCAAGGAAGTAAAGCGGCTTTGCGCCTGTGCAAAGGATGTCGTTAACGCTCATCGCAACGCAGTCAATGCCTACGGTGTCGTATTTCCTCATTGCAAACGCTATGTCGAGCTTGGTGCCAACACCGTCCGTGCCGGAAACCATAACAGGCTCTTTCATGCCACCGGGAACGGCGAACATTCCGGCGAAACTGCCGAGTCCGTTAAGAACCCCTGGTATCGCCGTTCTTTTTGCAGATTCCTTGTATTTATTGACGGCGCGGTAGCCTTCTTCAACATCAACACCAGACTGTCTGTAATCTATCATCTTTAAAGCCTCTTTCCGTTAAGCTCGCCGGGAACAGAAACCGGATATTCGCCGGTAAAGCATCCCTTGCAGTAGCCGTATGATTCTGGAAGAATATCCTTAAGCGCGTTGAACATGCCATCGATTGAAATAAACGCGAGGCTGTCCGCGCCAATCTCTTTGCAAAGCTCATCAACATCCATTGAAGAAGAGATAAGCTGGTTCTTGCTAGGAGTGTCGATACCAAAGTAGCACGGAAATTTTACAGGCGGGCTTGAGATACGGAAATGAACTTCCTTGGCACCAGCCCTGCGCAAAAGAGAGATAAGACGCTTACTCGTCGTTCCGCGAACGATTGAGTCGTCTATAACGACGATGCGCTTTCCGGCTATGTCGCTCTTAAGAGCGTTCAGCTTAACGAATACAAGCTTTTCGCGCTCGCTCTGCGTTGGCGCAATGAATGTGCGTCCGATATATTTGTTCTTAACGATGCCCATTGCATACGGAATACCAGAAGCTTTTGCGTATCCCATCGCTGCGCCAAGACCTGAATCTGGAACACCGATAACTACGTCCGCGTCAACACCAGACTCGTGCGCGAGAACCGCGCCCATGCGGAGTCTTGCTTCCTGAACAGGAATGCCGTCTATTATAGAGTCAGGACGAGCGAAATAAACATACTCGAAAACGCATGTACGCTTTGCCGTATGCTCGCCGAATTGGAACGAAAGAACGCCATCATCATTTATTATAACGATCTCGCCGGGGTTAATGTCGCGCACGAGATCAGCTCCGATAGCGTCAAGAGCGCAGCTTTCGCTTGCAAGAACCCAGCCGTTATCGAGTTTGCCCAGGCAAAGCGGGTGAATTCCGTTCGGGTCGCGAGCGCCGATAAGGCATTTTTCCGTCATTACGCAAAGCGAGAAAGAACCTTTTATCATCTGGATTGTGTCTGTAAGCGCACGCTCCAAACCTTTTTTGTAGCTTTTTGCAATAAGTTTTACGATAACTTCTGTATCGCTCGTCGAAACGAACGTCGAGCCAGTTTCCTCAAGGAACTCCTTAAGCTGCTCGCCGTTTATGAGCTGACCGTTATGAGCTACGGCGATTCCGCCAAGCTTGAACCGGTTGACGAACGGTTGTGCGTTTTCTATGCGCGCCGCAGAAGCCTTTGTGTAAAGGACATGGCCAACAGCTATCTTGCCACCAAGCTCATCGAGCTTTTGTGCGCTGAAAACATCGGCGACAAGCCCCATATCCTTGTACTGCTCTATTTTCTCTCCGTCAGAAACCGCAATACCGGCACTCTCCTGCCCGCGATGCTGCAACGCATACATACCGTAATATGCAAGCTTAGCCGCATTATAAACAGGAATATCGCTGCTTGCGGCAAAACTGTCGCTCACAGTACCAGACTCAGGAGCAGCCTGCACTTTTTTGTTCAGATAAACGCCGATAACACCGCATTTATCCTTGAGTTTTTCGTCTTCAAGCTGCTCTTTGTTACATTCTGACATTTCCGTCATAAAGTTACTCCCATACCACCGTTAGTCTTGGCTTCTTCTGCCAATCTATTTCGGAATTCCAAAAGCTTTTTTCTAAGCTCAGGATATTTTATCGCGAGTATTTCTACCGCGAGATAAGCTGCATTAGCGGCATTGTTTATGCCGACAGTTGCCACAGGGATTTGGCGCGGCATCTGGACTATAGAAAGCAGAGCGTCCATTCCGCCAAGCCCGTTTGAACTTGCACCCTTTGCGTTCACAGAAAGGCATTCAAGAGGCACGCCGATAACAGGAAGAACTGTCATCGAAGCGATTACACCAGGAAGATGAGCCGCAAGCCCTGCGCCCGCAATAATCACCTCCGCTCCGTCTGCCTCTACTTTTTTCACTGTTTCTGCAAGAAGCTCACCTGAACGATGCGCAGAAAGGATATACGCAGAGTATTCCACACCGAATTCCGCAAGGACGGACGAGGCTTTTTTCATTGTGTCTGTATCTGATTTTGATCCGAAGAAAATGGCAACCTTCATCGTTTACTCCCAAAGCACGAATAGATTACCGACGGTCATAGATAATCCGCCTCGCAAAAGGCAGAAAAACGGTTATCATAGTCGGTCGTAAGGGGGACCGGTAGAAACGTCTCACCCCTGCATTGCCTGAGGAGTAACAACACACTCCGTGAAACATATATGAACCGTCGATATAGGACTATAACACAAGACGAGTAGTTTTTCAAGACGGTTGAATTTCCGACTGGACAGCATCGCGAACTTCCAATTCTTCTAACATTTTACATTTCCAAAAAAAAACTTGCTTTTTTGGCTATATATTGTACTATGAAATAAAGGAGTTAAGTTTGTTTTGTTACAAACTATGAAAATCGAAAACAATAAGGAGTTCATTATGAAGAATTGCTTGAAGGTGTTCACAATCCTTGCGCTTGTGGCACTTCTTTTCACAGCCTGTGGTGAGAAAACGACTGTTTATCGCGGCAGGTACCAAGATTTAGATGTAGCGATCATTTTCAATAGTGACGGAACTTTCGTACAAAGAGCATCTCTGACAGTTTCTGGTACAACTGTTTCGGCCGATTGGTACAAGGGAACATATACTGGGAAGCCAAGCCAAGATGGAAACCTGACTCTTACATTCACCCATGAATATAACTCAACCTCTCAAGCCTGGGAAGCTGTTACATCAATGACAAATACCGTAATATCAGTAACAGTCAATAACGGACAGTTTACATTAGGTTTAGTTACATATTCCAGAAACTGACATTTAGTTAGCAAGCTTTTGAAGCCGAAGTCCGAAAGGGTTTCGGCTTTTTTTGTCTGTATTCCGGGGTTTTAGGGGCGGAGAACTGAAAAAGCCCGCCCCTAGGCGAAGGGGGTGTGGTGAAGGCGCGACATAACGAAGTTCCGCGCCTGAACCCAGGGGGAAAACCTTCCCCCTTTATCTTTTAATAATATAAATTGATATTTTAGAGTTTTCTAATATTTTGCACAAAAAAAACTTTACAGAACAGGTTTCACGCCTTATAATCAATAATATGGATATTATACTTACATTCAAGGGCGGCAAGACCGTCCAGGTTCAGGCAGGAACGCTTATTCAGGATATTCTGCCTTATTTTGACGTTAACAAAGATAAAATCCTCGCAGTTCGCGTGGATAATGAGATATGCTCGCTTTCACAGGCTTTAGAGACGAATGCGGAACTTGAGCCGGTTCTTACGGGAACGACTGACGGCGCGAGCATTTACAGGCGCACACTCTGCTTCGTTCTTGACGTAGCGGCGCACAAGCTTTTCCCGACATCTAGACTGCTTGTAGGCCACAGTTTGGGCTACGGCTACTACTACACTTTCGCTGACCGCGACTCAATCTCGAAAGAAGACATTGAAAAGCTTCAGCACGAGATGGAATGCATCATCACGGCGGACAGCATTATCAATCAGGTGAAAGTTTCGTACAAAGACGCTGTTTCGATCCTAGAAAAGCAGAAAATGCCGGAGACACGGCGGCTCCTTGACTATCAGGCTAAGCCGATAATCAGGCTCAACTCGCTCAACGGCTTCTACGACATTTACGTCGCACCGCTCCTCCACTCCACAGGACTTCTTAAAGTTTTCGACCTTATGCCTTATGAGAACGGTTTCCTGTTGCGCTTCCCGGCTTCTTTCGACCCGGATTCTCTGCCTGAATTCCAGGACAACAAGAAGCTTTTCAATATTTACAAGCGCTACAAGGAATGGGGAAGACGGCAGAACGTCACGACGGCAGCGGCGCTCAACGACCTTGTTTACAGGCGCAAGACAAAAGATTTCATCAATATTTGCGAGACGTTCCTTAACAAGAATATCGCGGATATCGCCGACAAAATCGACCAGAAAGGCGGCGTAAAAGTCGCGCTGCTCGCTGGTCCTTCAAGCTCCGGAAAGACGACGACATCGAAGAAGCTCGCCATCCAGCTTAAAGTTCTGGGCTACAACCCGCACGTAATAAGCTTGGACAACTACTACCTTGGCCGCGAGAAAACACCGCGCGACGCGAACGGCGACTACGATTACGAATGCCTGGAAGCGCTCGACGTACAGCAGCTTAACGACAACCTTGTCGAGCTTTTCAAGGGAAAGACGATTCAGGTTCCATCGTACGACTTCCGCGAAGGAAAGCAGTATTTTACGGGTGAAACGCTCACTATGAACGAGAAAGATATCCTGATTATGGAAGGCATCCATGGCTTGAACGACAAGCTTACGCCGCTCGTCCCAGCGGAAAACAAGTTCAAGGTTTATCTTTCTGCCCTGACGCAGCTTAACCTTGATGACCACAACCGCATTTCGACGAGCGACAACCGCCTTATCCGGCGCATCGTCCGCGACTCGCAGTTCCGTGGAAAATCAGCAGCCGACACGATAAAAATGTGGCCAAGCGTACAGCGCGGCGAAAAGCTCCACATCTTCCCGTTCCAGCAGAACGCCGATGCTGTACTCAACACAGCGATGGACTACGAGCTTGCCGTCCTCAAGATATACGCAAGCCCGCTTCTGCGCTGCGTAACGCCATGCCAGAGGGAGTACTCTGAGGCATCGCGCCTTTTGAATTTCCTGTCGAATTTCTACGAGATTGCACCAACGTACGTTCCGGGACAGTCGATTATCCGCGAGTTCATCGGCGGCAGCGAGTTTAAGTACTAGGAGATCGAATGTAGAGTTTCCGCAGTATATGTGGTTATGTGGAAAATCACAGATATTTATACAGTAGTGTAATCAGTGCGTAGCCAACAAGGTCCCCTGCAAGCCAGTATTGACGAACGATACCGACGTACTACGGATCGATGATACGTGGTACGTCGGTGTGAGGAACCTACTGAGCTTGTAGGGATGTTGGCGAAAGCACTGATTTGACACTATGTTAGATACGCGGATTTGTCCACAAATAGTTATGTATGCGAAACTTACGGAAGATACAGCGGTTTGACGTTCCGAAGAGCCTCGAACAGCCGCTGTTTTTCTGTGACATTACCGCCAGTAAGCAGCTCCAGTCTGCTTCTGGCTTTTTTTCTGCCCGAATTCTCCTGGTAACTGCACGTACACGTCTGAGAGATATACCCCGCTTTCTCCGCATGGGCTATTATAGTGTTTACGTCCGCAAAACAAAGCGGCCTAATCACCGTCACAGGATACTTGTCGTATTTTAGGCGCGGAGGCATCGTCGAAAGCTCGCCTTTGTTGAGCATGTTCATCAGAACCGTTTCAAGGATGTCATCAAGGTGATGGCCTAGCGCGATTTTATTGTAGCCGTTAGCGATGGCGTAGTTGTTAAGCTCGGTGCGGCGCTGCGTGGAACACCACCAGCAGTTCATGCTTCTTCCGGGCTTAAGCCGCCCAAGAACATCAGCGTGAAGCGAAACAGGCTCTACGCCCCACTCCGTAAAAAGCGCGAGCAGTTTTTCGTTGAGCGGAGGCGTTATCTCTGTTTCCACATGAAGGGCGGTAAAATTGAAGTTTTCGCGGTGCTGGCGCTTTCTGTCGGCAAAATACTCCACAAGTGCGGTCGAATCTTTGCCGCCCGAAGCACCTATGAGGATGTTGTCACCCTCTTCTATAAGCTTGTATTCAAAAACAGCCTTGTCAATGACACGGAAAAGGCGTGGTCGTTCCATCAGTTTAGACCCGCTATTCTTCGCACGTAAGGCGCAATTTCATATACCGGCAGTACAGAGGAAGCCGCTCCCAAGTCGATGGCGGCTTTTGGCATACCAAAAACGACACAAGTTTCTTCTGCTTCGGCAATCGTGTAGCCGCCGCTTTTATAGATGTCCACACACCCATTTGCTCCGTCGCGCCCCATACCTGTAAGAAGCACCGCAATGCAGCGTGAGCCCGCCACTTTTGCAGCCGATGTAAAAAGATAATCAACCGCCGGGCGAAGATAATTCACTGGAGGTTCATCGACAAGAGCCGTAACATAACCGGCGGGAGTCCGTCGGCTTACAACAAGGTGGTAGTTAGCGGGCGCGATGTAGACTGTACCGGGCACAACAACGCCGTTATTCTGTGCAAGCGTTACGTCCATGCCTGTCGTGTCAGCGAGCCAAGACGCGTAATGCTTGTCAAAAGCGGAGTCGATGTGCTGCGTTATAAGAATCGGGTACGGGAAATCGCGCCCGATTTTGGCAAGAACATTCTGCACGGCGACAGGACCGCCGGTAGATGCACCGATAACGAGCAGATCTTTGCTGCCGGCGGCTGCTGGCGTTACATAAGTCGAATAAGCATGAGTACCAGTTGCAGTTGCGGGCGTTACCGATGAGCGCGCCAGCGTACCAGGCTGCACTGCCGGCGAAGTTTTAGCCGCAGTTCCAACATGTAGTCTGCCGCCTGCGGAAGAAGGCAACGTGGGAGCTTCGTGCCGGACTGGAACCGAACTTGCAGGCTTTGCGAACGGCGAAAATCCGCCAGCACGCTTTGCAAAGACAGGTGATTTCCGCCCGCGTTCCGTTACGGCGACGATGCGCTCAATGAACGAGCGGTAAAAATCGGGCGAAAAATGCGTCAAATCGGGCTTTTTAAGCATATCGACGGCACCGGCTTCAAGGGCGGCATAGCCCATACGCGCGGAATCTTCCGTCGAGAAAATCATTATAGCGGCAGGCTGTTCCTGCATTATGCGCTTCGTCGCTTCTATGCCGTCCATAACCGGCATATAGATGTCCATCGTGATGACATCCGGCTTAAGAAGTCTGTTCTGCTCTATCGCGCCCTGTCCGTCATAAGCCTCACCCACGATTTCTATACGCGGGTCTTTAGCCAGCGAACGTTTTAGAAGAGTCCTTATAACTGCAGAGTCATCAACGACAAGCACACGTATCATAAGTAAAATCCTTCTATGCAAGAAAATATCTTACACAATGATCAAAATCAATGTTCATTCAAGTTTTGTTCTGTTCAATATTATATCGTATTCTCATGCTTAGTAGTAGGCAGACTTACCGTTTTTCAGGACTATATTACAAAAAAAAGGAGTCTTAAAACCATTATGTTTCAAGACTCCTTTTGTCTAATACAAAGCTTTTTCTACAGTGCTCTCGCCAACAGACTACTTGCGGTTGGTAAAGTGGCTGTTGAACTCTGCATCGGAGCTGCCGTTGCCAGTATTTCTGTTTTCACCGGCTCTTGCATCGCGCATGTTGCTGTAGTTATCATCAGCGTAGCCAGAATCAACTGAACGCTCCGGGATAATCAATGCAGCGACGATATAAATCGGGATACCTGAACCGAAGCCCGCAAATACAAGGATAAGCATAAGAATCCTTACGATTGTAGGATCAATATTGAAAAACTCTGCGATACCACCGCAAACACCAAACAAAACCTTGTTACGTGATTTGTAAATTCTCTTTGCCATAATTCTTTCTCCTGTAAAATCTATCTTTTCCGCGCTCTCTCCCTGCACGGGTCTGTCTTAAACTTATGCAGCCTACCGTAAATCTACGACGACTGAACCCATTCCGCAGTTTATAGAGAAGTGGTTTTCCTTACGCTCCGTACAAACTGTAGTACCAATTCCGCTCTTCTTATCGCCATTGAACCGGATATCTCCAAGCCCAACTTTCGTACTGTACGAATAGTCATTTGGATTGCCAGAAAGCTTAAGGGTGATTTTACCCATTCCGCAGTCGATATCCGAAACACCCGTCGCACAACCGCAAATCTCAAGCTCGCCCATGCCGCAGTGCGCGTTGATATGACCGCCGTACACTCTGTCGATGATGAGCCTTCCTGCGTTAACGTCGAAGAAGCCCGTATTGCAGTGGATTGCCACAGTTCTTGTGGTGAATGAACCCGCCGCAAGCGAGATCTTCACGATATCAAGCTTGGCATTCTCTGGAACCGTAATAAGGATCCTCGGCTTCCAAGACGCGTTCTCGTCGTGTCCGAAGAATCCGCGGAACGGAATGTGACGCCTGTTGTCAACGATAAGCGTTCCCTTCTTAGAAAGTTCGCAGCGGAAGCTCTGCGGGCTGATGCCGCGTGTCTCAATCGCGTACATGTCGCCGGAAATCATAACGATTTCTGCTGCACCGAGCGAAAAGTCGATGTTCGTTACTTCGTTCGCTCCGAATGTAAACTTCATTGCGTCACGGCTGATGTAACCCCGGCTTCCGGTATTCCCGGCAGAACCATTGTTACCAGCTTTCGCACCATTGTTCGCGCCATCTGACTCAGAAGACTCTTCTTTTGCCATCTCGGCAGGAACGCATGCGAATTTCTCTTTGATTTCTTCCGCAAGCTTCTCCGGATCGCCAAGCTCATTTATGACTTTGCTGTCATTGTCAGCATCATCAAAGTAATCTTTGTAGTACTCAAGAGCTTCTTCCTGCTCTTCCAGCGGGAGTGCCTGAATGCAGCGCTTAAGCTCACTCAGATATTCTTCTCTATTCATATTCCTTTTCATCTTTCCTCTCTTAAACAACATAAGCGTCTATCGATTCTCACCCAAAAGGATACCGTCTATGCAACGGCGGTATTCTAACCAGCCTCTCCGGCTCTCGTCCAACAGAATCATTCCGTTAGAAGTGATTCTGTAATATCTTCTGTTACGCCCGGCGTATTCTCTGTCATACGTTTCAAGGTACCCGTCTTTTTGCAGGCGGCGAAGAACCGGATACAGAGTGCTTTCCGACACGTCCATAACCTGGCGGACATCCTGTGTTATCTTGTATCCGTAAGTCCCCTCTGCCTCACCGGCGACAACAGCAAGAACAACGGCATCAAGCAACGCAGCGCCCGTATTGAATGTCATCCGTACCTCCGTTAGTTTTCTCAGGAAGCCTGCCTGCCACCAAAACCCGTCGATTTCAGCCACAAGTCTACGTACGATTTTTCAGCTCCCTAGTATTCAACAGCTCTTCAACGAAAAACTGTTACTTTTTTTGTTTCAGCACAATATTGCCTCAACAACTATAATATACAGAATATAATATCATTTCGTCAACTATATTTTAAAAATTTTTATATTGCGGCAATTATTTTTTTCAGGATAGATTTATGGGCGACCCGGCGGCAGATTCACGGTCAAATTTTCCGCGAATCTGCCGCCGTCGGGTGTTTGAACTGAACCCCAAAAGTTGGACACTTTTGGAGGTTACATGAATAAAAAGTATTCCGTAGAATTCAAACTAAAAGTTGTGCAGGAATACCAAAAAGGAGAAAAAGGGAGCTGGCTTGTCGGTCATGAGATGGGCATAC
>JAFZVC010000059.1 GCA_017618015.1 Spirochaetaceae bacterium
ATTCACGGCCGTTTCTCCGGTTTAGGACAGGGAATAACTTGGACGAATGATAATTACGCTGGAAAATATGACACGAAAGCAGTCGCGGTTGTTTTTGATATGGACAACTCCGGCACAATATCGACAGATGACAAATACTATCTATTAAAAGATGAATACGATACTCAGGAACCGCCAAGCCTGATTACAGCAAGGGCACTCCGCAGTAACGAAACAACGCATGATATCGGAAGACTTACGGGTTCCGATTTGGCGACAGTTCAGTAGGAGCCGCACCTTGAAAAAACTTGTTTCGGCGTTTTTTGTAGTATTCTCGCTTTTCGCAGCCGGCTTTTTCTACCCGTACTCGCTCCCGCCCCAGAATTGCGCGTGGGCTGAAACACTGAGCGCACAAAATACACCAACTACGCTATTCAGTTCAAGCAGCGACACGGCCTACTACGCTTCCGGAAACTCCGACTACGTACTCTCTTACGTTTTCTCCCAGCTCGACATGAACAACGCCGAGCTACGTCGCCTCCGCGAAGAATACGCCCAGAGCATCCTCGACTTAAAAGATGCAAAAGCCGGCTACGGTCCCTCTATCGACTTGCTTGTGACCGGAACATACATGCCCGACCCGATGATTGGCAAAATCACGCTCGATGTTGAGGATATTCTTTCCGCAATCAACATACCCGGCAGCCAGCTTGTAAACCCTGCAAACCAATACGTTACGCTTTATCCTGGCATGGAAAAAACACAGTATCAGTTTCAGCTGACGCTTACACAGCCTTTGTTCACCTGGGGCAAAATCTCGTCGGCGGTAAAGCTGTACACTGCGGCTTCGGAAGTTAAGCAGCTCCAAGTTTTTGACAAGCAGGCTCAGCTGGAGTCAGAAATACGCACAAGGCTCGCGGCACTTTATTACATGAAGCAAATCCGCTCTTATCTGGACGAAGAACAGGATTATGCCAAAAAGCTTGTTTCAATCAGCGAAAAAGCCGCGCAGAACGGTCTTCTTTTGGAGCAGAAAGTGCTCGAAGCTCGCATTCAGGCAATGGAAATAGATATTGCAAAAGCCGGCATTGAAGATGAATACACGAAAATGCTTTCTGCTCTGGAAACTCTTACGGGGCTTTCGTTTGATGAGCTTGAAGAAATCCGCTTTGTGCCCGATAAATCTGCGGCGGACGTGCTTTTGTTGCAGGATGCGGACGAACTTATGGAAGCGGCAGCTTCTGAGGACAGGCTCACCCTTCAGATTTTGCAAAAACTAATCGAAATAAACTCACTCACGCTTAATATCGCGGAAGCTTCCGTTTATTGGAAGCCGGATGTCGCTCTCCAGCTTTCCGTGGATTACTCCGGCTCGCGTTTCCCGCTTATAGAGACAGACTGGTACAGAAAAGACGATTCGAACCTTAATATCACACTTGCGTTAAAAACGACAGTTTGGGACGGCGGCAAAAAGATAAACAACATAAAGCGCAACGAAAGCAACAACACGCTCGCATCAATCCAGTACGAGGATACGGAACTTCTTTTGCGCCACACGGTCTTGGAGCAGTACAACCAGATGAAGCTTGCCAAAACGAAAGCGGACTATCAACAGCTTAAAATTGAGACGAAAAACTCACAGATTGAGCAGGCGACAAAGGCGTATCAAGCGGGATACGGCAGCGAAGCAGACCTTATAACGGCGCAAATTGAGAAAAGCACAGCGCAAATCGAGATGATACAGAACATTCTTTCGTATATGACAGCATACTACACACTGTCATATTTAACGGAATAATAGTGTAAATTCGGTAAGCGATGTGAAGGGCGAAGCAACCAAAGGTTGCGTACGGCCACCGCAAGCGAGCGTACGAAGTAAGCGAGTGCGGAGGCTGGAGGTGGTGCGAAGCACCCTACCGGAACCCGGAACGTAGCGACCGCCCGATTTTTCGGGCGGATACCGCCAGTTTACGTATTCGCGGTAGTGAACTACTCCAGTTCGATTGTTCCCGGTGGTTTACTCGTTATATCGAGCAGACAGCGGTTCACTCCGCGGACTTCGTTTATAATGCGGCTCATAACCGTTTGAAGGACATCCCACGGAATTGGAGAGGCTTCTGCTGTCATAAAGTCTATTGTGCTAACGGCACGCAACGCTACGGCATAGTCGTAAGTGCGTTCGTCACCCATAACACCAACTGAGCGCATATTCGTAAGAGCCGCGAAATACTGATTCGGCATCCACGGCGGATTAATTTGCATTACGTATTTGAAGCGTTCATCCGGGGTAGCTTTTGCAGAAATTGACGCGCTTATGCCGTTCTCTTTTTTCCAGTTCTCGGCAGCCTTTTCAATTTCTTCGCGGTAAATAGCGTCCGCATCCTGAACCATGCGAACTTTTTCTGCTGTAACATCACCAATAATGCGGATTCCAAGTCCCGGGCCTGGGAACGGCTGACGGAAAACGAGTTTTTCCGGGATGCCAAGCTCCAAACCAACTTTGCGAACCTCGTCTTTGAACAAGTTGCGAAGTGGCTCGATAATCTCTTTGAAATCAACGCAATCTGGCAGACCGCCGACATTGTGGTGCGACTTGATAACGGCAGACTCACCGCCCAAACCGCTTTCAACGACATCCGGGTAAATCGTTCCCTGAACAAGAAAATCTACGGAACCGATTTTTTTGGCTTCTTCCTCAAACACGCGGATAAATTCTTCGCCAATGATTTTGCGTTTGCGCTCCGGTTCAGAAACCCCCGCGAGTTTTATATAAAAACGCTCCTGGGCGTTGACTCTGATAAAATTAAGTTTGTATGGTCCTTTTGGTCCGAAAACAGCTTCAACTTCATCGCCTTCGTTTTTGCGCAAAAGTCCATGATCAACGAAAACGCAAGTAAGCTGCTGTCCGATTGCTTTTGAAAGCAGAACAGCTGCAACGGATGAATCTACGCCGCCGGAAAGTGCGCAAAGAACTTTGCCATTACCGACTTTTGCGCGGATTTTTTGGATGCTGTCTTCTACAAACGCGTCCATTTTCCAGTCGCCGGAGCAACCGCAAATATTCCGAACAAAGTTGTAGAGCATCTTTGTTCCTTCGGGGGTGTGAAGCACTTCCGGATGGAACTGGATGGCGTAAAGTCCGGCGGCTGGGTTTTCTGCGGCAGCGACAGGACAGTTTTTTGTGTGGGCTATGCTCTTAAAGCCGGGAGCCATGCGGCTAATGTAGTCGAAGTGGCTCATCCAGCAAGTTGTTTCCGAAGGAACGCCTGCAAAAAGTGACGCGGATGGGTCAACGGTAATGGATGTTTTTCCGTATTCACGCTCGGTTGCGCGCTCGACTTTTCCGCCGAGTACGTGCTGCATAAGCTGTGCACCGTAGCAAAGTCCAAGAACAGGAATACCAAGATTAAACAACTCTGGGGAGCATGTAGCCGCACCAGGTTCGTAGCAGCTGCTCGGACCGCCTGTAAGGATAATGCCTTTCGGGTTCATCGCTTTTATTTTCTGGATGTCTGTTTTGTAGGAATATATCTCGCAGTAAACATTACACTCACGCACGCGACGTGCAATGAGCTGGTTATATTGCCCACCGAAATCGATAACCAATACAAGTTCGTTTGTCACCATGACCTCCCGGTGCATACGGTATGTCATAGATTACACTTTTTATCGATCTTGTTCAAATACTTTGTGCGTGTAGAAGACTTTATTGCAATTACAAAATATTGTTTTAGAATTCCTTTTCAAAGACTGCGTTTTATGTCAGGAAAAAACTGACTTACAGGAACATCTAGTGGGTGCGAAAGATTTAGTGACACTATAAAAATGTAGAGTCACTAACAATCCTTCCGAAAACGGAAGGTGATACACCTGAACTATAGCTTTGTACCTAAAATTCTGGCTTTGGTACAAACACAAAGAATTATGTACCAAAAATGTAAAAATTGGTATATAATGCGTATTATGTATCCCAAAATCAATAAAAAGAGGACATAATGGAAGATTACAGTTTTATAAATGTAATGCAAGAAAAACTGGAAACAATAGAAATCCTCAAAGCAGAACGAGATGCAGTTGCTGTATTATCAGAATTAAAAGGTATTGCAAATCTAATTCCAAACCAGTCCATTTTAATTAACGCTATTGTATTACAGGAAAGTCAGGATAGTTCAGAAATAGAAAACATAATCACTACAAAAGACGATTTATATAAAGCTATAAGTGAAACAGTCTCAAAGGTTGATGCTTCAACAAAAGAAGTTATGTTTTACAGAGAAGCTTTATACGAAGGATTGAATAAAGTAAAAGCACATGGGTTCATTTCTATAAATGATATTATTGATATACAGGCAGTTCTTGTACAAAGCAGGCAGGGGTTTAGAAGTTTACCAGGCACACAGCTTGTAAACGATAAAACCAATGAAGTAGTTTATACCCCACCCCAGAGTAAAGAACAAATAGAAAGTCTCATGAAAACTTTTACAGAATATCTGAATGATTCTGAAAAAAGCTTGGCAAAACTTGCAGTACTTCATTTTCAGTTTGAAAGTATCCACCCTTTTTATGACGGAAACGGCAGAACCGGAAGAATTTTAAATGTTCTCTATCTGATTCTTAAAGATTATCTTGAAATACCTATTCTGTATTTAAGTTCATACATCATTAAGCATAAAGATGAATATTACACTCGTTTGCAAAAAGTAAGAACAGAAGCAGACTGGAAAAACTGGATACTCTTTATATTGAAAGGGATTGAGACTACTTCCAAACAAACAATAGAAAAAGTACGTAGCATTAAAACTCTTATGGATCAGACAATCGAAGAGGTAAAAGAAAAGTGTCCTAAAATATACTCAAAGGAACTTGTTGAAACTCTTTTTGAAAATCCATATTGCAAAGGCGAATTCATAGAAAAAGCAACTGGTGTTGAGCGAAAAGCCGCAGCCCGATACCTTCATAAACTTAATGATGCTGGAATACTGGAGTGTCAGAAAATTGGCAAGACTAATATTTATATAAACACAAAACTCATGGAGCTTTTAAAGGCATAAGATGGCACAGATTAAAAAAGATACAATTTTAACTAACCGATCTTGCAAAAACGGAAGATGATACACCAAAATAAAGAGAGGTAATATGAAAAAGAAAATATTTGTTTTATTTTTAGCAAGTTTAACCCAATTATATTTTGCACAAAGTTTTAATTTTTCTCCGTCAGAATATATAGATTATGTATATCCAACACAATCAAAGAATTTTATATATAAAGATTCTAATGTCATACTTTGTGCTACATTTGATTCTCCTAATAATATAAATTTCGATGTGAATTATCCTGGAAATTATTTAAGAAAATTATCAACTAGTACAGATTCCGGATATCTTTATTACACTTATAAACTTGAAGATGGCAGTTCTTATAGAGACTATATTCTTGAGGCAAAAGGAATAATTATTTTATGCCAGGAAGAAGATAAAAATATAACTAAAATATCTCTGACAGATTTTCAAAAATGGTCCGCAGAATTCTGGAAAACAATAAAATATGATACTGATTTAAGACGATATTCTCCAACATCAGAAAATGGTTATGGCGTTTGGATTTATGAGGACGGGATAAAATCTATAAAATCTTCATCCTTTCTTACTGAAAAAAATGACACATATTCTGCCATGAACTTAAAGGATAAAATATATTTACAAACAAATCTTGAAGATATGAATTATGCGTATGATTCAATTACTCCGCCTTGGGTTGAAGGAGTAAACGGCTATGGAATTGGTGAATGGCTTGATATCGATTTTAAGTATAAATCTGATGAATTGCAGATTTTAAATGGTTTTGTAGACTTTCGACGAATGTATTTATTTAAAGAAAACAGCCGCGTAAAGACAATCTTGGTTGAAAGTGAAACCCCAAAATTTTCAAAAGAATATGAACTTGAAGACCTGGTAAAATTTACTGTAATCAAACTGCCGGGAAAAACAGATCATATTCGCATTACAATCAAAGACGTTTACAAAGGTGAAAAATATGACGACACTTGTATTTCTTCGATATTGATAACTGATCCGTCAAAACCTTCTTTCGTAGAGCAGCAGGAAAAAATCAAGCAGATATTAATCGAATGTGGGGTATGGGAAAAAATTGAAGAGACTAAGAAGAGTTATTAAGAGGCTATAAAATCATTGAAGCAACAGTAGATAATTAATTACTTTCCTTTAAACGGCTTGTTTTGAATAGTCGGTTACAAAAACTTCACTTGCAATTTCACGAGCTTTTTTCACGATAGTTTCAAGTTTTTCCATAACATCATCAGTAAAATACTTTTCGCCACATTCAGTACAATCTTCACAAGGAACATTTCTAACAATGACTATACAATCTTTTAAGTCAACCATGTAAGTGGTTACAGTATGAACAACTGTATCATTTTTGCAGAAAAAACAAGTATTCATTTTGCCCTCCTTGTGCGCATATCTTCTTCAAACTTTGTAGAATCTGGGAAATAAGCTGTGATTACCATCAGAATATTTTCCTTAACCGGAGCTGCCAATCGCGTTAAGGATACGGAAGGCGCGGATGGTTACGAGCGCATAAGCGCGAAGTTTCCAGCCGCGTTGCGAGGGTAGGGGCGCGAAGCGTTCTGGCATAACGAAGTTGTGCCAGAATGAAACCCCGGACGTAGCGACCTGTGGACAGCTTTGCTGGCCGCAGGTAACGCCCCCTCAATACAGAAAGCCTAACAGCCAGATAGGGATTCTGCGTTCTGTTCCGAACTCAATGTTGTCTGCGAGAATGTACGAATCCGGAATATTAGAAATCTGCTTGCGTTTTTTGTTTTTGCCACCTATTTCAAACGTGAACTTTTTATCAACCAAAAAATCACTTTGCTCGGAAAAAAGCACTTCATGACTATGAGAAAGCTGATTAAATGCAAATGTCTCGCGGATATTTCCTACATTTGTTTCAGTATTACCTAACATAAACATAAGGTTGGTATTCTCAAGAAAAATTTTGTCGGGTTTTTCAAGCGCTCCTAGTCCTCGTGACTGTTTAAATACCTGATAAATCAGTTTGGATTCTTCAAGGTATTGGAAATACTGCAAAAGCGTCTGTCGTGCAATTTGGATAGTGGAGGCAAGTTCGGTAGTGTTGGGGATAAACGGAGCTGATTTTCCGATTACGGCAAGTAACTTCTTTATTTTTGTTATGTAGGAAACATCAATTTTTCTTAATAACGGAAGTTCAATTTCCAAAATCAAGTTAACGGTTTCGTTAAGGCGAGTATAATAGTCATCTATTCCTTCCAGAAAATAAGGGTAGTAACCGAACTTAAGATAATCATCGAAGTATTCAAAAGGCTTGATTCTTTTCGCAATATCCGAAGATAGTTTTTCATTTTCCGCGATGATTTCCTCAAGAGTCAGAATTGGAAAATCTGTTTTGGCACAAAGGTTCAAATATTCACGGAACGAAAGTCCCTGCAAATTATACACAAGAGCACGACGGCTTAAATCTGACCGGGCATTTAGTATTTCAAGAAGAGAAGAACCAGTGAATACGACATGCAATTCTGGATAATCATCATAAATATTTTTTATTACACGCGACCAGTCAGGATATTTGTGAACTTCGTCAAAAAAAATATGTGTTCCACCATGCTTTACAAACGTATCGACAAAATCAATCAACGAGTTATCCGAAAAATAAAGATTGTCCAAACTAACGTAGATGACTTTATCAAGGTTTTCTACAAAAGATTTTTTTATGTGCTGCAGTAAGAGTGTAGTTTTTCCAGTTCCTCTTGAACCGCGTATACAGATAAGGCGTGCATTCCAGTTGATTTTACTTTCAAGACTGCGGACAAAAGTCATATCTGTTGAGTTGATTTTCTTACGAAATGTTTCTATGAGCTTTTCCATAGTTAAATTATAGATCTAAATATCGTTTTTGTTAAGTCTAGTTAACAAAAAACTACAAAAATTGTTAAGTGTAGTTTCGAATTGTACTCTGCCTTGACTTTAGTTTGGGCGGAGTTTAGTATCACCTCATGAGCAAATATCCTGTCCGAATTATCGCTGTTGACCTTGATGACACGCTTTTGAAAGATGACCTTACAATATCAGACTACACTGTTTCTGTGCTGCAGAGGGTTGCGGCTGCTGGTATTTATGTTGTTCTTGCGTCTGGAAGAACTGATAATGCCATTTTGACGTATGTGCGACGGCTTGATATCGCTGGTTTTGAGCAGGGACGTTACATGATTGCGCAGAACGGGGCTTCTATTTCGGATTTGCATGCGCGAAAGACGATTTACGAGCATCATGTTGATACGGATGTTCTTGTTGGTGCGTACAAAGTAGCGAGCGAAGAAGGGCTTGTACCTGAAGTGTATGATGCGTCTACGATTTACGTGTCAAAGCCAAACAATTGGACTGATGTTGATATCAAGCTGAGCGGATTAAATCAATGTATCGTAAAAGATTATCCTGATTTTCTTGCGAAAGGCTGGCCCAAAATGCTGATTCCAGGAGACCCGGAGCAAATTCAGTATCTTTTGCGGAAATTTAGAGATATGTTTGGAAACAAAGCCGTGTTTTTTATGAGCAAGCCATATTTCCTGGAAATTTTGCCAGCGAATTGTGGAAAAGGTGAAGCATTGAGCTGGCTTTGTGAAAGACTCGGAATAAAACAAACAGAAACAATGGCATTTGGTGACAGCATGAATGATGAGTCGCTTATACGATATGCGCATCACAGTGTCGCTATGCTCAACGGATTGGACGAAATAAAGCAGATTGCCGCTCACGTCACCGAAAAAACGAACGAAGAAGACGGTGTGGCACATTTTATCGATAAATACGTGCTATAAACAGTGATTTTATCCATGACATCGGGCTGTTGAAGCTGTATAATTATTGTATGGATACTACCAATAACCAAACCACCCAGGCTATTCCTCTTAATCAGGATTCTTCGCCAGAAGCTGTTATTGAACTGCTTTTTAAGCTTAAAGTAAAAGACGTTATGACAACTGATGTTGTCACCGTTACTCCGGGGCAGACTCTTCGCTCCGCACAGCAGATTATGAAGGAGCATCACATAACCGGCGTTCCTGTTGTTGTCGGTAAAAACCTTGCGGGGCTTGTATCGATGGACAATATCGTGAGTGCGTTCGACACTGGCACGATTGACGAAACCTGCGACAAAAAGATGACAAGGAACACTATCGTTCTGCAGGATAATATGCCGCTTTCGTTTGCGGTTTCATACTTCAATAAATTCAAGTTCGGGCGATTCCCGGTGCTCAACGGCGCGAATGAGCTTGTTGGCATAGTTACGACATCGGACGTGATTTCTGCGCTGCTTGTTGCGATGAACAAAGAGGTTGAACGCCTTGAGCACGAAGCGATGCAGGCTCAGGCAGCTTTGGAAAACGGTGTTCAAGCTGGTGCGGCAGTTCCTTCTGGTTCAAATGAGCGTAGTTCTTTGCTCAAGAAAGTTCAGGATTTGAAGAAGATGCCGAACCGCGTAATTGAGTTTAAGACGGAACCATTCAATTTTGAGACAGCGGGACAGGCATCTACGGAAGTTAAGAAGATTTTGCGCGGAATGAACGTAGATCCGGCTTTGACGCGGAGAATTGGTATTGCAAGCTACGAACTGGAAATAAATCAGGTTGTACATTCCGATGGTGGCATAATGCGCTATTACATTACGCCAGAAAAGCTTACGATAGAAGCTGTGGATACGGGTCCTGGCATAGCGGATGTGGATAAAGCGCTTACAGAAGGATTTTCAACGGCATCGGACAGAGTACGGGCTTTGGGATTTGGAGCCGGTATGGGACTTCCGAACACAAGGCGCGTTTCCGACGGTTTCCAGATAAAATCCGAGGTGGGAAAAGGAACGACGGTTCATTCGTGGTTCTTCTTTGCACCACAGGAAAAGTAATAACACAGGCGGGGTTTCGAATTTCGCGAAATAGATAGGTACAAAATGATGAAAACAAGTGATCTGATAAAACTGCTGAATCTTGAAGTTCTTCATGATTCGTTTGATGACCGGGAGATTACTACGGCATATACTTCAGACTTGCTGAGTGACGTGATGGGAAACGCGCCGGATGAAAGCGTTCTTATCACGATACAGGCGCATAAAAACACAATGGCAGTAGCTTCGCTAAAGGATTCGCCTGCCATAGTTATTTGTAACAGCCGTCCCGTGCCAGACGATTTTCTTGAAGCCGCACGGGAAGAACGAGTGGCTCTTTTGCGGACAAGCGAGAACCAGTTTACGGTTTCCGGTAAATTGTACGCAGCTTTGGCGAGGTAATACGAGGTACTTAAACGACGCGAGTTTCGGCATGAGCTTCGTGGCACTAGTAAAATAGGAGATATGGTTGATTATAAAATGTGACTTTCATATACATTCCTGTGTTTCCCCGTGCGGCGATCTTTCCATGTCGCCCTCGTACATTGCCGAGGTTTTGGCAGAAAAAGGCGTAAAGCTAGCTGCCCTTACTGACCACAACACTGCACTAAATTGCCCGGCTTTTGCGGCTGCTTGCAAGAAGTTTGGCATAGCGGCACTTTACGGAATGGAAGTTCAGTCACAAGAAGAAGTCCATGTTTTAAGCCTTTTTTCTGACCTTCAAACAGCACTCGATTTTAGCAATGAAATATACGACATGTTGCCGCCCATAATGAACAATCCCGAAAAAACAGGCGATCAGGTGTATGTTGACGAAAATGATGATATTTTGGGCGAGGTCGAGAAATACTTGATAACCTCAGCTGATCTTTCGATTGATGACCTTGAAAAACGCATTCACGCTCTCGGCGGGCTATGTATTCCGGCGCATGTAGACAGACCGGCATTCTCGCTTATGAGCCAGTTTGGTTTTATCCCAGAAGGCAACTACGACGCAGTAGAAGTTACTCGCATCCCGCCTGTAACGACTGACCCGTACACAAACAAACAAGTTCCGCTGGACACACTTCATTATCATCTAACAACATCGAGCGACGCGCACTATCCGGAACACATAGCCCGCCGCCCCTTCGACCTCGACATCGGGGACATTCCGCTCATAAAAAAAGACGGCACCGTTAATCTCGATGCCGTCCGTGAAGGTCTTTCAAAACGCCCGACCTCAGCAAGTTTCTGAGGTCGCCATTTTTCAGTTTATTTGTTGTAGTTTCTCTTTACTTTCTTTGTTGTTGTCATTTCAAGAGGCTTATCAAGCATTGTTATCTTTGAAATTCTTGCATAAGGCTGCTCTGTCTTGTTAACCTTTCCAACAATCTCTTCAACACAAGCTTTGACTTTAGCATCGCCGTCTGCATTGCCGCGCTCTGCTCCAAGTCTTGTATAAGCAGAATCAGCAGCATAAATAAGTGCTTCAATGCCTTCGGACTTTGTTGCCTCGTCCATGATATAACCCTGAACAGTAATCTGCTCAATGTCATCAAAAAGCTGGAACGCGTTCTCAATTTCTTCTGGGAATACGTTCTTTCCGCCCTCTGTAACAATCATGTTCTTCGCGCGTCCAGAAAGGTACAAGTAGCCTTCGGAGTCGAGTTTTCCAAGGTCGCCAGTCTTGAACCAGCCATCGTCAGTAAATACTGCGGCAGTTTCTTCCGGCATGTTGTAATAGCCCTTCATTACCATAGGACCCTTTACCTGAACTTCACCGATTCCGTTTTCATCAGGATTTGCGATACGCATTTCCATCCAAGGCTCGAAGTACTTACCTACGCTTTCAATCTTAAAATGCTCTTTTGGGTTGAGAGCGATAATCGGGGAAGTTTCTGTAAGACCATATCCCTGAATAAAGTCGATACCCATTTCGTTGTATACACGGAAAACGCTTGCTGCAAGAGGGCCACCACCACAAATTGCGATGCGCAGATTGTCGATGCTTGCCTTTTTTAAGATAGCGCCGAACATCTTTTTTCCAGGATTAACACGGAATACTTTTTTGATAAAGTACGAAATGCCCATAAGGAAACGGATAAGACCATAGACGATAGGGCCTTTCTCTTTAATACCCTTCATAATACCGGCAAGGAGTTTGTTGAAAAGCAGAGGAACGCCGAGCAACATCGTTATCTTGCCTTCACGAAGTTCTTTGAGCATGCGTGTTACAGCCATAGACTTAGCGAATACAATTTCTGCACCTACTGAAAGCGTTTCAATGAAAACAGCCTGCATTGTGTATGAATGGTGAATTGGAAGCAATGCGTAGAAAACATCTGTTGGCAGGATTGTAAGGTGAAGCTGTGCTATATAGCAGTCAGAAACAAGGTTTCTATGTGTAAGCATTGCGCCTTTCGGATTACCAGTAGTTCCAGATGTGAAAAGGATAGCAGCCAAATCAGTTTCTTTAGCTTTATCGGTTTCGTATGTTTTTGAAGCCGAAAGGTTGTAAACGTAAGTATCCTCAAACTGCTTTGAAAGCGACATAACCTTCATATCGCCGGCATGCTCAGAAAAATACGGATATTTTTCTTCATCAAGGAAGAAAATCTTTGGTTTTGCTGTGTTAAGAAGGTTCTCAACTTCATGCTCATGAAGACCGTGGTCAATCGGAACAATTACACCACCACAGAAATGTGTCGCAAGAAAAACAGTTGCCCATTCCGGTGAGTTTTTGCCTGTAACGGCAACTCTGTCTCCGGCTCTTATTCCCTGCTCGTAAAGCCAATAACTAAGTTTTTCGACGTTTGCGAGAACCTGCTTGTAAGTGAGCGTATTTCTATCTGGCTCAAAAGCGGTAAAACAATTTCTTTCAGGATAGCGTTCTACTGTAATCCTGAACATTTCTGGAATTGTGGGCCATTCGCCTGTGAAACTCTTTCCTCTCCATGCATCAAGGAATGCCCATGGAAGTTCTTTCTGCTTTGTCATTTTCCTTCCCTATAAACTCGAATTTTTTGAAAAGACAGTATTTCCTGTCATTATATATAGAGTACAGCAAAAAGGAAAAAGTTGCACGACATTTTGACAAAATTTGTTTATTTTGTTCGTGATTCGTGCCAAAAGCATCGGATATCAAACGTAGCGTTTAATATCTTTTGGCTCTATTAAATCGAGTTTACGTGCAGTGATATACGTTCCGAACATCATTGTTACAACATCGATTGCAGCAGCAAAAGAACAGATAACTGGAATTGCTGGCTTAAGCAAAAGATACCCTGCCTCGAAGCCTCTGCCATACTGTGTGCAAAGAATTATAAGAGCAGTGTACATTCCGCCGGAAGGCAGTGCGCCAAGGCAGAATGAAAGCAGGCACGATGTTGTCGTAATCCAAACGATATCAGAAGCAGAAATGCTCAGGTTTGAATACGATTTTAATATAACGATGAAAGAGATTATCAGTGTAAGGGCTGACCCGCCTCTTGCAAAAATGGAAAAAAGAGGCAGGGAAATTGTTCCAGCTTGTCTTTTTACGCCAAGGCTGTCTTTTGCGTGTTTGAGCGAAATTGCAAGCGAAATATTCGAATCGCCCGTTAGAAAAGCAGAAATAATCGGGGCAATGGAAGCGTACAGCACTTTGTACGGATGGCGCTCCTTGCAGATAAGAAAAAGAATCAGCGGATAAAAAACTACTGCAATCAGTATAAAATCGCCAAGCAAAAGAAGAATGAGCTTATTGTAAATGCCAGTCTGCACAACGCCCATGAACGAAATAAACCATCTGCAGGAAATTGCGATAAGACCGATTGAGAAAACTTCAACAACAATCGAAAGAATGTTGAAACAAACCCTGGAAAGAGAATCGAAAAGCCCTACAGCCGGTTTGGATTCGTTTGTTTCCGTGGAGCAGCCGGCTCCCGCGAAAATTGCGAATACCACAATTGGCAGATAAAAAACACCGTCGATAAGCACTTCAAAACTTGAATACGGGAAAAGCTTAAGAATATTTTCTTTTAAACCTGTAGAAACATTTTCAGAAACAACATCTACAAGAATAGGAATACGCGGGAGCTTGAAAAGAGTTACAGAGCCCAAGCCCAACACCGCGAAAATGACTGAAGAAAGAATTATTACAAGGAATGTCAACAAAAACATTTTCAGCATCATCTGTGTTTTGCGCAACTGGAACACAGCCACAGATATGCTGAAAAAAAGCAATGCGGGAAGAATGTATCTGCCAAAGCGAATAACAACTTCCGAAATTATTGTAAAAATCTCTGATGAATTAAGCTTTTCCGTAGGGAAAACGAACGTTGTGATAATACCGAGGGCACAACCGATTATATACTTCATCCAGATTTTTATCTTATCTTTCATGTTCATAAGGGAAAGAATACCTTAACAGGCAAGGAGCGTCAAGTTTGTTTAAAGCGACAGGGATTAGAGCCCCTAGGGAGCGACCCTGCGCGTTGCGAAGGTTAGTTCCGGCGCGGAATCGCGACAGAACGAGCCGCGCCAGACGGCGAGGGGCGAAAAGTGAACTGAACCCATTTTATTGGACATTATTATGCTACCATACTTTGTAGCCGGACTTCAAACGGAGTCCGATAGTCCAAAACACTTGAGTCACGCTCATAATTGAAATAATGAATGTAAGACTCAAGCTGCTC
>JAFZVC010000060.1 GCA_017618015.1 Spirochaetaceae bacterium
TCGGTCATGATCTTGTGCTCCCTGATCATGCTCTTGACCTGATCCTCGAAGGATATCTCCGGGACCTCCTTCGCCGGTGCTTCTGCTGCCGGCATTAAAAACACCGCAAGGATCAAAAGCAGGAGCATCAACAGGGTTATTATTATAAATCTTTTCATGCTCCGACCTCCGCTAAGCTGTACTTATCGAAGGCGATCTCCCTTCCGTATCTGTTAAGCCTTTTTACTCTCTCTTTTTTGAAGACGTAGCCTTTTTCTTTTAGCTCGAAAATCCTGGCGCCGAGTTGGGTGATTCCCAGCTCTGCATACGCTTCCCAGGAAGAAATAGAACCGAAGTCTTTCAAATATTTTATAATAAGCTCTTTCTGTGTTATCTTTTGCCCCATGTGTGTCCTCCTATTCTAAGCCCAGCTTTTTACGTTCCAGGGCTCTGATCTGGTCGTCTGTATAAGTCCTTTGTGCAAATTCTAAGGACTGGTTTTTCTTTGGCTGCTGTTTGGGTTTTTCCCTGTCCTCCCGGATCCATTTACAAATGACTGCATAGTGGTTGGCGTACTTCTTGCCGGTCGTCTCCATGTATTCGGAAAGCTTTTCAATCATGGCCGCTGCTTCTGCAGGGAACTCTCCGGCAAGCTTGGCAGCTTCCTCCTGGGTGAGCAGTACGTTGTTATATTTTCCCGACTGGTACTTCGGAGCCTTTATCTCCGGGAGCGGTTCTTCCTCTCTTTTATTGTTTTCATTGTTATCATTGTTATTCATTGTTGTTTGTGTCCCTCGGTTTTCCCTCGGTTGTCCCTCGGTTTGGTCGATGGCTGTCCCATTGGTTTTCCCTACAGTCTGATAAATGTCATAATTTATAAGGCTTATGGTTGTCCCGTGTGTTGTGACATTTACGGACACCATTCCGTCCACTTCGAGTGCATTTAAGAACTTTCTTGTTTTCTTGCGGTTCCAGCCCCATCTATGCGAAATGGATTCTATACTCCTGTTCACGGTACCCTTTTTGAAGGTCTTCAGGGAACCGTTTACATACTCTTTTACATCCTTATGGTTAGCTAACAGGATCAAGTCTATCCATGCCTGACCGTTTGAGAATGGCTTATCCTTCCACAACCAATGGTCGAGTAAGGACCTATGTAATGCTATCCAGCCATTTGCCATGTCTTATACCTCAATAATTTTTATTCCCTTAAGCCAGAGCATCAATTTCCGCTTGATTATGTATTCCGGCGTCCTGACGCCCTTGGTGTCCTCGACCTCGAACTCGTGCTTTTCCTCGTCCCAGTATACAAAGTCCGCAATATAAGCGACCTCTCGCTCCAGGAGCCTGCCCTTCTTCTTGCCGCCTCTCGGTCCGGTGATCTCCGGCTCGTATTGAGCCGGGATCAACACAAACTTTTTTTGTCGCTCCAGGTTGGATATCCTTCCGGCCCTCTGCAGCATCTTAAGCTCAAGCCATCGGGAAGCCTCCCGCTTTGAGTCGAACGTCTCGCCTTCAAGTGTAACTTTTTTATTGTGGAACTTGCCCCCGCCCGAAGACGGGATCCTGTAATTCCTCCACGCCATCAGTTACCTCCGAAAAGGGCGGCAGCAGGATCCTCTGCGGGTGTCTCTTCCTTCGCCGGTGCTTCTGCGGGTGCGGGTTTTGTCTCCGGCACGTCTATGATCTCCTCGTTGTCGACGTAAGTCTTGGAGCCGTCCTCTTCTATGACCGCCTCGTCTGCTTCGACTGCTGCCTGCAGCTCTGTGCTCATAATGCCCCATTTGCTCAAGATCTGGCGGAGCAGCGTCTTGTGTGCCATGGCATCGAAGTCCTTCTCCCAGAAGGTGTAGCCCTTCTTTGCTCTGTATCCCTGGGAATACTGCAGGGCATGTGCTTCCATCTGCTCCTTGCTCCAGTAAATGGCTTTCTTAAAACCGTTTACAAGCTCGAACATGGCATAGTAGCCTATTGTTTCAGCTTTCTCCCTGGCGTCCCAGTTGTCGACCATAAGCTTGACTTTGATCTCCTCGTTTAAGGGATCGAAATATTCAAGCTCGCCCTTCTTTATGCTCATAACGTTTATTTTTTTGTACTGCCCGGAACGGATGGCCAGCTGTATAAGTCCTTTATATCCAATCTGAAACTGTGCGACCTTGCCCTTGTTCCTGTCGTTAAAGGGCACCATGTAGTAATAGCCGAGCATCGGTGAAGGTGAAAGATTCAGGCTTTCTCCGAGAAGTGCTGCGCTGAGGATGCTCTGGTTGGTGCACTGCTGCAGCTGCTCGTTTGCGTTTACTGCGGAAACGATCGAAGTTATAAAGCGGGTTCCGTTCTTCCCTCCGATCACGTTGTTGATCTGGTTCTTCACTGCGTCCTGTGTCAAATATGCGGTCATGCCCATCTTCTGGTTGGCCTTGGTTGTTAAACTGTTAGATACTGCCATGTTTTTATCCCTCCACTATTGCTCTTTTAAATTCGATTCCGTTTGCGTTAAAAAATGTCTTGAGTGCTGCTGCCTGCGTCTTGTTAAGGTATGCCTCAAAAACCACCCACATTCTGGGTTCTTCCGGTGCGTCTTCTGTGACCGGTATTTCTACAGGTGCCACCTCTATCAGTGCCGGCTTCTCCTGCTCTGCTGCCTGCTCGATCTTTTCCTGGTATTCGTTCGCGGCCTTGGTATACTCGGCCATGTTTGCCAGCATCTTCTTCTTTGCTTCCTCGATCTCCGTCAGCTCTCTTACCTTTGCCAAAGCTCCGGTCACGTCCAGGGTTCTCTGGTAATATATGACCGCCTCGTGGGAATAGCTCGGAAGTGTCGCCAGCGTCTGGCAGTTCCGGATGATCTCTGCCTTGGTCTCCTGCAGGCTGTCCTCGATCTGCTTCAAGCTGACCGAAGCGTTCAGCCACTTGGGATTGAAGATCTTTTCGTCAAGCTTTACGAACTCCGGGAAAAATAACGAGTTGAACATCTCCTCGATCTTCTGCCTCTTCTCTTCCTGCTTGATGGCTTCGTATTCCTTGATTTGTCTGTCGATCGCAAGCACCGGCCGGTCAATAATGCCGATTATCTCGTCGACCTGCTTCTTAAATCCTTCAAAGGGTTTCATATATTCCCTTTGAAGTCTCAGGCGCTCGTCGTTGAGTGCCTTCTTCAAGCGGTTAAGGTCTGCCCGGTCTTCCTTCGCCGTCTTGATGTTGTCCTCGGTGTAGACCAGCTTTGTATACTGATCCGTTTTCACCTGCAGCTCGTTCTTCAGCTCCTCAAAATTGAAGCTTATGGCTTCCGGAAGCTGGTAGGAATTAATTTTTAACTCCATCTTGTGTCCTCCTTGGATGTGTGTTTTTTATCTATTTCAACTCCGGCAATATTAAAGCCGGAGGGATTTTCTTCTCGACGTGGTTTTCCCAGAAGTCCCGTTCCTTCTCTATCAGGAACTCTATATCTTCCGCCACGTCCGTTCTTTCGATGTGGTAGTCTCTGATCGCGCTCCTTTTCTCGCCCTGGCTGTGATATCTTATATAAGCCCGAAGCTCTACGAACTGCGCCTCTAATACCGCCATATAGTGTAAAGTCTGGCAGAAATAATTCTGCGGGATGTGTCCCTTCCACTTGTCCCAGTCCCGGTCCCTCATGATCTCCGTCGTTTTGATCTCAAGGATCCCGAAGCGTCCGTCTTTATCTGTCAGCCATCCGTCCAGGGAAGCCTGCGCCCAGGGCAGGTCTTCGTTCGTCCAGCTGTTGTTTGCCTTGTATTCGACCTTCATCTCCGGGTGGTCTAAAGCGTAAAGCCTGCGGATTGAAGCCTCGGCCTCGTGTCCGAACTTGACGACTTCCTTCTGGGAAATGTCCGGCGGGATGTCTCTTCCTGTCTTGTAGTTGTAAATATCCAGGTTAGTGGTCCACGGGTTAAGCCCCAGAATGGATGCTGCGTCGCTGCCTCCGATCCCTGTCCGGTGATCAAGCCATCCTTTGCGGCTCCGGTATGTCACCATTTTGATCTTGCTCATTCTTCCTCTTTTTCTCCCTTTATGATGCCGACCACTGAAGCTATAAAAACAACCATCCAGATTGCGCTCTTTTTCATCGCCTCTGCGAATGTGATCTTGTCCTGATCTAAACCTCCGCAAATGCCGACCAGCATCAAAATTGATAACGTCATCCCGAGTATGCTAAAAAGTAAAATTAAATCCTTGCTTGTCATCCTGTCGTCATCCATTGATTGTCTCCTTCTCTCGTGCTAATTTATCCAGGTATTTGTCGAGCTTGTCGGTGTCGCACCACCAGGCGCCTCGTTCGGTTATCTGGTAAAACGGCGAGCCTTCCATCCGGCATAGCTGCTGAATCTGGCACCGTGAAAATCCCCGGTCCCTGAGCTTGGTTGCCTTGATAATCTGTCCCATTGCTCCTCCTTGTGTCGTTATTCTCCATTTTGTGTAATTATTCGCCACTCTTTAGGTAAAAAAAATTCGTATAGCGTCATCGCCGCTGAGCTCGTATCGGTCAATCATGATCGAAATCTCTTTTTGCTTAAATGGCCGCTGCTCGTTTACTTTGTGCGAAAGTGCCGGGATTGTTATCCCCAGGGCCTTTGCCAGCGTCTTGTATGTGTCGCCATACTTCGCCATTGCTGCGCGAAGCTCCTTTTTCATCATTCGGGTTCTTCCTCCTTCCTTGTGGCGTTTCTCGCCACATCTGTATATTACCACGCCACCAGTTTCTCTGTCAACGATTTTTTTCTCTTTTTTTAAACTTTTTTATTCTTTTGTTGAAAAAAAATAAATTTTGTGGTAAAGTAAAAATGGAGTTTTGCCGATAAAATAGGCACAAAGGAAGGGAGGGAAAAATCCAAAATGAAAACTATGGGAAAACGTATCAAGCAAAAAAGGGAAGAGCTCGGACTTACTCTGGAAGAACTCGGGCAGCAGCTTGGTGTCAATAAATCTACTGTGTCGAAATGGGAACGAGGCGAAGTTGAAAACATCAAGCGCTCCCTGATCTCCAAAATGTCCACCATCTTCCGTGTGGCTCCGGACTGGCTTATGGGTTTCGAGGGCACGGATAATGTAAATCTAACTTATTACGTGGACGGACGCGAAACGGTGCACACCGTCGTCGACCAGGATCCTATTATAGGCGAATCAAGCAAGCGGGCGAATCTTTACAAGGTCGCCCTGGAAGTTAAGCCCGAAAACTTGCAAATTGCTATTGATCTTTTAAAGTCCTTGACTTAGAAGGGAGGCTTTTATGGCTGAAAATGAAAATAAAATGTCCCCGGAAGAAGCAAAAGAAAAAATCCGGCTCTTTATTATTACCGGCATTCTTTCCGTTGTTGTTCTCGTGATCATTCTTGTTGTTGTATTGGTCCGGCGTGCCGATCATAAAAAGCGGCTTGAATCTTTCCTTGCTTATCTGAATAATTATTGCAACGAAAATTTTGGCGATAATTGGTATGTTGACGGCGAGGATCATATAAACGTCCACTTCTGGGTTCCCGGGACTGCCCTGGCTGTTACTGTAAATCCTGAAAACATGGACGCCGTTCGTGCTAAATATGAAGACCTGGCGGTCAAAATGAATAAATCCGCCTGGGATTATGATCTCGGGTATGGTGTAACGCTTTTACTTCATAATGATCTGAATACAGAAAATATTTTGTTGTTGTGGATCAATGGTAAACTTTGGGAGGGTGAATAAATGGCGAAATATACAAAACAAAAAAACGGCTATTACCGCACAAAAGTCTTGCTCGGTTATGGTCCGGACGGTAAACCGAAATGTAAATACTTAAACGCCCGAAGCATCCGGGAACTGGACGACCTGGTCATGAAAACGAAACAGGAACAGGCGCAGGGGCTTCTCCTGGCTCGTAATGTTACTTTTGGCGATTATGCCTCGAAGTGGCTGGCTGTTTATAAAGCGAATCGCGGCGTTGCCACCCGTGCGATGTATGAAAGCGTTTTGAAAAATCATGTGGACCTGCTGGCTCGGGTTCCTTTGAAGGATGTCACCCGTCTTATGATCCAGGGGCAGATCAATGCCCGGGCGGATCGTCCCCGGACCTGCGAAATGATCCTGCTTACCGTCAAGCAAATTTTTAAATCTGCAATTCGTGACGGCGTGGTCCTCCGGAGCCCTTGCGTTGATATAGATCTCCCCAGGCACGTCAAAAACGAAAAGCGGCCGCTTACGGAAGAAGAAAAAAAGGCACTTCGTTCTTCTGTCCTGCTGCCCCAGGAGCGTCTGCTGCTTCTCCTGCTCTACGGTACCGGCTGCAGGCCTGCCGAGGCTTATGCTCTTACAAAGTCGGATTTTGACTTCCGTGCCGGAACTGTTTTTATAAATAAGGCTGTCCAGTTCTCCGGGAACATCCCCGTTTCGGTTTCGTATCCGAAGACCGACTCCTCAATTCGCCACGTGGTTGTCTCTGATGCCGTAATGCGGGCTTTAAAGCATCTGGTCGATAAAATGCCCCACGACAATGTTTTGGGCGGCAATACGGGCGAAATTATGCATAAATGTCAATATGGAACTATATTCAAGCATATACTTCAAAAGTCCGGCTTGTCCGTCTCCGGTATCACGCAGTATACCTTCCGCCATAATTTCTGCACCGAGTGCAAATATAACGGGCTGTCCCTGAAGGAAACGCAGCACCAGATGGGGCATAAAGACTATAAAATGATCCTGCAAGTCTATGAGCATATAGATAGCTTGAAGGAAAACACCCGCGAAAAAATGGCTAATATGGTTATGTAGTTTATTTTTTAGGAGATTAAAATGGAATCCGTTCAATCAAAAGAAAACTATTTATCAAAGCAAAATTCAGATTGTTTAAAAGGCATCTTTGCTTTTTTTGTTATAACTCATCACTTATATCAAAGTAGTAATTTAATTAATGGCGGGGCTTTAGCTGTAATTCTTCAGGCCCTGGGTTATCTATCCGTCGCAGTTTTTTTCTTTCTCTCAGGGTATGGGTTAATGTATTCTTTTATAATCAAAGGCGACGGTTATATATCTAATTTTATAAAAAAAAGAATCCTTCCTTTCTGGTGCATCGAATTATTATTAGCATTTATTTATTTCGTTGTTCTGGTCTCCCTGGATCAAATGCCAGATACTTTTGACGTCATACGCACTTTATTAAATCTTATCGGTAAAACTATTATAATAAACGGCTGGTATTTGCAGGTTCAAATGTTTTTATATCTACTGTTTTTTATAGTTTTTAAAATGCTAAAAAAATATCAAATACCAATTATTTTTGTATGCTGTCTCGGTTTTTGTTTTGTAGGTTATTTCTGTTATCTCATGAGCACCTGGTATGAAAGTGTTTTTGCTTTCTCTCTGGGTTTGTTTATTGCTAAACATCAAAAAAAATTTGATGCGACTGCAGAGAAAAAATGGTGGTTAAAAACTGTCGGGTTATTATTAATATTTGGGTTTATGTTTGTAGCTTCTCTTTTGGCTCCGGTCAGTATTATAAAACTAATTGCTAAAATACTCTCTTCTGTGGTTTTTTCTCTGCTGGTCATTTTTGTTATTAAAAAAATAAAAATTAATTGCTGGATCACTCGCTTCTTTGGAAGAATCTCGTTAGAAGTATATGTGCTTCAAGGAATTTTTTTACTTTTATTTCATAGTGCTTATATCAATATTACAAATGGATGGTTTTTCTGCCTGGCTGCTTTTGGAAGTACAGTTTTTGCTTCACTTCTTTTCCATCCTATTGTTAAAAAAATATATAAGTTATTCGGGAAATAATTTATACTGTTTTTGTGCAACTTTTTATGCAACTTTAGGTTAAAAAATAGCCCTTGTGCAACTCGTTTGCAACTCACAAAACTGTTAAAATCTGTCAAAATCTGCTTAAAACTGCAAATAAAAAAATACCCTGAAAGCCTTTAGTTTCCTAAACTTTCGGGGTATTTTCTTTTATTGAGCCACTCGGGACTCGAACCCGAGACAACTTGATTAAAAGTCAAGCTGATATTACGATTTTTCAAGGCTTCCGGCGGTGTCTGTGCCACTTTTGTGCAACTCCTGATCTACTTTTTCCCAGAGCTGCTTTTCAAACAAAACGGGGTTTAATTCCCAGGCGGCTTCCAGCGCCGTCAGCATGTTTTCTCTCATCTTCTGCCTCTTCTCTCGGGGTAACCGTCGTCCTCCATGTACTCGCTGGCGTATCTGCCCATTGAGTCCCTGTTGGCGTATGTGCCACGGCCTCTTGCGTAAGACATGCCGTCGTAATGGTAACCGTCATCCTCTGCGTATCCTTCCATTGCGTCGATGGTCTTCAGGCTCTTTAAAGTATGGGCCATCTTGTCCAGGATCTCAAGCGAGGGGCCTGTTAAATCTTTGCGGGAGATTTCGTCGATCTCGCGCTCTATTTTCTTTTCAAGTGCTGTATATTTTCCCATGTTCTGTCTCCTTTCATGCGATTCTGTTTATTACAAGGTTTGCGTTTTGTACTTCGATCACAGGTGCGGGTGTCTCGGCAGGATCGTCCTGTCCGCTTACGTATTCAACGGAAAGCGAGAAGCAGCAGCCCTTGGGAACCTTAATGATCGCTGTTGACGTCACGTTGCCGTACTCGTCTACAGCTGCGGGCACGTAAATCGCCCTTGATGTAAGTCTGGGTTCTCCGTTGACTGTTATTGCCACCGCTATGGGGCCGACCGTTCCGTCTTCCGGGATGGCAATATTGCCGTTAAATGTCACCTGGTATGTTGCGAAGCACTGTCCGTTAGTGATGCCACGCAGAATAAAAATCCCTGTTTCGTCCTCATGATAAACATATCCTTTAGTGCAAGGGATAGAAGCGTTAAAAATCAAAGGTGCATTAAGTGCTACGTTCTGCACCGGGTTTGCTAAATATTCCGCAGCCATGTCCTTCCCTCCTTTTATGCTCCGCATCCACAGCCGCAGCCAGTTGTCTGGCCGTTGCATGTAAAAATCGGGGTGCGTCCGTAGACGGGCGTTGTGGGAACGGGACAGCTGTTGAGCCTGTTGTAAAGCTGATCCACTTCGTTGCTGAAGCCCTGCTGTATAAATGCATTCTGTGCGGTCTGGGATTCTCTCAGGGTTGCCATGTTGAGCTGGCTTCTGAGGTTGTCGTTCTCGCGCTTGTAATTGTCAAGTTCTAAGCTGCAGAGTTTGTCAAGGATCGCCTGGGTTCCTCTGGTCTGTGAATCGATAATGTCGCGGGTGTTGTTAGCTTCTGCGACTCTTGTTGCGTTGCCTTCGTTCTGCACGATGTTTTGTGTCTGGCATGTTGCGAGCCTGTTGTCACAGCAGCACTGTGCAAGCTGGCTTGATAAGCCGGTGATTGCCTGGGTGTTCGCTGTCTGTGCTGCGAAGCTTCTCTCAAGGTCTGCGATCTGGTTTCCGTACATCTGGGCCGCTGTTGCGCTCTGTGCTCCTGCGATTGCTGCGTTAACTCCTGCAAAGCCACCGCAGAGTGCTGTCTGTACGTCACCGAATCCACTTGTGATGCTGCTCTGGATGCCCTGAATGTTTCCGTTAATCATCTGGTCGCGGAATCCGCCGTTGATGTTCTGGGAATTGTTAAGCCAGGGGTAAAGTCCGAGGCCGCCGTCCATCATTGCCATACCTGCACCGCCGAAGCCGCCAAAGCCGCCCCATCCGTTGTTAAAACAAAGCAATAAAAGGATAAGCCACCAGCCGTCTCCTCCAAAGCCGCCGAAGCCGCCCATATTTCCGCCGCCGTACATCGGGGACACGGGCATTACCATGTTTGTCTGATCTGTTGTCATTGTGTTTTCCTCCTGTAAATTTTTTAAGGTCAGGGGCTGCCACTCCTTCCCTGGCAGTCCGTTTATATAAAGCTTGCCGCTTTATTTCATGAATTGTTTAAGCTGCGGGCTGTTCTTCATCCGCATCGCGTTGTTGAGCTGGTCCTGGCTGATCTGTCCTGAATCGAGCAGGTGCTGCACTATGTCCTGGGGCTTTTGTATGTTCTGCGGAATGTTAAAACGCTGTGAAATGATCGCCATCGGGTTTTGTCTTGCCTGCATTATCATGTTTATAATATTATTCATCGCCCAGCTCCCTTCTTATCTTTCCGACTGCTTCCTTGATGCCGTCTATTTCTGCACACAATGCCTCAAATTCGCCTTTTGTTACATAGTCCGGTAAAATCTCCGACCGCTGTCTCGGAGGGGCTGATTCTGCCCTTCTGGTGTCTTGAGCGGTCTCCTTTGTGAGCTTGTACTTCTCAAAGGTGGGCGTGTCGAACTGTCCGAAGCCCAGCGTTTTCGTGTATATATAGGGCTGATTTTCGTCCCTGAAAGTCACGCTTGCTCCGTGTGCTACTGGGTAAGACTTCGCCTCATCCTCGCTCTGTACGGTTATAAAGCCGCCGTTCTGGACGGTCTGCTGCCCTTGGGTAACGTATCCGGAATAGTTGGGATTGAAGTATCCCGAAAAGTTGGGGTTATAAAATGCCATTGTCCTTCCTCCAGTACATGACCGGGACCTCGTCGCCGCTGTCCCAGGTGTCGTAATAATTGCCGTCTTTAACTGCTACAACATGGGAGCCCGTGCCCAGCACGTACGTCCCCGCCGGATGGTCCTCACAAAACTCCCGTATTGTGTAGCAATCAGGGCAGGTGTCGGGGATGCTTCTCCGTTTGAATCCTGAATCTTTAAGCGCTGCACTCCATACCGCATCCGCATTCGGGAGGTTTTTCATCCTGTATCCGTAAGCCGTAAGCATCTTATATGCTTCATCCCATGTCAGCCCGTTCGCTAAAGCTATCGCACGGACCGCACAATCGCCTATTAAGGCCCCTTTGGGGTTTGGGTTGGTGTATTTGTAGGCCATGCGCTTTCTCCTCCCTTTATGGGCTTATTATCGCACAAAAAAAGAACCTCGCCGCA
>JAFZVC010000061.1 GCA_017618015.1 Spirochaetaceae bacterium
TAACCTTTCGTACATCGATGCTATCGAGGCTCAGGCAAAATAATTGGCGGTTACTGTAAGCGAGCTGTCAAATAATATAGTTCTCATAGCGGAACCGATTGCAACAGTGAAAACCGTTGCAATCGGTTTTTGGTTTTCTGCTGGCTCTCGTTACGAAAAAAAAGATGAGCGCGGCATTGCTCATTTTACGGAGCATATAATCTTTAAGGGAACGAAAACCCGTTCTGCTTACGACATAGCGTGCGCGTTTGACCGTATCGGCGGAAACCTGAACGCGTTTACCGAGCGCGAGCAGATTTGCCTTCAGTGCGTCGTTCCCTGCAATTATGCAGAATACGCGCTTTCCGTTCTGTGCGACATGACGGAGAACGCTCTTATAAACGAAAGTGACGTTGACAGGGAACGGCTCGTCATTGAAAACGAGATTGTTTCCGCGCTCGACGACTCGGAAGAAGCCGCCATGGACGCTGTTATGGAAGCCGTGTGGCCCGACAGTTCCGTTTCATGGAATATATGCGGAACCGTGGAGTCCGTGCGCAAAATTGATGCGTCACGTCTTCGTGCCTGGTACGAAAAGTTTATTTCCGGCGGTGAGCTTGCCGTTTGCATAGCCGGTAATTTTGATACGCAGAGCGTTACAAGCGTTTTGGAACGATGCTCTGCAAAACGCAAGAACACGCAGAGCGGCTTCTGTAACAAAGTGCGGAGTGCTGCTTTTGGTCCGCTGCCTTTATGGAAACCTGGCTTTCATTATGTGAACGCTGAATTCCAGCAGGAACAAGTTATGGTGCTTTTCCCTTTCCGCAACATACCCGACGAGGACGCATACTATTCATGGGCGGTGCTTAACGCGCTCACGGGCGATACGATGAGTTCCCGGCTTTTTCAGAACTTGCGGGAAAGCAAAGGGTATTGTTATAATGTATACAGCTTCTTTTCTGTCTGTACTGACTGCGGTTTTTGGTGCGCATATGCTTCCGTGCCTAAAAGCAAGGCAGCGTCCGCCTGCAAGGAGATAAGGCGAGAGATTCGGCGCATCATGGAGAAAGGCGTCTCTGATGATGAGATAGAGGCTGCGCGGGAACATCTTTGCGGCGAGGAGATAATCCTTTCCGAGGACATAGAAAACAGGATGAAGCGGCTTTTCCGCAATTTTTCATATGGTTTCGCGCAGAGTGACTGGGAAAAAACAGTGGAGCGGCTTAGAAGCGTTGACAAAGAGGCTTTGCGCAAGGCTGTAAGTTCGCTTTTTGATGGCAGCAGTGCCGCGTTTGTGATTTACGGACCGAAGCTCACGGCGAAACAGCGGGAAATGCTTGAAAAAGCGGGGGAAATATGGAAAAAGTAACGATTAAATGTGTCGCGCAAGAAGGAGCCGCGCTTCCTGAATACCAGACAAAGGATAGTGCCGGCGCGGACATACGCGCGTTTCTCCCTGAGCCTGTAGTTATTGCGCCCGGTGGCAGAAGCCTTATCCCGACTGGGCTTTCTTTTGAAATACCGTCCGGCTACGAGGTGCAGGTGCGCCCGCGCTCCGGGCTTGCCATAAAAAACGGAATTACATGCCTTAACGCGCCCGGCACAATAGACGCGGACTACCGTGGCGAAGTTAAAGTTATTTTACATAACGCCGGAAGCGAGCCTTTCACGGTGAATAACGGCGACCGCATTGCGCAGATTGTCGTCGCGCCGGTGACGATTGGTGCTTTCGTGAAGGTAAGCGCCCTTTCTGAAACGGAGCGCGGCTCCGGAGGCTTTGGCTCAACAGGAAAGTAAAGTTAGGAAAGTGTTGTTATGCAGCAGAATGACAGGAAGCTAAAAAGCGCCGGCTCCGGCTCAACGATAAAGATGCGGTATCCGCGCATGAAATCGCACGTCATAACGCGCTACATCGTAAAAGAACTTCTCCTTTATTTTTTCATCGCGTTTCTTTTTTTCTTTTTCGTGTTTTTCGTTAATCAGATTCTTCTTATGGCAGAAGAGCTTCTTAAAAAACATGTCCAGCTTTTAGACGTAGTGCAGCTCGTCACATACTCTCTGCCGTTTGTCGTGGCTCAGTCCGCGCCGTTCGCGACGCTCGTAGGTTTTTTAATGTGCCTTGGAAGGCTCATGTCCGACAACGAAATACTTGTTTTCCGTGCAGTCGGCTGGAACTATGCGACAATAATCCGTCCTGCAATCGTTCTTGGTATTTTTATCTCGATTGCATCCTTTTTTGTTAACGACTACTTGCTCCCGCTCGGAACGGTGTCGTACAACCGTCTTTATCAGCAGATCCTTTTTTCCGACCCGTCAATAGAGCTTGAATCAAACTCGATAAAAAGGTCGAACAATTCAATCCTTGTAATAGGCAATGTTGAGGGCCTTAGTGTTTCCGACCTTCTGCTTTTTGACAACGACAACAACGGAACGCAGCGCATTATCGTATCAGGCTCAACTTCCATCGTGGAACCGACTGATCCTGCCGTATTCATGGAGCTTCAGATGGACTCCGCCACGGCTGTTTTCATAGACACAAGGAACAGAACCGATGTTGATTGCCTGACTTCCTCTAACTCCACTATGAACATATTCGCGTCCGGGCTCTTTTCGTACACAAGTTCGGGCAATCCGCGCGAGCTAACGTTCATAGACCTTAAAACCCGAATGGACGAGATGAAGAAAGATCCCAACGTTTCCAAAAGCGAGCTTAATTATTGGGAGCTTGAATACAACAAGAAATTTGCGCTGCCGTTCGGTTCTATCTTCTTTGCGTTTTTGGCAATACCGCTTGCAATCGTCTTCGGAAAGAAAAACGGACTTACGGTCGGGCTGATAATCGGTGTTCTTATCTGCGTTCTTTATTGGGCTATGCAGATGGTAGGACAGACTCTTGGTGTAAGAAACGGTTTCAGCGGTTTCTGGGCAATATGGATTCCGAACTTTATCATCGGGATTGTTGGTTTTACGTTTTATTTCAGGATTTTCAGACGATGACGCTTGTAAAATATCTTTTTAAGAAATTCATACCGACTTTTATTGTCACCATGCTCTTTTTCTCAATCGTTCTTTGTCTTGTCGATCTTTTCATGCACCTTTGGGAATATATACAGAACGATGTGTCATTCGGCAACCTTATGCGCCTTATGCTCCTTTACGTGCCAAAGACACTATGGTATGCGGCTCCGCTTTCAATGCTTTTCGCCGTCGCTTTCACGCTCAGTATGATGTACTCGAACAACGAGCTTACAGTTATCTGTTCGTCTGGCGTTTCGCTCTTTAAGTTCACGTTGCCGCTTCTTATCGTTTCTGTTTTTCTTAGCGTAGGTTTCTTTTTCTTCGAGGATTATGTCGTCGTTCCGTATTACAAGCAAAAAGTAGAGTTTCAGAACATGCTGCTGAAAGTTACGGAATCGAAGGATAACAACAACGTCGTTATAATTTCCGATGCAGGACTAACTGTATACAAAGCCGATTATTACGATGACACGAATCAGCGGCTTTACGGAGTTGTCGTTGTAACAAGAAACGAGGACAGGTCTTTGAGCCGCATCGTGTACGGAGCATCTGCTGCTTGGAACGAGGATGCTGGATACTGGAAACTGTCGGACGGAGTTGTGTACAGGTACAGTGACGGTAATGTTTCTGTTGATAAGGAGCTTACGGTCGGTGTTATGATGTCGCTCCACGAACCGCCGGAGACATTCCGTAACTTTACGATAGACGTTGAGGAAGTTAACACGACTGATGCGCTTGCATATATAGATACGCTGAAGAGGGTAGGGCTCCCGTACGGCGAGCCGCTTTCCGTATATTATAAGAAATTCGCGTTCCCGTCCGTTATTTTCCTTGTCGTTTTGCTCTCGATAGGCCTTACCGGACGCTCAAGAAAGAACGTTCTGCTTTCTAGCCTTATTCTGTGCGTCAGCGCGGCGGTTGCATTCTACGTAACGCAGATGGTCACTATGTATATGGCGAAATTCGAGTATCTTTCACCGCTTGTTGGCGCGTGGGGACCTGTGGGACTGTTCTTGATAATAAGCATTGCGCTGTTCAGGTCTTCGCGCACATAAAAATCGCATGTGCGTAACTTTGCGACTTTTTTTGTTTTTAACTTAAGGAACAATTATGGAAGAGATTTTTACCGTTCATCATAAAGACGCTTATTCCGCCGCGCGTACAGGAGTTCTGGAACTTCCGCACGGCACCGTGCAGACCCCGGTTTTTATGCCGGTCGGCACGAATGCGACTGTGAAGGCGATGACAAAAGATTCTTTGGAAGAAATCGGCTTTGAGATAATCCTTGCGAATACGTACCACTTGTATCTGCGGCCGGGACCGGAGCTTATGCAAAAAGCTGGCGGTCTGCACGGCTTTTCTGGCTGGAAGCGCAACTTCCTGACGGATTCAGGCGGATTCCAGGTTTTCTCGCTCTCGCAGCTCCGCAAAATAACTGAAGAAGGCGTTAAGTTCCAAAGCCATATAGACGGCTCCCGTCACCTTTTTACGCCGGAATCTGTCGTTACGACGCAGGCAATGTTCAACAGCGACATACAGATGCAGCTTGATGTTTGTACTGGCTTTGGAACGGAGTACAAGCAGGCTGTTCACGCGCTCGACATAACGTCGAAATGGGCGCTGCGAGCGAAAGCGGAGTGGCTTAAAAAGCGCGATGAAGGCTACAAAGGTATGCTTTTCCCGATTGTCCAGGGAAACTTTTACAAGGATTTGCGCCAGAAAAGCGCGGAATTTGTGGCTTCTTTGGACACTCCTGGTATCGCTATCGGCGGGCTTTCGGTCGGCGAGGATTTTGAGACATACTGCGAATTCCTGGAATACACGGCTCCTCTTTTGCCAAAGAACAAGCCTCTTTATGTTATGGGAATCGGTACGCCCGACTTCATTTTGGAGTCCGTATCAGCTGGCATCGATATGTTCGACTGCGTTCTGCCGACACGAAATGCCCGCAACGGCTCGTATTTTACGTACGACGGTCCGCTTTCCATAAAGAAAGAATGTTATAAGGAAGACTTTTCGCCGATTGACAGCGAATGTGGATGCAAAGTGTGCCGTGAATACTCGCGTGCATATCTGCGCCATCTTTACAAGAACGATGAAATACTCAGCTCAATGCTCGCATCGTATCATAATCTCTATTTTCTCCATTCTCTTGTAAAGGATATTAGGAAAGCGATAAATGAAGACAGATTCGTTGAGTTCAAAGAATCGTTCATGGCGCGGTACGGTAGTGTCAAGGCGCGTTCGCTTTAAAGCTCACTTAAAGCCTTGACACCACCGTTTTGACAGCCGATAAGAATATTATCGGCTGTCAATATAAAGGTGGCGAAAATTAACATGAGGTGATTGTATGAACAAAACCCGTTCACTGATGTTTTCTAAAATCTTAATGCTTTTGTTTGTAGTGATGTCTTTGACTGTTTTTCCGCTTTACGCGGCGGAGGAAGAAGATGAAGAGTCCGAGATGCAAAAGCGCCTTGATATACTTGAATACGGCTTGGAATCGGAAATAAGCGACCTAATCACGACGCTTCAAAAAGAAAAGGATGACTCCCTTTCCGGCGAACTTACAAAGATTTTCTATAAGACAAAGAACGTGACCATTCGTGAGAAGATCCTTTCATTTTTCACGATTATGAAGAATGATTCTCTGAAAGATTATGCAATCGATATAATAGCAGATCCGTATGATCTTAAAGTTTCGACCGCCGTCCTCGTTATAAAATACGCCGCCGCCTGTGGTTTTACGGAAACCGCCGCGGATATGGCAGTTCTTCTTGAAACCGAAAACGAGGATTATTATGACGCTTGCCTTTCCGCAATTGGCGATGTCGGCGGCTCCGATGAGGCTGTGTTCCTTGCCGGGCTTCTTGACAAAGACTTGACGCTCGGACGGCGGCAGACACTGATGAAGTCGCTCGGCAAGATTAAAGCTGTAGAAACATGGGATAAGCTTGTAGAAATCGCGGAAAACGAGGACGAAAACTCGTATGTGCGCATGTATGCGGCAGAGGCTTTGGGCGCGATGGAAGTAGAGGATTCTGTTCCGGTGCTCGTGAACCTTTTTGAGAGCAGTGATTCTAACCTTCGAACTTACGTGATGAAAGGCCTTTCGTATTTCCCAGGCAACGAGGATGCGGAAGCCGTTATTCTTGAAGCTTTCCGCGACAATTACTACAAAGTAAGGCTTGAAGCATGTACTTTTGCGGAAACGAACAAGTTTGAAAAAGCTATGCCGAACCTTCTGTATCGCGCTAAAAATGATTCTGAATCAGCCGTTGTGTATGCGTGCTATCAGGCGATTGGTGCGATCGGCACAAAAGAGGGCATGGAGTTCCTTGTCTCAATCGTAACAAATGAAAAGAAGAACGATACAACGCGTGCAAAAGCGGCTGTGGTAATCCTTAATACAAACAACGTGGAGTCTATTCAGGCTGTGCTTGAGGTGACTGAAAAAACACTTGAGGACACGAAAAAAACGGCGTTGCGGTATGCAATCGGTAAGGAAATCGCGCTGCACGAGAATATCCTTTATGAAGATATTTGCGGAAAGTTCCTTGCGAATAAAGACGCGTCCACAAACGGAATAGGCATGGATATTTGGGCTAAAAACAAGTATCCATCATTGAAGCCTGTAATGGAAAGCTTTTTGGAAAACAAAAACTCTGGTCTTAAGAGAAAGGCTTCGCTCATACTGGAGCAGGCGGATAAAGAAGAAGCCAATTAACGCTAGACTTCAGTGGTGGAAAAACGTATTCTACAGTATTGCTTTCGCTGTCATCGTATTTTGTAGAAATGTTTCGGGAATGGTGTAGCTTGGCTAGGGCGTAGCCCAACCGTGCCGGAAAAAGATAAGGGTGTGGGAGAAGAAAAAACCTCGCTTCGGAAGTAGGGGTTTTGTCTTCTCCCACAAGATGTTTATTTCGCTATGTTGATAGCCTTAACTTCGTAGGAACGTTTAATCTCGTTAATCTCGAAGTCGAGTTTGTCGCCCGTCTTGCTGTTAAGAATAGCGTTTCCGAGCGGTGACATGTACGAGATAATGTTGTTGTCTGGGTCTGATTCCCAAGGACCAAGGATTGTATATTCCTCTGTCTTGTTGTCGATAAGGTTGAGCATCGTAACAGTCGTTCCGAAAGAAACACGAGCCGTTGTAACTGTGGTTGGGTCGAAAATCTGTGCTCTTCCGATCTCGTCTGTAAGACGGGCGGCTGTAACGTTGAGCTGATGCTGCTTTTCTTTTGCAGCCTTGTACTCTGCGTTTTCACGAAGGTCACCAAGTGCAAGAGCGTCTCCAATTTCCTTCGAGTTCTGCGGAATCTCAACCTTAAGAATCTGGTCAAGCTGCGCTTTCTTGATGTCGTACATTTTCGAAGTAACGATAAGTCCCTTCGGTGTAACAGCCTTTTCTTCTGTTCCGTGGAACTTGAAGTCTGGATGTTTCTCAAGGATCCTGTTACGCATATTCATCTTTGTTGTTGGGTCAAGATCGTGAATATCGTCAACGAGCGTGTAAAGCTTTGTAATCGTGTCTTCGTTGTGCTCAAGGATGTACTTAAGCAGTGTGTCGTCCTTGAACAGCAGAACCTGAATCTGGCGGATAATCTTGCGGTTCTCCGTTGTGTCGCAGTGGTTAGCGATTTCGCGGTATGAAAGGTCCATAATGTGGATAAGGACAATCATCTGCTTTTCAAAAGAGATTCCCGTTTCTTTGAACCAGTCTTCGTCGCGGCACTCTTTGAAGAAGTAAACGGCAGCCTCGCGGTAATCGCGGTATTTGTCGAACGCGTTGATTGCAAGCTTCTTAACTTTGTCAACGTTGCCCGATGAAATCAAAGTTGTAAGCATATCCTGCTGAAGAACGGTCGGGAACAGCTGGATGTAGATGTCCGCCCAGTCTGGAAGCATCTTGATGCAAGAGAGGAAATCCTTGCGGAGAGATGTGTTCTTTGTGTCTTTCAATGCAAGGTATATCTCGCTCGGATTGTCGATGTCGCCGTACATCTGTGCGAAGATGTTCAGGTCAATTCCAGGGTTAAGGTGCGGATACTGCTGAACGATGCGGCGGACGACGAGATATGATGCGAGTGTCTGCTCTGTGACGCTGCTTGTAGATTTAAGATAGTTGGCGAAGTATGCGAACATATCTGCGAACAGGTCTGATTCAGTGTCTGTCTCCGCGAATTTCATAAGGATGTCAATCTTAGAGAAGAAGTTCTTCTGAGCTTTGAACTCATTGGAAAGCTTTTCTTCCTGTGAGATCGCGCGGTCGCGGACTGTGTACATGGAGATGTCGTCCGGTGAGACACCGAATGTTGAGTCGTTGTCAAGAAGCTTTCTTGCTGATGTGCTCCAGCCTGTCCATTCGGACGGTGTGAGAATTGCTGGAACGAGCTCTGCCTTTATGCGCTTGAAGTCGCAGCAGTTGTCGAAGCTCTTTATAATAAGCTTGAGTGTTGTCAGCTTGTCGTCTTTGACCATCTTAACGAGGTCTTCTTTCTTTTTAGTAGCTTTAAGAACCCAGATATGGTCTTTGGCGAGCGGCTGGAGCGCATTGACTGCCATTTTGAGCGTCATGTCGTGGACGCCGTTCTTCTTTCCGAAGTTGATTGTTATTTTCTCGCCTTCAACCTTGCGGATTACACCAACGCCCCATGAGCGGTGGAATACGAAGTTCTTCGCATCGAACGCGATATGCTTCTCGAAGTCGGCGATTGCCTCGAATACGTTGCGCCATCCCTGTGTAAGGTTAGATACCTTGATGTAGTCATCGAGCTGACTGTGACCGGCGTATTTTCCGCGGAAGCAGTCTGTAATCTCTTTGCGTGCCCAAGAATCTTTCTCGTCGATGCTAAGGATAAGCTTAAGGATATCGATTGCCGTATCCCATTTCTTGTTGTCTTTATAATAGTTATAAAGCTCCTGCATCATGCTTGAGCTTTTTTCGTCGCTGATGTTCTTGGCAACCTTTCTCTGAACCATGTAGAAATAGTCAATTTCGTCCGGAATGAGCGAAACGAGCTTTGACCACATCTCTTTGACCTGGTTGACCTGCTTTTTGTTTACATAGCGTGTAAGAGCCTTCTTGTAGTAATCTACGGCATCTTCCATGTTTCCGTCGGCTTCTGCTTTCTCTGCGAGGAGCTTTGCTATATCAGCCTCTTCGTAGTCAAGTCTTACGATTGTCTCGTAAATGTCCCAAACTTTCTCGTTGCCTTCGTCTCTGTAGCAGTCAGCGAGCGTGTGGAGAGCGAATTTGTTGCTTTCGTCCTCGGCAAGAATGCTTTCGCAAAGATATGTGACGATGTTCATCTTCTTGTTGTCGATGAAGATGTTTATGAGCGTCACGAGCGCGGAGTTGTCGAGCGTTCTTTTCTTAAGGCCGAGCATACCCGAAAGATACAGGGCTATAATACTGTTGCGTGTGTGAGCAAGGTGCTCGTCGCAAATAGCCTTGATTTCGTCAATACAGTTGTTTTTCTGCGCATCGGTTACGATGTTCGCAAGTTCGATAAAATGGTTTTTTGAATAGTTGCTTATTGCTGCACGGGTCCACTTTTCCTCGTTCAGCATATCCTGAACCGATTTTACCAATTCTTCAGACATAAGAATTACTCCTAATTTCCCCGGAATCCTATACTATGTATTTTTCGTGTACGGAAGGATCCAGTAATTTGATTTTCAATAAGATTTCGTTGATACGCATTCTGTCATCATTTGTATTGACGTAATAATCAACGAGCCAGAAATAATGGTTGATAAGCCGGGGTATGAGCAATGATGGCTCGCAGCCCGCTTCCTTAAGTTCGTTTTCCAGTGAAAAAACGTTCTGTTTGAGCTTGCAGGCTTCCAAAACCCTGAGCTCTCTCTTTATGTTAAAAACTCCATAAAGCACTCCGTAAACAGGTATCCATTCCTTGAGCACGTTTCCCGAATATCCGGCAGCCTCGACCTGCGCTATAAGCTGTGTAACCAGCTCGGATTCCAGGAAGGAGATATCCACTTTCTGTGCGTCTATAAAGAATGCTTCCCTGAACAGAAGCTTAGAGATTTTCTCCTCTCCGCAAAGTGCATAGCAGTCCGCCATCTCCGCTATAATTGATGCCGACTGCGGTACACGGGCATTGGCATCGTTAAGAAACTTAAGAGCGGTGTCGTAGTCGCCCAGTTTTTTGTGGCAAAGACCTGTCTTACGAAGGATCTCCGCATACTGGACTGAACTGCTGTCATTGAGCAGCGCACTATAGTTCTCCAGAGCAAGGTTGAAAATGCCGCATTTTACGGCGTACAGGCTCTGCTCGCAGCCCGCACCTATAAAACTGGAGAAATGCTTCCACTGTTCTACAAGAGCTTCGCCCCGTTCGAACGGAGTGGGAAGTGACACAATGTTTGCAAGCCGTTCTGCCCAGTAGTTGGCACACCGAAGAGTGTAGATAATATCACTGTTCTCAAGGTCGCCGGAAAGAGCTTCCTCCAGCTTCTGCTTGGCGGAGTATGCGTCTCCTTTTTGAAGAAGCTCCCTTGCCTGGAGTAATCCAGAATCAGACTGCATGTTCATATCGCTTATTTCTATTATTGCAGATTTGAGGTTTTTAGTCAATAAAAAATCAAAAAATAACTGAAAAGGGGGAAGTGTTTATATTATGTTTTAACATAACGTGTCAAGTACCCGTTACCCCGATTTTTAAAATTTTTTTCATTTTTTTTACGAATTTTCTGTGAAAATGGCTGTTTTCCTTATCTCTTCGCAAAAATAACTGGACACAACTAACTGCCTTTGTTACTATTATATCATGGAAAAAATTATGCTTGCGCCATCCCTGCTTTCTTCGGATTTTTCCGAGCTGGGAGCCGCTGTCGCCCAAATTGAGCGTCGCGGCGGAAATTTAGTGCATATTGATGTAATGGATGGAAGTTTTGTGCCGAATATAACAATAGGGCAACCTGTCGTCGCGTCACTCCGCCGTCATTCCGCCCTGCCTTTTGATGTCCATCTGATGGTGCAGCACCCGGAATCTCAAATAGCTTCCTTTATTGAAGCCGGTGCTGATATCGTCACGTTTCATTATGAGGCGAGCGTTCATCATCACAGGCTGGTGCAGCAGATTCATGCTGCCGGGAAAAAAGCCGGAATCAGCATTGTTCCGTCTACTCCCGTAAGCGTTCTTAAGGAACTGCTTCCTTCTGTTGATGTCGTGCTTGTTATGACGGTGAATCCAGGGTTCGGCGGACAGCTGCTCATTCCTGAATGCTTGAAGAAAGTTAGTGAGCTGGATGAGATCAGGAGAAAAGAGAACAATAAGTTCCTTATCTCCGTGGACGGCGGCATAAACGAGCATACGGCAAAAGACGCCGTATCCGCAGGGGCCGACATCCTCGTTTCCGGCAGCGCATTCTTTTCCGGCAAACTGGATGGTGAATCTCTGAGGAAAATCTGAGAGGAAGTTATGAGGAATAAATCTTTTGTTACTGTTTTGCTGCTTTTCGTTCTGCTCCTGACTCCGGTGAAGCTTCACGCGGACAATAATCTTCTTGTGCAGGGGCTGGAGGCGTACCGTCAGCAGGACTGGTCAACCGCGCTGTTCTTTTTGAGAAAAGCTTCAACTCTTCCGGAGAACCTTAACGCGGAAACATGGTATGTGCTTATCATGTCGGAGATTTTTGCCGGTGATTACGAGTCTGTCGAGACGGACGGCGCATATTTCATGAAGACATTCCCCACAAGCTCCTATATGGCTAATGTTGAGTATCAGATGGCACGCGCCTGGTTCAATACGGGCGAGTACCAAAAAGCAATAGATTCTTTCGGCGCGTTCTGCGTTAAGTACAGCGACAGTTCACTTATGGCGTCGGCTCTTTTCTGGATGGCAGAATCGCTTTACCAGACATACAACTATGAGCAGGCCGCTCCGATTTTTGAGCGGATTGTGACAGATTATCCGTCTTCACCAAAGGTTGTGGAGGCGGCGTTCCGGCTTGACCTTCTTGGCCAGCGCGAGCGCGAGGAAAAGCTTTTGTACCTGCTACGCGTTACAGGCGAGGAGTACCTTGCCGCAAAAGAAGATTATGAGAAGCTTATAAAACAGTACCAGTCGGAAGAAGCTGTTACGCTTCGGAAAAGCATAAGAGAGCTCAGCTCGCGCGTTGAAGAGCTTGAAACACAACTTGAGGACGAAAAAAAGAAAAATGCGCAGCTTTCAGCCCGTATCCTTGATATGACGACTCAGTATGAGCAATTGCAGACAGTTGCAGAGGAGTCCGCACGGGCGGCGCAGCAATCTGCTCTTGCCGCAGAGCAGGCTCAGGCTCAGGTTCAGGCTGCTAATGCCGCTACGGCTCAGGCAAACGCCGAAGCTGCCGCCGCAAACGCACAGGCAGCAGCCGCGAACGCCGCCGCCGACGCAGCTATAAAAGCCGCGGAGACACGTCCGCTTATAATATACCAGAATCTGCCAACGGAGCCTTCTACGCAGACGCAGCCACAACAACAGACTCCGCAGCAGCAAACACCGCAACAGCAGGCGCCTGTTGTACAGGAACCTGTAGTGCAGCAGCCTGAACCGGTTCAAACAACACCGACGACTCCTGCAGTTCAGGAGCCCGCGCCTGTACAGCAGCCAGCACCTGCGACACAGCCGGCAACGGAACCTGTAGCGCAGCAGCCTGAACCGGCCCAGCCGGAACAAGTTCCTCAGGAAGACGAGGAGCTTAAGAAGCTTAAAGAAAAGGCACAGCGACTTCAGGATATACTTAATTCACGCGGTTCAAGTGGTTCAGGAAAATAGGAGAGTATGTATATGAAACTTTCAGGTCTTAAAAGAATATTCATGATTCTTGCGTTATCCGCCGCTTTTATGACGGTTGCCGCAGAGAACATCGTTATAGAAAAGGAGCCTCTTAGGCTCGTTATATACGACTATTCCGGCGCAATGGCGTTGTACCAGATGAGTTCCGAAGTAGAGGAATACGTACCGCTTTTCTCGACCGCGAACGAGGCTTGCTCTTCCGGTTTTTACCTTAAGTACGGAAGTGTCGGCAGAAAGCTTACCAGAAGCGCGGGTATCTCAATCGATGTAAAAGAGAGCCCTAATGGCGCTGAAGTGACGTACACAGTCAGGAACACGGCGATAGTCGTTGTAAAATACACGATTTTATCGGCAGTTGTACCGGAAGCCGCGGACTGCATAAGAGTCGATGTTTCCGTCGAGAATCTCGATAAATACTCGAATACATTCGCGGTCAAGGGCGTGTTCGATACAACGCTCGGTGAGTACCACGGCAACCATTTCGTAACGCACATGAAAAGCGCGCTTAATACAGAGCTTATGTTCCAGTCTATGATTGACGACAAATGGATTCGCTCTTCAGACGGAATTGAGTCAATCCAGTTCTTGCTCGACGGCGGCGACATTTCATCTCCGCAGTTCGTAGCCGTTGCAAACCGCGACCTGCTTCTTTCAGCCGACTGGCTTCCTGTCGTTACGGACGGCAGGCTTTTCGACTCCATCAGAGTTTCAGGCAACTCCGCGCTCGGTATTTACTGGCGCGACGTTCAGCTTAAAGCACACGCAAAAAGCAACTTCACTTTCTATATAACAACAGCGACAGCATCGCTTACGCCGCCGGATGTAAAGACAGTGTGTGCTAATCTTTCCGAAGAACTTGCTAACATGAACCAGTATTCAGAGCCAGTTTACGTGGATTCGCACGGAACGACGTTTACCGTTGGCGAGCTTTCAGAAGAACAGCTTGATCCTGAATATATCTCGCGGCTTTTCGAGCGCATCCAGGAACTTGAGGGAATGGAAGAGACGTCAACGTATTATGATGAAATACAAAAACTTAACGCTGAGCTTGATGCAATATTAATCAAACTTGGAGAAAGCGTAGAATAATGACGTCAAAATCCCCGCTTCAGAAAGCCAGAAAGTGGTTGGCTGCCGGAAAATATCCCAAGATTATTTCTCTTTTGGAACCACTTGTTCTGGAGTACAGGGAATCTTTTGACTTTTTCTTTTTGCTTGGAACAGCTTGTCTTTATGTAGAAGATATTGGCGGCGCGGAAGCGTATTATAAGACGGCGCGCCGTATTCGGAGCGAAAACCCAGATATTCTTAAAGCGCAGGGAGCCATGTATTTGCGGCTCGGAAACGTTACGCGCGCTTTGGAGATATATCTTCATGTCCTTGATGTTATGCCTGGTGACGAGCTTGCAAATGAGGCTCTTGAGTTTATAAGACGGAATTCCGACCCGGAAAAAATGGAAGATAAAATACGGAGCGGCGCGATAAAGAAGTTCTACCCAAAAAGAGGGCTTCATCCCGCCGTTATCCCGACTTGCGTGTTTGTGCTTCTTCTGTGCGCCGGTTGTGCTTATTTCGCGATGAACTACAAGACGCTCCTTGGGCTTAACGGCGCAAGGGCTGATCTTTCTGCTTTGGAACTTACAAAAGAAGATGCGGCTCAGCTTGTCGTCACTGATTTGAGCAGCGGTGAATACAAGTATATCCTTACAACGACAGAAGTTAACAGCTGTTATAAAGACGCTTTGCGTTTCTTCCAGCAAAACCGTGACAATGAAGCACGGCGTTGCATAAACAAGCTTTTGCTTTCTAATGCCGGCGATTTAATAAAAGTAAATGCCAATACACTCGCAGCGCATCTTGAAGAACCGCGTTTCGACACTATCACGGACAATTATCCTGTAAAACAGATTTTGACAGACATTTATCTGTATCAGAACTGCTGGGTAGTGTGGTCGGGCCGTGTTTCAAACGTTGTGGAAGATGATAAGTTCTATAAGTGCGATTTCCTTGTAGGATATGAAAATCTTGACCGCATCGACGGAACCGTAACGCTTGTTTTCGAGCAGCCTGTAGTGATAAATAACGAAAAACCAATAGAAGTCCTTGCCCGGATAACCGTAACAGAAAACGGCGAACTCATCCTCCGTGGCCGCGCCTTACACCAACCGCTATAGTTGACAGCATTAAAATCATCTTATACACTGTATATATGTGTAGTAGCAATACTGCGAAAAAGCATCGTTTTTTTTGAGAAATCACCATAAAAGATAAAAAAAAGAAGCGGCGCTGCCTAATAATATTTGTGGGAGGAAAAAGAGGTGGCAAAAGTGACAAACGAACTTGAAGAGCAGGCAGAAATGTCCGAGAAACTTAAGGCATTGGAGGCGGCAAGACTTCAGATTGAAAAGGATTTCGGCAAGGGATCAATAATGAAGCTTGGAACGCATGCTGATGCAAGCGGAATGGAAGTTATTCCGTCCGGCTCGATCCTGCTTGATGAAGCTCTTGGTATCGGCGGTTATCCGAAAGGAAGAATCATAGAAGTTTATGGTCCGGAGTCATCCGGTAAAACGACGCTCGCTCTTCACGCAATCGCGGAATCTCAGAAGCAGGGCGGTATTGCAGCTTTTATCGATGCTGAGCATGCGCTTGACCCAGTTTACGCAAAGAATCTCGGTGTAAACATTGACGAGCTGTGGGTTTCTCAGCCTGATACAGGTGAGCAGGCTCTCGCGATTGCAGAGAACCTTGTCCGCTCCGGTGCTGTTGACATTATCGTCGTCGACTCCGTTGCGGCACTTACTCCGCAGGCAGAAATTGAAGGCGATATGGGCGACTCCCACATGGGCTTGCAGGCTCGTCTTATGAGCCAGGCTTTGCGCAAGCTCACCGCGATTATCGGCAAATCAAAGTGTCTGCTCGTTTTCATCAACCAGATTCGTATGAAAATCGGCGTTATGTTCGGCAACCCGGAGACTACGACAGGCGGTAACGCGCTTAAGTTCTATTCTTCAGTGCGCATGGAAGTTCGCCGCATCGAATCAATTGACGCCAAGGGCGGTGAAGATGCTGTCGGAAACCGCGTCCGTGTAAAAATCGTTAAAAACAAGGTCGCTCCACCTTTCCGAAAGGTAGAGCTTGATATAATGTTCGGCAAGGGTATTTCCGCCATTGCAAGTTTGCTCGATGCGGCTGTAAAACATGGCTTCATCGACAAGCGCGGTGCATGGTTCACAGCCGGCGAGGACAAAATAGGGCAGGGACGCGAGAACGCTATCGCATTCCTTGAGCAGAATAAGGAATACACGGCGGAGCTTGAAAGAAAGCTTCGTGAAAAGATGTTCCCCGGTCAGGTTCTTAAAGAAGCTGATGATAAGGATAAAAAAGCCGCCGCGAAAAAAGCTGGTTCTGGTGCTGCCGGAGCAGGTGCTGGGGCGGCTGGTAGTGCGCGCGTTGGTGCAGTAAGCGGTGCGGGCGCGAATCAGGCGGAGAACTTATTCTAGCGATGAATGCCGTAGTTCTGGGCTTAGGCTCGAACCGTCAGTTAGAAAGCGGGGGCAGCGTTTTGTCCCCCGCCGAAATACTTAAAGCTGCCTGTGAAAAGCTTGATAAGCTTTTGAAACAGGCAGTTTTTTCGTCTGTATATATAACGCGCCCGATGTATGTCGAAGACCAGTGCGATTTTTACAACATGGTCGTCGGCGGGCTTTGGGAAGGCACCGCGCGCGAGCTTCTTTGCGCGACACAGGCGATAGAGGCTGAGCTTGGCAGGGACCGCAGCCGAGAAATACGGAACGGTCCGCGCTCGCTCGACATCGACATAGAGCTGTTCGGAAACAGCTCTGTATCCGAACCTGACCTTGTAATTCCGCATCCACGTCTTATGGAACGTTCGTTCGTGCTCGTTCCGTTACTGGAGATTCTGGGCAAACCTGCCGATAAAACAGAGAGGGAATGTAATGCCTTTCTTGCAGCTGCCCCGGATGTGGCGGCTTTTATGGAAGCACAGGCGAATCTTCCCGATCAGGGGGTCAGGTATTATGGCAGAATCTACGGTAAAAACAGATGAAAGTGGAAACAAAAAGTTTCGTCTTGGTGAATTTGAGGGTCCCCTTGACCTTCTTCTGTTCTTAATCAAAAAAAATGAGATAAACATTTACGACATTCCGATTGCGGAGGTTACCGAGCAGTTCTTGGAATATCTTGATTACGCGGTAACGACGGATCTTGATAGCCTTACCGAGTTTTACTCGATGGCTGCAGATCTTCTTTACATCAAGTCTAGGATGCTTCTTCCTGTCGAAAGCGTGTTCGACGATGAAGAACTGGACGATCCGCGTCAGGAGCTTGTTGACAAACTCATCGAATATCAGAAATATAAGAAGCTCTCAGTTCTTATGGAAGAACGAGAGGATGATAATGAATGGTCGGTTGAACGGAAGAAGATTCAGCGCGTTCTGCCTTTCGAGGAAGAGGAGCTTTGGGAACAGGTCGATACGTGGAGCCTTATGAAAACGTTCTCCAAGCTTATCTCGGCTTATTCTCAGGAGCAGATTCTTTCGATGTACGAGGAAATCTCCGTCAGCGAGAAAATTACGCTTATGAACGAGTTCCTTGAGAATAAAGGCGAATGCTATTTCACTGACCTTATCGTGCGAAAAGATAATCTTATGGATATAGTTTGCGCGTTTATGGCTATACTTGAAGCTGTTAAGTTTAAGATGGCGTGTATTTATCAGAACAGAATGTTCGGAGATATCAAGATTAGACCATACGTGGCGGCATAAATGGGGTGTGTTTTGGAAAAGGAAACAGCGCTTGTAGAGGCGGTTCTGTTCCTTGAAAGCGAGCCTTTGAGCGTTGATGCGCTTGTGGAGATTACAAAGCTTTCAAAGGATGTTGTCGAGATAGCCATTGAGAATCTTAAAGAACGCTACAAAAGCGAGGGATGCGGGTTTGAGCTCGCTCAAATGCTTGGTGGCTGGGCTTTAGTACCAAAAAAAGATTTGTGGGGCTTCCTAAAAGAACGATACGGCAAGAAAAACGAGGGAAAGCTCTCCCGTTCAGCTATGGAGACGCTTTCTATCATCGCGTACCAGCAGCCTGTAACCAAGGCTGAGATAGAGGCGATTCGCGGCGTTTCGGCAGACAATATGGTGCGCCTTCTTATAGAGCGCAATCTTATAAAAGAAGTGGGCAAAAAAGACGTGCCCGGAAAGCCAGTTCAGTATGGCACCACAAAAGATTTCCTTAAGTTTTTCAGGCTGCAGAGCATAGCCGACCTTCCTAAACTGGATGAAACAGAGAATGAACGATTCGAACTCGCAAGATAACAGCAAAATGAGGCTTCAGGTGTATCTCGCGCACGCGGGTGTTGCCAGTAGGCGCGCCTGCGAGCAGTTTATCGCGGACGGGCGCGTTACGGTCAACGGCGTTTGCATAACGGAGCCCGGCACCAAAGTATCTGCCGGAGACACTGTTTGTGTTGACGGAAAACCTGTTACCCCAGAAGAAACAAAGCGTTACATATTGCTTCATAAGCCGGCGGGCTACGTCTGCTCGCTTTCGGACGAAAAAGGCCGCGCCGTTGCTGCGGACTTGCTCAAAGAAAAGTACAGCGAGCGTCTTTACAACGTCGGTAGGCTCGATATGTACTCAGCTGGGCTTATCATTTTTACGAACGACGGTCAGTTTGCCGCGGAGATTTCGCACCCGTCCGCGGAAATAGAAAAAGAATACATTGTTGAGACGAGTCTGCCCGTTCCGCCGGGGCTTGTGGAAAAGTTCATGCGCGGCGTAAGGGTTGACGGCGTTTTCTATAAGTGCGTCTCGGCGGAGCAGCTTGGGGCGCGCCGTGTACGGGTAGTGCTTATTGAAGGCAAGAACCGCGAAATCCGCCATGTGTTCGAGTATTTTGATGCCGCGATAAAGAGGCTTACGCGTATGCGCATCGGCTCTATAGAGAATGGCGGGCTTCAGGCGGGGCAGTTCCGCGAACTTACGCCGCAAGAAGTGCGCGGGCTTTTGGAGCAGGCGCGCAAAAATAAAGGTTTGGATAGTGACGCAGGAGGACGCGCGTCATCATACGTCAAACGGAGGTCTAGTAATGATAGTCGCAATTGATGGTCCGGCAGGAACGGGAAAAAGTACTGTAGCAAAAATAATCGCAGAGCGTCTTGGAATCACATTCCTTAACTCCGGTTCGTTTTATAGGGCTGTTACACTGTATCTCATAAGGAACAATATATCCTACGAAAACCAGGATGAAGTTGTGAAGATCGCGTCCGGGCTTGATTTGGATTACGTAAACTCCCACCTCATTCTGAACGGCGAGGACGTAGAACCGTACCTTCATTCGGACGCTGTAGACGCTCATGCCTCTCAAGTTTCTGCGATCGTTCCGCTCAGACACATTGTTAATGAAAAACTCCGGAAAATTACGGAAAAGCTGAGCGTAGTCTGCGAGGGCAGGGATATAACGACGGTCGTTTTCCCGAACGCGGAGCACAAGTTTTATCTTGACGCTTCTCTTGACGTTCAGGCGGAACGTCGCTTCAAGCAGGGTGTCAGCAACCTTTCGCTCGAAGAGATAAAAGAGTCTATTCGCAAACGTGACGAAATGGACAAAAACAAGGCTGAAGGATCGCTCAAAATTGCCCCGGACGCTACGTACATAGACACATCACACTTGACCATTGAACAGGTTTGTGAGATAATAGTCAATAAAATTCACGTATAAGGGTTTACTATGGATAAGATGGAAGTGGTAACGGATGAGTCTCAGAACTCCAAAGAGAACATTCAGACACAATTACAGGAAGAGTATCTCAAGAGTCTTGAGTCCCTCGAGGAAGGACAGCTTGTAGACGGTACTGTTATTCAGGTTACACCGGATCAGGTGTTTGTAGATGTTGGCTACAAGTCAGAGGGAAAAATCCCGACATCGGAGTTTTCGGAATTACCGAAAGTCGGTGATGTTGTAAGTGTCGTTCTTATTACAAAAGAGAACAAGAACGGCGAGGTTATCGTATCAAAGCAGAAAGCTGATCTTAAGCAGCTTTGGAAGAACCTCCGCCAGGCATTCCAGGACAAGATTCCTGTTGACGGCACAATCGTAAAAACTGTGAAGGGCGGATTCGACGTTCTTCTGGGAAGCGATATTCACGCATTCCTGCCTATAAGCCAGTCAGACAGCCAGAAGGTTGAAAAACCAGAGAAGCTTATCGGTCTTAAGGCAAAGTTCTACGTTGAGCGTCTTTATTCTGACAACAAGGCTAACGTTGTAGTTAACCGCAGAAAATATCTGGAAGAGACAATAACAAAGAATCGCGATGAATTCTTCAATACAAAGAAGATTGGTGATACTGTAAAAGGAACGGTCAAGAGCTTCACAAGCTTCGGTGCGTTCATCGACCTTGGCGGATTCGACGGACTTCTCCATATCAACGATATGAGCTGGGGTCACGTAACACGCCCGAAGGACTTCGTAAAGAAGGGCCAGGAAATCGAGCTTAAGGTTATCCGCCTTGATCCGGCAGAAAAGAGAATCAACCTCTCTCTTAAGCATTTCTCAGAAGATCCTTGGCTTCATTTCGAGGACAAGTATCACGTCAATGATGTTGTTAAAGGTCACGTTACAAAACTTACTGACTTTGGCGCATTCATCGAGCTTGAGGAAGGTATTGAGGGTCTTGCTCATATCAGCGAATTCTCTTGGACAAAGAAAATCAGCAAGCCGGGCGACGTCGTAAAGATTGGCGATGAAGTTGAATGCATGGTTCTTGGCTATGATATTCAGGCTGGACGCGTTTCTCTTGGTCTTAAGCAGGTTACAGAAAATCCATGGGATAAAATCTCTGAAAAATATCCTGTTGGAACACATATCAACGGTAAAGTCGTTAAGCTTACAAATGCCGGTGCTTTCGTTGAAATCGAAGAAGGCATCGACGGATTCCTCGGCGTAGCTGATCTTTCTTGGACAAAGAAAGTTAAGCATCCGGGAAGCGAGCTTGAAGTTGGACAGCAGCTTGAGACAGTAGTTATCGAGTGCGACGCGGAAAATCACCGCATCCGCCTTGGTGTAAAACAGCTTACAGAAGATCCATGGGCACAGTTTGCAAATACATACAAGCCGGGCTCAACTCTTGAGGGCGAAATCGTCTCAATCACAGAGCATGGTGTATTCGTAAAAGCTCCTTGCGGAATCGAAGGTCTTGTAAACAAGTCAAACCTCAGCGAAAACCGCGATGAGCCATATGAAGAAGCTGTTAAGAAATACAATGTCGGTGACAAGATCAACGTATTTGTTGTTGATGTTAATCCTGACAGACAGAAGGCTGCTTTCTCCGTCAAAGAGTTCAAGAAGAAACTCCAGAGGGATGAAATCTCCCAGTATATGTCAACGAGCAACGATGCCGGTGATGACGCTTTCACACTTGGCGACATGCTCAGGACAAAGAACAGCTAATTTAGTTTCGGTGAGTGTAGTAAGAAATGAAACCCACATCTCTTGATGCAGAAAAATTAAGTACGCTCATCGAAATTAACGCCCTTATTAACTCCAGTTATTCTGATGTAAATGCATTGCTGATTTATATCCTTGAATCAGCAATGCGTCTTGTTAAATGCGAGTCATCATCAATTCTGCTTGTTAATAAGGCGGACAATATTCTTCATTTTGAAGTCGCGCTCGGTCCTAAGGGCGCCGAGGCGAAATCAATTCCTGTAAAAACAAAAGGCAGTATTGCCGGATGGGTTTATGAACACTGCCAGAGCCTTATCATCAACGATGTGGCTTTGGACGAACGGTTTTCATCGACTGTACAGGATAAAACCGGCTATGTCACAAAGAACATGATAGCCGTTCCTATGCGTATACGTAATGTATGCGTAGGCGTTATCGAGCTTTTGAACAAAGCTGACTCGCAGGATTTTACAAAGCAGGATCTTGATATAATCGAGCAGTTTTCTGTTCAGGCAAGTATCGCGTATTCAAACGCCGATACGTACCGGCAGGCACGAAACGAAATTAATGTTCTGCAGAACACGATAACGCAGGGATCCGATTTTCATTCGTTCATTGCAAAAAGCCCTACGATGCTTGATCTTCTTTCTGTTGTGGAACAAGTCGCAAAGACGAACTCTTCTGTACTTGTTCTGGGAGAAAGCGGAGTCGGTAAAGAGCTTTTCGCGGAGCAGATTCACCTTAAAAGCGAGCGTGCAAAAAAGCCGTTCGTCCGCGTGAACTGTGCAGCACTTTCGCCGCTGCTTCTTGAAAGCGAGCTTTTTGGTCATGTAAAAGGCGCATTCACTGATGCCGTTTCTAACAGAAAGGGTAGGTTCGAGGCGGCTGATGGCGGAACGATATTCCTTGACGAGATTGGCGAGCTTCCGCTTGACCTGCAGGTAAAGCTTCTTCGCGTTATTCAGTCAAGGGCGTTTGAAAAAGTTGGATCCAGCCACACAATTTCTGTTGATGTGCGTATTGTTGCGGCAACAAACAGGGATATTGAGAAAATGGTACAAGAAGGAACTTTCAGAAGTGATCTGTACTACAGGCTCAATGTTCTTCCAATAACTGTTCCGCCGCTACGTCAGCGCAAAGAAGATATAGAGCCTTTGGCTAATTTCTTCCGCAACCGTTTTAGTGCGGAAACAAAAAAGAATTTCGTCGGTTTTTCGCAGGACGCAATAGATCTTCTGTATTCATATTACTGGCCAGGAAACATCCGTGAGCTTGAGAATACAGTAGAAAGAGCTTGTGTTCTTGGAAAGCCGCCATATATTCATGCTGCTGATCTTCGTCTTAACTCGAAAGTTTCGGGAGATGAACCCAGATCAACAGAAATTGCCGTTGTTCAGGACGATGGCGACAGAACCTTGAAGACTATGATTACGAAGTTTAAGAAATCATACGTCATAAAGATTCTAGAAGAGACAAACTGGAATCAGACCGAGGCGGGAAAGATTCTTGGAATACAGCGTACTTATGTGTCCAGGCTTATGAACGAGCTTGGAATTAGGTAGCTGTTTAATAATTAGGAGGATTATTTAATCATGGAAAAAGAAGAGAAAAAAACAGTATCAAGCAGGGTCAATGCCTGGCTGACGAAATATCGTGTAGTGCTCCTTAGCGTTGTTGGTCTTTTGATCGTTGCCGCCATCGTGTTCGCAGTTATCTATTACGTAGACCTGAACACAAGAGAAAAAGGCTTCAATGAGCTTGACGACCTGCAGTATCAGTATGTAACTATTAAGAACGAAAACTCTCCAAGCGAAGAGACGGATGAGCAGAAAGCAAAAGTTCAGGAAATCCTTATACAGACAAAGAATCTTGCAGAAAAGAACAGCAAGAACGCTGTAGGTTCACGCGCTTACATGTTTGAGGCAGAGATTGAATTCTCACTCGCTGACTATGCAGCTGCCAAAGCCTCATGGCTCAAGGCTGCAGATGCTAACGTGAAAGCATATACAGCTCCTCTTTGCTGGTACAATGCGGCAATCTGTTCTGAAAACCTTAATGATATCGACGGAGCAGTCGAGCTTCTTCTTAAGGCTGTTGACAGAAAAGATTTCAGCATGAAAGCACGCGCTCTTTATTCACTCGGACGCATCGAGGACCAGCGCAAAAACTATGATAAGGCAGTTGAATACTACACAAAACTTAATGATGAGTTCAGCGGAATCACTTGGGCGCAGATCGCAAAAACACGTATTATTGCGATTGAGGCAGACGGACTTGTCCAGTAAAAAGCTGCTGGCTTTAATTGCTTAGCGTTTTATATATACAATGAGAAACAGACAGGTGACAGTAAAAAAACGGATTTTTGTTTCGGTTTTTGCGGTGGCAGCCTGTCTGTTTTTTTTCGCCTGCGGCATACCTGTATATTACGTAATTGAGCCGCCGCAGGCTGATCACATTCCTACTGCAGATACAGGCGATATTTCCCAAAGATATTTCAGTTTTATATGTCCATATAGCTCCTCTACCGACAACAGCGAGTTTTTGCTTCAGGGAACGGAAATTTATTACAAGATTTATGATACAAGAAGTGATATGGACTCCGATATAAGCAATATTAGCGGCAGGAATACAGAATATTCAGAGGATGGCTACAGGCGAATGAGTGAGCTCGGATATAAGGAGATGAGGTCGTCTACAGGCGATACTCCTATAATCCGGAAAATAACGTCTACACGGACAATACGCGTTCGCCTTTCTACTGAAGGTGCTTATTCTGCAGAAATCTATGACGAAACGAATAACCAGCGGCTTTCAGTTCCAATGAGAATAGACACGATAAGTACAGCAGGCGGAAATAAGAGTTTTACATTTAATTCAAATTATAAGCCAAGTCCAGACGATTCCGATACAAGAATACGGAGTACGGAAGACAGTAATAATGGACCTTGGTATATTAACCTGTATGCGGTTTCTGTAGGGCGCGATTTAAGCTTCGCACAGCATTACAGCAGCGTACTTCATCTTGGTAACTTAGAGATATCAATGCAGTAGTTTCTGCGTCATTTTAGGTGGTTTAATATGAGTGAAAATAACAGAATAATTGATGGTGGAAACCATGCGGCACTTTGGCACGGACGCTTTAAAGAAGGTCCTGATGCAGAAGCCGTAGCATTTGAGACTTCTATATACGAGGATATGCGCCTCGCTTCTGATGATATACGTGGCAGCCGAGCTCATGTGAAGATGCTCGGAAAGCAGGGGATTGTTCCGGCTGCGGAAGCCTCAAAGATAGCCGAAGAACTTGGCAAAATCGCAGAGGAAATAAAAGAAGGAACGCTTAAGATAGACACGAACGCAGAAGATATCCATTCTTTTGTGGAAGGCGTGCTTACAGACAGGCTTGGTGATGTAGGACGCAAAGTTCATACAGGAAGAAGCCGGAATGACCAGATCGCGCTCGATGAGCGTCTTTATCTGCGCCATGCAATCCCGGAACTTCAGCAGAAGCTTGTTGACCTTATGGATGTTCTTGCCGGCATAGCCGCGTCGCACACAGAATCACTTATGAGCGGTTACACCCATATGCAGCGCGCACAGCCTGTGACGCTTGCCCATCATCTTTTGGCATGGGCGCAGATGCTCCGCCGTGATTACGGCAGGCTTGGCGACGCGGCAGAACGCATGAGTGCTTGTCCTCTTGGAGCAGGTGCTCTTGCGGGTAGCGGGCTTCCGCTCGACCGTGCGATGACGGCACAGGAGCTAGGCTTTGACGCTCCGACAGAAAACTCTCTCGACAGTGTTGCAGACCGCGATTACTGCATAGAGACCGCGGCAGCCCTTTCGATTCTTATGATGCATCTTTCCCGCTTTTGTGAGGAAGTTGTCCTTTGGTCAACGGAAGAATTTAAATTCATTGAGCTTTCTGAAAAATGGTCAACGGGCTCAAGCATTATGCCGCAAAAGAAAAACCCTGACTTTGCAGAGCTTATCCGAGGAAAGACGGGCAGGGTATATGGCGATTTGATGGCTCTTCTTACTGTAATGAAAGGGCTCCCGCTCACATACAACCGTGACCTTCAGGAAGACCGTAGAAGCCTTTTTGACGCTTATGATACTGCTTTGTCATGTGTCTCAATATTCACGTCTATGATAGCGACCGCCGGCTGGAACACCGCGCGCATGAAAGCATCGTGCTTTGGCGGACACGCTAATGCAACAGACCTTGCGGATTATCTTGTGCGGAAAGGTATGCCGTTCAGAACGGCGCACGGTGTTTCTGCCTCCGCCGTGAGGTACTGCATCGAGCATGGCTGTACACTTGAAGAAATGCCGCTTGAAGAATACAGAAAGATTTCTGAGCTCATAGAAGATGATGTTTATGCAGTACTTCCGCCGGAGGCATGCGTGAGCGCAAGACTCACAGCCGGCGGTCCTGCAAAGGTCCGCGTACTGGAGCAGCTGGAAAACCTGCATGCGTTTATAAAAGCCGCCCGAAAGTAAATCGGTCAGCGGTTGTAGCTACTTCGCGCCTATTTAGCTCAAAAGCGCGTTTCGCTGTGTTAAATCACATTCTCGCGGAAATAGATGTCGATGGGTACTTCAATCCTGTCTTGTATCTGCTGATGTAACATGCACGACTGGTAAAGTTTGTTCACCGCATCGAAGCCTTGCTGCTCCGGCCTCTGTCCGATAATGCAGTCAATGCTGCCGTCTATAAGACCTTCTTTGTTTTTATCATTCAAGTCGTAGCCTATTACTGTTACGTTCGTTTTTAGCCCATGATCGATAAGGTAATAAGTTGCAAGGCTGACTTCAGCATGCGGGATAAAAAGCCCTCGTATATCGGGGTGCTCAGAGAAAAGCTCATCCAAAAACTTGTAAAGACCAGCGTTCGTAAAATCTGTGCATACAAGATCGAGTACGGAAGAACTTGGATCCTTGCTGAAAAAATCCTTGAATCCGCGTACGCGTTCCCTAAGGTTGTATGCGGACATAAACATCCTCATGCATACGAATTTGCCGCCTCCGCAGAGCATCTGCATTATGCGTCCTGCGCAGTAGCCGCCTTTGTACGGGTTTTGCGCTATTGAAAGGAAAGGCTGCGTTATTCCGACAGGCGTATCTATGAAAACATAAGGTATACCGTGAAGGTGAGGTATCAAATCCATGAATTCCTGCGGAACTACAGGCGTCGTTATAAGAGCGTCCAGCGGTTGCATAATAAGTTCAAGCCCTTTTTTGTACGCATCGCCAGGAACGGTTCTGTTGAACATCATAAGCTTTAGTTCTGTTCTGAACGGGCTGAGCTCGTTAACGGCATTCGTCATTCCTGTATAAAGCGAGCGATAATAGTCCAGTCCAGTATCAAGATCAGGAAGCAGTACGCCTATGATAAAGGTTTTGTTGTTTTTCAATTGGCTCGCTATCGGGTTTGGCTGATAGCCGTATTCATCTATAATGTCCTGTATGCGTTTCCTCGTTTTTTCAGAGACACCTTTTCTGTTGTGAAGAACCCTGTCAACGGTACCAGTTGACACATTCGCGAATGAAGCAATTTCTGCAAGCGTCATAAAAACCTCTTATATAACGTGTACGTACACGATAATACAATAACAGAAGATTTTAATTTTGGCAAATTTTTTCTCACAAAAGTTGCGCAAAAAACCAATGAAAAACAATGAAAAATGTTAAAAAGATATAAAATAAAGAAATAAAACAGCGCAACGATAATGCGCAACTTTTTTTGCAAAATTTTGAAAAAAGAATTTGACAACTCGGCAAAGTGGGTATATAAATAGAATATGCGTTATCGAACACGATAACATAGGAGGAACAATGAAAAAAATAGTTTTGGTGATGCTCTTGGTCGCAGTCGCAATGAGCATGGTTTTTGCCGGTGGTTCAAAAGAAACAAAAAAAACAGTTCTTAACAAAGACAAACCACTTGTATTCTTCAATCGTCAGCCATCTGACCCTGTAACGGGCGCTCTTGATATGACGGCTATGAGTTTCAACGCAAGCACATATTATGTTGGTTTTGATGCAGCTGGCGGTGGTGCAGTACAGGGTAAGCTTATCACAGATTATCTCGCAGCTTCTTCAGCTTCTATCGACCGCAACGGTGATGGAATCATCGGTTATGTTCTTTGCATCGGTGACGTTGGTCACAACGACTCAAAAGCTCGTACAGAAGGTATCCGCAAGGCTCTTGGAACATGGGCTGGTTCAACAGATCCTACAGTTAAGCAGGAAGGTTCTGTAGTAGTTGCTGGAAAGACATACAAAGTAGTAGAGCTCGAAGGCAAGGCTATGACAGGTACAGACGGTTCAACATGGAACGCTAACGCAGCTACAGAAGCTATGGGCGGCTGGGCTACAAAATACGGCGATCAGATTGACCTTGTAGTTTCTAACAACGACGGTATGGCTATGGGTTGTCTCCAGGCTTCTAACTATCCAGCAGGTGTTCCTGTATTCGGTTATGATGCTAACGCAGACGCTATCGAGGCTATAGGTGCTGGAAAACTCAGTGGAACAGTTTCACAGAACGTAGACGCTCAGGCAGCTGGTACACTTCAGGTTATCCGCAACCTTCTCGACGGTCTTACAGGTGCTGATGTTTATACAAAGGGATTCTCTGTACCAGACCAGTATGGCAACAAGATTTCTGCAGAAGTTCAGTACAAAGCTGAATCACGCGGACTTTTCGCTCTTAACGCTGGTGTAAACAAGGACAACTGGACAGCTTACAGAGAGGGTAACCGCGATGTAGGTATCAAACAGTCTAACGCTCCTGTAAAGAAGGTTCTTCTTACAATTTACAACTCAGCAGATAACTTCCTTTCATCAAGCTATCTGCCAGCTCTCCGCTACTATGCACCGCTGCTTGGTATCGACCTTACAGTAGTACAGGGTGACGGACAGTCTGAGGCAAGCTGCCTTGACAAGTTCACAAACCTTAACAACTTTGATGCATTCGCAATCAACATGGTTAAGACAAACTCAGCTGCTGACTACACAGACAAGTTAAAGTACTAAGCCAGTTGAAAATCCAACCTTAAAAAGGTGAGTGTTTTGAAGCCTGTAAAAACGGAAATAACTTGGTTTTTACAGGCTTTTTTGTTCTAAGAACGGTTCGAAAAACTAAACTTTTAGAGCCAAATCTGGACATACGAAGTTTTAAGCCTTACTATAAAAAGTGGCTGAAACTCGTTGGCAACAATGTTGCTTCGGTCGCCGCGCGGAAGAAAATCCCGCGCTATGGCGGCACTTACGGACTTTTTAGTTCCGGAGGATTTTTATGGATGATATAGTGCTTGAGATAAAAAATTTGTCCAAGTCATTTGCAAAAAACAAAGTTCTTGACGGCATAAGCCTCACTGTAAAGAAAGGAACCGTCATGGGACTTATGGGCGAGAACGGTGCCGGTAAATCTACTATGATGAAGTGCCTGTTCGGAATTTACGCAAAAGATGAGGGACAGATAACCCTCCTTGGAAAACCGGTCGATTTTAAAAATCCGAAAGACGCGCTTGAAAACGGTGTTGCGATGGTTCATCAGGAACTGAACCAGTGCCTTGACCGCACCGTTACGGATAACCTGTTTCTTGGCAGATACCCAAAACGGTTCGGCGTTATAGACGAAGCTAAAATGGCAAAGGAAAGCACACAGCTTTTCGCGTCGCTTAACATGAACGTCAACCCCAAGGCTGTGATGAGAAAGATGTCTGTCTCGCAGCGTCAGATGGTTGAAATTGCTAAGGCTGTTTCTTATGATGCGAAGATTATCGTCCTTGACGAACCGACATCATCTTTGACAGAACGTGAAGTTAAAAAACTGTTTTCTATTGTAGATGACCTTAGGAAAAAGGGCGTTTCTTTTGTATATATTTCTCACAAAATAGACGAGATTTTCGAAATATGCGATGAAGTTTCCGTTTTGCGCGACGGTAAGATGGTTATGTCTAAACCGATCAAAGAAACGGATATGAATGAGCTTATCTCCGCGATGGTAGGCCGCTCGCTCGATAAACGCTACCCGGACGTGGATAACACGCCAGGCGATATGTACTTCGAGGTGCGGAACCTTACGACGAAGTACGAGCCTGTTCTTGAAGATATATCGTTTACGGTGCGGAAAGGCGAGATTTTCGGGCTTTACGGGCTTGTCGGCGCGGGTCGCAGCGAGCTTCTGGAGTCTCTTTTCGGCGTAAGGACGATCGCTTCCGGCGAGATAGTCCTTGGCGGCAAGAAGCTCCGCTTCAAAAGCAGCAAGGAAGCCATGGCATACAACTTTGCGCTCGTTACGGAAGAACGCAAGCTTAACGGTATGTTCGGCAAGGACACAATTAAGTTCAACACAGTAATTACTAACCTGGAAAGCTACAAGACGTTCGGCGTTCTTTCGGAACAGAAAATGCTCGACGCTGCGAACCGCGAGATACGCGTCATGCGTACAAAGTGCGTATCCGCTGAGGAAAACATAACGGCTCTTAGCGGTGGTAACCAGCAGAAAGTAATTATCGGTAAATGGCTGGAGAGAAGCCCTGATATCTTCTTGATGGATGAGCCGACTCGCGGTATTGATGTTGGTGCTAAATACGAGATATATCAGCTTATCATCAACATGGCGAAAGAAGGCAAAACCATAATAGTAGTTTCTAGTGAAATGCCGGAGATTCTTGGTATAACGAACAGAATTGCGGTTATGTCGAACCATCGGCTTGCCGGAATTGTCAACACGAAAGAGACGAATCAGGAAGAGCTTTTGCGGCTTTCTGCAAAATATTTATAAGGGAGCGGTACTATGGCTGATAATATACAGGAAATAAAAAAACTTCAGGAAGAAGCTCTTAAAAAGCTTCCTGAGCAGATTGCGTCAAAGACAGTGAAATCACTGGACGAAGACGAAGTTTTGCGGAGCTACAAGCTTGCCCTTGACGATTTGCGCAAAGATGGCGTTAACAAAATTCTGTCATTGCGCCAGGAAATTGCAGCCGCAAAGAAAAACAAGATGCTTGAGAAAGCACAGTGTGCGGAAATTATCGCCAACTGCAACAAGCAGATTGCAGAAGCAAAGGTTGTCGCCGCCCGCAACAAGGATGCCGACAAGCAGATTACAAAAGACGCTGTCGCTTATGCGAACACTGTTTCTGACGCATACATCAAGCAGGTTAACGCCGAGCAGTCCGCGCAGCAGGTAAAATGCACGGAAAAATACAAAAAGCAGCTCGCGGACATTAAGGCAGCGACTGCGGGCCGCATCGCGAAACTTTCTGATGCGGAAGAAATCAAAGTTGCCAAGTTCGAAAGCAAGTCTGAGCTTTTCGACGCTAAGAGCAAATACCAGTCAGAAATTGACCGCTGCAAGGACATAAAGAACCAGGCGTTTGTTGACCACGTACAGACAAACCGCGCTCTCCGCAACGGAAAGACAAACTTTGGCGAGAACCTTAGTTTGAGCTTCAAGAACTACGTGTACCAGTTCAAGATGTCGCAGTTCATGCTCAACAACGGACTCTACCTTGCTATCCTCGTGTTCTTCATCGTTTGTATCATCATCGCGCCGCTTTCTGGCAACGGACAGCTTCTTTCCCTGCCTAACATACTTACGATTCTTGAGCAGTCCTCGACTCGTATGTTCTACGCACTCGGCGTTGCCGGCCTTATCCTTATTGCCGGTACGGACCTCAGTGTCTGCCGTATGGTCGCGCTCGGTGCCGTTACGACAGGTCTTATCCTTCATCCGACAAAGAACATCGTTACGTTCTTCGGTATGGAACCGTGGGATTTCACAGGACTTCCGATGGGCGGCAGACTCGCGATGGCTCTTGGCCTTTCAATCGCACTCTGCGTGTTCTTCAGCTGCTTCTCAGGCTTTTTCACAGCACGCTTCAAGATTCACCCGTTCATCTCGACACTTTCTTCACAGCTTATCATCTACGGTCTTCTCTTCTTCGGAACGAGTGGTACTCCTGTCGGCTCAATCGACTCGAATATCAAAGACCTTATCGGTGGACGCTGGATTCTCGGCGTTATGAACGGTAACCTCATCACGTTCCCGAAACTGATTATCCCGGCTGTCGTCGCGATATTCGTGGCGTGGTTCATCTGGAACAAAACGACGTTCGGAAAGAATATGTACGCCGTCGGTGGTAATGCCGAGGCTGCTGCTGTAAGCGGTATCAACGTCTTCGGCGTAACGATGGGAATCTTCATCATGGCTGGTATCTTCTACGGATGCGGCGCGTTCCTTGAGGCTTTCAGGGCTAACGCTAGTGCCGGTACGGGACAGGGCTTCGAGCTTGATGCCATTGCGGCGTGTGTTGTCGGTGGTATCTCGTTCAACGGAGGTATCGGTAAAATCCGTGGAGCGGTTCTTGGTGTAATCATCTTCACAGGTCTTACGTACTGCCTTACGTTCCTTGGTATCGACACAAACCTTCAGTTCGTGTTCAAGGGATTCATCATCATAGCGGCTGTCGCGCTCGACAGCGTTAAATACCTTAAGCGCAAGTAATTTTAGAACTGACAAAAAATGCGGCCTCGGTTCATTTTTGATGAATCGGGGCTGTTTTTTTTTCTCGGCGGTTGCCAACTAACGAGTTTGTCACGTCTTGAAAAAAGTATCTTCCTAGATTATTATCAACTGCTTTTACAAAAAGGGAGATTCAATGGCTAAACAGAACATTTACGACAACGAGACATTTTTTGACGGCTACAAGAAACTGCGGGAAAGGAAAAACAACGCGAATATTCTTTTTGAAATTCCTGCATTGTTTTCTTTGATGCCCGATTTAACCGGAAAATCCGTGCTCGATTTAGGCTGCGGTTTCGGTGAGCATTGCAAACGCTTTGTTGAAAAGGGTGCTTCTAAAGTCATTGGAATCGACATTTCCGAGAAAATGCTTGAGGTCGCAAAGACGGAAAACGCTGATCCCAAGATTACGTATCTCAATATCCCGATGGAAGATATGGGAACAATAGAAGAAAAGTTCGATGTGGTTGTGAGCTCGCTTGCGCTTCATTATGTGGAAGATTTTTCCAGCGTTGTAAAGGATGTATACAATTTGCTGAACGACGGCGGCGTTTTCGTTTTCTCTCAGGAGCATCCGATTAACACTTGTCATTCCAGCGGCGACCGATGGACACGTGACAAGGACGGGAAAAAGCTGTATGTGAACCTTAAGGACTACGGCAGAGAAGGGGAGCGCGAGTCTGTCTGGTTTGTGGATAACGTGAAAAAGTATCACAGGACATTCTCAACGCTTATAAACACGCTTGTCACAGGCGGCTTTGCAATTGAAAAGCTTATAGAGCCGCTCCCGACAGAAGAGATTCTTAAAGAAAATCCGGATCAGGAAGATTTATTCCACAAACCGGATTTTCTGCTTATTAAATCAACGAAAAATTCTTTTAGTCGCTGATATCAACATCGAGCGTGATATTGACTTTATATCCGGCAAATTTCTGCTGGATTTCGTCATATATCGTTTTGTATAATTCTTCTCTATTTTTTATGCTGAAATCAATTATGATGTCAAAGCTGATTATCTTCTCTGCTTCGTCCAAATAGAAACCGTGCATCTGCAAAATGCCGTTATGGCTGAATACTATGTCATGAACGTCCTTTTGGATTTTCGCCGTTTCCTCATCCTGTGTGTTAACGGAATAAACTCCGATTGTATGAAGGATTACGCCGTATTTTTCCATGATGCTTTTCGTGATTTTCCTTGAAATCTTATCGACCTCTGCGACGGTCAGCGTATCGGAAACTTCGATGTGTACCGAGCCTAAATACTTATCCGGCCCGTAATTGTTCAGTATCAGGTCGAACGCGCCTTGAACATCAGGTTCTTTTATTATTTCCATTTTGATGTTGTTTGCTAAATCGCTTTCGATCCTTACGCCAAGAATGTTGTCAACGGATTCTTTAACAAGCTCCAAACCTGATTTTATGATGAAAACTGATAATACCGCACCAACATAAGCTTCAAGGCTGATTTTGAATATCATATATATGACGGCAGATATTAGGACAGAAATCGAAAGAATTGCGTCGTTAAATGCGTCAGATCCACTTGCAACCAATGAATCGGAATTCACGTCCTTTCCCTTCTTTTTGACGAATATTCCAAGAATGAATTTGACGACTATACCGGAAATCAAGATTATCAAAGTGATTGTGCTGTAATCTGCGGCTTCTGGATGAATTATTTTTTTGACAGACTCAACTAAAGAAGTTATACCGGCATATAAAACGATGCCTGAAATAATGGACGACGTTATATATTCAATTCGTCCGTAACCGTAAGGATGCTTTTTGTTCGGTGCTTTACCGGCAAGTTTTGTGCCTGCGATTGTAATTATGCTTGATAATGCGTCGCTCGTGTTGTTTACGGCATCTGAGATAATGGCGATTGAATTTGAGAGTAAACCGACAAAGGCTTTGAATCCTGCCAAAACTATGTTCGCGATAATACTAATTATGCTTGTTCTGATTATTGTCTTTTCTCTGTTGTTGCTCATGATAATTCACCTCGAAGAGATTATATCACAAATTCGCCGGTCAGGGGAAACGGATATTATTGACAAGTTAGCAACAAGTAACTATAATCATTGCCGAAAGTTGTTTTAGGGTAACTTTGAATGCACGGCAAAATCCTTTTTTGAAGGGCAGCATATCGTGTTTAGGTTGTCTAAAGCTAACTTTTATCGAGGTTTTATCATGAATATACCGCTTAGTGTCGGAGACATCGGGGTGCAGTACGTAATCAAAAAGATTTCTGGTAAACCGGAAGTCAGGCAGCATCTGGAGAATATGGGATTTGTCACCGGTGGAGTTGTCCGCATCGTTTCGGAGAATAATGGCAATCTCATCATCGCGGTTAAAGAATCGCGCGTTGCGGTGAGCAAGGAAATGGCAACAAGGATTTACGTATAGTTTAGGAGGAAATATGAAGACATTGAAAGATGTGCCGGTCGGCGGAACAGGAAGAGTGGTTCAGTTGAAAGGCGAGGGTGCTGTTAAGCGCAGAATCATGGACATGGGTATTACGAAAGGAGCGGAGATTTATGTCCGCAAAGTGGCACCGCTGGGCGATCCTGTGGAGATCACGGTTCGCGGCTATGAGCTTAGCCTCAGAAAAGCGGACGCGGATATCATTTGGGTGGAATAGCGCGATTTTTTTTGAACCAAAGTTATCGTGCGCTAACTAAATTACCAGGAGGAACTAAAATGGAAATAAAAATCGCGCTGGCAGGAAACCCTAACAGCGGAAAAACAACGCTTTTCAACGCGCTTACCGGCTCTAATCAGTTTGTTGGAAACTGGCCGGGAGTAACGGTAGAAAAGAAAGAAGGAACCTATAAAAAAGGCGGTATCGGAAATAAAGTTATAATAACTGACTTGCCCGGTATTTACTCGCTTTCACCGTACACACTCGAAGAGGTTGTCGCGCGTAATTACCTTATTGACGAAAAGCCTGATGCTATCCTTAACATCGTTGACGGAACAAACTTGGAGCGAAACCTTTACCTTACGACACAGCTTACAGAGCTTGGAATCCCGGTTGTCGTCGCCGTTAACATGATGGATGTCGTACGAAAGAAAGGCGACAAAATCAACATAAAAGAACTTTCAAAAGCACTCAGCTGCCCTGTTGTCGAGATTTCCGCTCTTAAAGGCGAAGGTATTGATGCGGCTGTCGAGGAAACACTTAAGGCAGTTTCAAAAGGAAGCACAGTGCCACAGCACACGTTCTCCGGTGTCGTTGAGCACGCGCTCGCCCACATTGAGGAAGCCGTCATACACAACATGCCGGAAGTAAAGCAGCGTTTCTTCGCCATAAAGATTTTCGAAGGCGACGAGAAGATTATCCAGAAGCTCGGTATTTCTGCGGAAAAACTGGAGCATGTTAAAGGTGATATAAAAGCCGCCGAAACAGAGCTTGGTGATGATGCGGAATCAATTATCACGAATGAGCGTTATATCTATATTGGACAAGTAATAAAGACATGCTACAAAAAAGTATCGAGCGCAACTTCAACATCAGATAAGATTGACCGCGTCGTTACGAACCGCTGGCTTGCTCTGCCGATTTTTGCGGCGATTATGTTCCTCGTATATTGGGTAGCGATGGTTGCGGTTGGAACTCCGGCTACAGACTGGGTAAACGACGGCGTGTTCGGCGACGGCTGGCACTTATTCGGCATTGGAAGCGGCGCATACGAGGAAGCTGTAGAAGAATATGGAGACACAGCCACGATTCTGGAAGCTCTTGATGCAGGCGAAACTTCTTACATAGCGATTATTGATGAAGAAACGATGGAAGTTTCCGACCCGATTGAGATTACAGACGATATGATAGCCGAAGCCCTCGAAATGGCAGAAAAATATGGCGAAGAAGGTCCCGACCCTGCGGATTATGGTGTTTGGATACCGAGTATTCCGGTTCTTATAGAAAACGGACTTGACGCGATTGAGTGCGCAGACTGGCTTAAAGGCTTGATTCTCGACGGTATTGTTGCCGGTGTCGGAGCCGTGCTTGGTTTTGTACCGCAGATGCTCGTCCTGTTCATCTTCCTTGCGTTCCTTGAAGCTTGCGGTTACATGGCGCGTATCGCGTTTATCCTTGACCGCGTTTTCCGCCGCTTCGGTCTTTCTGGAAAGTCGTTCATCCCGATGCTTGTCGGCACAGGCTGCGGCGTTCCTGGTATTATGGCATGCCGCACAATTGAAAGCGAGCGTGACCGCCGCATGACAATCATGACGACAACGTTCATCCCTTGTGGAGCGAAACTTCCGTTCATCGGACTTGTAGCCGGCGCAATCTTCGGTGGCTCTGCTTGGCTTGCAACATCCGCCTACTTCATCGGCATCGCGGCGATTATTTTCTCTGGTATCATTCTCAAAAAGACAAAGCCTTTCATGGGCGAAGTCGCGCCGTTCGTAATGGAGCTTCCTGCGTACCACTGGCCTACGGTCGGAAACGTTCTCCGCTCAATGTGGGAGCGCGGTTGGTCGTTCATCAAGAAAGCCGGTACAGTTATCTTGCTTTCGACGATCGTAATCTGGTTTCTGTCGGGCTTCGGCTGGACGGAAGAAGGTTTCGGCATGCTTGAAGAAGACCAGATGGACGCAAGCATCCTTGCGAAAGTCGGCAGCGTAATCGCGTGGCTTTTCTCACCTCTGGGCTGGGGCAACTGGCAGGCGGCTGTCGCTTCAATTACAGGCCTTGTCGCAAAAGAGAACATCGTCGGTACAATGGGTATCCTTTACGGCGGCGAAGATACTTGGGCAAACCTTGCCGAAGCCTTCACACATGCATCAGGTCTTTCTTTCCTTATCTTCAACCTGCTGTGTGCGCCTTGTTTCGCCGCAATCGGTGCAATAAAGCGCGAGATGAACAGCGCAAAGTGGACTTGGGCAGCAATCGGCTGGGAGTGCGGATTCGCTTACGTTGTAGCTTTCATTGTGTTCCAGTTCGGAAGCATGTTCGGCGGATACGGAAGCGTAGCTGGCTTTGTCATCGCGATAGCGGTTCTTGCCGTGTTCTTCTGGGCTTTGTTCAGAAAACCGCGCATGGCTGCAAAATAAATCGTGTCATTCCCCGGCAAGTCCGGGGAATATTTATGTAAAGTGACTTTATAGGATGTTTGGTGTAGTTGAGTTTCATGAGATGATTGAGTGTATCGCGGCAGCTCTTGAAGAACGCGATCACTACACAGAAGGTCATTCGCTCCGGGTAAGCGATATGGTGCGTGCGATTGCCAGCAAAATGGGGTTTTCGGAAGACGAGACGCGTATTTTCCATTTTTCGGCACATCTGCATGACATCGGTAAAATCGGAATCCCAGATTCTGTTTTACGCAAACCCGGCAGGCTTTCTGACGAAGAATTCGAAATAATCAAACAGCACCCGGCAATCGGAGCAAGAATACTAAGAAAAGCGTCTGCCTTTGAGGATCTGGCAGAAATCGTCCTTCATCATCACGAAAGGTTCGACGGGCTAGGGTACCCCGACGGAATATCGGGTTATTCAATCCCCATCGGCTCAAGAATAATCGCGGTCTGCGACTCAATTGACGCGATGATGACGACAAGAAGCTGTCAGCTGGAAACTGTAACTTCGCGGTAGGCAGTATGACAGTGCGCGTCCATGCGCACTGTCAACCCAAGTTTGCATCTGCAAACTTGCGGCTTTTTACGGGCATCCATGCCCGTAGCTCCACGATAACACCCGACCATAAAAAAAAATCCCCAAAAATGCAATTTGTACTGATTCTGTACTGTTTTTTCTTGATTTTGTACTGATTCGTTACTGTTTTTTGTACTGATTCAGTACTATCTGGTCGCTAGAATTGACTCATAAAACGAATCAACTTACCGTAAACGGAAGGTGATACGACATTGAGGAGTTATCATGAAGATGAACAAAATTGCATTCGCCGTTATCGCGGCGTTGTGCGCATTCACATTTTTTTCTTGCGACCTGCTGATGAACCCGATTCTGCCTGCGTCTATCCTTAGATATGCCCCGGATCCGGGCGAACTTGATGATGTTTCTACGGAAGACCTTGCAAATGCAGCAAGTGATATAAGTGTTGTGGCTGATCCGGATGCGGCTAAGGCTATTATAGAAGCTCTTGGACAAAAGCCGGCAGAAGAAATTGCGGCTTTGAGCGACGAGCAGAAAACGGCAATCCTTGCGCTTACGACATCAGCTGTACTTCCTGTAAACACGCTTTTGGGAACTGTATATGACCTGATAAGCGGTGAAGTGAGCCGTATCACGCTTGATGTTCCGGTCAACAGATCAGAGAACGGAGCAGGGGAGGAAGAGGCCCAGATTCTTCAGGTGATGAAAAATGTAGTGAACAAAATCACTTTTATTGATACGACGGCTGCCGAGAACATCCTTCTTGCAATTGTAGAAGCAGACGATGAGCCGGATAATAAAGATGTGCCGAACATCCTTTTCGCGACGCTTTCTGTGGCGCTTTCCGCTTGTAAATCTAATCTGATTGATTTTGAAGATGGTGTTCCTGATTCTGTTGGAGAAGCACTTGAAAATCTTGCAGGATTCTTTGAGGGAGAAAGCTCGCAATCAGCTGGTACGATAGCGCAGTCTGTTCTTTCCGCAATATCTATCGACGGTGAAGTAGTTGAGCGCGCCTTGGACGCACTTACAAATGCACTTGATGTCATAAGCTGGTTAGGTGAACACGACATCACTTTGGAAAACATTACGAGCTATATTGGATTTGGTGAATAGGAGAGAAAAATGAAAATCAGAAAATTTATTCTTGTAGCTATATTAATTGCATCAGTTTCGATTGCTTTTGCGGATACAACAGTTGCTGTTGATGAACCTGGAATGATTGATGTCCGTTCACTCGGCATGGGTGGAACGCACATCGTAGACACGAATGATTTTTACACGCTGCTCAAGAATCCGGCAGGTCTTGCGCTTACAGGAAAGAAAAGCATGATTTCCGTGCTCACGGTGAATGTCGGTGGTCCATTGGACAAGGTGCCGGGCATCATCGATGACCTGAACATGGGAAAACCTATCGAAGAGATTATTCCATCGATTGTTGCGGACGGTATGAACGTAAACCTTAATTTAGGACTTGATGGTCCTATCTGCTTTGGAAAGATTTCAGAATCTGGTCTTGGCTGGGGATTCTTCGAGACAGTCAACGTTGACGCGAACATTCCGTCAATCACGCTCGCTAAGCTTACAGCCAAAGTTGAGATGGGCTTTGTACTTGGTTTTGGATTTAAGTTTGAGCTTGCTCCCGGAACTTCAATTGCTATAGGAGCTTCTGGTGAGGCTTTCGCACAGGTTCCTCGCATCGCGATGCAGGACAGCCTTACGAACATTCTTTCGAGCGTTCAGGACGGTACGGAATCACTTCCTCTTACGTCGGCTGTTGGTTTGAGCTGTGACGTAGGTGCTCATATCCGTCTTTTCAACTTCATCGATGCTGCTATTGTCTGTGAGGATCTTTTCTCACCGTATTTGACGAAAAACGCGACACTTGGACAGGTCGAAGCAGATCCTTCTGTCATGTTCTCTGACTTTGGTAACCCAACGTTCCAGGCAATGAACTTCAGAGTTGGCGCCGGCGTTGACGTGCTTCCAGAAGGTGCGCTCGGTGGTCTTATCTCCTCACTTAAAGTGCAGCTTGATATTAAGGACTTCGGTCTTTTCTTCAGACACTTCATCGACAAAAAACTCAGCGCGCTCGAAAGAAGCCCGTGGCTTAACTTCAACGCCGGTGTTGAGGCTGGGCTTATGAGTTTCATCTATGCCCGCATAGGTTACAGTGATGGCTTCCTGTCACTCGGAGCAAGCGTAAAACTTGGCGCGCTCAACCTTGATGCAGCTCTTTACACGAAGGAGCTTGGTAGAACACCTGGCGCAAACAATCAGCTTAACGTAGCCGTTTCTGTAGGCTTGTTCTACTAACAGTCGTATAATCTGGCTGAAACCGCTGTTTCAAAAAGCTGTCCTGGGAAAACCTGGGGCAGCTTTTTTTTGTTGTTGTGTGCTAAATATATTGTGAGGCAAAGACGAAACAATCTTGACAAAATATATTTGATACAATATAGTTTTATCAAATGGTAGTTATAAGCAATTACCAAGGAGGTTCTTATGGGATTTTATGATTACAGAGTAATGACACCGGCTGGCGAAGAAGTGAAGATGGAGACTTTCAAAGGAAAGGTCGTTCTTGTTGTGAATACAGCTACCGGATGCGGATTTACGCCTCATTACAAGCCGATTGAAGCGATGTACGAAAAATACAATGACAAGGGTTTTGAAGTAATCGATGTTCCGTGCAATCAGTTTGCGGGGCAGACACCCGGAACGGACGAAGAAATCCACGAATTCTGTACACTTCGTTATAACACGAAGTTCCCGCAGATGAAAAAGTCTGACGTGAACGGTGAGAACCAGCTTCCGTTGTTCAAATTCCTGAAAGAGCAGAAAGGCTTCGAAGGCTTTGGAAAAGGGGCAAAAGCCGTAGCTATGAATCTGCTGCTTACAAAGATTGATAAAAACTATAAGAAAAATCCCGATATAAAGTGGAATTTCACCAAATTTGTAATCGACAGAGAAGGCAATGTCGTTGCAAGGTTTGAACCCACTGCGAAAATGGAAGATGTCGAAGCTTGCGTTGCGAAACTGATTGAAGCGTAATAAGAATAAGGACGGCTTGGAAAATGTCACAGGAATACGAACAGCTTAAACTGCAGAATCAACTTTGCTTTCCTTTGTATGCTTGCGCGCGGAAAATAACAAGCAGCTATACGCCGTTCCTGAAGCCGCTCGGCCTAACGTACACACAGTACATAGTCTTTATGGTTCTGTGGGAAAAAGAAAGTGTTACGGTCGGGCAGCTTGGGAATATCCTTCATCTTGATAACGGTACTCTTACGCCGCTTTTGAAGAATCTGGAAAAAGAAGGATATATCAAAAGAAAGCGGTCAAAAGAGGATGAACGTGTTATGACGATAAGCATAACCGAAAAAGGAAATGCGCTTAAGGAAAAATGCAAGGATATTCCGTTCGAGTGCGCTTCTCATAACGCATCCCTTACAGAAGAGGAATCAAAAGAATTATACAGGCTTTTGTATAAGCTCCTGTAAGGATTTGTTGTCTTTTGTTTTGCGTTAGCCGGGGCTAATACTTGCGCCGGCTAAAATCGTTTACTATAATCAGACTATGAACTTTATTATTGCGAAAGGACTTTTGATTCCGTTTTTAGGAACTGCTCTTGGATCGGCTCTTGTTTTCTTTATGAAAAAGGAGCTTGATGGCCGCATCCAGAAGATGCTTTCGGGCTTTGCGGCGGGCGTTATGGTCGCGGCTTCTGTGTGGAGCCTTTTGATTCCTTCGATGGAAATGTCAGCTGATAAAGGCAAACTTGCGTTTGTTCCGGCTGCGGTCGGATTTTGCCTTGGTATGCTTTTCCTGCTGCTGCTTGATAAAACTGTTCCTCACATGCATCTTGATGAAACGGTGGAAGGTCCGAAGAACAAGCTTCAAAAAACGACGATGATGGTTCTTGCCGTCACACTTCACAATATTCCTGAGGGAATGGCTGTCGGTATTTTGTACGCCGGGTGGGCATCTGGTTCGGCTCAGATAACTGAAGCGGGCGCGCTAAGCCTTGCGCTCGGTATAGCAATTCAGAATTTTCCTGAAGGCGCGATTATCTCTATGCCGCTTCATTCGCGAGGGCTTTCCAAGGCAAAATCCTGCTGGTATGGCGTTCTTTCTGGAATAGTGGAGCCAGTTGCCGGACTTTTGACGATTCTTCTTGCAAGCCTTGTTATGCCTGTGCTTCCGTACTTTTTAAGTTTTGCAGCCGGCGCAATGATTTATGTCGTTATTGAAGAGCTCGTTCCTGAAATGGCGGAAGGCGAGCATTCAAACTGGGGCACAATCACATTTATGCTCGGCTTTACGCTGATGATGATTCTTGACGTGGCGTTAGGCTGAAAAAATGCGAGAAAAGAACTCTGCCCATGTTTTGGGCAGTGTCCTTTTTACCCAAGAATTTTCTTTACGATTGCGGAAAGCTTTTCTGACGTGAAAGGCTTTACAATCCAGCCTGTTGCGCCGGCGGCTTTTCCTTCCTGCATCTTTCCGTCCTGGCTTTCCGTTGTGAGCGCGATAATCGGCGTAAAGCGGTAAGCCGGAAGATTCCTTACGTTCTTGATGAAATCGATGCCGTTCATGTTCGGCATGTTTATATCTGTTATAATCAGCTGAAACTCGTTCGCTTCGGCTTTTTTCAAGCCGTCGATGCCGTCATCAGCCTCTATTACTTCGTATCCTTCCTGTGAAAGAACGAAAGAAACGCTCTTTCTGATGGAAACTGAATCATCCACAATCATTATTTTTGCCATTTTCTCCTCCTATAATGTGCGGCGCATTACTTCGTCCGCTATGCCGCTCAGCGGAAGAATACAGTCTACCGCACCTGCTTTTATAGCTTCCGCAGGCATTCCGAAAACGACGCTCGTTTCTTTATCCTGCGCAATTGTATACGCTCCTGCTTCGTGCATTTCAAGCATTCCCTTCGCGCCGTCGTCGCCCATTCCAGTCATTATGACACCGACAGCGTTTTTTCCGGCATAATGTGCCGCAGAACGAAAAAGCACATCCACTGAAGGACGGTGACGCGAAACGAGCGGACCATCCTTCACTTCTACATAATAACGCGCTCCGCTTCTTTTGAGAAGTGTATGTTTGTTGCCCGGCGCAATAAGAACTTTTCCGCGTATTACCGAATCGTTGTCTTTTGCTTCTTCGACATGGACTTTGCAAAGCGAATCGAGCCGCTGGGCAAACGAACGCGTAAAATGCTCCGGCATATGCTGCACGATGACGATTCCCGGCGCATTTACGGGAAGCATCTCTAAAAATGATTTGAGGGCTTCTGTACCGCCGGTGCTCGCGCCGATAACGACGATTTTTTCTGTTGTCTCGATTGTGTGGGGGATGGCGGAGTTTAGTGTGTTCTGTGCGCTAAACGGCGTGGTCGCGGAGTTTGCAATGAACGTGGAGTTTGCGACACTCGTGGTCGCCATCGTTCCTGATTGAGGAACCGCTCCCGCCCGCTTCCCGAACTTTGCTTTTATCCGGTACGCCGCAAGGGCAGCTGCTTTTACCGCATCGCAAATAAGAATTCGCGATTCTTCTATGAATTGCTTCGTTCCAAGCTTCGGTTTCTGGATTATCTCTGTCGCACCGTATTCAAGCGCCTTCATCGCGTTATGAGAGCCGTCCTCTGCCATGCTGGAGCAAATTACGACCGGAATAGGATTCGTTTCCATAAGCTGCTTAAGGAACGTTATTCCGTCCATATGCGGCATTTCTATGTCGAGCGTTATTACGTCCGGAGTGGAAAGCTCCATCTTTTTCAGTGCGATAAGCGGATCGCCCGCCGTCCCTATGACTTCGATATTCGGGTCAGAAGCAAGCACCTTTGATAGAGATTCGCGGACAACAGCAGAGTCGTCTATGACAAGAACTTTAATCATAGGCTCCTCACGTTTTCTGTCTTTCTGTAGACGGTCGGCGCGACGGTTTTAAGCGGCAGGTTCATAGAAAGGATAGTTTCTGAATGGCCCAGGAAAAGGAATCCGCCGGGTTCAAGGTTCCGTATCAGTTTGGAGATGATAGCTTCCTGCGTCGGCTTGTCGAAGTAGATAAGCACGTTGCGGCAGAAAATAGCGTTAAAAGTTTCTCTGATGTTGTACGCCGCATCCATGAAGTTCAGCCGGCGGAAAGTCACGCAAGAACGCAACTCCGGCTTTATTCGCACTTTTGGGGCGGTCCTGTCCGTGCTTTTGAGGAAGTAAAGCTTTTTCTGCTCATACGGGATGCTTGCTATCGAAGCTTCGTCGTAAACGGCGTTAACTGCTTTGTCCAAAACTTTTGTGGAGATATCGGTTGCAAAAAGATGATAATTGCTGAATACGCCCCTGTGGGCACGCATGAATTCGCGCAATACGATGGAGATTGTGTAAACTTCTTCACCGCTCGAGCAGCCCGCTGACCAGATAGAAGGCGTTTTTATTCCCCGGCTTACAAGTTCCGGCAGAACATTGTTCACAAGATACTGAAAATGGTCGTTTTCGCGGAAAAACTCGGTTTTGTTCGTCGTGAGCGCATCAGTTAGCAGGATAATTTCATTGCCGGACTTGTCTTTGTTGAACGCATAGTCGATGTAGTCGCTGAAATTCGTCAGACCTAGTGCCTTAAGCCGTCCGAAAAGCCTTGACTGCACCATTATGCGCTTTACTTCCGGCATACGGATACCGACCGTTTTTTCTATATAAGAGGAAATCGTCTTGTATTCGTCGTCGGTAAGTTCTATCGACTTGGTGATGAAGTTGTCCATCGGTTTCCTTTGCGTCCGGTCTTCGCCACTTGCCCGCGTGCTCAGGCTTTTGTATCAAGCTTGCGCACGATGTCCGAAAGCTTGTATACGTCGAGAATAAGCGCGACTGAGCCGTCGCCAAGAATCGTTGCGCCGGAAAGCCCGGAAACGTTCTGGTAAAGCCTTCCGAGCGGCTTTATTACAGTCTGATAGTTGCCTATAACCCTGTCTATAATAAGACCGACGCGCGAATCCTGGTCGGTGACGATAACCATCTGCTGTATTTCTGGCCGTTCTCCTTCAACGCCGAAGAACGTGCGCAAGTCGATGAAAGGCATCATTTCGTCGCGGATTTTCATCGATGAGCAGAACGAGTTTTTCTTCATCGGCTGGTCGAACTCAAGGCATTCGACGACGTTTGAAAGCGGCAGGATGTAGAAGTTTTCACCGAGCTGTACAAGAATTCCTTCGATGATGGCGAGGGTGAGCGGGATTTTGAGCGTGAATATAGTTCCTTTGCCCGGCGCGGACTGGATTGTGACGCTTCCTCCGAGCGAAGTTATGTCTTTTTTAACGACATCCATGCCTACGCCCCTGCCAGAGATTGACGTGACTTTCTCAGCCGTGGAGAAGCCCGGCATAAAGATAAGGTTGTCTATCTCGCTGTCGGAAAGTTCGTCGTTCGCGTTGATAAGGCCGCGCTCGACAGCCTTTGCTTTTATCTTTTCGCGGTTAAGGCCGGCACCGTCATCTTCAATCGTTATAAGAACGAACGCGCCTGCGTGCTGGGCGCGGAGCCTGACTTTTCCAGTAGGATCCTTGCCTTTCTGCGTCCTTTCGTCAGGCAGCTCTATGCCGTGGTCACACGAGTTTCTTATAAGATGAACGAGCGGGTCATTAAGCTTTTCTATAACTGTCTTGTCAAGCTCCGTCTCCGCGCCTTCTGTTATAAGCTCAATGTCTTTGTGGGTGCCGGAAGCAAGGTCCCTTACGAGCCTTCTGAAACGCGAGAATATCGTTCCGATGGGGAGCATCCTCATGTCCATGGTGGTGTCGCGAAGCTCAAGAATAAGGCGTTCGCCCTGCTCACCGAGCGTTGCGAGCTGCTGCGAAGAAACTGTTGAAGCAACCTGATTAAGGCGAGCGTTGAACGTAACGAGCTCACCCACAAGGTCTATGAGTTTGTCGAGCTTTGCGGAATTGACTTTTATTGTCTGCGCGTTAAGCTCCTGGTTCTTTTTTTCGCTCTGTTCTTTAAGATGCTTCTGCTCTGCGAGCGCAGCCTGAACATCCTCGCGGCTGACCATTTTCTTTTCGGTGAGCAGCGTTCCGATCGGCTTTTGTCCGCCAAGAACATCCTTTATGTCTTCTTGCGTTACAAGCTTTTTGTCGACAAGAATCTCTCCGAGCTTTTTCGGCGCGCCGGAAGAAGCCTGGTCGGAGTCTGTTATCTTTTGGATAGAGATTTTGCTTGTGTCGTCAAGGAAAATGAAAACTTCTTTTATGTCTTCTTCCGTCTTTGTCGTCGTCAGAATGACATCCCAGGAAACGTAGCATTTTTCGGGGTTCAGGTCATGCAGGCGCGGTACGCCGCTGAAATGCGGACTTATGGAGATTGCGCCCATTTCCGCAAGCTCCGCTATGAGCGCATGCGGGCGTGTTCCGTTTATAAAGACGTCTGGTGAAAACTCAAGCTTTATGCGCCATGTAATTTCTGGAAGTTCTTCCTCTGTTATAAGGTCGGCTTTTTCAGCGGCTTTTGTTTTTGCAGCGGAATCCGTCGCTGATGGGGCGGCTGGTGCGGGCTGAGTGGCTTGTGATGGCTGTGCGTCTTTCGCGCCCTGTGTTGACGCGCTTCCTTCGGCCAAAGATTTTCCTGTTTTATCGTGCTTCAAAAGATATACCTGGAACTCTTTTATGAGCCGTTCGGTTTCCGCCGCTATAGCGGGTGTGTTCTCGTTGTCGAGCATCTCGCGTATATGGTCGCGCGCCTGCAGGGTAAGCGTAATAAGCTCCGAAGATACGGCGACCCTGCCGTTACGCACTTCGTCGAACGTAGTCTCAGCTTCGTGCGTGAAGCGGGATATCGCGTCAAACCCGAACATTCCTGCCGAGCCTTTTATGGTATGCATGCTCCTGAATACGGCGGAGATAGTGTCCATATCGTCTGGATTCTGCTCCAGCTCAAGAAGATATTCCTCAAGCTTGTCAAGAAGATCGTTGGCTTCGCTAAGAAAAACTTCTGCTATTTTATCAAGGCTTTCACTCATGACGCTTCTCCCATCTTTTCGTCAAATGCATTTACGATAGACGCATCATCCATGTTTTGGTCAGGAATGATGCCGCATATATAAAGCCGCTTTCTTACGAGCGGTGAGAACGAGCCGGAGAATGACGGTTTTTTGTTTGGTCCCATAGACGTGTAAAGGCTGCATATAAGCTGAAGTATTGAAACGTCGATGTCTTCAAGAGCCGATACGTCAAGCGTTACGCTGTTGTTCTGCTGTATCGTCTGAAGAAATGTTCTATGCAGTTTTTCTGCACTGCTTACCGTCAGGTTTCCTTTAAGCTCGATAGTTGCCATAATCTTCTCCTTGATTTATCGTTTCTTATGCCTTAGTATTTTCATAAGGAGACATAAATGAACGAAAATCTATCAAATGCAGCGTATTTTACATTTCTCCTTGGTGATGTTACCTACGCTGTCGAAGTAACCACCGTAAAAGAAGTTCTGCCGTACGAGAAAGTCACGCGCGTTCCGCGCACCGCAGATTATATGAAAGGCGTAATAAACATACGCGGAACCGTTGTTACCGTTATCGATTTCCGTGTTTTGTTCGGAATCGATATAAAACCTGTAGACAAGAACACTTCCATAATCGTTGCAGAAATCCAGCTGGAAGATGGCTCGAACATGACGTTCGGCTTTATCGCTGATTCCGTGAACGGCGTAGGTTCTTTGGAAAGAGAGCCTTCAGCGACCGGCACGAACACGCAGTTCGTCAAGATGCTCGGCAAAGACGGTACGAACCTTGTTCTTGTCCTCGACCTGAATAAGATATTCAGCGAAGTGGAAAAAAGGCTCAGCAGCGAAACCTAGAACCACGTAATGTCGCCTGCCGTATCTTTCGCTTTCTGCAGGTTTGTCTGATACTGCTCCTCCCTTTGTTTTATCTGCTCAACAGGACATCCGCACTTCTGTATGCGTTTTAAGTATACTTTTGAAGTTTGCGGATGGAAAAATATTTTCCGCGGGAAAATACCGCCCGTATCATTCACCACAATCGGTATGTGCTCCGTTTCCAAATACGAGAGCGCAAAATTTATATTGTTTATGCCCGTCATGTTCATTTTGGGCCCGCTCGATTCAAGAACGTTTCCGCCGCCAAAGACTTTTGCCCGCAGATTCTCGTGTTTCGCGCCTTTTTTCAAAAGGTCGTTTATAAGAAGCTCCACGGCGAAATTTCCAAAGCGGCCTTCATCTTCCGTCGGTACTGCCTCTGTCCTGTTCGATCTGGGCAGCATGAAGTGGTTCAGCCCGCCAAGATGAATGGACAGGTCAAAAAGCGCGATGCTTATGCAGGAGCCAAGAACAGTCGCGATGTATATATCCTCATCTGTGGAAAAATACTCTCCGGGGTGAATAGTCACTATATCTTTCTGAAAATGAGGGTCATAATGTCTGTTCATGATGAAAGCAGGTTAGAAGAAAGTTATTTCTCCCGATTCGGCTCCTCCTGTAACTGAGATTCCGGCTATGCTGCCTGCCTCCAGCTTGTCGTCGGTTATGGTGAAATGCTGCAAGAATTCTTCAATGTCAGCATTATGTACTCCGTCGTCCGCAAGGTCGTAAAGGCTCATGTGCTTCTGCTTGTGCGCAGCATTGTCGTCTGCGAACGCCTGTATGTTCTGTATTTCTTTGTCGAGCCTGCCTGACAGTTTTTTCAGAGCTTCAATCTTTTCCGCAATTCTCTCGTAGCTTGTGTAGAAGTCAGGCGAGTATATCCTGAAGTTACGGATAGCTTCCCTAAGCCCGTTGTAAAGCGAGTTAAGGTTTTCCGCGAACGACCGCTTCGATTCCGTAACGTCAGAGAGCGTCGTCTTGTTGCGGGAATTCGTCTCCAAGAAGCTCTGTATCTGAATCTGGCTTGTATCGGTGAACTCTTTAAGCTGCTTCTGCGCTGTGTCTACGCTTTCTTTTGTGTTCGTGATAAGCTGGGACATGTACTCTACAGTGTCCTTGATGCTGCTGATCGCGTCGTTCCTTGCAACCTCGATGCGCTGCGCTATGGCTACATACTGAAGGTTTCCGATAATCGGCAGGAATCCGTTGAAGCAGAGCGACATTATCTGAACGACTTCCTGAATGTTCTGTACGGCTTCCATAACCTTGCCCTGAACTGTCTGGTAAAGTCCGAAAATCTCGGAGAATCCGTTGAAGTCGTCAATTGCGCTTTCTATGTTCATTTTGAGCGTAACAAGCCCGGATATCGATTCGTTGTCGTTGTTGACGAACGAGTCTTTTGTTCTGTCTATTTCGTTCAATATGGCCGCGGCTTCTTCTCTGTTCTTGGAGAAAACTTCAACGCATCCGTCGAGTTTTTCTTTTATTTTCGTAAGGCAGCGGACGCAGAGGGTAGAAAGCTTTTCGTTTGCGTTGTATGTATAAAGCTTTTCTTCCGGCGTAAGATTATCGCCCGGTGTGGTAAGTTTTTGCACGGCTATAAGAACGTCGTCAAGCGACTGGCGTATTATGTCCTGCATCTGAATGCCTTCCATCGCTTTTACGACCGGAGTTTTCAGCTGCTTCGAAGAGTCGAGCATGTTTGAAAGCTTCGCTGATATTTCTTCTATCGCGTTTATCATAGAAGCAGAAGAATCGTACGATTCTGCGGAAGAATTCTGGTTCAAGTTGTTGACTTTCGAGATTTCATCTTTAAGAATCTGAAGCGCGTCCTGAACTTCCTTGCCGTTTTCTATGAGCTGCTCTGACTGGCTTATAAGGCGCAGCGACATGTGCTTAAGGTTTGACGTGATGTACGAGAATGCTTGTCCTGCCTTGCCGGATTTGATTGAAACAACCATCGCGTTCAGCGATATAACTTCCATTTCCTGGCTGCTTTCGCGAATACCGGAGATTATGTCTTGTATCGTGTCGAGAAGGTGCATTTTCTCGGAGAAGTGTGTGAAAAGGCTGTTGTTTTTTGCGCGCACCTCTGCAAGGAATTGCCTGTTATCGTTAAGAAGCTGCTGTTGGGCTTCTATTACGTTCTTAAGTTGCGTCTGGATGGACGAAAACATCCTTAAACTCATCATTGCTGCCGAATTCCGGTTCGATATTGAGTCAAGTTCTCGCAGCATAACAGGGAAATTTTTGCTGATATCAAGGAAGTCGTCACCGCTGTCTTTGCTGATTGAGAGTAAGTTTTCGTAAATTTTTGCCGTTTGAATCATATATCGTCCTGTCGTTTTTTATTCAGTTTGTCATAGTAACTGTTAACTATTTCTTCAAGGTTTTCCTGTACATCTTCCAAAAAGATATCTTTCCCGGAGACCGTCGCTTCAAGCCTGCTCGCGATTTCTGGCATGGCAAGGCACAAAGGAGAATCCGGCTTCATTATGGTGAGCGGCTGCCTTCTTGCTATTGAAAGCGATACGTTCTCGTCGTAAGGCACAAAACCGACATATTCGGCTTCTATTGAAAGCTTGTTCCGTGTAAGGTTGAGAAGCCTGTTGCCGAGCTCTATGTCAGTGTGACCGCGCCCCATATTCATTATGATGCGGGGATGAAGTTTTTTCATCTCTGATATTGCTTTTTCCGCTGATTCCGGGAATTTTGATGCGATAACCGAAAGAATCTGGTCGAACGAGTATTCCTTGCCTTCCATGCGCTGCAGAATGCTGTTCTGAAGTATCTGCCGTTCAGGGCTTTTTGGCGCGAACTGACGGTAGCAGAAGCGGAATACAGCCGATTTAAGGAACGAGTATGCGTTAAGGATTGATGTAAGGTCGGGCGATACAACGATTATGCCGTCGTATGTCGTAAGGAAAAAATCTATTATGTTGTACGTTGAGCCTGCGCCCAGGTCCATTATCACGTAGTCTGCGTCGAGCGACTGTATGTTCTTGATTATCTTCTTCTTCGTGAAGAAGTCCATGTTGGCGACACCCGGATAGTGGCAGTCACCCGCTATGAACTGCAAAGATGGAATTCCCGTTGCCTGCAGAAGATTTGAGAAATCTGTCTCCTGCTTAGTGATATATGTGCCAAGTCCCGCCTGATTGTTCTTTAATCCCAGAAGGGTATGAAGGTTCGCCCCTCCCAAATCCAGATCGCAGAGAATTGTGTTTCTGCACTGGTGTGCGAGGGTTACAGCGAGATTGATTGATACTATGCTCTTACCGACACCGCCTTTTCCGCCGGCTACAGGCAACAAAACAGCCATAGTATTACTATATTCCATATACAAGCTGCCCGCAAGAAAAATCTTATATTAAAGAGTAAAAAAATAATTCATGGATAGATTCGCTTGACATACGGCTTTTTAGGTTTACGATATATAGCGGAGGAGAATTTGGTATGAAATTAAAAACAAGGCTTCTTGGATCATTCATCATGATTGTCGTTGTGACACTCGTTGTAATTTCTTTGTGCGTAGTGAGTTCCAACACAGTTCTTAAGAAAATTTCTTCTGTCGCGGAGGATGCTGTGGCATCCGGTGAGCTGAGCGAAGAGGCCGGGGCAGAGTTTCTTTCAAGATTCGCAGAGATGCAACTGTCTTCCAAAAAGCAGACAACAGCTTTGATGATTATTACTGATGTCCTTGCTGTTCTGTTGCTGTTAATCGGTATTTCCTCCACATTTGCGGTCATTAAGCCGCTAAAAAGCTTTTCAAAGGCTTTCGGCATGATAACTAAAGGCGATCTTGTTATGAAAGATTTCTCTGAAGAAGAGAAAAAGCTCATAACGGACAGGAACGATGAGATAGGCGAGCTTGGGGAAAACTTCAACAAGCTTCTCGATTCGCTTCGGACAGTCGTTTCTACAGTGTATGCGGCGGGAGAAAATGTCGCCGCAGGAAGCGTTGAGCTAAGCCACGGAAGCCAGGTTATTTCAACTGATGCTACATCACAGGCAGCGTTCGCGGAAGAGATCTCTTCAACGATGGAAGAAATGTCGTCCAACATACGGCGGAACGCAGATAACGCCGCCGAGACAGATTCTATAGCACAGCTTGTCCTTGAAGAAAGCCGTGCCGGCGGCGAAGCCGTTAAGCGCACGGTTGACGCAATGCACGCTATCGCCGACAAGATTTCAATTATTGAAGATATTTCTAGCCAGACGAACAGGCTTGCGCTTAACGCCGCTATAGAAGCGGCGCGCGCCGGTGAGGTCGGGCGCGGCTTCGCCGTCGTCGCAAGCGAGGTCCGTAAACTTGCAGAACGCAGTCAGGCGGCGGCTGTGGACATCATCGAACTTTCTGAAGAAAGCGTTAAAATAGCCGAAGATACCGGAAAGCGTTTTGACGTTATGATTCCTAATATTATAAAGACAGCTGATTTGACGCAGGAAATCTCCGCTGCGGCGCGTGAAGAGGATATCGGTGCCCAGCAGATAAACAAAGCCGTAATTGAGCTTGATACGCTTGTTCAAAGAAGCGCATCCTCGTCCGAGGAATTCGCTTCGCTTTCAGAAGAGATGGCGGCACAGTCAGATGAACTGCTCCGCGCCCTTCAGTTCTTTAAGTTCGAGTCTTTGAAAGCTCCGTCATCAGTCGTAAAGAAACAAGCCGCAAAACCCGCGCTTAAGGCTCCTGCCGTAAAACCTGGTTTACCGCCGTCTCCAGCTTCTGTACGGTCAGAAAAGTCCGCCGAACCAGTTGTGGAAAAGCCTGTGCGCCATGTTTACCCTGTACAGTCCGGTGCGGACGAAAATGCTGTGAAGGGGACTGCCGCGCCTAAACCACGGAATGTTATCGCAAAGAACGCGGACGAAGTTTCTCCGCACAACAGCGCGGACTTCGCCGGCGCGGAGCGTAAGAACGTTATAAAGCCGGAACCTGTAATAAAGCCTGCCACGCCAGAAGAAACGGAAAATGCTTCCGCCGGCGGTGCTGATACGGCTCAGCAGAATGGCTCTGCAGCGTCTGCCGGAATGGCGTTCTCGGCACAGGACTACGTGCCTAACACTTACGTTTCCGACAGCGACTTCGAAGAGTTTTAAGACGGACGCAAGAACAGCCCCTGTCGGTGCGCCCGGACAATATTGACCATAAATCCAATTTATGCTATAAATTAGTTTCATGCGCTATACGTATGCACTCAGCAGGACTTACCGGCGCACCAATAACAGTACATTTTGGGCATGTAAACATGTCCAATTGGAGGATAGAAGTGGTAAGAATCAGACTCAAGAAGTTTGGAACCAAAAAACGTCCGTACTACAGAATCGTAGTGCAGGACTCACGCAAGCCCCGCGATGGCACGACAATCGAAGAGATTGGTGTTTATCATCCTATTGAGGCAGCCGACAAACAGGTTTCTTTCAATGAGGAAAGGGCAAAGTATTGGATCAGTGTAGGAGCACAGCCTTCAGACACAGTTAAGAAACTTTTCAACAAGAAAAGTTCTTAGTAGCACCGGGAGTTGGGAATGGAAAAAGACCTGATTGAATATATTGCAAAATCACTGGTCGATGATCCAAGTAGCGTCTCGGTGCAGGAAGTCGAAGGTGACAAATCCACGGTTATTGAGCTTCGTGTCGCACAGAACGACATCGGCAAAGTAATCGGCAAGTACGGCCGCATAGCAAAGGCTTTGCGCACAGTTTTGAGCGCGAGCGCAAGCAAGACCGGAAAACGCTACAGTCTGGAAATTTTGGACTGATGGGTGCAGTTACCAGCCTGGTTATCGGAATTATCCGCGGGGCACATGGTCTTACGGGTAAAGTTAAAGTAGAGAGTACCTCCGGCGAGGTCGAGCATTTTTTCGAACTGACCGAAGTTACTTTGAGGAAAGACGGAACCGAAAGAAAAGCCGAAGTTGAATCGGTAGAAGGTGGACATCCTTTCCTTTTTATGAAATGCGCTGGAATCGACACACCGGAGCAGGCCGCAAAGCTTGCCGGAGCCGAGATTGTGGTGCCCAGAGACAAAGCCTGCCCTCTTTATGAAGGCGAGTATTATGTCGAGGATCTTAAGAACTGTGCATTGATTTACGAGCCTGGCTCTGAATCGAATGCAAAGAACGGACTGAATGATGGCGTAAAACCGGAACCGATTGTTGCCGGTATCGTCACAGACGTATTGGAAGGCGGTGCTGGAGACCTGTTAGAGGTTTCTGTATCCGAGAGTTTGCAGTTTTCGTCTGATTCGGAAGCTGGTTCTCCTGCTAAGAAGAAAAGAACTGTTCTTGTTCCTTTCAAAAAGGAGTTCATCGGCGATGTAGATATCGACGGAAAGAAGATGCAGCTTATGCACCTCTGGATTCTGGAGTAATTCATGAAATTCCATGTGCTGACCTTGTTCCCGGAAATACCCCGTGCTTTTTTTGAAAGCTCAATCATGGCAAAGGCGGTAGAGAAGGGAATTGTTGCCTACGATTTGGTGAATATCAGGGATTTTGCCTTTGATAAACACAAAACTTGTGATGACAGTCCGTATGGGGGCGGCGCCGGTATGCTTATGTTGCCGGAGCCGTTGAGTTTAGCGCTCAAGTCTGTATTCAAAGGGATAAACGAAACGCAGGGGCGGAAAGCCAAAAAGCGCGTCGTTTATGTTACTCCTTCGGGAAAGCCCTTTACGCAGAAACTGGCGCAGGAACTTAGTCAGACGGAGAACCTTATATTTATCTGCGGGCGGTACGAAGGTATTGACCAGAGGATAATAGATTCCTGGGTTGATGACGAGATTTCCATCGGTGACTATGTGATGTCATCGGGTGAGCTTGCAGCCACGGTCATTATTGACGCGGTGTACAGGCTGATAGACGGAGTTATCTCGCATGAGTCTTTGGAGGAGGAAAGCTTCACTGACGGGCTTCTTGAATATCCGCAATACACACGACCCGAAGTGTTTGACGGACGTAATGTACCGGAAGTTTTACTTTCAGGGCATCATGAAAATATCAGGAAGTGGAGGCTTAAAAAGAGGCTCGAGAAAACGCTCAGAATGCGGCCGGATTTGGTTGCAAAAGCGCGTGAGAACGGCACTCTTACAGAAGAAGCCGAGAAAATGATTGAGGATATAACTTCAGGAGACTGATATGGATTTAATTAAGACAATTGAGGAAGCTCAGAGAAAAACTGACTTACCTGATTTTAACGTTGGTGATACTGTTAAAGTTTTCTTCAAGATTATTGAAGGAAAGACAGAGCGCATTCAGGTTTATGAAGGCCTTGTAATCTGCTTCAAGGGCGCTGGTGTTCGCCGCACAGTTACAGTTCGCAAGAACTCATACGGCGTTGGCGTTGAAAGAATTTTCCCGCTCAACTCACCGCGTATCGCAAAGATCGAGGTTGTCCGCGTTGGTAAAGTACGCCGCGCTAAGCTCTACTACATCCGTGACAAGATTGGTAAGGGTGCCAAGATTAAAGAGCGCATCGTAAAGAAGTCAGACAGGGCGGCTAATACAAAATAGTCGGAACGTGCTGATTTACGCATATAAATCAGCACATCCTCAAGGCTTTGTTCTGTGATTCCGGAATCAACCGTACATATTACAGATAAACCCCTCTCTTCTGCTGTAAGCCTTAGAGAGGGGTCTTTTGTCTTTGTCCGGGTAATCGGCGAGAAACCCGACGGAACATACACCGTTTCGTTCGAGGGCAGCCGATTCTCAGTCCGCGCGGACAAACCGATGAAAGCCGGAGACGCGTTCCCGGCAAAACTTACGACAGACGGAAGAAAGCTTATCCTTCTGCCAGATTTTAGCCGCGGTTTAAATCGTGCGGCGAATAATTCTAAAAACTTAAATAACTCCAATATCTTCGACATAAATAAACTTTCAGATACAGATGCAGCGCAGTATTTCAATTCGCTTGGGCTTGTACCCGACGAGCTTTCGCGGCGTATCGTAAGCTTTATGCAGCTTATGGGAATACGGCTCGACACCGACAAGGCGGCTTTTATCCGTGAGATAGCGAAGAAGTTTCCGGGGCACGAGCAGGAAGCTGCGGAAGCCGCCGTTATTCTGGAAGAAAAAGGGCTTCCTGTTACGGAAGAAGCGATTGAGCGGCTTTTGGGCATGATTTCCGGGTGCGGTTCCGCTGATAACGGTTTTACAGCCGGGGTCAACGCCGCAGAAGAGGATGCAGAACACTGGATTATCATTCCGTACGAGTACAAAGGCGTTGACGGCACAAGCGACAGTCTCAGCGAAGTTCGCGATAGTTCCGCCGGGCGCGACGGAATCGAATCGTTTTACGGCTCAATCTGCTTGTTGAAGGAGCCGGACGGAACTGTATCGCGTCTCAAACTGACCGCACGAAAAGGCGAGAAATTATTTTTGTTCAAAATTTACTTGAATTACTGTATAAACAGGACTAAAATATACGAGTGTACTGTGGAGTTCTCGGTACAGCCACAAAACGGAAATCCCGGCAGAATAGCAGAAAAGCTGAAGACAGCGCTTGCGGGAGCCGCAGAAAAAATCATTGTTCGATACGAGCCGGATCCCGATATAATGTATCTTTCCGACAACGATATCGCGCTTGTAAGGGCGGAGGCATGATGGCTTCCACGAAAACGCCTGCAATGAAAGCTTCTGCCTTAGTTTACAATGAAGGTACGGAAGCTCCGATTATCGTTTATAACGGTGTCGCCGACATTGCCGACAAAATGATTGACATTGCAAGACAACATGATGTTCCTGTAGTTTACGAGCCGGAGACGGCGGAAATCCTTGCTTTATGCAAGGCGGGCGATTGTATCCCTGTGGAAACATGGAAAGTCATGGCGGCTGTTTTTTCCGTTATAAGGGGGGAAAAGTGAATAACAAAACTGTTGTAAATACAATAAAGACTCGAGATTTGAAGCTTGGAATGCGGTTTTCATCCCCCGTGTTCTTTGATGACGGTACGAATATGTTCCTTGCCGAGAACCGTCCTGTAAAGCAGTTCCATCTTGATGCGATAAAGCAGTGGAAAATACAGAAACTCGTTACATACGGCAGACTTATAGACTCTAACAACAAAGGCGATTTTACTTCCGACAGCCGGATTGATGATGTTGATGAAGTAGAGGAGCTTGATGGCCTTGAAGAACTGGAGGAGCTCCAGGAAGTTGATGGTCCGCAACGGTTAGATTCTTCTTTTACAGAACCTCTTTCCGGCATTTCTGGGTGCTACGACGAAGCTGTAAGTAACATGAAAAAAGTTTTCGCCGCCGCCGGTGAAAACCCTAACTCCGTACGGGCTGTCGTCGATTCGACCGCCGATACGCTTTTCCGCACGATAAGACGCGACAGCTCTGGTTTCGTAAGCTTTATCCTGAACAAAGGAAGCAGCAATAAGTATCCTGCATCGGCGGTGAACATAGCGGTTTTAGCCGGAGCCGCCGCGTTCGCAATGGATCTTCCCGACAGAAAAATATGGCTCATAATTATAGCCGCGCTTCTTCACGACATTTACATGCCTTCCGTTCCGCAAGAAATAACGAACAAAAAAGGAAAGCTCACCTCATCTGAATTTGAGCTTCTTAAGATGCATACGGTACGCGGCGCGTCGTATATCACTGATACATTGCTTTTACCAGATGATATAGCCACTGCGGTTCTGCAGCACCACGAGTATTACGGCGGCGGCGGATACCCTGAAGGTCGTTCTGGCAGCAACATCAACCTTGCCGCGCGCATAATCTCCGTTTGTGACGCGTTCGAAGCTATGATTTCCGAAAAACCGTACAGGAACGCTCTCATCGGGTACGAGGCTGTAAAAAGCCTGCTCGGCAAGGCAGGAAAGCAGTTTGACCCGGAAGTTGTAAGCTGCGTCGTAAAAAGCACTGGAGTCTATCCGTCCGGAACGCTCGTGCTTATGAGCAACATTTCTGTTGCCCGCGTCATAGAAAGCGAAGAAGATTCGTTTTTCCTGCCGGTCGTTAAGATTGTTGCAAAAGGTCACGGCGATATAGAGACTGGAACAGTCATAAAGCTTAGGGAACAGCGTTCAGTTTTTATAGTAAGACCGCTCAGCCGGGAAGAGGCTCAGAAATTTGCATAGCAGAGCGCGCGGTGCCGCTGGAGAACAAAAAGCCGCAGATTTCCTTGCCGGAAAAGGATATAGAATCGTCGAGCGAAACTGGAGGACAAGACGCGGCGAAATCAATATAATTGCGGATACCGGTGACACGATTGTGTTCGCGGAGGTGAAAACGCTGCCAAGCGGCAATCTTCAGACGCTCGAGAAGGAACTTGGACGTCTAAAGCAGAAAAGAATTGTTGAAACGGCTAAATGTTTTCTTTCCAAATATCGACAATATAACTGTAGGTACGTCAGGTTCGACGTTATTGTTGTTGATATGCCGGATTTTGAGTCTGTATATCACATAGAAAATGCGTTTTCGGAGTATGTATGAGTACGATCAGTAATGATAAATCTTCTGATCAAATAGTATCCGCAAAAATACTTGAGTTACGGCAGAAAATTCAGGATGAATCTTATGTTGATAATGCCGTGCAGCGTATTGCTCTTGTGCTTAGTCGCAGACTTGTTGAAAAACCGAGAGGTTTTAAGGAAGCTGTAAATGGATCATACTAATGGCAGAAATCATGGCGGAAGACGTCAGTGGAATAATTCAAGGCGCGGTCAGGAACGGCGCGGAAGAAGGGAAGCTGCTGATAAAGAAGATATAGAAAACCAGGAAGCTATAAGAACTTTTAAGATGAACACACCGGAATGCCCGATGTGCGGAAAACCGATTGTAGAGCTTGGAAGCGCTCTTGCTGACAAGGATACAGGTGTGCCTGTTCATTTTGACTGTGTTCTCGATCAGCTTCAAAAGACAGAAAATATCGGTCCTGATCAGAAAATTGTCTATATCGGTCAAGGAAGATTCGGGGTCGTTGTGTTCCCGCAGCCGCATGACTCAAGGAATTTTTCTATCCAGAAGATTATAGAGTGGGAGCCGCGCGACAAGAAATTTGAATGGCGCTCGGAAATCGCTGGACTTTATAGTCAGGTCAAATAAAAAGAAAAAAACTATAAAAATCTCAAATCTCTTCAAAAATCTGTTTAAAAAAATTTGAATATGATGTATATTTTATACTAATCATGCCAAATTTCCCAATGACGGTCATTTTTGACCTGTGTGCTATTGTCATACTGATAGTGATCCTTGTTACGCTGGTGTTCCGTAAAGTTCTCAAGACGGGCGTGGATCGTTATCTTATTTCAATAGTTGTTATTGTTCTTGCAACGACGGTTGTAGATTTTGTTGGGGAATTGTTCAGCAAAGGTTTTTTCCCGCCGAAACAGGAGCTGAAGTGGGTATGTTATACCGTATATTACTTTTATTTCTTCTTACGGAACCTTCACGCACCAATCTATCTTCTGTATATCATCAAAGCCTCAGAAATGTGGCACATGCTGCTGTCGAATAAGAGAATCGTGTTTATCGGCTTGATTCCGTTGATAGTGAATACGGTAACAGTGCTGATTAATCCGTTTAATCACTGCATTTTTTCACTTGATGAAGTATTTGTAGACGGAGTTTTTGCTCATTTTAAATACGTGGACGGCTCTCTCATCATTATCCAGTATATCTGCAACGGAATATATATGGCGATGGGAATATCCATGCTCTTTTCGTACAGAAAGCTTTTCCGCCGCGACAAATTCTGCGCGCTCGTCGCTCTGTACCCGATTAACCTAGGCGCAATAACAATCCAGGCGCTTACAGGAGAGCTGCTCATAGAGATGCTCGCCGTATCGCTTGCGCTCCTTTTCCTTGTGATGACACTCCGTGATGAGGAAGGAATGCGCGACCCGATTTTGGGCGTTATGAACTACAGAAGTTTCAACAACGATATGCGGCGCATCCTTTTCGTACAGAAGCCGGTTAACATAATCCTTATAAACATACTGAACTGGAAGGCGGTTTACTCCATTCTGGGCAACGAAAACTCCATAGTATTGCTGCGGCGGCTTAAGGCGAAGTTCGAGGAGATTTTCAGGAAGCATCACTTTGACCAGGTAATCTATTATCTGGAGCAGGGATTTTTCGCCGTGATTGACGATAAGGCAACTCCAGAAAACTTACAGGCTGCTGCAGAGGCAGTGGACGAATACATCCTTGAGGATACGGTAATCAATCAGATTTTCATGGAGCTTAACTCCGCTATCTGCTGCGTAAAATGCCCTACGGATTTTAACAAATACCCCGATTTCCTTAAGTTCGTAGAGGATTTCAGAAAATATATCACCGATACGAAAGGCGTTGCTGACGTAAAGTATATACAGGAAGATAAAGACTTCCAGCTTAAGAACGAGCTCCCGGAAATTATCGCGAACGCCATAATGGACAAAAGCTTCACGATGTACTATCAGCCGATATATTCGCCGGAAAAGAAGGCGTTCATCGCAGCTGAGGCATTCGTAAGGCTCAAGACGGAAAAATACGGTTATATTCCGCCGGCTCTATTCATTAAAGAAGCGGAATCGTCCGGCTCAATCCACCAAATTTGGGACATAATCATTGAAAAGATCTGCAGTTTCGTCTCAAAGAACGAGCTTCGTGTCATCGGGTTCGAGCATATCGATATATACATTTCCGAGATTCAGTTCATGGAAACCGATTTTTCCGAAAAACTGCAGCGTGCGCTTCGTAAATACAGGGTAAGCCCATCCATGCTGACGTTCGAGCTTAAAGAAACGGCGATAATGAACGAGCAGCCCGCGTTCGTGCGCAACATCAAGCGGCTTGACGCTCTGGGAATAAAATTCGCGCTTGATGATTACGGTGTCGGAACTTCGAACATGTGCAGAATCTCGCAGATGCCGATTTCTGTCGTTAAGATGGACCGGGAATTCATAACGAAGACAGCAGCGGACAACAATAGCAGCATACTGAAGAACACGGTTTCGCTCATTAATGAAGCCGGCATGAAGACGCTCGCGGAGGGAGTCGAGGATGAAAAGACAGCCGAGCTCCTTATGGGCATGGGCTGCGATTTTCTGCAAGGATACTATTATTCAAAACCGCTTTCCGAGCAAGATTTCATGGAGAAATTCCACAGCTATGCTGCGGACGAGCTCTTCTAAGCTAATTCTAAAAATATAAAAAAGATAATAAATTAAAAAATCTCAAATATCTATAAAAAACGCTTTAAAATAATTCAATTATGGTTTATTATATTTAGTATGTTGGCAAATCTTTCACGAATCGTCGATTTTGACCTTTGCGCAATTATTGTATTTGTCGTAGTTCTCGTTACCCTGCTGTTCCGCAAGATTTTAAAGACAGGTGCAGACCGTTATCTTGTAGGAGTAGTGATTGTTGGACTTCTTACTACAATTTTTGATTTTGTCGCCGAGCTTTTTGAGATGATTCCTGAAAACTTAAAGCCTGATTATTACATATTACGGGTCTTCGTCTGCTACGCCTATTTCTCGTTACGAAACCTTCATGCACCTATTTATCTTCTGTATATCGTTAAGACATCTGAAACATGGCACATGCTCTCCGCGAAAAAAGGTCCTATCATTCTGGGATTCTTGCCCTTTGCCGTGGCGACAGTAACCTTGTTCTCAAATCTTTTCACACATCAGGTTTTTAATATCAGTGCCGAGCTTATATATTCGCGCGGTTCCAGCCTTAATATAATTTACTGCTGCAACGGAATATATATGGCGATGGGCGTTTCGACTCTCGTGTCGTACAGGAAGCTTTTCCGGCGCGACAAATTCGTAGCGCTTTTGGCAATGTATCCGCTTAATATGGCAGCTGTAATCGTGCAGCTTCTTTTGCCGGAATACCTTGTGGAAATGCTTGCTGTCTCGCTGGCGTGTCTGTTTATCGTTATGACGCTCCGCGATGAAGAAGGAATGCGCGACCCGATTCTGGGCATAATGAACTACCGTAGTTTCAACAACGATATACGGCGTATTCTTTTCGTCCAGAAACCCGTCAACGTAATGCTCATAAACATCGTCAACTGGAAGTCGATATATCAGATTCTCGGAAACGAGAACTCCATCGTGCTTTTGCGGCGGCTTAAGGCGAAGTTCGAGGAGATTTTCAGGAAGAATCATCTTAACCATACGCTCTATTATCTGGAGCTTGGCTATTTCGCGGTCGTCGATGACAAGGCAACGCCCGAGAACATACAGGCGGCGGCAGAGGCTGTTGACGAATATATCCTTGAAGATATGGTAATCAACCAGATTTTCATTGAGCTCAACTCTACGATATGCTGCGTCAAATGCCCAGCGGATTTTGACAAATATCCCGATTTTATTAAGTTCGTTGAAGATTTCAGGAAATATGTCACGGATACAAAAGGTGTCGCCACTGTAAGCGACATTGTCGCCGACAAGCAGTTCCTTCTCAAGAACGAGCTTCCAGAAATAATCGCGAACGCAATAATGAATAAAAGCTTTACGATGTACTACCAGCCGATCTATTCGCCAAAAAAGAAGGCATTCGTAGCGGCTGAAGCATTCGTAAGACTTAAGACGGAAAAGTACGGATATATTCCTCCGACACTTTTCATTAAAGAAGCAGAAACTTCTGGTGCGATTCATCAGTTGTGGGATATCCTTATAGACAACGTTTGTCGCTTTGTCTCAAAGAACGAATTGCGCGTTATCGGATTCGAACATATCGATATAAACATATCAGAAGTTCAGTTTATGGAAACCGATTTTTCCGAGAAGCTTGAGCGTGCGTTGCGTAAATACAGGGTTCATCCTTCAATGCTTGCGTTCGAACTTAAAGAAACGGCGATAATGAATGATCAGCCAGCGTTCCTGCGAAACATAAAGCGCCTTGAAGCGTTGGGAATCCATTTTTCTCTTGATGATTACGGTACTGGAACTTCGAATATGTGCAGGATTTCGCAGATGCCGATTTCTGTCGTTAAGATGGACCGTGAGTTCATAACGAAGACATCAGCGGACAGCAACAGCAACATCCTTAAGAACACTGTTTCGCTCATCAATGAAGCCGGCATGAAGACGCTCGCGGAGGGAATCGAGGATGAAAAGACCGCCGAGCTCCTTATGAGCATGGGCTGCGATTATCTGCAGGGATACTATTATTCCAAACCGCTTTCTGAACAAGATTTTATGGAGAAATTCCACAGCTATAACGCTGACGAACTTTTTTAGCAGGCAGGGGTAAATCTTTAAAACTTTCTCACATTTTTTAGCTAAAATTTAGGTAAAATTAATATTTGTGTGTTAGAATAATATCATAATACTGTTAACACAATATTTTAAACGGAGGAAAATAATATGGGTTTAATTAAAGCTGCTCTTGGGGCAGCCGGTGGCGTTCTTGCTGATCAGTGGAAAGAGTATTTCTATTGCGAATCTCTTCCTCTTGATGTAATCGTAACGAAAGGTAAGAAAAAGGTTACTGGTCGTTCAAGCAACACAAAGGGCGATGATAACATCATTTCGAATGGATCTATAATCGCTGTTGCCGACGGTCAGTGTATGATTATTGTTGAGCAGGGTAAGGTAGCTGAAATCTGCGCTGAGCCAGGTGAGTTCAAATACGATTCATCAACAGAGCCTTCAATTTTCTCTGGCAGTCTTGGTAAAAACATAATTGACATCTTCAAGAATATTGGAAAGCGTTTCGCGTTCGGTGGTGAAGCTCCTAAAGATCAGCGCGTTTACTACTTCAACACAAAGGAACTTATCGGAAACAAATACGGTACACCTACTCCAGTTCCTTTCCGCGTTGTTGATGAAAGAGCCGGAATCGATATCGATGTTTCTGTACGCTGCTTCGGTGAGTACAGCTATAAAGTAACAAACCCGATTCTTTTCTATACAAACGTCTGCGGAAACGTTTCCGAAGACTATACAAGAGATACAATCGACAGCCAGCTCAGATCAGAGCTCCTTACAGCTTTGCAGCCGGCATTCGCTAAGATTTCCGAGCAGGGAATCCGCTATTCAGCAGTTCCTGGTCACACAATGGAACTTGCGGACGCTCTTAAAGAAGTTCTTTCTGCAAAGTGGCGTGACTACCGCGGTATTGAAATTCAGAACATCGGTGTTTCTTCTATCACAGCGACAGAAGAAGACGAGAAGATGCTCAAAGAGCTCCAGAGAAACGCTGCTTTCATGGATCCAACCCGCGCCGCCGCATACCTTGTCGGTTCTCAGGGAGCCGCTATGCAGGCAGCCGCAAACAACCCGAACGGTTCTGCTATGGCATTCATGGGTATGGGCATGGCAGGACAGGCTGGCGGAATGAACGCACAGAACCTGTTCGCTATGGGTCAGCAGCAGCAAGCCGCACAGGCTCAGCAGGCAGCTCCGGCTCAGCCAGCACAGGCAGCTCCTGCCGCCGGTGGATGGAAGTGCTCTTGCGGTGCTGTCGTAACAGGTAAATTCTGCCCGGAATGCGGTGCGAAAAAGCCAGAGGAAGACTTCTGGACATGCAGCTGTGGCGCAAAGAACAAAGGCAAATTCTGTCAGGAATGCGGTGCTAAGAAACCTGCCGGCGTGCCACAGTACAAGTGTGACAAGTGCGGTTGGGAGCCTCCGAAGGGAACGACTCCGCCTAAATTCTGCCCTGAATGCGGCGATCCTTTTGATGACGGCGACATTGTATCGTAACGGCGGAGTGATAAATGGCTTCTTCATTAACTAACTATAAATGTCCTGCCTGTACAGGACCCGTTCATTTTTCCGAGAAGACAGGGCAGTGCGTCTGTGACTTCTGTGGTAGCACTTATACCATAGAGGAGATGGATGCCCTGTACGGAAAAAAAGTTGAGGAGCAGGCACAGCAGGAACCTCAGCCACAGCCGGTCGATGCTGATCCATCCGGCATGAAGGCTTTTAACTGCCCGTCCTGCAGCGCGCAGCTTTTCTGTGACAGCACGACCGTAGCGACGAGCTGTCCGTATTGCGGCAACCCGACCGTAATTCCGTGTCAGTTCAAAGAAAAACGGATGCCGGACTATGTTCTGCCTTTCAAACTCGACAAAAAGAAGGCAAAACAGGCATTACAGGACCATTACAAAGGCAAACGCTTCCTGCCGAATGCTTTCTCGAACGAGAACCATATCGACGAGATAAAGGGCGTTTACGTGCCTTTCTGGCTCTTTGACGGAACAGTCGATGCCGACGTTACGTTCGACGCTACTTCTTCAACGGTACGCCGTTCTGGAAATACAGAGACAACGACAACGAAGCATTATAAGGTTATGCGAAAGGGAAATATCGCTTTCAGCCGCATTCCTGAAGACGCGTCCGAAAAAATGGATGATGCTCAGATGGACTCCATTGAGCCTTTCGACTTCAAAGAGCTCAAGGATTACTCACCATCATATCTTCCAGGTTTCCTTGCAGAATCATATGATGTTGAGGAAGATGCATGCCTTGACCGCGTTCAGAAACGTATTGAGCCGACCGTCATAAACTTCATGGAGAAGGATATAACGGCTTACGATACGCTTACTGTTTCTACTAAGGACATAAAGTTCACAAAGACTGACTGCAAATATGCGTTCATTCCTGTGTGGCTCCTTAGTACTAAGTGGCAGGACAAGAACTTCTTGTTCGCCATGAACGGTCAGACCGGTAAGTTCGTTGGTGATCTTCCTGTTGATAAGGGCAAGTACTGGCGTATGTTCAGTATTCTTACTGTAGTTGTGACAGCTGTTGCGTCAGCTGTTATGTATTTCATATAAGGCGGTGGAACAGATGAAAAAGATAAATAAAATTATCATTGCGCTGCTTGTTTTCCTTCTTGTTCTCCCGCTTAACTCCGTTTTTGCGGATAATGGATCATACGAGTACGTAAAGGATTATGCCCCTCTGTTGTCGGACGAAGATGCAAGGGAGCTTTCTGCCATGGGGTCGGGAACTGCCGCTCAGTACGGTGTAGGTACGTATATTGTCATTGTAGAGAACAAAGGCGATCTTGGTCTTGCGGATTATGACGCAGCAGATGTTGCCGAAATGGTCTATGAAGCAATGGAGCTTGGTTACGGCAGTCAGAAAGATGGCGTTATGCTGTTTTTCAGCTATGACGAGCCTGACTTCTGTGTATATGCTTCAGGACCCAATGCAGAGAAGGTTTTCACACCGGAAATATGTGCCGACATAACGGATTCGTTCATTGAGAACATAGATTCAAGCGAATCATGGTATGAGCTTTTCTGTAGTTTCATGTTCGATGCTGAATTCGAGCTGCAGTGGGCTGTAAGACAGTCTTCCGGCGAAGATTTTGACTACGAGGACTACGATTACGACTACGACGATTACGATTATTACGATGATTACAGTGCCTATGCTGCAGTCGGTGCCGCGGTAGAAAACTCAACAAAGACAAGATCTACAGGTGGAAGTTCTTCTTTGAATACGGCTTCGCTTTCAGTTGACCCTGATGATGCAGAAAGCATCATCGACGGTGGAAAAATCCTGTCGTCGTCAGAGCTTGATAGACTGGAACAGAAAGCAGCTGCTTTGGAGAACAAATATACAATCACTGTTGATGGCAAATCGAGTAAAGTTGGCATCTATATCGTAACTCTGGAAGACAGAGCTAGCATAGGTGCTCAGAATTATCCGATTTACGAACTGTCAGAGGCTCTTTACGAGGCATGGGAATTTGGTGTAGGCGACGACAAAAACGGAATCCTTCTTTTGATGGATATGTATGAGCGTGATTTTGACATCGTTGCTCACGGTTTTGCCGGAAACTACACATTCACAGACTATGCGAAAGACAGGCTCGTAGATGCTTTCGCTGATGATTTCGGCGAAGATGACTGGTACGATGGCTTCGACCACTACCTTGACGAAATCGAGCGTCAGCTTATGTGGGCGGAGAAGGGTGATCCTGTAGACGTTGGTTCAGAGTCCGAGAAACTCCGCAATAAAATCGGGATTCCCGGAATTGTAGGCGTATCCTTGCTTATAGGACTTTTGTTCGCGCTCATCGTATGTACGCACTTCAAAAACCAGATGAAGAGCGTTCGTCCAGCCGCTTCTGCAGCAGACTTTGCTGAAGGAAAAGGCATTGAGTATACGCAAAAAGCCGATGACTTCTTAAGGACAACGACAAGCACCAGGGTAATAGAATCATCGTCATCAAAAGGCGGGACGTCCGTCAATTCAGGCGGATACTCACACCGCAGCGGAAAGTTCTAATACCTTTTGTTTGTGTTTTGCTAAACGAGAGCCGGATGTGCTGTAAAACAGTGCATCCGGTTTTTTTTTACCAGCCGAAGCCGCGTCCGCTTCTGAAATCAACTTTTCTGTTGAGCGCGATGCGGACTATAGAGAGTATTCCGAATATCTGGCTTAGCCCCATAATAATTGTGATTATAAGGACGGAGCCAGTGAATATCATTCTGTATGTGCAGTCAAAATAAAACGGGAACAATGCCGTACAAACCATGAAAAGAAGAGAAAGAATTATACCGGTTACGCTTCTTATTGATGAATATCTTCTTTTTCTTCGTTTGACCATAGCCAAAAAGTTGAATATACACAAGAAAAATAGCGCAAGACACAGAACGCTACCTACAACGTCGAATGTTTCTGTTGATATAAAGCTCAGAAGAAAATCATCTTTGTCATCAAGCGATTTAAGGCAGTTCTCAAGGATTTTGTCAGAAGGCGCTTTCATGCCGCTGCATTGAACGACAACGCCTTTTTCGCTTTCCACGTTGAACCAAATGCTCGTGCTGTAGTTTTCTATACCGCCGTCACGATAAAATGCGTTCTGTGCAGCGGAGAAAAACAATCCGCCGTAAAAAGCGTCGGTGGTCGTTTCCTCCGGGGAAAATGCGCAATATTCCATGGAAAGCAACGACTCTATGGCTTTCGTAAGCTTTTCAGGTGCAGCGCGTTTGCCCGAAAGAACGCGAACAAAATGCGTAAGGTCTTCAGCGCACGTAATCATACCTTTGGAAGGCGTATTCGCTTCATTCAGTTTTATGTCGTAGTTCATTATGAAACTTGCGCATGTCCGGGAACCGCGTACAACCTTTGTGTATTGCGGGATGCTGTCGTACGAAAGGTATGTGCACGTCAATCCAAGTGGTTCAATTACGTTTTTTGTGACATATTCTGCCCATGAAGAGCCTGTGACTTTCTCTATTATAAAAGCGAGTATCGCATAGTCAGTCTCGACATACCTGTACGCGGTTCCCGGTAAAAAGGAAAGTTGTGCCCCGGAGGAATTACGTAATGCTGCCCGGAGCCTCACGCTGTCTGCTGCACCAATAAGTTCGTCTTGTGTATGAATCGGGATGCCGCTTGAATGCGATGCAAGCTGGCTTATCGTTATGTCGGTGAGTTCATCTTTATAAGTGAATGTAAGCCAGGGGTAGAATTTCGTTATCGGGTCAGACGGAGAAAGAATGCCATCCTCAAAAAGAATGTTAAGTGAAATCCCGGTAAGAATCTCTGTTATTCCGCCAGAAAGAAATAGGCTGCTTGGCGGAAGTTCCTCTCCGTTAAGCGTATGGCTTTCATATTCGATGTTTTCTTGCTGTATAAGGGCTGTAACGCATGATGGGATTCTGTGCGTGCGGATTATACGCTCCGTGCTTTCGGCTAAAGTCGAGGCATTTCCCCATGTATCAAGATGAAAGAAAATCGCGATCATAAAACAAAGAATTATAAGTATTCCACATAAAATCGTTGATTTAATTTTCATGGCAAACCTCGTACATTTTATTATCGTACATATTAACCGCGCGCTTCAATGCACTCAAAGTAACCTTTTTCGCGCTCTTGTCCAGCTGCAGAATTGTAAAACCAGACCGTCGCTTTCACTTTGGAGTTTTCCTTCGCCTGTTTTTCTAACTGCAAAATGTTTTCTGTGCTCTGTAACGGGGTTTTTATGCTGACGACATTCTTCATCGTTCCGTATTTACCTTGAATCAGCTCCGCATCGCGTAAAATCATTTCTGGCACAGTCATTCCGTAAGCGACAGCATACGCGGATGTCATGCCAGAAAGCCGGCTGTTGAGCTCTAATATGTACCAACGATCGTGCGAGTAAACCAAATCAACTTGGAGCGTGCCGGAAAACTCCAAAGCTTGTGCAAGACGCTCCATCTCTTTGTAAAGAGCGTCAAGCGGATACTCTGCCGCAGATACAGGACCTTTTTTCGTGCTCTGACGCGGATTCGTTATGCCGTAGTTATTAAGAGAGAATTCCATCGGCGGAAAAACGGTATAACTCTTATTAGAGCCGTGTTCTTTTGGACAACCGTGGATTTCAAGCCCCATCTGCACACCTGAAAGATATTCTTCAACGATATGGTCACATCCGTTTTTCCGTGAGTCAAGAAAAGCTTTTGCGGCAGCGAAAGTCTCCGCTATTCGTATTCCAAGGGAGCTTAAGCCCGCTACTGGTTTTATTACAACCGGAAACGTCATGTCAGAAAGGCGGGAAAGAACGTATTCCCTGTAGGTATTGAAGTTCGCATTAGCTTTTTTCAAGTCAGTTTTATACATTTCGTGATTCACGTAAATGTATTCAGGCATAAAGAAGCCATAAATCCCAAGAAGCTCGTGCGTCATGGCTTTGTTGAAGCAGCTCATTGAAAGCTCTGCACTGTTGCATACGGTGTTAATTCCCTGCTTTTTAAGGAGCTGGGCTGTAACAGAATCATTAAGCGGGAGCCAGTCATAAGAGAGTGTCCACGAAGATGCTGCAACTGCTATGTCGGGCTTAATAGAAGCTATCGTTTCCGCAGCTTTTTCGGGCATGCTGTTTTCTAACAAAACGATGTGAAGGTTTTTTGCTGTGCAAATTGACCCGGATTGATTTTTGCCGCCAGCATCAAGCAGGAAAAGTCCTGGTTTGGCTGCAACAAGGAAAATCTCGAGTTCAGGGTGAGCTACAGCCGCTTCATTCCACTGTAAAAGCCATGACGGATTCGATCCGATAAGAAAAGTTTCCGGGTCGTAAGCAGTCGGATTTGTACTATACACGACGACTTTCACGGCTTTACCCCTGAATATGCTTCCTCAAATAAAATTTCATGTGAATTAAGCCTTGCTCCGTCTTTTCCCGGTGTTCTTTCTGCGTAAAGCCCGTCCGCCCTCAGTTCTGTTCCGTTTTCAGTGTCGCTCATAAGCGTTTCAAAAACGTGGCGCAGCTTGTTTTTCGCGTCTTCATCGAAGATAGGGCATGCAACTTCGACCCTGCGCGTTGTGTTACGTGTCATAAAATCTGCGGACGCTATGTAAATCTTTTCGTCTTTTCCCTTGCCAAAGCGATATATACGCGAATGCTCCAAAAAACGGCCGACTATGCTGATGACTTTTATATTGTCTGTTTCACCTGGAATGCCGGGAATAATGCAGCATATACCGCGCACGATAAGTTCTACTTTAACACCGGAACGAGAGGCTTCTATAAGTTTTTCGATGAGAGGCTTGTCTGTTAGAGCATTTATCTTTATGCCGATATATCCGTTTCCGCCGTGCTTTGTCAGCTCTATCTGCTCGTCCATAAGATGGAGGATACCGGATTGAAGCGAAGTAGGGGCGACAAGAAGATGTTTCGTGCTCGCGACTGTTTCGCCTTTGATAAGCGAATCGAAAAGCAAAGAAGCGTCTGCTCCAATAGCGTAATTTGCTGTTATGAGCGAAAAATCCGTGTAGACACGCGAGGTTTCTTCGTTATAGTTGCCTGTTCCAATCTGGGTGATGTAAGAGATGCCGTCATTTCCTTCTGAATCGTCGGTTCTGCGCGTTATAAGACAAAGCTTTGCGTGCACTTTATACTGCCCAAGCCCGTATACAATCTTGCAGCCAGCTTCTTCCAGCCGCCTCGACATTTCAATGTTGTTTGCCTCGTCAAAGCGGGCGCGAAGCTCCACCAAAACCGTAACTTGTTTGCCATTCTCCGCAGCTTCCGTCAGAAGTTCTATAACTTTGCTCCTGTCAGCGACGCGGTAAAGCGTTATTTTAATTGAAATTACACTTTCGTCATCCGCCGCGTCGCGCAGGAGCCGCATAAACGGTTTCATGCTCTCGAACGGATACGCAAGCAGTATATCTTTTTGCTCTATATGCTCAATAATACTATCTTTTACGTTTATGCCTGACGGAAGCTGCGGACTTCTCTGCTTGTAAAAAAGCTTCGTCCTGTCCGACAAATAGTTTTGCAAAAGCCTTGCGAACGAAAACTCTAGCGGCGTGTTCACCCTGATAATGTGATTCTTGTCGATTCCAAGGCAGCTTGCTATCTTTTCCTGTGTTTTTCCGTCTATATCGCGCGAAAGTTCAAGCCGGACAGGACTAAGGCGTTTCCTTTGCTTAATAAGCTGTTCCATTACGTCACGGTAGTCCAGGTCTTCATCATAAACATCGCCTGCATTGATATCAGCGTTCCTTGTAACACGCATAACGGCTTTTTGAACGATATTGTAATGGTCAAAAAGCTTCGTTACAAAATGAAGAATAAGCTCTTCGCTCAACATGAATGTACCAGGGCGGGAAGGAACTCCTATAAGCCTTTTGAAAACTGTATTTGTGCATGGAACTATGCCTATCTTGCTTTTGCCGCTTTCTTTTTCAAGGATTGCGATAGCGTACAATTCTTTGTTGTCAAGGAACGGAAAAGTCTGATGCTTGTTCACGATGATAGGGGAGAGGAAGGGCGCTATGTGTGTGTCAAAGTATTTTTCGAGCAAGATGGCATCATCTTCTTGCAACTTATTGAAGTTGATAATGCTTAATCCTTCCGTTTTAAGGTTCGCCATCAAGTCGTCATAGATTTCTGTTTTTTTTGTTTCTAACTCTTTTACGCGCTCAAGAATTGCATTTACTTGCTCACGGCTGGTCATCAAAGTTTTGTTTTCGCGGATCTCTTCCTTGGAATTCATTTGAACCATAAGAGTTCCTACGCGTACCATGAAGAATTCATCAAGATTGCTTTGGTATATTGAGATGAATGATAGTCTTTCTGCAAGAGGAATACGGGGATTCCCGGCTTCGTTCAGAACGCGTTCGTTGAACTGCAGCCAGGAAAGCTCCCTGTTTTTATAGCAGTCTGTGTTTCCCATATCATTACTGATACTCGGATATTAAAGACTTTACAAGAGGATTAATTCCCGATTTTTGTGTGCTTGTAATCAGTTTACTGCTGATATCTTCGATTGTGCGTTTCCAAGCGTCTTTTTTGTTCGCTGAAAGCTCAACGACCGTAGATTTTTCAACAACTTTTGTGAAGTTATCGTACTGTGTTATCATCTGTGACAGCGTTATTCTGTCGAAAATATCGTTCATCTGGAAGATTTTTGTAAGGTAAACGTCTCTAAGTCTGTTGAATTCATCCTGCGTGATGCTGTAGAACTCATAAACTGTGTATGATTCTGTTGTTTTACCGTTTTTGGTTGTCTCGTACTTGCGCCAGAATTTGCCTTCTTTTGTGGCTTTTACGGGCTCATCAACTTTCATGCATGCGTCAAAAAGATGTTTTCGCTGTTCAGGCGTAAAGTCTTTCATTGCGATGCTTAAAACAAGGTACATTTCTGTCATAGATGCGCGCTGTAAGTCGTTAGAGGCGTTAAGCTCGGCATCATCAAGATTTGATGCTTCACCGGCAGCAATAACAACAAAACGCTGTGAACCAGCAGTTTTGCCTTTAGAAGTTAAGAAGGAACTTCCATCGCCAAAAGCAAGTGTCTCAAGCCATGCTGGGGAAGCTGTTTTTTCGCCGTTTCCCTTGTTGTACCAGTCGGTTATTTTTCCGCTCTGTGCCGGGGAAACAGTCTTTCCAGGAGTTCCTGTCGTTTCCGTTCCGTCCGTCGTCGTACATCCGGCGATTATGCAGAGAAGCGAAATAATTGATATTACAGTTAAAAACGTTTTTTTCATGCTTACCCTCTTTGCAGTTTTATTAGTATATGTACGATGTTTTTCCGGGGAATTTTCCTATCGAAACAGCGAATCCGGATGTCTTTGGACCCATAATTGTAGCGACTTTGAAAGTCAGCTGAATTACGAACGTTCCTGAATCTTTGTTCTTTCCAACACCAACAGTTCCGTAAATAGAAAGATGCTTTGGATTTGACTCCCAGCGTGAATCCTGCTCAAAATCTGCCTGCACGCCTGCTTTAAGCGAGTACAAAAAGCCCGGGCTGTAAAAAGAAAGGGCAGCGTCAGCAAAGATTTTGCGTTTTGTATACTCTGGGTCATTTTCTTGCGAGAAAAAGCCGTTCAGCTGTACAGCCGCGTAAGGAACGATGTATTTTGATTTAAGACCAGCCTCAAACATTGTAGGCGCGCTTACGTTCGAGGCATTTATGCCCATAGTTCCGTAAGCAAGCATAAGGAAAGAGTCGCCCGCATAAAAGCCAATGTCGGCTTTTAATCCCGGATAGACGCCGTTCTTGCTGATCTTAAAGTCAAGGCCGCCGCCGACTATAAAGAACAAAGGTTTATAATCAGCTGTGAAGCTCATCGAATAGTTACTGCCGTATCTATAGTCAATTGCGGCGGAAAGCGATGCTTCGGTCATAAAATCGGCGTCTATAGAGCCTTCGAAGCCCCAGTCGTTTCCATGGAAACTGTCGTATATTCCGCCCAAAAAGATAGATGTTTCGCCGAACAGCGGGCAGAGGAGAATAAGCATAAAAACAGTTACGAATAGTTTTTTCATTATTATAATACTGCCTTATAGCTTAACGAGAAATTGAAGAATTTTCCTATATCAGAGTATGACATTGGATGGAACATGAACATAAGGTTGAACGTTCCACCAAGAACATTACAATCAAGATATGGAGTAACCTGAATATCAAGGTCACGGATTTTATACTGATCGGTAAGACCGCACGCTACAGCAGCATGAAGTCCGACTGATGACTGTCTGTTTATAAGGATGAACTCAGGAGAAGCAAGGTGAATATCGCATCCAATTGGCTGTGGAATGTATGGAAGTTCGTCAACCTGTGTTTCCGGTATGCAGAAGAACGATACATTACAGCGGATGTAGTTTCCGGTGAAGCGTGGCTCAACAAAAAGGAAAAGATCTTTGAGCGATACAGTCTTTGTGTCTGGCATCGGTTTTATCTGGAGGCGCTGAAGGCCAGCTTGGATAAAAAGGTTTGTCACAGGGTTGTTTCCGAGCAGCAGTGAGAAACCGGCGTGAAGGTCGCATCTGCGGATAAGCAGGAATACCTCAGAATCGTTAGAGTCTGTTGTTTCAAGCGGGAGCGCGGCTCCGACACCGACATCGAAAAGCACTGTGTCATATGCTGACGCGTAACGAAGGTCAAAGTTCAGGAAGTTGTAGTCGTATTTTTTATCATAATAGAAGTAAAAACCGAGCGCATTTGGCGACTGGAACTTCATGGAGTAGGAAAGACCTATTCCAGAGTATGTCACAAGACCTTCTGAATAGACAGCAAGTCTTTTTTCGAATATAGATGAAGCATAGTTGAACGTGCTGAAATATTTCTGAAGGAATTCATCAGAGCCAAGGGATTCGTATTTGCCCATGAAGATACCGATACGCTGCGTTATTGTAGTCGTCGGGAGCTTGAATGAGACAGAAAGCTCATTAATAGTGAAATAAGAGGGCGTATCCTGGAAGAATCCGTTTGTGATGATATCGTCAGTACGTATTCCGAAATTTCCTCTGAAAAGGAAATTATTGTTCATATTGTACTGCGCGGCGAAAACTCCGTTCAGCTTAAGTTCAGGAACATTGTCTTTAACCGGAATTAAAGTAAGATCCGCACCTGCGAACGAACTTAAGGCTGATTCAGCCGAAAGTGCTGTCATCGGTATGAGAATTAATATAATCGTCACTATAATAGAAAAAAGTTTAGTTTTAGTCATTGCTACAGTATCTCCAAGGAAACAAGGAAAGCTCTTCTAAAAATACTTTCCCATTGCATTATCGGCAGCAAAATACTTATTCTTGAGTTTCCTCTTCTATTGTAACGCTTCTTTAATATAAATTCAGCACTTTTCCGCGATTATTTTTATTGTTAATTGTGAAAATATTACGGAATTCTGAAAATCTCTATTTTCTTAAATGAGTACTTGACTTATAGATTTTAACGGATAAAATATAAGCTATGAGTGATTATCTTGACTTGAACAATGAAGAACTTCTGAAAGACTTCTTCAGTGAAGCTGAACAGCAGGTGGAAAATCTTGAGAGCAATATTCTTGTCATTGAGAATGATCCAACAAATCATGATGCAATAGATGAGATATTCAGAGCAGCCCATACTCTTAAGGGCGGTTCTGCTACTGTCGAAATGAATGAGCTTTCTGGCTTTACACATGCAGTGGAGGACCTTCTTGATGAATTACGTTCTGGAACGATTCCTGTTACAGAACCAGTTGTAGACGCATTGTTGTCTGCAATTGACATTATCAAGGCGATGCTTGAAGCCAGACAGAACGGTTCTATATATGAAGATGATGTCGAGCCGATGAAGGCTACGCTCAGAGCTTTTGTACCGCAAAAAGAAGGCAAAAAGAAAGCAGTCGCACCAAAACAGTTCGCTCCTTCTACAGTTCGTCAGGCTCCGCAGCCGGCGCCGAAAGCAGCAGCTCCGGCTCCCGCACCGGCGGCTTCAAACCTGCCGCCTCTTTCTGAATACGAATATCTTGAGCTTAAGGATTCCTGCCAGGCTGGCGAGAAGCTTTGGGCTGTCACAGTTACTTTTGACGAAAGCAATCCTATGAACAGCGTCGGCGGTATTCAGGTATTTGCTGCCCTAAAGAACAAGGGTACAGTACTTAAGACCGTTCCGGACTTTGATGTTCTTTATGAAGATGTTTTCCAGCCAGAAGTCGTCTATTATGTAGCCGCCAAGTGCGGTCAGGACGAACTGGAAGATGCTTCTTTCCTTACAGACGTTACGCTCAGCACGGATGCGCGTTGCCTCGATTCTGGTTACGCTGCTCAGGCTGCAGAACCGGCTCCGCAGGCAGTCGCCCCATCGGCGCCGGCTGCTCCAGTCGCACAGTCTGCACCTGTTGCCGCCGCTCCTGCCGAGGAAGCTCCAAAAGCAGAAGCTGCTTCAGAAGCACCTCAGAAAGGTGCACAGCACCAGGACAATTCAAAGCATACATCGTCAAGCAGCGTTCTCCGCGTCGATTCAAGACGTATCGATTACCTGCTTAACCTTGTCAGTGAGACAGTTATCACGAAAGCTGCGTTCAACCAGTCGGCACTTCAGGTCGGCGAGCTTCAGAGCCAGCTTCTCGCAATTGAAGCGGGCTACAGAGAAAAGCTCAAGAAGCTTTTCGATCAGGTTCCGCGCTATATCGAGTCAAGCCAGGAAGGAATGTCTCTTAAAGACATTAAGGCAAGCTTGAACAACGACTTTGGCGAGCTTTACAACGTATTCGACACGTTCGATGCTTCGTTCAAGAACATGGTCGGAAAGTTCCGCTCATCAACGCAGAACCTCGGCAGAATCGCCGGAGAACTGCAGGAAGGCGTAATGAAGATCCGTATGGTTCCTATCAGCCAGATTTTCTCACGCTTCCCGCGCGTTGTGCGTGATTTAAGCCGCGACCTTAACAAGAAAATCAACCTTCAGATTGAAGGTGATGATACAGAGCTCGACAAGGCTATTATTGAAGACTTGCTCGATCCAATCATGCACTGCGTACGCAACTCTGTCGATCACGGTATCGAGTCACCGGAAGAGCGCAAGGCAGCAGGAAAGAACGAGGAAGGTACAGTTCTTCTTAAAGCCAGCAACGAAGGTAACCTCATTATCATCGACATAATCGATGACGGTAAGGGTATTGACGTTTCTAAGATAAAGAAGAAGGCAGTTGAGCGCGGCCTTATCCATCCGGATAAAGCCCTTACAGATCAGGAAGCATATCAGCTTATGTTCTCTCCTGGTTTCTCAACGGCTGATAAGATTACGAACGTCTCTGGACGCGGCGTAGGTCTTGATGTTGTTAAGACACAGATTGAAAAGCTTAACGGCTCAGTAATCGTTACGTCACAGCCTGGATATGGATCTAAGTTCAGTATCCACATCCCGCTTACAATGGCTATTATTCAGGGTCTGCTCGTAAGAGTCGGTTCAGAAGTTTACTCCATCCCGATCGCTTCCGTTATCGAGAGTGTTCGCGTAAGCTCTAAGGAGATAAACCGCATCGACAATTACGAAGTTATGAACGTTCGTAACGAAGTTATCAGTATTCTCCGCCTTAGCCGCCTGTTCGGCATTAAGAAGACGGAAGAGTCAGAATATAACTTCATCGTAATCGTTGGCTCTGTTGACAAGAAAATCGGTGTTATGGTTGACTCCCTTATTGGAGAGGAAGATGTCGTTATCAAGCCTTTGCGCGACCAGTTCACCAATTCTCCGGGTATCGCCGGTGCGTCTATCCTCGGAGACGGTTCCGTTTCGCTCATCATTGACGTCAGCCAGCTTCTTGAGCTTGGCGTAAGACAGGAAATTGATGCTCGCAGCGAGCAGGAAGCTGAAATCCTCTAGGAGTTGAATATGGAAAGTGTTGTAGAGAAAGACATGGCTTTACAGGCTGTTAACGAGGAAATAGCGGAGGAGCGCAAAGAGAAGCTGGCGAACATTGACTTTAAGATGGTCGCTTTCTCGCTCGCCGGCAGGGATTACGCGATTGACATAATGAAAGTTAAGGAAATCGCGAAAGCTGGCCGCTTTACGTATGTTCCTAATACATCTCCGTTCGTTCTTGGTGTTTACAACCTTCGCGGCGAGATTATTCCTATTATAGACTTGCGCCTTTTCTTCGGTATTAAAGTACCGGAGCGCAAAGGCGACGAGATAGAGAACGTTATCATCGTTTCTGTTGGCGAACAGATTTTCGGCGTTGTAATTGATGCGATAGACAAGGTTGTCGGAATTCAGAAGAGTTCCATTCAGCCGCCACATCCGCTTTTTGGTGGAATAAGCATCAAATATATTTCTGGTGTTGTCGAAAGCAACGGACACCTTTATATCCTTCTTGACATAGACAGGATTTTTGGTGCGCGCGATTCCGGCAAGGCAGAAATCGATATGCTGAACCATCAGGCTGCGGAAGCGATGAAAGAGACGAAGAAAAAGGTCGCTGAGAGAGCAGCAGAATCAAACCCTGCTCTGGAAACAGAGTACAAGTTCATCGTTGAGAACCTTAAGTCACTTCGCAAATTCACGGTTACTGCCGTTAACGAAGCTTGGGTTCGCTCACGTCTTGCTGAATGGACGAAAGAACGTGGACAGGGAAAGATTCAGCTTGTTGATGAAAAAGACGCGGACGCGTTCCTTGTTCCGTTCTATTCACCATGCAATGGTGCATTCTGGACAGAGCAGTACGCGCGTGACGTGTTCAAATCACTCCCAGACAACAAAGCAAAGCAGATTTTCGTATGGAATCCTGGCTGCGGCAAGGGTTACGAAACATATTCGTTGGCTTGCGTTCTTAAAAAACGCTATCCAGATGCGAAAATCCGTATTTATGCACACGATGTCGATCTTCTGAACGTATCAAATGCACCGCTTTTGACAGTACCGGCAGAACAGGCTTCTACATGGCTTAAGCCTTATCTTGTTTCTACGGCTGGCGGCGGATATGCCTTTAATCAGGAGATTAAGGACATCATAATGTTTGAATATCACGACTGTATGAACAACAATGCCATGCAGCCTGTTGATATAATATTTGCAAGGGATATAATTTCTTTGCTCCCCGAAGAATTCCAGATTTCGTTCATGGACGACTTCTCTGAAAAACTTAAGGGAAACGGCTGTATTTTTGTCGGAGCCAACGAGACTTTGCCTGACAGCGCAAAGTGGCATGCAAAAACTGTTGGTTCTGTAACGAATTACAGCAAATAAACGGGTGGGGTCAGGGTCGTTCGGCTGTGACCATTGATTGCAAGTTGAAAATCGTAATCAACTTGAAAAAACGGCTGAGTCAGGGCTCTGACCGGGCGTTTTCACTTTAGACTTTAAGGAGTTTAATAATGCGTGTTGAGTACATTAATCCTTTTGTAGAAACGGCTTACAATATCTTGCAGGAAGTTCTTGGTGGCGAAGTCCGTCGTGGAGATTTGTATCTTAAATCAACTTCAATGCCAGTTATGGGCGTTGCCGCTCTCGTAGGTCTTGCTGGTGATGTTGAAGGTCGTGTTCTTTTTGACATGACAATGGAAACAGCAATGAACATCGCATCAAAGATGAACGGTGAAAAACTGACAGAATTTGATGCACTTGCTAAGGCAACAGTTACTGAGCTTGCTAACCTTATCACAGCTCAGGCTGTAACAAAACTGCATGACCTTGGATTCCGTTTTGACCTTACTCCTCCTGCACTTTTTACAGGAGACAAGATGGAAATCTCAGACCATGAGGTTGAGGCTCTTATCGTTCCTATGATCACAGATCAGGGAAAAGTAGAAGTTAACGTAGCAATACGTGAACATATATAATAACCTAGGAGGTTGAGAATATGAAAACAAAACAGGATTTTCCTTCAATAAACGAAAGGCCTCCTGAAGGCTTAAAGGACGATGGTTCCAAAGTTCGTGTACTTGTTGTAGACGATTCAATTTTCGTCGCTAAACAGCTTAGTCAGATCCTTTCTAGTGAAGGTTACGAGATTGTAGCTACAGCAGAGGACGGAAAAGAGGGCGTAGATAAGTACAAAGAGCTTTGTCCTAATGTTGACCTCGTTACAATGGATATTACAATGCCGAAGATGGACGGTATTACGGCTCTTGAGCATATTATGGCTTTCGACAAGAACGCTAAAGTCGTAATGGTAAGTGCTCTTGGTAAAGAGGAACTCGTTAAGAAGTCTCTTCTGCTTGGTGCGAAGAACTATATCGTAAAGCCTCTTGACCGCAAGAAGGTTCTTGAAAGAATCGGAGCTGCTATTAAATAGCAAGGAAGCATCGGATGCAAAAGCGCATCCGGTGCTTTTTTTTGCGGACGCGCGAAAAGCCAGTCGCGTCTGGGCAGTTACTGTGCTGTCGTTGTCAGGCGGTACGTGCTTTTCGCGACTTTTTCCAGCATACAGTCATTCCCGCTTTCCGCAAGCTTTTCGCGCAGCTTGCAGATGTACGTATGAAGCGTTTTTTTATGCGCTTCGGTACAATCATTCCATAAGTGATACATCATCAAATCAGTTTCAACCTTTTCACCCTTGTGCGTCATAAGAAAGTTTAATAACGACGAAAGCTTCGGACTCAAGCCGTCTATGCTGTGGTGCTTTTTTGCGGCATTCATTATTGCATCCGACAGTTTCCGGTATTTCGTTTCGCTGACTTTTCCCCTGTAGTCCGTAAAGTAAGGATCTGTTATAGACGTGACAGGAAAGTCGAGCAGCACATCGAAAATGTGATTTTGCAACTTCTTTATCTTTTCTTTGGGAAAAAGAGCCTCATCGAGAAATGCAATGTCGGGATCCGTCATTCTGATAAGGGATTGGAGCGTCTGAAAATCCGGCACGAGAAACGGAGTCTCTCCCGTTTGCCGAATCGCGTCTGCCAGAGACAAAAGAAGAAGCTTATCCTCTGAATAAACAAAAACATTCATGCCTTACGTGTCTCCTTGACTATGATATGATTTCTATGGTAGTATTGCCGCGTTAAGGGCGATTAGCTCAGTTGGTTAGAGTACAAGCATGACACGCTTGGGGTCACTGGTTCGATTCCAGTATCGCCCAGAGGGTAGCTTCTTAGAAGTTACCCTTTTTTTTTCTCTTCTTTTTTTCGGATATTATTTATTCGGACTGTTTTCTGTTTCTTTATATAGTAACTTTTCCGTATCTTTTTATAGTTTTCGATTGTAACGTGGAGTGTGCTGATGGGCTTTACGCATCTCTGATTGCAAAAAAAAACTCCGATACATCGCGCGGAAAACCAAACTGTCTTCCATGATGCTCGGAGTTCTTTTTATGCGTAGCGCTTTTGTTTAGTTGTTAACGCGCTCCAGATACTCGTTCGTTTCTGTGTTGATAAGGATTCTTTCATCCTGCTTGATGAAAAGCGGAACGCGTACCGTAAGGCCTGTCTCTGTAACGATCGGCTTTGTCGCGCCTGAGACTGTGTCGCCGCGAACGTAGTTTTCGCTTTCTGCAACCGTGAAGACCATTTTCTGCGGAATCTTAACGTCAATTGGGTTTTCGTCCCAAATAACGATAGGATATTCATCGCCTTCTTTAAGGTAATATTTCAGGTCTTCATTAAGAGATGTTGGAACGTTTACTGTCTCGAAAGAGTTCGTGTCCATGAAAACGTAGTTGTCTGAATCTGAATACTGATACTGGCATGTTACTGTCTCTACAGTTGCATCTTCGACCATATCAGGTGTTTTGATTGTCTGTGTAAGAACTGAGCCGTCCTTAAGGTTCTTCATTTTGCAGCGGGCGAATGCTGTTCCTTTTCCTGGGTTTACGAATTCGCGCTCAACAACAAGATACGGCGCGTTTTTTATAAGAAGAACGGTTCCTTTATTGATTTCGCCGCCTCTGATCATAGGTGGTACCTCCGGTAAATATTGAAACTGTCTCATTATATAAAAAACAAGAATGTGGTGCAAGACGGGAGGGCGGACAACCGCCCTACGCCCGCACATGGTTGCGGGCTACCCACCGTGCGGGGTGCATGCAGTTACGGTGAACCCCGCAACGCCCCATCTTTTTTTTAATAGCAGCCAGGTTGTGTTCTGAACGGGAAGGGCAGCACTGATTCTATCGATTTTCTGCCCGCAAGGAGCATTATTAGCCTGTCAACGCCCATCGCGACGCCGGAACAGTGCGGAAAGTCCTTGAAAACCGTCCAATATTCATCGTCTGTTGCATGTGGGATAAGCGCAGTTTCGTTTTTAAGCCGCCCTTCCGTCTTAAAATACGCGCGGACATTTTCCGGGTTGTCTTCCTCTGTGTAGCAGTTCGCAAGCTCCGTGCCGCACGCATACAGCTCCCACCGCTCTTTCCAAAGAGGCTCTCCGCCTTTCTTCGCTGGCGGAACGTCTTTCGCGAGGCATGCGGCTTTCGCCGGATAGTCCGTAAGAAAGACAGGTTTCGGTTCGTTAACTAAAGCAGGCTCTACGCACTGCACAAGAATAAGCTCGTAAAGGTCATCCCACGGCCACTTTGAAAAAGGGCTGTCCGGTAGCTCCGCAATGCCGAGCCTGCGAGCGTGTTCTGCGAGTTCCGCCGGAGTCTCCGCTTCTGAAAGATAGAAACCAGCGTATTTTTTGAAAGCGTCGTTCATTGAAAGATGTGTGAAAGGCGGACGCAAGTGCTGCCACGGATCAGGCTCGCCGTTTGTTGGAAGAGGCGGCAACAGCACGTTGAAAAGATCTTCTGTTATCGCCATCGACTCTTTGTAAGAGGCGTTCATCGTGTAGTATTCGAGCATCGTGAACTCCGGGCTGTGTATGCGCCCGGCAGACTCGACGTTCCTGTAGCACTTTGAAAGCTGGAACACGGACACTTTGTGCTGTGAGATAATCCGCTTCATGTAAATCTCTGGTGACGGAACGAGATACATGTCTTTTTTTTCACCTGTCCATGGCTCCACGTACTCGGTCTTGAAAACCTCAAGGCACGTTTCAGGTATAAGAGATGAGCTGAGCGCGGGAGTATCCAGCTCAAGATATTTTCTTTCTATAAAGAACGCACGGATTTTTTGCATCGTCTCCGCGCGGAATTTAAGCAGTTCTAAGTCCATACGTGGAGTATATGGCTAGGCGACTTAAAAATCAACGCACCACAGGCGAGGTGTGCAATCGGGCTAACGCAATTCTAAACTCCGTCTTAACTTCTACGGATATTTTTTGCGTGAATTGTTGACATGACAAAGAAATGTGATAAAGTTTTTATATGATTTATACAGGAAAACATTGCTTTACGAAGATTCGAAAAATCTTTTTTGTGGTAACGTTCGCACTCGTTGCGGCCGCAGCTTTTTCTCAGATAAAAGCTGACCCGACCGGTTGGAAGAAAAATGATTTCACTAAAGAGTGGAAAGAATATGTTTGGGAGTTTGATGCCTCTAAGTTTTCGGTTGGAAGCAACACGATTTCGTTCAATTTCACGAGCGGCGGTCATAAATTGTGCCTTAAAGACGTTACAATTATTGCTGATGGCAAAATCGTTCTTACTGACAAAACGGAAAAGTCCGCAGGAAACAACCCTAAAAGCGCAAGTTATACATTCAGCCTTACTTCTGCGCCTAGAACTATTACCCTCAAAGGTAAAGCCCGCACGGATGGCGGAACCAATTCCAACGGCACGATAACAATAAAGCCCACGGAATTCGGCTGGAAACGTGGCGAATTCACAACGGATTGGAAAGAATACACTTGGAAATTCCCGGTTGACAATTTCACGAAAGGAACAAACACCATATCATTTACATACACGGACGGTTATCACAAGCTTTGCCTGAAAGACGTTAAAATCACAGCAGACGGCAAAACCGTTTTCACTGACAGCACGGAAAAATCTGCGGGCGGAAGTCCACGGAGCGCGGTTTACAAGTTCACCCTTACAAGTGCGCCAAGAACAATTGCGCTCACGGCGCAAGCCAAAACGGCCGGTGGAACAGACTCAGTTGGAACTATTCTTCTTAACGGTGTTGTTAATATCCCTGAAGGTACAAAAGAGATAAAAGGAAGCGCATACGAAGGTTCCGGTGCAAGAAAAGTAACAATTCCTTCATCAGTTTCAAAAATCGGCGGACAGGCTTTCAAAGGCTGTGAATATCTTACAGAAATTGAAATCCCTTCTAATGTTACGGAATTTGGAACGGGGATTTTCGACGACTGCAAAAATCTTACTGCAATCAAAGTCGATAAATACTCCGAGGCACATGCATGTTTCAGCGTGGACAAACGGCTCGCCTTTACGAATAACAAACCGAAGCAGACGAAAGAACAATGGTTTGCCACTTCAAAAAATAATATTTTCGAAGATGGAATACTGTATATCGGTAATGGCGTAACAAAAATTCAAGACGGACAATACAAAGACAATAAGGATATCACTGAAATCCGATTTTTGGATACAACGACAAAAATGGCGGGAATCGGTACAAGTGCGTTCAGAAACTGTACGGGCTTGAAAAAAGTCGTAATTCCCGGAAACGTTAAAAATGTAGCTGACTGGGCATTCTCAGGTTGCTCTAACCTTGAGGAAGTTATAATAGAGGAAGGCGTTGAGAATATCGTAGATTATGCTTTCAATCGTTGCCCTAAGCTACTTTCCGTTACGCTGCCGAAATCTATTAAGAGTATTGGCGGTGACGATATAATGGGCAATAAAGGTAAACGAATTTATCACTGCTGGTTAGGAAGCAAAGCTTGCAGTGCCGTAATAAAAAGATATTGTAGGCTTGATGTTATCGGCATCGACGAAGAAAATATCGATAATATCGATTTGAAACAAATATCCATTGTAAATACGACAATTAAGGATGGCTTGTTCAGGAATTTGCCGTTTGAAAGGATTGATATCGCTGACAATCTTACGGAAATCGGAAAAAACGCTTTTAACGACAATACTGTTATCCGCGCAAAACGGAACACAGCTACTGATAAGTGCCTTAGGGCGAACGGCTATTACCTTTGCGGAGCTCTTTGTGACGTGAACATATATACAAAAGATAAATCAAAAGAAATTAAAGAGGATTTTACCCGCGTCTTTAGTGACTATGATCCGTATTGGAAATGGAGCACGTATAAAGTCAACACATACCAACCGCTTTTACTTGAAGAAGTTGATGACAAGCTCGTTATCACTTCTGTAATGCTGGATCCTTGTAAGAACGTTACTGTAACAGACAAGAACGGCAAGGCATTAATCCGCAACAAGACAATACAGCCATTTACCCGCATGGAGCTGTGCGATTTTGATTTTCTTACCGACAGCGTAGATAACTACACACTTACGGTTAATGATGATCTTTACAAAAAGCTTGTTGCAGGTCAGGTAAAATGGGATATTTCGTTTGACTTCGCCGTTCGTCGGACAACAACACCAGATTCTGTTGCGGCAGAAACTTTCCGCCCTGTTTATGCACGTGAGTTTATAGCGGGTATGTACAATGTGGCGTATATCATCGGCTCCGAAGAATACGAAAGACGCTGCTATGAGGCAGTTGATAAAAAGCTCCTCGTCACGGACGAAGCTCTTACAGTTCCTCTGACAAGGGAGCAGATGGAGAATCTTCTTAAAAAAACAAAGAAGTGGTCTTTTGTGTTGGGCAGGGATAATATCGCAGGAACAGGCGGTGGCGGAGTTCTTACAATGGATACCGATTTTATTCTAGCTTTTTCAAAAGGTGCGCCGAGTGCGTTCTGGCATGAATTCTCTCACTGTATGGGCTGGGCGCATGAAAACGGCAATATGTGCTTTGAAGGTCGTCCTGAACCGTATAATGTTGACTGGCCGAGCATCGGAAGCTACTTATACCAGGAAGAGTATAAAAAAGGCAATACGCCATATACTTACGACAAATATTACTTGAATTCCTTCTTTTTCTCTCAGCCGGATATTTTCCCGCCCGATGTGGAACCCGATGTTGTCAAGGATGATACGCTATATATTGCTGACGGTATGCCTAAAACTGGCTCTTTCAAGAAACGGACAGATTTTACAAAAGTCGTGATTCCGTCTTCGGTGTCGTTAATCAGCGGTTCTGCGTTCTATGATACAAGACTTGATGAAATTACTATTCCATCAAGTGTAGGAAAGATTGACGGCTCTGCATTCTTCGGTTGTCTTTCCCTTAAAAAAATCGACATCCCGGACACAGTGAAATCCATAGGTTCCTCGGCGTTCCAAAACTGTACGTCACTCACATCTGTAAAAATTGGAAGCGGAATGAGGCAAATAAGCAAAGAAATGTTTAAGGATTCCGCTCTGACAGAGGTGACAATTCCAAAGAATATCAAATATATCGCCAATAATGCGTTCCAAAACTGCCGCAATCTGACTAAGGTCGTGCTTGAAGACGGTGTTCGAAAGATTGGTGACAATGCTTTTGACGGCACGGCGCTGACGGAGATTGTGATTCCACCGAGTGTTACGATGATAGGCAAGAACATAACGTCAAAAAATGTCATTTGGAACGTAAAAGAAGGAACGTACGCTTACACATTCGCTCAGGAGAACGGTTTCCCTATCGGCACATTGTCTGACAAAGGCGATTCGATTCTTGCTGAAAGCATTGACGCAAAAGACGCGCCGAACGGTACCTGGCAGAACGGTATTTTCAGCAAAACGGACGAACGCCGCAAGTGGGATTTTTCAGGTTACATTAATGGCAGCGGAACATACACCGTGACGTTCAAGTATGCAACAGGCTCCGATATCCTCCGCCTTACGGACACGATTTTCACTGCAGACGGAAAGACAATTGCGTATTTCGCGGAGCAGCGTTCCGTCGGTAAAAGTTATCCAGAGACAGTCTACAATATAACGGTTCCCGCCGGAACAAAGAAACTTGAGATGTATGCACTCGCAAGGGCAGGTAACAGCAACATCACAGGAACAATCATCGTAAGCAATATGAACACAACAAAGCTTGTAATCCTTGCGGGAACGGAAACAATCAAGGACTCAGCTTATTTCGGCTCAAAGTTCGAGGAAGTGGAGCTGCCGACGGGCTTGAAGAAAATTGGCAGCCTTGCTTTCCAAGACAGTACGGAGCTTAAGTCAATAACAATCCCGGACACAGTTACAGAAATAGGCAGCTCGGCTTTCCAGAACTGTCCTGCGCTCACGTCCGCAAAAATCGGCAGCGGGCTTATAAAAGTCAGTTACAGGCTTTTCAAAAACACCGCCCTTAAAGAAGTTATAATTCCGGGCAGCATCATGACTATTGGAGAAGAAGCGTTCCGTGACTGCGAGTTCCTTACGAAAGCAGACATTTCTTACGGCGTTACAAAGATTGATAAGAATGCGTTCAACAACTGTCATGAGCTTAAAACAATTACGATTCCGAACAGCGTGACTGTTATAGGCGATGGCGCGTTCCAAAGCTGCACATCGCTTACATCTGTAAAATTAGGAACCGGCTTACAGAACCTGAACAAGAATCTTTTTAATGGCTCCGGTCTTACGAGCATCACAATTCCGGGAACGATTGAGACAATCGGAGAGGGAGCATTTTCCAGCTGCGCAAACTTGAAAAATGTCACGATTCAGTACGGCGTAAAAGAGATAGGCAGAAGTGCGTTCGCGAGTTCTGCGCTTACATCGCTCAATATTCCGGAAAGTGTAACGAATATTGGCGTAAGAGCGTTCGACAACGCAGCAATAACAAAAGTGACGCTTCCATCAAGCTTGGTTGAATTAAGCACATGCGCTTTCATAGATTCAGCTCTTACGGAAGTGACGATTCCCGGAACGTTGAAAAAAATCGATGTAAAGTGCTTCCAAGGCTGCGAGAACCTTACGAAAGTCATCATAAAAGACGGCGTTGAGGAAATATGCGAAAAGGCGTTCTGGAACACAGGCATTAAGGAGATTAAGATTCCTTCGAGCGTCAAAACAATCGGACTGAAAATACTTCCCGAAGATGCAGAGTGGGATGTTGAAGTCGGTAGTTATGCGTATCAATTCGCGCTCGAAAACAACTGCAAAATAAAGGCAACCGATGCGGTACTCAAAGACAAAACTGCCAGGCTGCTGGCTGATAGAAGCATAGAATCCGCGCCTTCGGACAAGTGGCAGAAAAACACGTTCACGTCAAATGATGTTCGCCGCAAGTGGGATTTTTCCAGCTTCCTTAAAGGAGGCGGAACATACACCATCACGTTCAAATACACAAACGGAGCGCACAAACTTAGTCTTACGGACTCGTTTATCATTGCGGACGGCAGAACAATCGCATACCACCCGGAGACGCTTTCCGCCGGAGCCAGCCCGAATAAGTTTGTGTTTACGGTAGAAGTTCCTGCCGGAACAAAGAAACTGGAGCTTTATGCGCTTGCAAAAGGCGGCGGCGGTTCTGACAGCAACGGAACAATCACCGTGGAGAAAAAGTAAGTTTTTTAATTCAGCGCTCATGGATGTGCGCAAAAACTGTGAGTTTGTGAGCAACGAAGTTGCGTCAAACTCGGTAAGTTTGTGCAGCAAGGACGCTGCACAAACAACGCGACAGGGGGTGTAACAGTCGCGCTTGCGCGAGCCACTGGAGCGAGTGAAAAAAGTGAACGAGTGAAGCGGCTGACCGTTAGGGAACTGTGAAACTGAACTGAACCCATTTTATTGGACATTATTATGCTACCATACTTTGTAGCCGGACTTCAAACGGAGTCCGATAGTCCAAAACACTTGAGTCACGCTCATAATTGAAATAATGAATGTAAGACTCAAGCTGCTCGAAGAAA
>JAFZVC010000062.1 GCA_017618015.1 Spirochaetaceae bacterium
AAAACATCTGCGCGGCTGACTCTGACCTTTATTTGACGTATGTCATTAAAAAGAAAATACGATTTCACAGAAAGCGTATTTTCTTGTCACAAAAAAAGTCAGGCCGTCAGCCACGCAGATGTTTTCCTGATAGTGCAGCTGTTTTGATAACGGATACATATCTGCTTTATAATGCGGTTGCCCTGGCTCTTGGTTTTCCGTTGGTTTTGCAAACTTGACCAAGCCTAAATAAATCTTTAATATTTATATTATGACTAAACAGGCCGACATGATTACAGAATTTTTAGACTCAAAAACAATAGATTCGCTTTCTACTTTCCTCGGAAAAGAAAAGGGATACGAATCGTCTGCCGACACTATTGCTGCTGCGTTTGGTTCAGGAAAGGGTTTTTCAAAAATGAAAGAAGAAGCTGCAGAAAAGCTTGTTTCCAGCTTCAAAAACAATTTGACCCTTCTTGTTCAAAAAACCTGGGTTGAAAAATCGGACATTGCTTTGAAGGATCAGTTACTCTATCAGCTTGATGTTTTTTTGGGCAATAATTCCTGGAAAGACAATTATGTTCTGTTTTTGCAGTTGATTAATCAGGCTGTATTTTTGATGTTCGGGCAGAAGCCTGACACCCCTGATTTTGCAGAATATACTCTCCGCATTGATCCGGAATTCGGAATTTTCTGGTGGTACATTTCAAACCTCCCTCCCAAAACTGAGTGGTCAGAAGAAAAGTGCCGGTTAGCTATGCTGCTCGGAATGTATTTCCTTGCAAATTACTAATTTTGAATTTAGCAGACCGGAGCTTGTGTTAGTTCCGGTCTTTTTTTTAATAGTGGTAAGCCTAAAAAATGCAGTGCATTTTTTTTAACGGCTTGCTATAGAACACCGGCCGCCAGCGGCCTTACACAGGAGTTTCTATGGACCTGAAAAAAATAACTGATTCCCTTCGCGCTGCAAGCCAGAAGCTTGCGCTGCAGAATGCAGGTGTGAAAAATGCTGCATTGTGTGCCGTGGCTGAAGCTCTGGATAAAAACCGTGCTTCTATTATCGCCGCTAATGATAAGGATGTTGCGGCTGCCCGAGCTGCCGGTATTTCCGAATCTATCATTGACCGCCTTATGCTCAATGACAAGAGAATTGACGGCATTATTGACAGTCTTCGCATCGTGATTGGTCAGACAGACCCCGTTGGCGAAGAGGTTGCCGGCTGGAAGACTCCTAATGGAATGACTATCAGACAGGTTCGTGTGCCGCTCGGAGTTGTGGCTATTATTTACGAAAACCGCCCGAATGTAACTGTAGACGCCTTCAGTCTTGCTTATAAGAGCGGAAATGCAATTCTGCTGCGCGGTTCTTCTTCTTCGTATAAATCGAATGTAGAAATAGTCCGTGTTATCTGCGAGGCGCTGGCCGGAGTTGCCGGTGGTGTTCCGGAAGCAATTGAACTGGTTGAAGTTCGCGAGCATGACCACAGCGATGTAGACCAGATTCTGAATGCAGTTGGTATGATTGATGTATGTCTTCCACGCGGCGGTAAAAAGCTGATTGAAAATGTTGTGCGTAATGCCAAGGTTCCGGTTATTGAGACTGGAAGCGGCGTGTGCCATCTTTATGTTGATGAATTTGGTGATTTGGAGATGGCCTGCAAAATTGCCGAAAACGCAAAGATTCAGCGTCCGTCGGTTTGCAATGCGATTGAGTGCGTTGTTGTGCACAGCAAAGTGGCTGCAGAGTTCCTGCCAAAAATGGAAGAGACTTTCGCCGGCCGCGTCAAGCTGCATGCAGATGAGCGTGCTATTAAGTATTTAAAGAACGCCATCCCAGCAACAGACGCCGACTTTGGCAACGAATATCTTGATTACGAATGCTGCATCAAGGTTGTTGATACAATTGAAGAAGCCATCAGCTACATCAATTCGCACAACACAAAACACAGCGAAAGCATTATTTCTGAGAGCCGTGCAAACACAAGACTCTTCCAGAATATGATTGATGCAAGCTGTGTTTACGTAAATGCCAGCACCCGCTTTACAGACGGCGGCGAGTTCGGCTTCGGCGCAGAGCTTGGAATCAGTACTCAGAAGCTGCATGTTCGCGGCCCGATGGGAATCAAAGTGCTTACTACAACTAAATACTTAATTGATGGTGAAGGACAGGTTAGATAAGATGAGTAAAATAAACGAAAGCCTCAAAAAGGCACGCAAAATAGTAATAAAAATCGGTTCAAACACTCTGGCAAAGGCCGATGGAACTCAGAACACCGAGTTTATGGCTGAGTTTGCCGAGCAGTGCGCCGAGCTTATCAAACAGGGAAAACAGATTATTCTCGTATCTTCAGGTGCCCAAGTAGCCGGAGTTTCTACAACCAAAGAATGGGCCCGCAAAAAGGACGTTCACTACCGCCAGGCCCTCTGCGCAATCGGTCAGGTAGAGCTCATGCACCAATGGCGAAAGGCCTTTCAGAAGCAGGATCTTCACATTGGCCAGATGCTACTTACCAAGGATGATTTTAAGAACGAACACCGTTCGCTTAATATCCGCAATACCCTGTTCACCCTTGTAGACGAAGGCGTTGTACCCATCATCAACGAAAACGACAGTGTAAGCTTCGATGAAATTAAGATTGGTGATAATGATAATTTAAGTGCTCTTACAGCAATCTTGTGGTCTGCCGACCTGCTTATTTTGTTCAGCGATATCGACGGCGTTTACTCAGACAATCCGAAAACCAACCCAAATGCCAAACTCATCGAAAGCGTGGAAAATATTCCAGAGCTTCGTAAAACAATCAAAATCGGCGACACCAACGCCTTCGGCACCGGTGGCATGGAAACAAAAATTCAAGCCGCAGAAAAAGTCACCGAATACGGAATTGAAATGCTGCTTGCAAACGGCGGTAAGGAAAAGGCTCTGACCTCTCTCATGCAGGTTGATGCTACCGGTACTTTGTTCTCAGCGGAATAATGGCGATATAACCCAAACTATGCTATAATTCATTTATGGCAAAAACAAAATCAAAAACACAAAAAAGCAGTTCCGCTACCATCGGCTTTGAACAGCAGATTTGGGATGCAGCCTGCGAGCTTTGGGGACACATTCCCGCCGCAGATTACCGCAAAATCTTTACAGGACTCATCTTCTTAAAATACATATCAACCGCATTCGAAAAAAAATACAACGAACTGGTTGCAGACGGCGACGGTTTTGAAGACGAACCCGACGCATATCTCGCCGACAATATCTTCTTTGTCCCGCAGGAAGCCCGCTGGTCAGAAATTGCAAAAGCGGCGCACACACCAGAAATCGGAACAATCCTCGACAAAGCCATGAACGCCATAGAAGCAGATAACCGCTCTCTTAAAGGCGTACTTCCTAAAAACTACGCAAGCCCTGAACTTGACAAACGAGTCCTTGGAAACGTAGTAGATGTATTCACCAACATGGACATGAGCGACACCGAAGCAAGCAAAGACCTGCTCGGCCGCACCTACGAATACTGCATCGCACAGTTTGCAAGTTACGAAGGAGTAAAAGGAGGCGAGTTCTACACACCAGCCAGCGTAGTAAAAACAATCGTCAGCATCCTAAAGCCAACAGAAGGAAAACGCGTTTACGACCCGTGCTGCGGTTCAGGCGGAATGTTCGTACAGTCAGTAAAGTTCATACAGGAACACGCCGGAAACAGAAGCAACATTTCAGTCTTTGGACAGGAAGCCAACGCCGACACCTGGAAAATGGCAAAAATGAACATGGCAATCCGCGGAATCGATGCAAACTTCGGCGACCATCCGGAAGACACCTTCTTCCACGACCTTCACGCAAATCAGAAGTTCGACTACATCATGGCAAATCCACCGTTCAACTTGAGCAACTGGGGACAGGACAAACTACAGAACGACCCGCGCTGGGCATACGGACTCCCGCCACAGGGAAACGCCAACTACGCGTGGATAGAACACATGATTTACCACCTCGCCCCAAACGGGAAAATCGGCCTCGTACTAGCAAACGGCGCGCTCAGCACCCAGACAAGCGGCGAAGGAGAAATCCGCAGAAAGATAATCGAAGCAGACTTAATAGAAGGAATCGTAGCCCTGCCAACCCAGCTTTTCTACAGCGTAACAATTCCGGTAACCCTCTGGTTCATCACC
>JAFZVC010000063.1 GCA_017618015.1 Spirochaetaceae bacterium
ATCCTCATCGAGCCAATCGCCGCTTACGCCGCCCTGTAAAAACTCTTCATTCGGCAGGATTCCGCTATCCACAAGAACATCAAATTCATCCAGACAAAGAGGCCACCAATCGGAAAAACCACCGTAATTATGGTTATTTAAGTATAATGCGTGAGCCATAGATCCAGCCCAGTTATGCTCAGCATATTCCCCGTCAAACATTGGAGGTTCAACGAACATATCGTCAGCTTTGATCGGAGGTTGTTTTATTCCACTATGAAAATTCCGTCTAAGATATGAATAGGTATCATAAAAGTACCCCAGATACTCTAAAGCTTTTTTATAATCAGGAATCCAATCTCCCCATTCGCGGTCGTCTATGCTGTCCAGTTGGGTAGTAAACCCTGACTCCCGCAGCAGGAACATCAGAACTTCGTCTTCATCTAATTTTCCGTCCCGCGATTCTTTCGGTCTCCAGTTTTTATAGTTTTCATCCCAAAGAGCCGATGTTGCTTCGTGAATCCAACGCAATCCTGTTTCCCATTTTCCGTTTTCATAATAATACCTGCCAAGCGCAAATGCCGCTTTGGGATAGCGTAAGAGGGCCGCTTTTACTATATGTTCGAACCATTCACTCTCTCCTTCTTCGGATTTCATCGCGATACTGTATTCCTCTTCAGCCTCTTTAACCCTGTCAGCACATTCTTCCTCGCTGTAGAGATCACGATAGCCCTGTTCAGCCGCTTTAGTCCGCCATTTTTCAGCTTCTTTCTGATTCTTTCCGATGCCTTTGCCTTTGTGGTAGCAGTTTCCAAGCCTCCATTGTGCTTCAGCGAGACCAAGTTCTGCCGCCTTTCGATACCATTTTACGGCTTCTTTAAGATCCTTTTCAATGCCTTCGCCATTGTAATAGCAGTCTCCGAGAGTGCATTGAGCCTTTGCATAACCTTGTTCTGCTGCCTTTCTATACCATTCTATAGCCTCATCGGCATCACAATAGTACAATCCGAGTTTGTGCTGAGCGGCCGCATAGCCCTGTTCAGCAGCCTTTCTGTAACAGGCTTCACCTTCTTCCTCGTCCCGTTCAAACCTTCTGTAATAGTCCCCGAGAGCGCATTGAGCAGCTGCATTACCTTGTTCCGCTGCCTTTTTGTACCAATCTCTGGCTTTCGCGGAATTTTTCTCAGTACCATACCCCCAAAAATAGCAGTCTCCGATTCGTAATTGTGCCTCAGCATTTCCCTGCTCGGCATCCTCATACACCTTGCGTAGACTTTCCGTCATTTTTTTCTCCATTAAATATTATAAGTAAAACAACTGAAGATTGCCCTTTATTATACCAAAAAACGAGAAAAAAAGCAAGAAAATCGGGCAAATTCGGCGTGTTTTTATAGCACTGTTCTCAAGATCTTTTTGTCGTTGGAATCTTTTGAAAACTCAAGAAGTTGTTTTGTGACAAAAAACAGAGATTAACGTGTCGATATGATGAAAATCAAATCAGATTTTCAGCTTATTCGCCGCAGCCGCCCTGAGGAGCAGGTTTGTCGCCGGCTTTGATAGCTTTGTCAGC
>JAFZVC010000064.1 GCA_017618015.1 Spirochaetaceae bacterium
CATCAAGCGAAACAGGCACAGCCGAATCTACCGGCGAGCTTGCAGTTTCGGCACACCTTTCTTCGAGTATCCAGAAAGGAAAGATTTTCGTATGCGCGTCGTCTTACATAACGACACCGCAACTTATAAACGATGCAACACAGCCTATATCGATTTTCGTGCGTAACGTGACCGACTACATGAACGGAGCGGAAGAACTTTGTACAATGCGTACAAAAGGACTTTCCGAAAACTCGCTCACAACAGTGAAAGGTACGCTCGTAACGTTCATGCAGCTTTTCAACCAGTACGGTCTGGCGGTTTTAGTCATAATCATCGCATTGATTATATGGCGCTTCCGCGTTGCAAGGCGACGCGCAATAAGGCTCACCTATAATGCCGATGACACGCGCGATGACGACAACATCCGTGTTGCCGAACAAACCGCGAAAAAACTCGCCGAGGAGGCGGAGAAAGCCGCCGCAAAAGCAAAAAAACTCGCGAACAAAAAAGGAGATGCAGACTGATGAACACACTTAAAGTTCGTAAGATAGTGCTTCTTGCACTTATACCCGTACTGCTCTGCATTTATATTCTGCAAGTAGTCAGCGGAAACCGCAATACAGTCAAATATCTTACAATGGAAGAAGAAGCCGACACAGTTCTTATAACGAAAGGTGACGGCACAGAGATTAAAGTTTTCAAAGAAGGCGATGCCTGGTTCGCGGGCGATAAAAAATACCCGGTAGATGAAAGCACGGCAAAAACGCTTGTCTCTGAAATATCTTCAATAAAAATACTGGAGACAGTTTCCTCTTCAGCAGCGGACAAAGCGCGGTACGGTCTTGACGATACCGCCGCCGTCACCGCCGCTCTTTACAAAGACGGAAAACTCCTTCGAACCGTGGGAGTCGGAAAAGCTTCTCCGACCGCACAGCAGACGTACATCACCGTTGACGGAGGAAAGGACATCTACCTTTCTTCCGGTGCGATAACGAGCGACTTTGCGAAAAGCATGGATGATATCCGGAGCAAAAAAGTCTATTCGCTCGACGTAGCGAAGGTGACGGCGGCGACAGCCACAACGCCGGCAGACGGATCATTCTCCGTTTTCAGAAACTCGGAAGACAACAGCTGGCTCGGCGGTGACAGTTCCAAAGTTTCCTCATGGATTTCGAACATCACAAGCCTGAACGTCCAGAGCTGGGCACCAGAAAACACCGTGCTTCCATCAGAAGCCGCAGGCTCTGTAATGCTCACAGCAGAGGGTAAGTACATCGAAGTTACCGTATACGCTACTGATGACGAATCGAAGTATCTTTGCACATGCTCCGAAACGCCGTATCCGTTCTATCTTTCTTCATATTCTGCGGAGAAATACATTAAAACCGCCGCAGACTTTATGACAGAAGAGTAACTGTACACACTCCGCCAAACAGCCACAATCGGCCGAATGGCGGAGTGCTTGTGCGCCAGGGTATGGAGCCCCGGAGTTACCACTTGCAAATACACCGGTCAGGGCCCCTCCTAAAAAAGAATGGTTGAACGAAAGAATGTAAAACTTGACAATTCAAATTTCGCACCATAAAATTGGACTTGAACAACGAAAAAAAATCATTATCAGGACATTTCCTATGGAAATTAAAATAGCGATTGAAAAAAACTATTAAGTAAGACGGTACAAGGCGTAAATGAAAAAGCTTCTTCTATTATGCTTCATTATTCTTTTATGTTCATGCAAGACAAATAACAAAGACACAGAAGACCTTAGTTATAATTATCCTGTCATGATTGAACAGATAACTCAAAGACGGTTCGACACTTCTAAAGCGCTAGAAGAAATGTCCCGCGAACGGAGTGAGAACAAAATCCCATTCACAATGAATTTTCAGGATTGTCTGGGTAAGCCAGTTATTGAATTCGACACCGAAAATCATATCTATATGCAGGTAGATACAGGTTATACAAAGAACTGGTATTATAATTCTTTCATCAATAAGATGAATATTACAGACGCTGAGTTTATAGAAAAAATCGTTGAAGAAATAAGAAATAATCTGCCGGAATTATCAGAAAGCCATTCTTCGGATGAAGAGCTTATCGCTTTCTTAAAAGAAGAGTGGGCTAAATACAATTTGAACGACTTGGTGGAATGCATAATTAACGGAATCGACTTTTTATATGACCCGAATCTTACTCCAAGTTTTGATGCCGTGCTTGGTGAAGAATTCTTAATGCGTTACGACAGGGTAACTTTTGATTTTGTAGAAAACTACATCATTCTTAACGATGAAAAACTAGATGGCACAGCCATACCTTTTATTCAAACCCCGAATAAAGAGATCCTGATTAACTTCTTATATGATGGTAAGCAGGAACTAGCCATGATTGACACCGGAAATTATTGTTTTACGCCAAGACATAATATTGGAGACGGAAAGCAAAATTACGATATTAACGATTATTCATCATATCTGCTCGAATATAAAGGAGAAGTGCCTGTTACTCCCAGGGTAATGCAGACATATGACAATATCAGGATTGGAGACGTTGTTTACAATAATATAAAAGGCGCTTATTCAACGATTGCAGGCTCTGGTTTTGGTAAAGGTTCTAAAATGCATTTTATCAAACTGAATAACCTTGGAAACGTCTTTTTTTATGACCATATAATTCAGTTTGATTTTGTAGACAAGGTCTTTATTATAAAGTAGATTTCCACTAATACATCAAAAATATCCAACTCAAATTTGCACCATAAAAAAAATACGATTTTTATCTCCAATATATCTATAACCTTTTTATAAATGAAAATAATCCCGTGTATGTGAATTTTTTCTTTGAAAGCCTTCGATAAAACTGATAGAATAGAACTTATGAACCAGCGTTATGACATTCTTTCAAGGATGAGCCACGAGATAAGAACTCCTCTGAACTCGATTATCGGTCTTAACCGCCTTATTATGGAAAATCCAGGCGATGAAGCGACAGTAAAAAAGACCGCCACGCAAATTGATATCGCGTCGTCTTTTATCCTGAACCTTGTAAACAATTTGATTGATGCGGGCGAAATTGACACTGACAAAATGTTCCTGAATCCGTCCGTATTTTCGCTACGGCAGCTGCTCGAAGGCCTTTGCATAACTTACAAAACAGCGGCCGGCAATGACGGAATCTCTTTCCAGGCAACAATTCCCGAGCCTTTCCCAGAGTATGTGAATATTGATAAATTCCGCCTTTCACAAGTGCTGAACAATCTTCTTTCTAATGCGATCCGCTTTAACAAAAAAGGTGGCCGCATCGATTTTATCGCCGAGGACACAGGCATAAATCCCGATGGAACGCACAAACTGCGCTTCACTGTATCGGACTCTGGAATCGGAATACCGGAAGAAAAGCTTTCGAGCATTTTCAAGCTTTTTTCTAGTGTTGGCGAAACCGATGAAAACGCCGTATACGGAGCCGGAATGGGTCTTTTCGTTTCTGAAAAGATAGTACGCCTTATGGGAAGCACCTTGAACGTAAGAAGCGTAGAGGGTGAAGGCAGCACATTCTGGTTCGAGATAAACGTTCCCGTACCGGAAGCAGAGGAAACGAAACCTCTTGGCGAAAGAAGCGAGCTCAAAGGCACTACGATTCTGATTGCCGACGACAACAACATAAACTGCAGCATAGTTAAGCATCTTCTTGAAAGCTTCGGCTGCACGGTTGAGGTAACGACGAACGGAGAGGATGCCGTCGCGCTGTTCTCCGCATCGGAACCGCACCACTTTGACGCGATTCTTCTTGATATCCGAATGCCCGGTATAGACGGACTTGAAACATGCCGCCGTATCCGCGCGCTCGGAGGCGAAGGTGCGTTCTGCATTGACGCAATCGAAATACCGATTATAGCGATGACAGCGAACGTAATGGACTCTGACAGGCAGAAGTCGTTCGATGCCGGAATGAACGGACACCTGAACAAGCCGATTGATCCAGACGAGCTGTACACAATACTTGCGTCGAGCATACGGACAAATACGTTCTAAACAACTGATGCATTTGTCATTTGGAAAGCGCGCATTATCCGAATCTGCGGATAGGCGCGTTTTTTTGTGTGTTTTGTGCCAGTGTGCACCTTAGTTGCGGACGGTTTCAAGGTCACGAGTTAGCCCAAAAGTTATCCTTGAATAACTATTTCAAATGCTCTATATTGTCCATAACAAGGACAAAACAAAATGACAATAAAGGATCTTAAAACAAACGAATCAGCCATCGTAAAAACAGTAGGCGGAAGTGGCGCACTACGCCAGCATTTCCTTGACATGGGCGTTATTCCAGGAACGCGCGTCACCCTTATAAAGTACGCGCCGATGGGAGATCCGCTCGAAATCCGCCTTCACAGCTATGAACTTACGCTAAGAGTCGCAGACGCAGCACAAATAGAAGTTGAGCCTGTAAAAGAAGAAACAGCATCTAACACAGGAACAGATACAAAAGACAGCCGTGATGAAAAAACATCGGCGCAAAAACCGAAATCTCTTAATTACCATAAAGAACACCCTGGTCTTGGTGAGGGTGGAAAATACCACGAAAAAGAAACAGAAAACCCGCTTCCAAAAGACAAAACACTTACGTTCGCCCTTGCTGGAAACCAAAACTGCGGAAAGACGACGCTTTTCAATCAGCTTACGGGAGCAAACCAGCATGTTGGCAACTTCCCCGGTGTTACGGTTGACCAAAAAAGCGGCGCGATAAAAGGCAGACCGAACACTCTTGTAACGGATCTTCCCGGTATTTATTCGCTTTCGCCCTACTCTTCGGAAGAAATTGTCTCGCGCTCGTTCATTCTGGAACAAAAGCCTGATTGTATTATAAACATCGTAGACGCGACGAACATCGAGCGCAATCTGTACCTTACGATGCAGCTTATGACTTTGGAAACTCCTGTAGTTCTTGCGCTCAACATGATGGACGAGATGCACGGCAACGGCGGCTCCGTCGACATTAACGTAATGGAAGACTTTTTGGGTATACCGGTCGTCCCGATTTCTGCGGCAAAAAACGAAGGTATCCACGAGCTTATCAACCATGCCGTCCACATAGCGCAGTATCAGGAGAAGCCCGCCAACAACGATTTCTGTTTGGAAAACGAGAACGGAGGAGCTCTTCACCGCTGCATTCACGCAATAATGAATCTTATAGACGACCACGCTAAAGCCGCCGCCATTCCAGTCCGCTTTGCGGCGACAAAACTTGTAGAAGGCGATGTGGACATAATGAAAGCCCTTAAGCTTTCAACGAACGAGCAGGAAATGCTTGAGCATATTATTTGCCAGCTTGAAGAAGAGCGCGGACTGGACAGGGCGGCGGCAATAGCCGACATGCGCTTTTCGTTCATAAACAAGCTTGTGGCGGCGGCTGTCAAAAAGCCGCATGAAAGCCGCGAGCGTGAACGGAGCCGCCGGATAGACAAGTTTCTTACCGGAAAATATACCGCAATTCCCGCTTTTATCGGCGTAATGGCCCTTGTATTTTTCCTTACGTTCAACGTTATAGGTGCATGGCTCCAACAGCTTCTTGAAACTGGAATCGACGCGCTTACCGGCGTTGTAGACTCCGCCCTTGCCTCGTGGAACGTGAACCCGGCGCTTCATTCGCTCGTGATAGATGGCGTTTTTGCCGGCGTTGGAAGCGTGCTGAGTTTTCTCCCGATAATCGTGACGCTTTTCTTTTTCCTGTCGCTTTTGGAAGACACCGGCTACATGGCTCGCGTCGCGTTCGTTATGGATAAGCTGCTCAGAAAAATCGGTCTTTCCGGGCGTAGTATCGTACCAATGCTTATCGGGTTTGGCTGCACAGTTCCGGGCGTAATGGCAAGCCGCACGCTGCCTTCCGAACGCGACCGCAAAATGACGATTCTGCTTACACCGTTTATGAGCTGCACGGCAAAGCTTCCTGTGTACGCATTCTTTTCCGCGGCGTTTTTCCCAAAATACAGCGGACTTGTTATGGTGGGTCTTTATTTCTTGGGCATTATCATCGGTATATTGATTGCGCTGCTTTTGAAAAACACCGCGTTCAAAGGCGAGGCAGTTCCTTTCGTGATGGAGCTTCCAAATTACCGTATGCCGGGCTTTAAAAACGTCGTGCAGCTTTTGTGGGAAAAGGCGAAAGACTTTTTGCAGCGCGCGTTCACAATCATCTTTCTGGCATCAATTATCATCTGGTTTTTGCAGACGTTCAACACAAAGCTCAATATGGTCACGGATTCACATGACAGTCTTTTGGCACTTATTGCCGGCTTCATCGCACCGATATTCGCACCTTTGGGGTTCGGCGACTGGCGCATCAGCACGTCGCTATTCGTAGGCTTCATAGCAAAAGAAAGCGTCATTTCGACGCTTTCCGTTCTTGTTCCTACAGAGGCGGCGCTTTTCACAATACTCACCCCTACAGCGGCAGCATCGCTTCTTGTGTTCTGCTTGCTTTATTCGCCGTGTGTCGCCGCCGTAGCGTCAATAAAACGCGAACTGGGAGCCAAGTGGGCGCTATTTGTCGTGCTTGGACAATGCGCCGTCGCTTGGATTGCAGCACTCATCGTAAAACTGATTTTGCTGGTATTCGCCTAGACAGGTCTTCCGCGTTATAAAGTATTATCTTAAAAATAGCTCCCTGTCGCGTAGCGTGGTTCAAAACCGCACTACGCAACAACAGCGGTTATATGACGAACTTATTAAGCTCTTCAGATATCGTCTGAACCGATTTTTGGTTTTGCTGAGCCTTTCCGTTGATAATCTCCACTGACTGTGAGAAATTCTTAAGAATATCCAGTGAGTCATTCATCGAGACATCAATCTTAGAAGAAAGCTCAACGACGTTATTAATGCCGTTCTTTATCTGTTCAGTATAAGTAGCCTGATTCTTGATAAGTGTATTTACGCTCTGAATTGTCTGCGAAATCCTGCTCGTCGTGGAAAGAACTTCACCAACTCCGCCGGACTGCGCATCCATCTTTATCGCGATATTGTCAACAACATCAGTCTGCTTATCAATCTCCTGCTGAATCCGCAAGAACATCGCCTTCGTGTCCTGCATACTCGCCGTTCCGTTTTCGACAGACTGCGTAATCTCTGTAATAAGGTCCTTAATGTTCTTAGCCTGTTTCTGGGTATTTTCCGCAAGCTTACGGATTTCATCAGCAACGACAGAGAAACCTTTTCCGGACTCTCCGGCATGAGCAGCCTCAATAGCAGCGTTCATAGCAAGAAGGTTTGTCTGCGAGGCAACCTGCTGAATTACCTGAATAACTTCTATCATCTTCTTTGACTTTGTGCTTACGGAGTTGATTACGTCTTCCGTTTTTACTACTTCCGCTGCACCTTCCGCAGAAGATTCAGAAAGGTTCGATGAAAGCTCTTTCGCCTGTTTAATAAGCTCGTTTATCTGGCTCGTGTTGTCAGCCATCTGCGAAACAGCCTCTGCGTTCCGTTTTTCTGCGACAGCTTGATCCTGCATTGAAGAACTGAGCGTTGCCGCTTCCTCGTTCAGCCGAACGATATTTGCATTGGCGGATGCCAAAAGCTTGTCGCGTTCTTCGTTCCTGTCGCGAATCTCTTCGAAACTGGTAACTATCTGCCCCATGCCAGCCGATGTACTGTCTGTTTCCGTGAGCAGCTCATGCGCCGCCTCATCTTCAGAAACCGATTCTTTTTTCAGCGTGATAAGAGAACTGCGCAAAAAGTCCATCAGCTTGTTCATCGATGTTGCTATACGGCCAAAATCATCAAAGTTTCCGATATTCAACCGAGTCGTCAAGTCGCCTTTCTCGCGCAGAGAGTCAAGTTGCTCCACTGTAAGGGCAAAACGCGTCCGGAGCTTCCTCAGTACCAGTATGCACAGCGGCAAAGTGATAATAAGGCTGACGAACAGAGAGTAAAGCCCTTTGCGCATGAACAGCTCCAGGCTCCAGCCGTGACGAACCGCGCTGTAGCCCGAACAGAAAAGATGCCAGCCTACGACAAGCGCAACGTTGATTATAATTCCGCTCAAAGACCGTGCGTATGAAGAATTCTTTATTCCGTCAGTGTTCTGTATTCTAAGCTTAGAAAGATAACTGTGCGCCATAATATTAAAGCATGTCTTTGAATATGAAATTGCCAAGAACGCATAAAGTATAACGAGCACAAGGATTATAAGAATATCAACAAGGCTGTAGCGCAAATTTCCAGTAAGAGTCTTTATGATGATAGTCGAACCGTTTCCTATTGGATATCCAGCCAAAAGAGAAATGACGGTTATAAAATTGATTCTGCCCAAAGTTTTTTGAGCTTTCTTTTTCTCTTCTTCAGAAAGAGCTCTTTCCTGCGCTTTCCGTATAAGGTTTGAAAGAGGTTTTTGCAAGTTGAATACTATTATAGTAACAACAACGAAGATACCAGCAGCAGGGCCCAGTGTAGTCGCAAGGTTACCGCTCCAGTCCGCCCATGTAGATCCTTTAATCTGTGTTACTTGGAAAGAAGAAAGTAAAGGAACTCCAATTACGGTCGAAAGACCAAAAAATAACAAATAAATACCGAATAAACCCATAGGAGATATTATAACCCTTAACAAGCTTTTTTCAAAGAGTAAAGAATAAGTTTTTTTGATATTTTTGAGAAAATCAGCACCCCCGCCACGAATTGCGGGGGATATGGGCGCACCCGGAACAACTGCACGTTGTTCCGGTCAGGCTTTCCGGGGTTCCGCCTGCCGGCTTCATTGCCACTTGATGTGGCAACAGCCCTTGCGGGCTGCCCCTCCAATCCTTTGCGCGAATTTATTTCGCAAACTTGTCGATGTAACCAGCGATAAATACTACAAGAATGATAATCGGTGCGATGAACTTAAGGTAGAACTTAACGACTTTGTTCTTCGGGAACTTGATTCCTTCACCAGTATCAGACTCGGCAACGAAGCCGTCCCAGCCCCAGCCTTTTTTCCATGTACAGAAAAGGAGGAATAAAAGCGAACCGATTGGCAGCAAGTTCTGGCTTACGATGAAGTCCTCCAAACCGTCGATTGAGCCGATTGCCGTACCTGCGAAAACATTTGACCACACGTTCATACCGAGTGCGGCTGGCGTTGCGAGCACGAGCATCGCTACAAAGTTTACAAGGACAGACTTGCGGCGTGACCAGCCGAACTTGTCCATCGGGAACGCGACGATGTTCTCGAAAACTGCGATAACAGTAGAAAGTGCAGCGAAGCTCATAAAAAGGAAGAAAGCTGCACCAACGATGCGTCCTGCAACCGGTCCCATCTGGTTAAATACGTTAGGAAGAGATACGAATGCAAGACCAGCACCGGAATCAGGCTGAACGCCGAATGCCGCACAAGCTGGGAAAATGATAAGACCAGAGAAAATAGCTACGAAAGTATCAAGACCGATAACGCGAACTGCCTCGCCTGTAAGACTGTGCTTTTTGTCGATGTAGGAGCCGAAAATCTCCATCGAACCAATACCAAGGCTCAGCGTGAAGAACGCCTGCCCCATAGCGGCATAAATCGTGTCCCAAAGGCCGTGTCCGCCTGCGCCGTCGCCGTTCACAAGAGCCGCAAAATCTGGCTTAAGATAGAACGCATAACCCGCACCTGCGCCCGGAATTGTGAGCACGTAAACAGCAAGACCAATCATAATAACAAGAAGGGCTGACATCATAATTTTTGTTATGCGTTCGACACCTTTCTGAAGACCGATAAAACATGTTCCGAATCCAAGTATGATGACTACTACCATCCAGATAATAAGGGATGTCGGATTTCCGACAGTTCCGCCGAAAGCAGCTCCAACTTCATCAGGAGACATACCGACGAATTTTCCGCTTATCATCTCGAAGAAGTACTTAAGGAACCAGCCGGAGACGACTGTATAGAACATCATGAGAAGATAGTTTCCCGCGACGGCGAAACCGCCGTACCAGTGCCATTTTGTGCCCTTTGGCTCAAGTGTCTCAAAGGCACCTGCCATACTTTTCCTAGAAGCACGACCAACCGCAAACTCGCAGATCATTACCGGCAGTCCAAGGATAACGAGGAACAGCAGGTAAATAAGAACGAATGCAGCTCCGCCGTATTTACCAGTTATGTACGGAAAACGCCATACGTTTCCGAGTCCAATTGCACATCCTGCAGAAAGCAGCAGGAATCCCAAGCGGCTTCCGAGGCTTTCTCTCTTCTGTCCTTCCATTTTTTAATCTCCATACAAAGAAGCAAAATCGTCCTGCACAAGCAGGATACAAAAAAGCGGCTTGCAGGAATCCGTATAAACAGATCCAAGAAGCCGCCAATTTACCTAAATAAAGTTATTTTACGAAAGCTTTCTTAAGGAAATCAAGATCAAGTTCTGGATAAAGCACGAATTTTCCAAGAAGTGCCTTTACGCGAGCCTTTGCTGTCTCCTCAACCTTCGGGTCAAGCTCAATCTTGCCTTTTGCGGGCTTTCCCTCTTTTGTTACGCCAGGTTTTGTTCCCTTAAGAACGTAGTCCATTATGTCGGCGATTTCGTCCATCTCTGCTTCGCCCATGCCAAGTGTCGTAACAGCAGGAGTTCCTACGCGGATTCCGCTCGTCCACCAAGCACCCATCTTGTCATACGGAAGCGCGTTGGCATTCAGCGTAACACCGCACTGGAACATTGCAGCTTCAGCCTGCTTTCCTGTAAGACCGTATGTCGAATAAATATCGATAAGCATAAGGTGGTTTTCTGTGCCGTTTGTCTGGAGCTTCATTCCGCGCTTCATACATGCTGCTGCAAGAGCCTTTGCGTTCTTTGCTACGTTTGCGGCGTACTCGCGGTATGCCGGTGAGTTAGCCTCTTTGAACGCGATTGCCTTAGCTGCCATAACGTGTGGAAGAGGTCCACCAAGAACCATCGGGCATCCCTTGTTAACGTAGTCTGCGAAAGCTGCCTTGCAAAGAATAAGAGCACCGCGTGGACCGCGAAGTGTCTTATGCGTCGTTGTTGTAACGATGTCTGCCCATTTAACCGGGTCAAGGTCGCCTGTAAGAACTTTTCCAGCGACAAGACCTGCGAAGTGAGCCATATCTACCATGAGAACTGCTCCGCACTTATCGGCAATCTCGCGGAAGCGGCGGAAGTTAATAGCACGCGGATATGCTGAATATCCTGCAAGAAGAATAAGAGGCTTAACTTCCATAGCCTGCTTTTCAATAGCGTCGTAGTCAAGAAGGCCTGTCTCCGGGTCAACTCCGTATGGGTGGCTTTCGAACATGCGGGCAGAAACGTTCATCTTGTAACCGTGAGTAAGGTGTCCACCGCAGCTGTAATCAAGACCCATAAGCTTCTGATTTCCGAAGCGCTTGCGGAGCATATCAAACTGCTCAGCTGTAAGGTCGTTGAGTGATTTTACGCCAAGCTCTTCAAGTGTCGGTGTCTCAACTTTTGCTGAAAGGATAGCCCAGTATGCAACAACGTTAGCGTCGCAGCCCGCATGTGGCTGTACGTAAGCGTAATCTGCTCCGAAAAGAGCTTCTGCCTCGCGTGCGGCAGTCATTTCAACTGCATCTACGTTGACGCATCCGCCGTAATAGCGGTGCTCAGGATAACCTTCGGCATATTTGTCTGTAAGAAGGTTTCCCATTGCTGCCTGTGTCGCCAGTGAACAATAGTTTTCGCTCGCAACAAGCTTAAGGTGTCCGCGCTGTGTCTCCAGCTCTTTTACAACATCGGCGGCGATATCCGGGTTTACCGTGGCGACCTGCGTAAGGTTCGCGACATAAGCTGTCATCGCAGTGTTAATCTGATCCGGTGTTTTTCCTGAAAGATACTCCTGTAACGGTGTCATACAAAACTCCTGTTAGGAATGGACGCAATTTCATACGGTTGCATCCACAAATGTGGGGTAATCCGCTGTCCAGGCGCGCGGCAGCAGGAGCACAAAAAATTTGTGCACTTCACGATGGTTATTTCCATCACGAACGCCAGAAGCAATAAACTATAGTATCATTTTTTGGCATAAATATTCAAGCAAGGGAGAAATGCACCCTGCTTTTCAATTACCTTGAATTTTTTCGCGCGAAATGGTAAAAGATAAGTACAGTTTTTCAAAAAAACTTATAGGGGTCCGTAACAAAATGCCGTATTCCGAGCCAACTAATCTTGCCGTTATTGCCTGTCCTGGCGGAGAAGTCTTTGCGAACGAAGTCATCTCCCATCTCCGTCACATGTACAAACACCGCTTTAACCTTAAGCGCGACGTTATCTCCCAACGATACGAAACAAACAAAGAAGAGTACACGAAGACCGTCAACTATTACAACGATCTTCATACATCCGAGCTTTGTGTGCATGGGAACATCACCGGCTACAGACCGCCGGAGTTCAAATGCAACTGCGAGTTCACCTACTTTATGAACGGTGAGTTCAAGACGGAGATAAAAGACTGTGTACGCGGAAAAGACGTATACATCTTTCAGGATGTCGAGAACCATCAGGCTTTGTCACTGAACGGCGGTCGGAACAAAATATCGCTGTCAGTCAACGACCACGTAATGTCGCTGCTCGTAACGATAGACGCGGTAAGGCAGGCCGGAGCCGCACGGATTACGCTCGTAGTTCCTGTTTATCCATACAGCCGCCAGCACAAGAAGAAGGGGCGCGAAGGGCTTACGGCAAGCTTGCTCGGACACATCTACGAGAATATGGGCGTTACGAGTATCATAACGCTTGATATACACTCCCGCGAAATTGAAAACTCATTCAGCAAAGCACACATCGAAAACCTTCATGCAAGCTATCAGATAATTCGCGAACTTTCAAAGCTCGTTGACCTTACAGAAAAGAATCAGGACCTTGTTGTAGTTTCTCCTGACACAGGAGCAGTTGACCGCAACAAGTTCTACGCGACAGGTCTTAAAAAGCCGCTCGCTCTTATCTATAAGGAAAGAGATTATTCTATCGTAACGCAGAATGCACATGAGACGAACATCAAAGCAGTGAAGCTTTTGGGTGACGTCCACGGAAAAGTAGCTTTCCTTGCCGACGATATGCTCGGTACAGGCGGTACGCTCCTTAAAGCAATGGAGTTCCTTAAGGAACAGGGCGCGACAAAAGTAATCGCAGCGATAAGCCTTCCGTTCTTCACCGGAAACGCGATAGAACAGTTCAATGAAGCTTACAAAAACGGACTTTTCTACAGGATAATCGGAACGAACGCCGTTTATCACGAAGAGCTCTTAAAATGCGAATGGTACATAAACACAAATGTAAGCGGACTTTTCGCAAATGTTATAACAAGGTTGCACCACAACCAGTCGCTGAGCGATCTTCTTGACAACCGTTCCATAATAGAAAAACTTGTAAAACACGACTAGCTATGTCGTATGCCGTGTTCTGTGCAGATATAGGAACTTCTTCACTTAAAGCTGCAATCATTTCCAGCACAGGGGACATTCTTTGCACGGACACGGAAATCTTCAACAAAAAACTTGGCTCAAACCGATGGTATGCCGCGCTTGCATCATCATGCAACCTGATGTTGAACAAGCTTCTTCTTAAAGCAGCCGCAAGCTACAAGCCACCGGAAAACAAATCGTCAAAATCGACAATCGTTGCCCCGGCATGGGAAAAAAACTGCGCGAAAGACCTTTTCAGACCGGAAGTTTTTACAAAACTGCCAATAATTAAAGCTATAAGCATTTCGGGCAACGGACCAAGCCTTGCTAACAGCGGCGGTTCATTTTTGTGGAACGAACCGTTTTATCCGGGAGAAGTAGCAGCCGAGCTTGCAAGCTCACCGGATCAGCATTCAATTTACATTCCGCGCCTTGTCCACATAAAGCACAAGATGCCCGAAATGTGGAACTGCGGAGAAAAGATTTTTTCCGTGCCGGAATACACGGTATACCAGCTTACGGGAACCGCGTTCACGATGCTGCCGGAAGAACGCTTCCAAATGGCTTATTGGCGGCAGCAGGATATTTTGAACTTCGGACTGCCGGAAAACAAGCTTCCGCGCCTTAGAATACCGGGAAAATCTGCCGGCACTATGAAACAGGAGCTTGCGGCGGATTTTGGGCTCACGATGAACCCGAACCAGATGAAACTGCCGGAAGTATTCTGCGGCGGTCCTGATTTTACGATTGCGCTTATAGGAACCGGTACAATCGCGCCGGGTTGCGTCTGCGACAGAGCCGGCACAAGTGAGGGAATAAACATCTGCACTGCCCGCCCGTTCTCCGTAAAAGGAATCCGCACATTGCCGTCGCCACAGACACCGTTCTGGAACGAAAGCGTCCTTCTGCCGGACAGCGGCGCGCGTTTCAACACATGGAAAAAGCTTAACCTGTTCGACGAGCTGCCGGACGAGGAATGTACTGAATATATCCTTAACCACCCCGACTGCGACGGCTATCCGCTGTTGCTGCGCATAGCTGCAGAAGTGAAAAATGCGTACAAGTTCTTGTATGCGAACGCCGTGAAAAACGGAACGAAGCCGGCAGAAGAAGTTGCGACTACGGGCGGGCAAGCGAAAAACAGGCTTTGGATGCAGCTTAAAGCTGATGTGACGGGTATTTCGTTCAAGGTGCCGGAGTGTCCTGACGCGGAACTGCTCGGAAATGCTTGCGTCGCACTCGCCGGGCTCAAAGAATACAGCTCCGTAAAATACGCCTCTGCCACTATTATTAAATACAAGACATTCTATAAGCCGGATGAAGAGAACGGCAAAAAGTACATGGAATTTCTGTCAAAAGTTAGGCAGATATGAAACTGTTCAACTTTCCGGATGACATTGCGCCCACGAATTTCGCGAGTGCGCAGAACATCGACATTTCTGCGCTTATCTTCGATATCGACAATACGCTCTACACAAACGCCGCCTACCTTGAACACCAGATAGACGTTCAAGTGCAACGGTTCGCCGACATGGAAGGCATTTCGTTCAGCGAGGCGGAAAAACGCATTGCCGACGCGCGTTCCGATTTCGCCGCAAAGCACAACGGCGCAAAAACAAGCTTCGCCCTTATAATGAAAAGCTTTGGCTATTCAACGGAAGAAAGCATAAAATGGCGGAGCGAACTTATCCAGCCGGAAAAATACCTTAAAAAAGATACGGAACTCCGTGCCATAATGGAAAAACTCGCGAGCCGCTATAAAATAATAAGCGTCACGAACAATCCTGTTGAAATCGGATGGCGAAATCTTAAAGCAATTGGGATAGACGACCTTTTTATCGATATCGTGGGGCTCGACACCTGCCACAAGAGCAAGCCCGCGCGAGAACCGTTCCTTAAAGGGCTGGAAATCCTCGGCGAACCAGCGAAAAAATGCGTTTCCATCGGCGACAGATACGACATCGACATCGCGACACCGCTTGAACTTGGAATGCGCGGAGTGCTTGTTGACGGCTCAAAAGAACTTGATGCGCTTCCATTTTTGTAAAATTTACGCCGGGGTGAAGTCCCTGCGAAAAAATCATAGTGGTTTTATTTTATAGACTTTTGTAAATTCCTCTGTTATAATAATTTTATTCAGGGTGGATTTGAGATGCGCATCGAAAAAACGAATGGTAAATTGTCGCTGACGAATAGCGGCGAGCTGTCATTATTCTTCCTCGGCACGGGCAGTGCATTCACAAAGACGAATTTTCAGACGAATCTTCTTGTCATAAAGGGAAAGGACCATATCCTGATAGACTGTGGCTCACTTTGTTCCCGCGCGCTCAAAAAATACGGTCAGACAATCAAAAACATCGATAACTTCCACATAACCCACTCTCATGCAGACCACACAGGCGGGCTTGAAGAAGCCGCTTTTATGAACATGTACGGTGCGAACAAGACGCTTTCGATGTACATTACGCCGGAATATCGCGACGTTCTTTGGGAAAACACGCTCAAAGGCGGCCTTTCGTACAGCGAATACTCAAACGGCCCGAACCTTACATTCGACGATTATTTCAAGCTCAAACCGCTTAAGGAAATACCAGGCAGTCCACGCCCGCTCTACGAAGCGAAATGCGGTTCCATCAAGCTTAAGTTTTTTCGGACAATCCACGTACCAAACAAAAAAGGCAGCTGGGACAAGATTTTCAACTCGACAGGCGTAGTTATTGACGACAGGATAATTTTCACAGCCGACACGATTTTCGACAAAGAAATGCTCGACTGGCTTTGCGAACGCTTCCCAAATACGGAGGCGATTTTCCACGACTGCCAGATGTTCGACGGCGGCGTTCATGCCTCTTACAATGAGCTTTCGACACTTCCTGCGGAACTGCGCAAAAAGATATATTTGTGCCACTACAGCGATGTACGGAAAGGATTTACGCCACGAAGAGACGGTTTCGCAGGATTCGCGGTACCGGGCGTTTATTACGTGTTTGACTAGTATTGATTTGCATTTTGCGCGCGACTTCTGAATGTGCGCAATGCGCTGAAAACGGAAAAATAAAAAAAACGGCCCATACACGAGTCGAACGTGCGACCTGCTCCTTAGGAGGGAGCCGCTCTATCCAGCTGAGCTAATGGACCTTATGCAGACGCGGTTCGTGCGCCACAACTTAGCAGATACTACCATATCCACCTGTTTTTTTCAAGGTATCAGTCTTTCCGGCAGTCCTCAAGCCGCCGCAGCCGTTCCTCATCAAGCGTGATGCATATATTTTTTTCGTGCGTTGGTAAAACCGTTCCTTTGGGCGCGTTTTTCGCGCGACGCAAATACTTCACCTGTGTGTAATACAAGTCTGCGGTGCGAGCCTTCCGCGCCTTTGAGTAATATACGGCAAGGTTTCCGGCATCGAGCAGGATATCGAGCGGCACAGTTTTTCCAGGACGTGCCTTTATAAAGACGTAACCGCCCGGCCAGTCGCGCGCATGAAGCCACATATCAGCACCTTTTACGTGATAGCGCAAAAGCTCGTCGTTCTCGTCGGAGTCGCGCCCAGCAAGGATGTACCACCCGTTGACCTCGTAACTTATGCCGGGGTGTTTTTTTGCTATCTGCTGCTTGGGCTTCGTCTGCTGGCGGATCATCTGCTGCATACGGAGCGGATTCGGCTCTTTCTGCACAGCATCGTAGGCGTATTCAAGCGCGACAAGCTCTTTTTTCGCGCGGCTTATGTCGTGCTCAAGGTCATCAAGCCCGGAGAGCGCCTTTTTGTACTTTTCGTAATAAACTTCCGCATTTTTTTGGGTGTTTTTTTCCGGGTCAATGGGAATGCGGATCGTGTTTCCGGTGTCGTAGTCCGTGCACTCAAGGTACGGAACATCCGCGCGGATAAGGTGTCCGTAAGAAAGGATAAGGTCACCCTGATGTTTCCACTGCTCGGCGTGCAGGAACGACGCGCGCTTGTCCTCAAGTTTTTTGAGAGCGGCTTCCATGCGGCTTTTTTTGGAGTTGTACAGCTTTTCTGCTTGTTCAAGAAGAGCCTCGCGGGAAAGCCGCTCAGCATGTTCGCCGTACCACTTGTCGATTTTCTCGCTGTAGGAAAGGCCATCGGCGTTATTCGCGGCAGGCGTGGTCGCGTTTGGCGCGACGTCAGCGGCACTTGCGTTTTGCGGGGGGGCGGCAGAACCGTCGCCCGCAAACTGTCCGGCATCCAGTTCGGCGAACGTGCGCACAGGAAAGCGCGCAAGCTCCTCCGCCGTTTTTTCGACGGGCTCCGGCGGCACGAAAACACCGCCAGAAACTTCGTTTTTCTTTGGGCGGCGGTAAAAAACATCAAGAACATTGAAGTTTTCGTTCGTCACGATAATGTTCGCCGCCGCGCTCCACAACCGGATGAACATATAAAAATGCTCGGCGGAGTTCGTCAAATCAAGCTTGATAACGCGCTCGTAGCCTATTTGTGCGCACGAGTTTATGCGGCAGCCTTTTATGCGCGACTTAAGGAACTCCATGAAGCGGAGAGGCTTGTCATTTTTCGGGATTTTGCGCCGCGTCGTGTGAATGCGGCATGCGCCTGGCGCAAGGCAGATAAGAACCGTCCGCGACACGCCATTTTTGTAGCAGTACAGCGCGATAGAGTCGTATCCGGGCTGTACAATCTGCTGTATAAAAGAGCCTTCTATATCAAGTTCCTCAAGAACTTTGTTAATTTCGTTACAGTTAAGAGACATGTTAATCCGCTAAGAAATCCGGCAACGAAAGCTGGTGCTTCAGTTCGTTCAGCTCCGCCGTTACTGCGAGCGTCTTTTTCGTCTGTATCTGAAGGCGCTGCGCGAGCATCTTCGAAAGGAAAATGCCGTAGTGCGGATTCCGCCGGATAAGGTTCAGAAACGATGCCTTTGGAATACGGATAAGCTTGCCCTCTCCTACCGACATAATCGACGCGGAACGGCGGTCGTTCATAAGGAACGCCATCTCACCGATGAACATATCGTTAGGCGTAAGCACGGAAACAAGCTTCTTGCCGGAATAAACGGCGAACCGTCCGCTCACGATAAAGTAAAGATCGTTCGAAGGCTCGTTCTCGCGGCAGACAATCTGCTTGTCCTTGTACTGAACAGATGAGAACGGAACCATGATGCCAGGCACGGTGTTCGCTGCGTCTTTAAGGTTCGTTATCTCGAAAGAAACTTCGTTTCCCTTTTCGTTGTATGTAAGGTTCTTAACGAGCGATTCCGTGAGCTTCATGCCGCGTCCGTGCATCTCCTCACCGAATTCCTTGTTAAGATGGCTCCGCCAGTCGAAACCGTTGCCCTCATCACGTATCACGAATTTGGACTTTGATTTTCCGATCATGTACGCTATGTAAATCTTGCGGGCCGCAATCTCTGGAATCTTGTTTTTCTCTTTTATAAGTTCAAGGATGTTTCCGCCGTTTTCCAGACACTCTGTTTTTTCCTCATAGGAAATAGCGCAGTTTCCGTGCTCAAGGGCGTTCGTCAAAAGCTCCATAAGAGCCGTCTGAAGCTCGTAACGCTCATCGGCGTTAATTCTGTTCGTGCTGTACAAATACCCGGCAAGGAATGTCGTGTAGATGCGGAATTCCATCGGGTCGTTTCCGCAGATGAAAGAGCCGGTCTCTTTGCCGCCGAGCCTGTCCTGCATTCCACGGTTGAACAAAAAGTGCTGGTTGCGCCACAAAATGCGGAGCAAGCGCGAAAAATTCTCTGAAAAATTGTATACCGTCTGGATAATAAGGATATTCGGGTCTTTCCGCTCCTCCAGCTCTTCCGCTATTGCAGGCGACGGCACGACGGCAATAACTCCACCGTTATGAAGCCACGGGTCAGCGTCTATCGTGGAGATTATGCGGTTGCAGTCCACAGATTCCGATGTAAAATCGAGAATCTTAATTTCCGGCAGCTCGTAGTCAATATAACCAAGGGCTTCTTCCGTATCGGTAAAAAACGCGGGGTCAAAATAAGCCTGATACTTAGTGCATACACGTTTTACAACATTAACAACCTTTTCATTTGTAGAAACAACAAGAATTTTCTTCATACAGTAATTCTAGCACCAGTATTGAGATTTATCAAATTTTTATGTCGTTTTAGTTTTATTCTCGCAACAGATTCCCCCTTGATTTTACCCTTTTTTTTCCGCATAATAGGAGTATGTCCAGTGAGAATTTTTTTCAGCGTCTGTTCGAAGCAATGTTCAAAGGTTCAGACCCTGAAGTAATTAAACGGAAGCACCTTAAAGCAATCGCAAAAGAGCTCAGCAAAGGTAAATTTAAGTTTATAAAAGGTTCTTCCGCAGAAGTTCAGCCTGCATTCGCAAAAATGCTTTATGACTTTTACAAGGCAACTGCCCCGGCACAGCTTATCTTTCAGAATACGAACAACCCGGCCCTGTACAAGCAGTGGGTAATAGAGCATTTCCTTACAAAAGAAGCAAAAGAGGCTGCCGAAAAACTCGATGAAGAAACAATTCAGAACCGTGCAAGGACAGAATCTCTTAAAGACGTAAAAGAAGCGGTAAACAAAGACTTCGCCATTTTATCATCCGCTTTTGACATGACACGCATTACAAATATTGATGAGACATACAGCAAACTTGTCAGTTTCATAGCATTTTGTAAGTTCGACTATTTCTTCGTGCTTAAAAAATTCGACTCGTCTATCCGCGAGCATGATTTTACACTTCAGCCGCACTTTGAGCCGATAAGAGGCGAATATGTCGCAGACGATATAAAGGATTTTATTGCAACTTCTTTTACGCTTCCGATTTCGCCTGCTGAATGGACAGAAATTTTTCAGATTCTTAAAGAGAAAAAAGATGTTTCTCCGATTTCACAGAATGTATGGAACAAAATTCTTGCAAGACTCCGCGATTTGCGCTCTACAAACGTTCTTGACGGCATGATTCAGCTCATAACGGAAGATCCCGATTATTCGTCAAAAGTCGTCATAAAAAGCGAGCATATCGCAGAAGCATACTTGGACAACATCCGTTCAGTTTCTTCAAAAACGATTCATAAACTGGCACAGAGCCAGCAGAATTCTAAGACGGATGACCTTCTTAAGCAGATATTCGGAACGACATCTATTGCTAACCTTAAGTATTACACAGCCACCGGCGGAACTGAATTCGAAAAGAAAAAACTTGGGGGATACACTTACGCGAATCCGCTCAACTACCTAAAGGCGTACCTTATCGACTGCGTAAAAAAAGATTTGCGCGTTTTCTGCGACCTTGTGCTTGTCAGAGGCAAGTGGGTTAACGCACAGCTTTCCGCCGCGATGTCCGATGCATACCATAAACTTTTGGAAGCTTCCGACTCAATAACAGCTTTTGACTCATCAATCTCAGAGAGCGGCGAATACGGAGCGAAGTTCAAGAACTATATGCTGCGCGTGGACAGAGATAATGAAGCCCGCAACATCATCCAGTCAATTTTGAACGACCTTAACGGAAAAGCCCGCATGATAATCGGAACTGCTTGCCAGTATCTTATTACAATTGGCAAGAATATTAAGAATCTTCTTGAAGATTATGAAAAGCCACGTCCTGAGCTTCTTATAAACTGGAAAGAACTTGAACACTTCGCCGACACACCGATAGTCGAGCAGGGAAAAAACATATACAAGCAGATTTATTTGTTCGTGCAGCTTATGCAATTATATATGCAAAAACAGCAGTGATGCGTGTTTTATATATTGTGTACAGTGTACAATGTACATAATACACACACTATTCGGTTGTTTTGCCGGATTTAAACATCAAGGAGGATGTTGATGAAAAAACTTATTGCAAGCTTACTGATTCTTGTTATTGGAATTGGGGCAGTGGCAGCTTTCCAAATGGAAGCTTATGGTGGAGTTGGTGCAGAATTCTATTATGCAGAAGGATTCCAGAACACCCGTATTTCAGATTACAGAATATACGGAACAAGCGAAGGAAGTCTTCTTCTTAATCTCGCAGACATGAATAAGTCAGGTGTCCTTATCACAGTGCAGGGCGGAGTAAGATACGAGACAATTCCTAATCTTTATGCGCTCGGCGAAGTTTGTCTTGGTTTTATATCAATGGACACTTATGCGCTTCAGTTTGAAATGGGTGGTTTGTTCATGTTCCCAATGAGCCTTTTCGTTCCTAACCTTCATGTCGGTGTAGGTGCAAAAGTTGGTGCCTTTGATTTTACAAAAGCTCTTGGTAGAGCTGAGATTCTTCCCGGAACAACACCACCTGTAATTCTTGAAGCAGGTACAATTAGTAATGGAGATTCAATTGAATTCTCCACTCTTGGGTTGAGCATAACTCCTTTCGTTGATTTTACGTTCGATTTGGGCAGTTTCCTTGCAATCGGTGTGGATATCGGTTTCCAGTGGGCAATTTCGTTCAAAAGTGCATTATACGCAAACAAGAGCATAGAAGTTAGTACTGACAGTCAGGACTTCTATATGCCTAATTCTTCTTATCCACCAACACGTATGAGCATGTCCCCTGTTGTTTCTCTTACAGGTTTCAAGGCTAACGCTCACGTAACATACAGGTGGTAACCTTAAAAACGGCATTCGTAAGAGCCGTATAAAAAAAAGCCGGACTTCATCAGAAGCCCGGTTTTTTTATTCCTCGTGAAGCGGGTTAAAAATCACACAAAAAAAGCACCGGGTTTCAATAGAAGCCCAGTGCTTTCTGTACGTTAACAAGTTCGTTCTGTTAGAATACCAGAACAACCTCGCCGTTAGGATATGTCTTGTTTACGTAATCCTTGATCTCATCGCTCTTAAGTGCGTTTACAAGAGCCTTGATGCGTGGATCGTTCTCGTTACCTGCTTTAACAGTAACGATATTTACATATGGAGAATCAGCACCCTCTACAATAAGACCGTCTTTTGTAGCGCTGAGTCCAGCAGGAATAGCGTAGTTTCCGTTGATGACTGCAGCATCTACATCTTCAAGAACGCGAGGAAGAGAAGCTGCTTCAACTTCGTTGAACTTAAGGTTCTTTTTGTTTTCTACGATATCAAGCGGAGTAGCTGTAATTCCAGCTGCTGCATCAAGCTTTATAAGACCTGCGCTCTGAAGAAGAAGCAATGCGCGTCCTTCGTTTGTCGGGTCGTTCGGAATAGCGATTGAAGCACCGTCTGCAAGCTCGCTCAAAGAAGAAACTTTCTTTGAATAAAGCGCGATAGGCTCAATGTGGACGCCGCCAGCGTTTACAAGGTGGTATCCATGCTCTTCGTTCTGTGCATCCATGTAAGGAATGTGCTGGAAGAAGTTTGCGTCAATCTGACCATCCTCAAGAGCACGGTTCGGAGTAACGTAATCTGTGAACTCAACAACTTCGAGCGTATATCCAGCCTTTGCCATGTCATCTACGATAAGGTTAAGCATTGAAGCGTGTGGCTCCGGTGTAGCACCAACCTTAAGAACTTTTGAATTGTCCTTTTTACCACCGGCAAAAAGGAGAGCACCTGCGAGAACCAATACTGCGATAACAGCTAATGTCTTTCTCATTTTCTTTCCTCCTGATTATATGAGCGCGACCATTCGAATTGTGTCAGCGCACCAAATATCATTATTATCAGCAACGTTATACAATCTTTTTACCTACCATGTCAATAGGTAATTGTTTATATTCTACTTTTTTCGCGCACAAACGCCAAACCACGCGACCTACCGTTTTGCAAGAAGATGCGAGCTCAGCTTTGTTCCGATAATCTGAATCACTTCAACAAGCACAAGTATTACGATTACGGAAACAACCATTATATCCGTACGGAAACGCTGGTAACCGTAACGGATCGCGAGGTCGCCGAGTCCGCCGCCGCCGATTGCGCCAGCCATTGCCGAATACCCGATAAGGTTAATAATCGTAAGCGTTATGCCCGCGACAAGAGACGGCATAGACTCCGGCAGAAGAACCTTCATTATTATCTGGAAGTTCGTTGAGCCCATCGCGCGTGCCGCCTGGACAACGCCAGGATCAACTTCTTTAAGAGCAGACTCGATAACGCGGGCAACGAACGGAGCGGCGGCTATTGAAAGCGGAACAATCGTCGCTGTCGTTCCGATACTCGTTCCGACAATTATACGAGCGAGCGGGAAAAGAAGTATCATCAATATTATAAACGGAAATGAGCGCAAAACGTTAACAATGCGCGTAAGAATCTGGTTCAAAATCGGTTTTGGCATAATTCCAGAGACAGGATCGGTCACGCAGAGCAAAATACCAAGCGGAAGTCCCAGAATAAGCGAAAAAACCGTCGAGAAGAAAACCATTGAAAGCGTCTGGAGCGTTGCCGTTCCTACAAGACTTACAATCTGCTCTACGTTCATATCAGTTTGCCTCCCCTTTTGAAAGCTTTTCCACAATAACACCCTGTTCTTTCAAATAAGCGATGGCTGCCTCTACTTCTTTTTCATCGCCCGAAATATCGGTCAAAAGCGTTCCAATCTCGTTTTCTGGCAGCTTCTGTATTCCGCCTGCCCTGATATTAAACTCAACGTCAAACTTTCGTGAAAGCCTTGAAAGGACTGGCTCACCTGTCTTTGAGCCAACGAACCGAAGGGCGTACTCGCCACCGTCGTTCGACCAGCGCACAAGCTCGTCATCTTTTGTGTCCTGTGAAGAAATATGTGAAAGGAAGTCTTTTGTGACGGCTGTTTTTGGGTGCGCGAAAAGCTCCTCTACACTACCCTGCTCAACGACGCTGCCGCCGTCAAGAACCGCAACCTGCTCGCAAGCATCGCGCACAACTTCCATCTGATGCGTAATCATAACAACGGTAAGGTTCATCTTTTTCTGGATGTCGCGGATAAGCTGCAAAATGGAGTGTGTCGTCTGCGGGTCAAGTGCGCTTGTCGCCTCGTCACAAAAAAGGATATCCGGCTTTGTCGCAAGAGCGCGCGCAATTGCGATGCGCTGTTTCTGACCGCCCGAAAGCGTGCTTACAGGAGCGTCACCACGGTCGGCAAGTCCTACAAGCTCCAAAAGCTCTGAAACGCGGCGTTTAATCTCGTCTTTCGGGGTTCCGCATATTTCAAGCGGATAAGCGACATTGCGCGCTGCCGTGCGGGAGCTGAAAAGGTTGAAGTTTTGGAAAATCATTCCGATTCTGCGGCGGCGCTGGATAAGAGCGTTTTTTTCGAGCGTATCAACGCGCTCGTCGTCGTAGTAAACTTCGCCAGAATCGGGTTTTTCGAGCAAGCTGATAAGCCGCACCAAAGAAGACTTTCCCGCGCCGCTCTTGCCGATTATTCCGAAAATAATGTTTGACGGTATTGTTAAACTGACGTTCTGAACTGCATGGACATTGCCATAAGTTCGGCAAAGAGAATTAAGTTTTATTTGCATAATATCCCTATATTTTCTCGAAAAGCTCCGGATGTTCGCGGCGCTCTTCATCAATCTCTTGAATTTCTTTATTAAGGAAGAATGACAATATAGTACGCAGAATAACGATTCCGCCAAGGATAAGAAGTTCGTTCATTCCCGGTTCCAAAATCGTTTTAAGTACGTCAGCAGCGATAAGAAGCTCAAGTCCAAGAAGAAGATACGTTCCCAAGTCCGCGCGGATAACACGAAGGCGCAGGATTGAGTACTTGCCTTTTAAGCGCATGAATTCGGTTTTGACAATAGCAAGGAAAGCGATAAGCGCGCCGTAAATAACAACTATTACACTGATAATACTGATTACAAGCTCAACAACGTTTATTATATTCATAAAAGCTCCTTATTTATTGCGTGAGAAAGCTTCACATTTCACATTTTCGACATCGCTTGCGCTGACTCCCTGTGTGTGAAAGTAGGTTCCTCACTACGTTCGTCAATACTTTCCCTCACAGGGAAGTCAGCTCCGCGATGTCGAAAACTAGCACTCTCAACACATTCACGCACAAATTATGATACAGCGATCACGGTTCCATTATCGAGTCGACGAGGGCCTTGAAAGCCGGGTCGCAGGCAACACCTGAGGTGCTGACATCATCGGAAATGACGAAAACCCCGTCTTTTTCCTGAATCACGTCGTCTACCGCAGGGAGTTCCCCCTGAACAGCCATTGTCCAAGGCTTGCTGCCGTCCGCACCGACTTTGCTGAAAACGCATAAACTGTCAAGACTGCCGCCTATCGGAATAAGGCGTGCTGCTGCTTCCGGCATAAAAACGCACTCCGCATTCAGTCCTAAAGGTATGTGCCCAGAATCGCTTCCAGACGGGTCTTCCCGATAATCTTCATAAAGCTTGCAAGGCGCGGTCCCTGATCTTTGTCGATAAGCGCCTGATACATCGCTGTGAAAAGCTCCTTAGGCTCAATTCCGCATTCCTTAGCGATTTCGTAAATCTTTTCTGAAAGCGGCTTTTCTTCAAGAGCATCAAGCTCCGGCAGCACTTCGCGGCAAATTCTCTGAACGGCAGTAAGTTCCGGCGCAGAAAGTTCGGCTTTTACATAGCCGTCAGCTTCCGGATTCTTAAGCGCAAAGCGGAACTCTTCTGGAGCACATTCTGTAATCCAGAACCATGCACAGCGGCAGCGGCGGCGCAGAGTCTTTTCCTGCGACGGCTTAACATCGCCCAAAGTCGCGATTACAGCATCAATGTCGCCCGCGTTCGTCTGGAGCAAGTTGCAAAGGTGACGGAAGCCGCCCGTAACCTGATACGGCATTTCCTCCGGCATTTTGTCAACTTGCGAAAGCTCGTATATTCTCTTTTCTTTCGCAAAGATATTCTCGTTCTTTGCCTTGTCCACGCCCCAAACGATGCGCTCTGTCTTGTCGTAATCCTCGTATGTCTTGATAACATCAAGGTCAAAACTGATGGAGAACTCTGTGTCAGGACGCGTACCGGCGAACAGGTAGCGCGCAATTTCCGGCGGATAAACGCTTAAGACATCGCTCAGTGTTGTGACGTTTCCAGATGATGAAGACATCTTTCCAGCGCCGCCCTTAATACCGATGAAGTCGTAGCGGAATGAAACAGGTGCCGGCCAGTGGTAAACCTCGTCGGCGACAAGGCGTGCCGTGTCGAACGAACCACCCTGACTGTGGTGGTCTTTTCCTGCCGGTTCAAAAACAGTGTGCTCGTACTGCCAGCGCATAGGCCAGTCAACACGCCAGCCAAGCTTTATCTCTTTTGATGTGCGAAGGTCGGCTTTCTCAACATGACCGCAGCTTGTGCAGCGGTATTTAAGGCCGTACTCGCCATCGTACTCAATCATCTCTGTTGTGTCTTTGTTGCACTTGCAGCAGAATGCGGCTGTCGGCCAGTATTCGTCGTCATCAGACATTTTGTGCGCTTCATCGCGGTAGCGGTTAAGGATTTCCTTAAGCTTGTTGCGGTTCTGGAGCGCAATCTTCATGCCCTCAGCATACATATTTGAACGGTACCGCTCAGACTGGTACAGATACTCAGGATGAATGCCCACTTCAGGCAGAACAGACTCAACATCCACCTCATGATGACGTGCATATGATGAATCGCGGCCTGTTGTATCAGGAACAAGAGTGATTGGATAGCGCAGATGCGCTTGAAGAATGTCCTGGTTCGGCATGTTTAACGGAACCTTGCGGAACACATCGTAATCGTCCCATGAATAGATGAAGCGGACTTTTTTGCCCCTGTCACGCAGCGCGCGTACAACAAGGTCAACGGAGATAATCTCCCTGAAATTTCCGATATGCACCGTACCGGACGGCGTAATACCTGACGCGCATGTATATAAATCAAGGTCACCGCGCTCACGTATAATCTGATCTGCGGTTCTGTCGGCCCAGTGCACAATCTGCTTGCGCTCCGCACCGTTTTTGTTCTGATTGTTCTCGTTACTCATAATGCGAAATTATAAGAGAAAATGTATATTTATTCAATTACTATGCGCGACTGGTTGCAGAGCGAGGCTGGCATCTAAAACTGTCGCTTACGGATGATTGCATAGCATCGGAACGTACGTATCGTTGAAAAGCTTTTCCATTTTGCGCGACACAGTGTTCATTGCATTCACAACTTCCGGATCAAAAAGCGTTCCAGAACGCATTGTTATCCAATCGATAGCCTGCTTGTGTGAGTGTGCAGTTCCATAAGACTTTATCGAACGCAAGGAATCGTAGCAGTCAGCAACAGCGCAGATGCGTCCGCAAAGCGGAATCTGATCGCCTTTCAAGTGGCGCGGATAACCCGTACCGTCCCAATGCTCGTGATGTGTATATGCAATTAACGCCGCAAGCTCGAACGCGGGCTTGCCACGAAGAATCTGCCAACCGATTGTCGTATGAAGCTTTACAACCTCGTATTCCTGATTCCACAACGAACGCGGAACATGAAGAATACCGTCAGGAATGCCGACCTTGCCGATATCGTGCATAGGCGCGAATATCTCAAGGTTCTCGCAAAAATCATCGTCCATACCCATCTGCTTCGCCAGAAGGCTTGAAAGCGTTCCAACCCGCGTCATGTGGTCATCGGACTCGTGATCACGCGTTTCCGCAAGCTCGGTAAGCGTCTTGTAGCACGCAAGACGCACTTCTTTTTCTTTTGCACGCAGCTGAAGCTCATAATCGATAACACGCTCCGCCGCGTTAAGCCGTGCTTCCAGCTCAGCCGCGATAACCGGCTTTGTAATATAGTCATCCGCACCCTTGTTAAGTCCGTCCACGACATCGTTTTCGTCTGAGCGCGATGTAATAAGTATCACGTATTGAAAGTCAACAGAACCTTTTTGTTTAAGGCGTTCGCATACTTCAGCACCTGTCATGCCCGGCATGTTCCAGTCAAGCATTACAAGCGGATAATAGCTTTTCTGCAACTCTTCCCAGGCTTCTTCTCCTGAAGCACAAGCTTTTACCTCGAAATTTCGTTTTTCAAGATACCGTGAAAAATAAAGACGCATCATTTTATCGTCATCTGCAAGAAGCACTTTCATACTTCTAAGTATATCGTCTGTATTTCACAAGCGCAAGTTTTATTTTGGTTGTTTTGTTATGATATGGGGCTTTTTCCGTGATGCGCAAAAACCGGGCTTTGCAGGGGTACGCGCTACCCTAAAAGCGCCAGCTCTTCGGAAGTAAGCTCCCGGTACGCGCCGCTCTCAAGAGACTCGTCAAGCTTTAAGCCACCCATCGCCGTGCGCCGGAGCGCGACAACATGGTTTCCAAGAGCGGCAAACATCCGTTTAACCTGATGATATTTCCCTTCGTAGATGACAAGGCTGCATTCGCTGTCGGAAAGCCAAGTCACCTCTGCGGAAAGCGATACAAAGCCTTTTTCGTCACCTTCCGGCGGAATCTCAATTCCAGAGCGGATCGCGTCCGTGTACCGCGCCTTGTCTACGGCGGCGACAGGCTCTTCGAGCGTCACTAAATACGTTTTAGAGATATGAGTTTTAGGAGAAGTCAGTCTGTGGGTAAGCGTACCATCCGTTGTGAGCAGAAGGAGTCCTTCCGTGTCGATATCGAGCCTGCCGACAAGGTGAAGGTCGCCGCCGAGAAACGTGTGTTTGTATTCATCGGAAAGGCAGTCGAAAACAGTCGCATGAAGTCCGTCTTTCGCGGCACAAACGATATCAGCCTTTTTGTTCATCATAAGGTAGACGTTCCGTTTTATCGAAATCGTCTCGCCGTCAACCGCGATAACATCCGTATCGACATTCACATGAAAATCGGCTTCGGTACAAACGGTGCCATTAACGCATACTGTCCCCGAATGGAGCAGTTTTTTCACGTCTTTCCGCGTGCCGAAACCATGTTTTGAGAGTATCTTATCAAGCCTTTCCATTTCTGCTATTCGCGGTTGTCCATCGGGATAAAATCGCGCTCCGGCATGATGTTTCTGAACGCAGGACGGTAAATCTTGCGGCCAGAGACGATTTCCTCAATGCGGTGCGCCGACCAACCGGCAATACGCGATATTGCGAAAATCGGCGTGTACAGTTCGCGCGGAATACCGAGCATTGAGTACACAAAACCGGTGTAAAAGTCTACATTCGAACATATGTTCTTTATGCCGCCGCGCTCTTCCGCGAAAACGACAGGCGCGAGCTTTTCTATGAGCAAGTACAGGTTGTACTCTTCCATGCAGCCTTTTGCTTCGGCAAGGAATTTCGCTTTGTCGCGCACAAGAATGGCACGCGGGTCAGAAATCGTGTAAACGGCGTGGCCCTGTCCGTATATAAGCCCGGTACGGTCGTACGCCTCTTTCCTGATAATCTTGCGGAGATATTCCTTAACTTCTTTCTCGCTCGACCAGTCTTTTACATGGGCTTTTATGTCATCCATCATGCCCATAACCTGGATGTTAGCGCCACCGTGACGCTTTCCTTTAAGCGAGCCAACAGCCGCACCGACAGCGGAATAAGTGTCTGTATCGGCGGACGAAATAACGTGAATCGAGAAGCTTGAGTTATTACCACCACCATGCTCGGCGTGCAGGATAAGGCACAAATCAAGGATGTCCGCCTCAAGCTTTGTGTATGTTTTGTTCGAGCGGATAAGGCGCAGAAGGTTCTCCGCCGTTGAAAGCTCCGGCTTTGGGTTATGCACGTACATACTCTTGCCGTCGTAAAAGCGGCGCTTTGCCTGATACGCATAAGCTACGAGAGTCGGAAAACGCGCGATAAGCTCTATACACTGGCGCATATTGTTCTCTACGGAGCGGTCTTCAGGGTTGCTGTCGTAAGAGTAGCTTGCAAGAACGCCGCGAGCGAGTTTGTTCATTATATCCGGAGACGGAGCTTTCATTATCATGTCTTCGGTAAAGTTTTCCGGCAACATACGGCGTGTACCCAGGAAAAACTTGAATTCCTCGTACTGTTCACGCGTAGGAAGCTCGCCAAAAAGCAAAAGATACACGGTCTGCTCAAAGCCGAACTCGTCGTGAGCCTCCGCGTCATTTATAAGATTTCGTATATCATAGCCGCGATAAAGCAGCTTACCGGGGATAGGTTTCTTCACGCCATCGACCATTTCGTAGCCGACAACATCACCGATTTTTGTAAGCCCTACAAGAACACCGCGTCCATCACGATAGCGAAGACCGCACTTAACATCATACTCCTCATACAAGTTAGGAGCGATGATGTCGTTGTTTCTTGCAAGTCCTGAAAGCTTATCAATGAAAGAGGATTCTGAATAATCGGACATAACCCCACCTCCATGAATATTTATGCAAAGTCACACGAACTTTTTTTATAATTATACAAATTTCGCAATATTTATGCAACTAAAAAAGGGCATCCGAAACCGAATGCCCTTTCCCATTTACAAGTAGCTCGGATTAGCGGGCATACTCCACGATGCGGGTTTCCCTTATCATGGTAATCTTTATGCGGCCTGGATACCGCAAGTCTGTTTCAATCTGTTTGGCGATGTTCCGGGCAAGCTCCTTAACGTCCTGATCCGGAATCTTCTCGTTGTTAACAAGAACGCGGAGCTCACGACCAGCCTGGATAGCGTATGCTTTCTCAACGCCGGTGAAGCTTTCCGCAAGCGTCTCGAGGTTTTCAAGGCGCTTAACGTAGTTATCCATCGTCTCACGGCGCGCGCCCGGACGAGCCGCCGAAATAGCATCGGCAATCTGGACAATAATCGCCTCGATGCTTGTCGGCTCAACATCGTTATGGTGCGCTCCAACAGCGTTCACAACACGCGGATCCTCGCCCATCTTGCGAGCCATGTCCATACCGACTTCTGCGTGGTTCTGGTCGGAATCGTTCTCCGCTCCCTTACCAATGTCGTGAAGAACAGCAGCGCGCTTAGCAAGCTCGCGGTTCGCGCCTATTTCGGCGGCGAGCATACCAGCGATAATCGCAACTTCTTTCGAGTGGTTCAGCACGTTCTGACCGTAGCTCGTGCGGAAATAAAGCCGACCGAGCGCGCGGACACCGTCCTGGCTCATGTTGTGGATACCAAGGTCGAAAAGGACTTTCTCGCCCTCTTCGTAAATCTTGTTCTGAATTTCGCGCGTAACTTTCTGTACGATTTCTTCGATGCGCGCCGGATGAATGCGTCCGTCAGAAATAAGCCGCTCAAGAGCGACACGCGCAATTTCCTTGCGTACAGGATCAAAGCACGAAATTACGACAGCTTCCGGAGTATCATCAATGATGATATCTACACCGGTAAGCGTCTCAAGCGTGCGGATATTTCGTCCCTCACGCCCGATAATACGGCCTTTCATCTCGTCGCTCGGCAAAGATACGGTCGATACAGTGATGTCGCCAGTAATCTCTGTCGCTATGCGCTGAATCGTCGTAACAAGAATGTCACGAGCCTTTTTCTCAGATGCAATCTGTGCTTCCTGATCGATTTTGTTAAGCAATGCCTGCGCATCGTGCTTCGCCTCGTTCTCCAAATTCTGGATAATAAGGTTTTTCGCTTCCTGCGCGCTAAGCCCGGAAATGCGCTCCAGCTCCTGCCGATAACGCTCTTCCTGTGTCGCAAGCTCTACCTCGCGACCGGCAATTTTCTGCTCTCTTGCGATAAATTCCTGCTCCTGTTTATCAACAGCAGCCATCCTTTTGTCAAGTGTCTCTTCTTTCAGGGTCAGTCTGCGTTCATAACGCTGCAATTCGCCGCGGCGTTCTTTATTCTCCCGCTCCTGCTGATTGCGTTCCCGAATGAGTTGATCTTTCGCTTCTAGTAAAATTTCTTTTTTCTGTGCTTCAGCTTCTTTTATAGCATCCTGTTTTACACGCTCTGCTCTTTGCTCTGATGCAGATAGTTGAAATCTGGCATACAGCCAGCGAATAGTCCATCCAAGAACAAGTCCAGCAATCGGGAGGGAAATGTACCATACCAATGGATTCATTTAAATTCCTCCATACTAGATTAGTTCATTTACATAGTAGCACACAAAAAGACAATTTGTCAAACAAGAATACATAATTTTGGAGTTTTTGGAGCGGTTTTTTTTCTTAGTTTTATTCAAGATTCTTTACGCCCCCCGACTTCAAAGCTTCCGCAGTATAGATGATTTTTCATCTTAAAAAAGGCTCCCAGTCGCGCCTATTTACTTTAAAAGATTTATAATACTGAAGCCCTGACTTTTACTTTACAGAACGCCAGGAAATTGATAAATTCTATTCAAACGATATTTCTTTTGCGGTTTTCCCTCAAAAGAAAGAATGGGGGTTTTACATGAACGGAACAGCTACATTAAATCAAGCTATATCGGATGAACAGCGCAAGTTTTTATCAAAAGTATATTTACAGATGTTTACAGCGCTCGTCGTCACTGCCGCCGCAGCTTATTTCACCGCTTCTTCTGAAACGATGATTAGGCTTATTTACGGAAGTTACCTTGCTTACGTTTTTGTCGTCGCGGAGCTTGTGCTTGTTATAACTCTTTCAGCAGCAATAAATAAACTGTCACCTTCCGTAGCACTGATTTTGTTCTATGTATATGCATTGGTAAACGGCGTTACACTCTCATCGATTTTCCTGCTTTATTCAGTACGCTCAATAACGCGTGTTTTCATAGCAAGCGCATTGATGTTCCTTGCGATGAGCGCCTACGGAATGTTCACAAAGACAGACCTTGGCAAATATGTACGTTTCTTTGGAATGGCACTCATCGGCATCATAGGCGTATCGGTTATGAACATGATTTTAGGCTCATCGCTTATCGATTGGGGCATTTCGATCCTCGGCGTCGGACTTTTCGCAGGTCTTACAGCGTATCACACACAGCACTTATTGCGTGTTTCCGCAGATGCCAACGGCTCGGATTTTTACAAAAAACATGCGATTTACGGTTCTCTCAGACTGTATCTTGATTTTATAAACATATTCGTAAAACTGCTTCGTCTTTTTGGAAGACGCAAGTAAAAGCGTGGACGAAAAAAACAGATGAAAAACTTTATTCTCGATATTGACGGCACACTTTGGGATTCTACCGGAGTCGTTGCCGTCGGTTGGAACCGTGCGCTGAAAGAGGCAGCCGTTCCAGAACTGGACGGGCTCGTCATAACAGCGGACAGCCTGAAAAAAGAATTCGGGAAACCGATGGATGTGATTGCTGACGATTTGTTTGGCGATATCGACCCGACAAAGAAAGCTGCTCTTTTGAAGCTGTGCTGCAAATATGAGCACGAAGCGATAGTTGAGAACACGAAGGATATTACGTTCCCCGGCGTACGAGAGACGTTGCGCGCGCTTTCCGGTAAAGAAGCTGGTGGCGCGAAATGCGGGCTTTATATCGTGAGCAACTGTCAGGACGGATATATCGAGCTTGTAATGCAGAAGAACGGCATAACTGATATTATCAGCGATTATGAGTGCTTCGGACGGACAGGCTTGCAGAAAGACGAGAATATCCGGCTTGTCATCGAGCGGAACAAGCTTGAAAACGTAATGTATGTCGGCGATACGACGGGCGACTTTGAAGCCTCAAAAAAAGCCGGAGTGCCGTTCGTGTTCGCGTCTTACGGATTTGGCTCAGTGACGGGCGCGGACTACGAGATAAAAGAATTCGCTGATTTGCTGAAGCTGGTGTAAAACGAATGGCTGAGAACGGAAAGCGGAATTATCAGCAGGAGATGGAGAAGATACTGGAGTCACTGGGCGGCGGAACAGCTTCGCGCGGTGCTCAATGTGCCACCAACGAGTCGCATAAATGTGGCGAACCCGTTCCTCAGACTTCCGCGCCGAAAAAGCCGACTCTGCTGCTTCATGCTTGCTGCGGGCCATGCAGCTCGTACTGCTTGGAAACGCTCGTTCCTTATTTCGATATAACAATCTATTACTACAACCCGAACATCAGCCCGCAGCAAGAGTACGAAAGGCGGCTTTCGGAGCTGGAAAAGTTTCTTACCCGCTTTCCAGACGCAGTTTCCGGCGGCGTAAAACTTGTGGAAGCAACATACGATCCCGAAGACTTTTTTACCGCTACAAACGTGCGGAACGAACCGGAGCTTGCCGCCGAGCCTGAACGCGGCGAACGGTGCCGCCGCTGCTACGAGCTTCGCATGGGCAAAGCGTACGAGTATGCATGCACGAACGGCTTCGACTGGTTCACGACGACGCTGAGCATAAGCCCGCACAAAGACGCAGAGAAAATAAACGTAATTGGATTCGCGCTCGAAGCAGGAGCGCACGGCGCAGCGCAAGCCACGCGCTTTTTGCCGTCTGACTTCAAAAAGAAAAACGGCTTTTTGCGGAGCACACAACTTACGGAAGAATACGGAATGTGGCGGCAAGATTACTGCGGCTGCATCTACTCCGCGCGCAAGGGATTATAGCACCGCTGAAAGCGTTCCGAGCGGGACAGAGTACCGCGAAGGAACAAGCCGCGGTAGACGGCGAGGTGCGAAAAGTGAACTGAACCCATTTTATTGGACATTATTATGCTACCATACTTTGTAGCCGGACTTCAAACGGAGTCCGATAGTCCAAAACACTTGAGTCACGCTCATAATTGAAATAATGAATGTAAGACTCAAGCTGCTC
>JAFZVC010000065.1 GCA_017618015.1 Spirochaetaceae bacterium
GAACTTCTTAGCTATGGTTCTATATCCGACTTTTCCCTGTTTGTATTCTGATAGAACCTTTACCCTCAAGTCAATCGGGTACTGAGTTGTAAATCCCATTTTCTGACCTCCAAAAGTGTCTAACTTTTGGGGGTCAGTTCATAAAGAATCGGCTACCCCCTCGCCTAAGGGCGCAAATCATTATCCCCTGTTGCGCCCCTAAAACCCCAAGTCTACTACCAGTCCAGGAGCGGCTTCTCCGCATCTTTTGCGCCGTCGGCGAATGCGCCAGGCTGCACAGAACTACCGCGTTTTTTGCCGAAAAAGTCGGTGTCAAACACAATAGCAGAGCCGTCCGGATTCTCGTATTTTTCTTCCGGCTCAAAAGCTGGCGCAATGTCGTCCGTGGACACAAGACGGCTTTTCGTTGCCGGCAAAAACTCGTAAATGTTCGTGTCTATACCCGGCTTACCGTCTTTTTCGGCATAACGGATGTATGCTTTTTTGCCCGGAATGACGCATGCATCTGTTTCCTTTGACATAGGCACAGCCCCGTTCATATAGACATTGCCAGCAGCCCAAACTGGAAGCTCCGTGTAGTACCGGTCGGACGCGGGGGAACCCATTCCGCAGTAGCCTTCAAAAAGCTTGTCCCATTCCTCAAAAGTCGGATAGTTTTCATAAGGCACTGTACCGGCGACCACGTTCCGGTCATCCCAGTCATTCTTCTCGTTCCGCATCATTTCTGCCAAGAAGAACGGATCAGGTTCCTGCTGGATGAAGATATTGTTATAGAACTTACAGTCACCATGAAGAATCGTCATAAAGCCAGCCACTTCCGTTCTGTGCGGAACGTGGTAAGGCGTGTAGCGCACTGACTGTCTTGTAAGCGCACCGTTGTTAACCCCGCGTCCGACCCCAACGAGCGACCCGGCAATTATGTTGTGAACCATCGCCACACCTTGGGTCGCAAGCTTAACCGCATATTCAGAAAGGAAAATATTGTTATCAAGCAGTGTTGGTCCGTGGGAAACTTCGATGAACAAATCCTCGGCAAGCTCAGCCGTAGGTCTTTGTTCCCTAAGATAAGCTTCTGGCAAGCAGTTGTCGTGGAACAAGTTTCCTGTGACGCGCGTTCCCTGCGCCTGCCAGTCGAGCCAAATACCGCGTGTGCAGTGATGGATATGGTTATGGCGGTACACAACGTCTATTGCGGCGTGCATCTTTATTCCGCCAATTTCCGCACCGGCAAGATTCTGCTTGTTGTTTATGTGATGAATGTGATTATCTTCGATAAGCGAGAAAACGCCGCCCAAATGGCCTACGATGCCCGTCTGACCGCAGTCGTGGATATGGCACCGCCGAATTATGTGCGAGCCGATATTCTCTTTTGTCCAGCCTTCCCTCTGCGCCTGACAAATACAGTCGCGCTCCGTCTGCGTTCCGTCTTTGTACTTTGTCTTAAGCCACTTGTTGTCGTTTTCCGGCTGCAAATACTTACCGAGCGAAATGCCGGAGCACTTAGACTCGTAAATCTCGCAGTCCTCGATTATCCAGCCTTTTGACCAGTGCGGGCCGACCATTCCTTCCTGATATGCCGTCGGCGGTGCCCACTGTGTTGCAGCCTGCGAAACTTTAAAACCAGAAAGCGTTATATATCCTACGCCTTCTTTCTCAGGATAAAAGCAATGTTTCCGCGCCGAAATCTCAACGTTTTCTTTATTCGGGTCTTTGCCCTGAAAGTTAGCATAAAAAACAGTTTCGTCCGTCGCTGGGTCCTGCTCCGCGTACCAGGTGTACACAGTAAAGTCTTTATCCCAGGAGCGGCGGTATTCCTTAGGGTTCTTAACGTCATCAACGCTAAGAACCTCGTACATCGATTTTCCGTTCAAGAACACATCGCCAGTATGCGCCGTGAAAAACGCGATGAACCAGTCGCCGCTGACGAGCGTGGTGTATGGGTTTCTGTCTGTAAAAATGCTGTTCTTTACGCGCGCGGTGTACACGCCGCCACCAAGCGAAGTCCAGTTTTTAACAGGTTCTGCGCCTGTTATATGAGCGGCAAGCGGTTTTTCGGAGCGATACACGATGCGTTTTTCCGCCGTTCCTGCGTTCTTGGGGTTAACGTATTCCCGGTAAATTCCAGGCGCAACGACAACTTCATCCCCAGCGACAGCGATATCCGCCGCTTCCTGAATACGGCAGAAAGGTTTTTCCGCCGTTCCGTTTCCGCCTTTCGCAGCGGAGCAGTTAACGTAATAAATCATATTTTCTCCATCTATTAACTACGGGCGTTCGTCCGTATGCTCTGTAACATCAAAATCGAGCGTCAACTTTTCTTTCTGCATCGGTACGCTTTCTACAAAAAGCTCCAATTGCTTGTGGCTTTTAAGAATCTGAACATAATCATCTATGCTGCTCCACTTTGTGTCAGATACTACGCCGAACGGCTTCATTTTTTTAAGCTGGTTCACGTCATGCATGTCGCTGCCCGCCGTGCAACAAAGGTTGTACCTCTTCATGTAGTCGATGCAACGGTCATCTTCGAACCGCGAGTTTCCAAGGTTATGACGCTCAATGGCATCCACGCACCAGGGATACAAATCTATCCCGTCCTGATATCCGCGCTCGCGGTACGGATGCGCCTGAACAACGGCACCTCCCCCATCTCTTACGAGCCGGTACTGCTCTGCCCTTGTCGCAGTAACAATCTCGGGATGTTCGTAAAGCCACGCTTTATCAAGCCCGTACACAAGATACTCGTCGTTACCAAGCCGCGTCTCGAACCCAAAGAAAACATCGAGTCCTTCCTTAAGTCCGGTTTCGTAAGCACGCTCGTAACCAGAAACAAAGATATCGACCTGCTCGCGCCACGGCAGCGACCTGTCCACAGCGCAGTTGCCGTTGAAAAAGTGGTCTGTGACCACGATGCCAGTAAAGCCCATATCAAGATATGGTTTTATATAATCTTCCGGTGATGTGGAACCGCATTTTGATCCTACATTAGTGTGAAGGTGTGTTTCATATATGTATTTCATTTTCAGCCAGCTTATTCATCAATTTGAGTATTTTCTTTAAAAAACGAGGACACGCCGCAATAGCAGCGGTTCTATAAAACACAAAAAGCTGCACCCCCGAATAGGAAATGCAGCTTCCAACTCGCAAATATAACTTATCTGCTTATGTCGATGTTAACGCCTGTAAGACCAACAAATGCGCCAGCCTTAGCTTCGCTTGAATCCGGGTGAGCGATGAGCCACTTGTTTCTTGCCCAAAGCAGCTTGTCCTCAAGATTCTTCTCTTTGATTTCAGGCTTAGCTGTGTTCGTGTCTTTTGGAAGAACGATAATTACACGGAATCCGTCTTTTGAAACGCCTTCTTTTGTCATACCGTTGCATGGTGCATAGTGAAGTGTCGTCTCGTAAACCTGAACAACAGTTCCCTTCGGTACTGAGAAAGCCTCGACCAAGCTTGTGTCAAGCTTGCCGTTCTTAACTGCCTGAAGAGGAGCAAGAAGAAGAACGATATCGCCGGTAGGAATGTTAAGCTCGCTTCCGCGATGATATTCCAAACAGTTAAGTTTTGTGTTATTTCCGTTGCAGTAACCGATCTGAATCGGCATTCCGCCGTATGCATTATCCGCGAACTCTTTCGCTATAGGCAGACTTTCAAGCCCCGCATCACCTGGCTCATAAATAACAGCGTCCGCAGGTTTCTTTGTTGTAGCCTCAAGCTTTGCAAGAAGCTCTGAAACATCATAACCGTCAAGCACCTTTCCGTATTTTTCGAATGCATGACTGAAAACAGACTTGATTTTCATTTTTTTCCTTCCTTTTGGTAAGAATCTGCAATAGCAGATGCAGAATTTCTTTAATTATAAACTCAAATTCTGAATTCTGGCAACGGAGAAAATTCTTATGTTAGGTTTTATCGGAATTGCATTCTTCCCTTGAAGCGAGTATAAAGTTCATGTATACTTAACAAGGAAGCATTTTCCGGAGGTTACATAATGAAGAAATTAGCAGCAGTTCTCTGCATCATTTTTGTTTTTGCCTGCATCTCGGCGCAGTCATATACACTCAGCTATTATCAGGAATTCGACAAGAACGGAAACGTTACTCGCGAAATTGACGCATACGGATATGAGTATGAAATGAAATATGACAGTCACGGAAACACCGTGTACTGCAAAGGCGCACTTGATGGAGTAACATTGGCAGAGGGCTGGCTTACTTACTACATAGACGGCTCAATAAAGACAAAGACCCTTAAAGATGAGGAAGGCGATGTCGTTTACAAATACGACAGAGACGGAAATGTTTATTTTATCGGCGATTCAACAGGTACAGCATATTATTACTACTACGATGATTTAAACAGAGTGATTTATGCCTCTTCATCAGCCGGAGAAGTTGTTTTCTTCGCATATACGGATGATGGTTCTTACGCAAGGTTCATCAACGCTGACAAAACTGTAAATCACTACACGTATGACATGGACGGAAATCTTGTTTCTGTACGTTATTCTGACGGAACAGTCGAAGACTACACCGGCTATGATGATTACGACTATGACTACGATTACGATGATTATGATTACGACTATGACTATGATTACGACGATTATGATTATGATTATGACTATGACTACGATGATTACGATTACAACGACTGGTACAGCGCATTGAACGACTGGTATTCTGATGATTACGATTATGAGGATGCCTATGATGACGATTACTACGAAGAAAGAGACAGCTACGGCAACATTACTTTAGTGCGCACAAGCTATTACTCAGAAAAATACGAGTATACGTACTATGCCGACGGCTCCATAAAAACTATGGCTTGCTATGAGGATGAATCCTTTTAATGAAAAAATATACTAAAGACGAGATTCTTAAGATTGCAGCCGAAAAAGGCGTACGCTTTATCCGGCTGCAGTTTACTGATATTCTCGGTTCACTGAAAAACGTCGCTATATCGACGAGCCAGCTTGAAAAAGCTTTGAACAACCAGTGCATGTTCGACGGTTCTTCCATAGAAGGATTCGTCCGCATTGAAGAGTCTGACATGAAGCTGTATCCAGACTTGAACAGCTTCGCGCTTTTCCCGTGGAGGGAAAACAATTCCGTCGCGCGCCTTATCTGCGACGTATACAAGCATGACGGAACGCCGTTCAACGGTTCGCCACGTCAGGTTCTTAAGAACGTGCTCGCAGAAGCAGCTGACATGGGCTATACGTTCAATGTAGGTCCTGAATGCGAGTTCTTCCTTTTCAGAAAGGATGATAATGGCAAGCCGTCGCTCGAGACATTCGACTCCGCGGGCTACTTTGATATGGGACCTGTCGATCCGGGCGAGGACGTAAGGCGCGACATCGTTCTTACACTTGAGCAGATGGGCTTTGAGATTGAGGCTTCGCACCACGAATGCGCGCGCGGACAGCACGAAATTGACTTCAAGTACGACGACGCTCTTACGACAGCTGACCGCGTTATTACGTTCAAGCTTGCCGTAAAGACGATAGCGAACATGCACGGTCTTCATGCGACGTTCATGCCAAAACCGATTTTCGGTATTGCCGGAAGCGGAATGCACCTTAATATTTCGATGGCGAAAGACGGCACTAACCTCTTCTATGACCCGACAAACAAGCTTGGGCTCAGCAAAACGGCGTACAGCTTTATCGCCGGTATTATGGCGCATATAAAAGGAATGACGGCTATAACGAACCCGCTTGTAAACTCATACAAGCGTCTTGTGCCGGAATTCGAAGCGCCTGTGTACATTGCATGGTCGGCGCAGAACAGAAGCCCGCTCATAAGAGTACCGGCTGCTCGCGGCAACGGAACAAGAATAGAGCTCCGTTCCGCCGACCCGAGCGCGAATCCGTATCTTGCGCTTGCAGTAACTATTGCTGCCGGACTTGACGGCGTTAAGAAAAACTTGGAGCCGCCGCCAGCAGTTGACGGAAACATATATGCTATGACTCCGGCACAAAGACGGAAGCGTCATGTCGGCAGTCTGCCTGCTTCGCTTGAAGAAGCTTTGATAGAGCTTAAGAAGGACAAATTCGTCTGTGACACGCTCGGCGAGCATGTTCTTACAAAATTTGTCGAAGCGAAGCAGATGGAGTGGAACGAGTACAAGACGCGCGTAAGTCAGTGGGAGATAGACAGGTATCTTTCTAAGTACTAAGATGCGCAGATAAAAATTGCGGAAATCCGCTCAAAACATCATAAAAAATGCCGGTTCGGTCGTATAACTATTGTATGAAACACAATAATTCGACCGCCGGCTTTTTTTTGTGCCGGAAACTTCACACGCTTTCTCTTGTGTGCATTGCCGTCGCCGTCTCTTCATGCACGCAGTTATACGATGCGTTCGGCGACACTGAAACAATTACTTTTTCTATGCCGGAAAGCTTTGACGCGTCAAACACGGATATGCGCATCTTTCCGACCGGCAATCCGCCGACACTTATGTGGATAGACGCGACTGGCTCTGTGCGCCGCGAACCCATATCCGCTCTTGTTGAAGAATTTGCAGAACACCAAACTTCAATTTCTATTACAGTTTCAAAGGGACTTGTGACACCTGTATTGCTTTTTTGCGACGGTCTTGTTCATCCTGAAGGCTTTATTTACCCGTACGAGGCTGAATTCACTGAAGCCGGCGGGTTCGCGGCGCACATACTGTACCGGCTTATCCATGAGTCGGACGGCGACAAAAACGCGGTACGGCTTTACTGCGCACACTTCAACTGGCAGAAGTTTTTGCAGAGCGTCAGGAAGCTTGACGATCCGTGGGAATGCGACCAGACGCTCATTTTGCAGAGCATCGCGGACGGAACGTTCAAGGCAAATACCCTCAAAACGCGAGCAAACCAGACTTTCCCCTACTCTTGAAAATACGCCCGTACCGCTGTAAACTTGACTTATGAAACGTGCTATTTTCGCTCTGCTTTTGATATATATTGCTCTCGCCCCTTTTTCCTGCAAAAAGAACGAAACGGAAGAAGACGGCGGATTTTCTATTACGACAATCCGCATTGAAGCTCCAGATACCCACACTTGGTACTATCTTACGAAAGACGGATACTCGGAAACAGCGCATCCGTCACAGGCTCCTCGTGCTGTGAGCAAGCTGTGGACTGACGCGGCAAGGCTTTCCTCGGCAGCTCAAAACAATGGCAATGCGTTTTTCACCGTAAACACGAAGGGGCTTCTTGTCGTGGATGAAGCGGGGAATCTTTCGCTCAAAAAAGATTTGAAGCTTTTCCCCGAAAAGACAGCCGGAAACCTTGTAATGGCGGGCGACAATCCGGTTTTCCATCTTTACGAGAATACAGTTCTGGAACTTGAAGCAGACCCTGAATCCGTCAACACACAGCGGCTCGCCGACATTCCGTTCCTGGCGATGTACAACACTGATAACGGCACTTTTTTCCCAGGACCGGACAGAAACTCTTTTAAGTTCCCAGAATCTGCCGAGGTGACGCAAGTTTATTTTGATGGAAACGAACTTTATCTTTCTGTTAAAAACAGCACACAAAAGAGGAATGACTTCTCGTACTACAAAATGAAAATGCCTCTTCAGCTTGCGGATTTCATACTTGCGGCAAGGAACAAATCAACATCCTCATTCAATTTGGAAGAGATTGACGAAGATACGTTTGAAGCTATGCTTACTCCGCAGCCGTTTGAGAACGCCCCGGAACGCTTAAAGAAGCTGCTGGACGTTATTCCGGCGGATTTTCCGTTCAGCGTAACGCTTTCTGGAGCCGCTGTTGAAAACGAAACTCCGCGTACATGGATTAACAACGATTCGCCCGAAGCTTTGCTTGAGACAGGAATCCCGACGCAAACAGCAAACGCGATGCTCGAAAAAGATTACGTAATGGCTCTTTTCCCGGACGGAACCGGATATTTCGCCGGATGTCTGCCCGGAAAATATATTCTGAACAAGGGAAATCCGTTCTGTTTTATTTTGCCGCAGCTGCCGTCCGGCTTCAAATACGGAGTATTCGCTATTTCCGGCACATTTATGACAGCCGCATGGGAAGAAAACGAGTTTTACGAAACCGGCCGCGCCGGCTTCATCCTCATCGACCTAGGCAAAGTTTTGTATTAAGAGACATGCACCGCATCGGACGCTTCTTCAAACGCGCCCGTATACAGCCTGTAATAACGCCCCTTCAGCGCGATAAGCTCGTCGTGGTTACCACGCTCGATAATCCGCCCATCCTCAAGAACAAGAATCATATCAGCGTTGCGAACCGTAGAAAGCCTGTGCGCAATTACGAAAACGGTACGGTTCTGCATAAGGCTGTCCATACCTTTTTCAATAAGCGCTTCGGTGCGTGTATCGATGGAGCTTGTCGCCTCGTCAAGGATAAGAACAGGCGGATCTGCTACAGCTGCGCGTGCAATGGCGAGAAGCTGCCTCTGTCCCTGGCTCAGGTTACCGCCGTCACCAGTGATAACGGTGTCGTATCCCTGCGGCAAATGGCGTATGAAGTAGTCGGCGTTCGCAAGCTTAGCGGCGGCCTCAACTTCTACAAGGCTCGCGTCCAGCTTTCCAAAACGGATGTTGTCCGCAATCGTTCCTGTAAAAAGGTGCGTATCCTGCAAAACCATACCGAGTGACCGCCGCAGATCGGCTTTCTTTATCTTCGTTATGTTTATGCCGTCAAACCTGATTTTGCTGCTTCCCTGTCCGTCTTCTCCCGGCGGTACATCGTAAAAGCGGTTTATCAAGTTCGTTATCGTCGTTTTGCCGGAACCTGTCGAACCTACAAGGGCTATTTTCTGACCGGGCTTTGCCGTCATCACGATGTCGTGAAGAACAGTTTTCTCCGGCACGTAGCCGAACGTAACATCATCGAACTGGACTTCTCCGGCGAGCGGCGTATACGTCGTCGTACCGTCCTGATGCGGGTGCTTCCACGCCCACTGTCCTGTCGGGAAAAATGCTTCCGTAACTGTTCCGTCAGGAAGAATGTTCGCATTCACAAGCGTAACGTAACCGTCATCAACTTCCGGATTCTCGTCGATAAGAGCGAAAATGCGCTCAGCACCCGCAAGCGAGTTGAGGATACCGTTGAGCATCTGAGCCATGTTCGTAACAGGCTGAGAGAAGTTTTTCGAGAGCATCAGGAATGACGCTATCGTTCCGATATCAAGACTTCCTGTGATTATCAGCAGAACGCCGGCAATCGCCGTGAGCGCATAACTGATGTGGCTCAGGTTGTTCATAAGCGGACCGAGGATGTTCGCAAGCGTGTTGGCGCGTGTACCGGCTTCGCAAAGATTGTCGTTCAGCACGGCGAAATCTGTCTTTGACTGCTTTTCGCGGCAGAAAACCTTTACGACCTTCTGGCCTTCGATAAGCTCCTCAATGTAGCCGTTGACCTTTCCCAAGTTCATCTGCTGGTCGCGGAAAGCCTGTGCTGAATGTTTAGCGATAGCACCAGTCAAAGCGACCATTCCGACGATACAAAGGCACACAAGCAGCGTAAGAAGCGGGCTCAGCGTTAACATCATTATGAACGACACTATAACCGTGAGCGAGTTTGAGAAAAGCTGCGGAAGAGCCTGGCTCAGCATGTCGCGCAGAGTGTCCGTATCGTTCGTGAAGCGGCTCATAAGCTCGCCGTGCGTGTGCGTGTCGAAGTAGCGCAACGGAAGAGTTTCCAGATGATTAAAAAGTTCCTTGCGCACACGGTAGAGCGTCCGTGAAGAGATGTGCAGCATTATGCGGTTGTTGGCATACATAACCAACGAGCCGAAAAGATACACGCACACCATTATGATAAGCAGCGTCACGAAGTTTGATAAATCCGGATGCTCCTGTCCTATAAGCGGGATAATGTAATCGTTAAGAATAGGCTTTAAAAGCGAAGTTCCTAATATCATCGATCCCGATGAAAAAATGATACAGAAGAAAACGAGTACAAGAAGTCCCTTGTATTCTCCCATATATGATAAAAGACGCTTTATTGTCTTTTTTACGTTCTTCGGTTTCTGTGTCGGGCGACCGAAACCACCCCTGCCTCCTGGTCCTGGCATCAGTCTTCCTCCACCTTATCCATATCGCCGCTGCCTTTAAGCTGCGACTCATAAACTTCGCGGTAAATATCACATGATTTCATCAAACTGTCATGTGTTCCTGAATCGATAACGCGTCCTTCATCAAGGATGAATATAACATCTGCGTCCTTTACAGACGCGACGCGCTGCGCGATGATTATCTTTGTCGTTTCCGGCAAAGACTCGCGCAAAGTCTTTCTGATTGAAGCATCCGTAGCTGTATCAACGGCACTCGTGCTGTCATCAAGAATAAGAATCTTAGGCTTTTTAAGAAGCGCACGGGCAATACAAAGACGCTGTTTCTGTCCGCCGGAAACGTTTACGCCTCCCTGCCCCAGAACAGTTTTGTAGCCTTCCGGGAAAGACGTGATAAACCGGTCCGCACATGCGGCGGCACAGGCTGCCTTAATTTCCTCTTCGGTCGCGTCCGGGTTTCCCCAACGCAGGTTTTCTTCGATAGTGCCAGTAAAAAGCACGTTTTTCTGAAGAACCATGGAAATGCTTGAACGGAGCGCGTCCAGGTCGTATGAGCGCACATCACGACCGCCGACCTCGACAGAGCCGTCAAGAACGTCGTAAAGGCGCGGAATCAGGTGCACAAGCGTTGTTTTAGACGAGCCTGTGCCGCCGAGCACTCCGACCACAGCTCCTGACGGTATATTAATGTTCACATCACGCAGGACAGCCGTATCGGGGTTCTTGTCGTAACTGAACGACACGTTCTTAAAGCAAATAGATCCGTCCGCCGGAGGAACAGCCGATTCTGCCGTCTTCGCAGGTGATGTAAGGTCTATCTCTTCATCAAGAACCTCGCAAATACGCTGCACTGAAGCGCGCGAAATGTTCAGCATGACGAAAAGCATTGAAATCATCATAAGTGACATAAGGATTTGCGTGAGATACGTTATGAAGCTTATAAGCTCACCTGTCTGCATATCCCCTACGATTATCATCTTGCCGCCGAACCAAAGAACAGCTATAACGCCAAGATACGTGACAAGCATCATTATCGGTCCGTTAAGAACGACGAGTTTTTCCGCGTTCACCTGCAGTTTTCTAAGGTCATCCGCAGTCTTATCGAACTTTTCTTTTTCATGCTCTTCACGTACGAACGCCTTAACAGCCCTTATTCCGATAAGGTTCTCCTGTACCGCGGCATTAAGCGCATCGTACTTCTTGAACATTTTCTGGAAGCGCGGGAATGTCTTTACCATGATAATTCCGACCGGAATCGCTATAAACGGAATGCACACAAGGAAAACGAGAGCTAGGCGGCTGTTCATGTAAAATCCCATGACAATCGCGCTTATGAACATGAACGGCGCACGGAAGCACATACGCACAATCATTTGGAATGTGTTCTGTACGTTCGTTACGTCGGTCGTAAGACGGGTAACAAGAGAAGCCGTGCTGAATTTATCTACGTTGCCAAATGAAAAATCCTGAACTTTGTTGAAAAGACGACGACGGAGATTGCGGGAAAAACCGAAAGCAGATACAGCCGCGAACCTGGCAGCAATGCAGCCGAAGGCGAGCGATAACAACGCGGCTCCAACCATGAGCGCGCCGACTTTTACGACATAACCGACATCACTGTTAGCAATGCCTACGTCAATTATGCGCGCCATAATGAGCGGGATAAGAACCTCAAGAAGGACTTCTCCCATTATGGACAGGGGAGCGACAACCGTGGCTGTCTTATACTTTTTTTCCATCCCCTGCATTAGTTTATTAATAACGGACATAATTTAAATATCACAACATATTTGTAATATGTCAAGCAACTTATCGTAGCACTGATACATCATATAAGATGTCCGTTAGACTAAACGAGTTTTACGGCCTCTTCAGGTGGAATCGGCTTGCCCCAGATAAAGCCCTGAATGTAATCGCAGCCCATTTTGCGCAGGGTTTCAAGCTGCTCGGGCTGTTCTACGCCTTCAGAAATAACCTTGAGGTTCAGAATATGCCCAATGGAAACAATAGACGCGACGTACTGTTTAGAAGATTCGCTCGTGTTCATTACGTCTATAAACGATTTGTCTATCTTGAGCATATCCGATGGAAGCTTGTTCAAGTAATTCAATGATGAATAGCCTGTTCCAAAATCGTCTATCGCGACCTTTATGCCAAGCGCCTTGATTTCGTTTATGCGGCGCAAAGCTTTTTCGGCAGAATCGACCATTATGGACTCTGTAATCTCAAGCTCAAGGCGATTGGCGGGAACACCGCTAGATTTAATCACGTCTTTGATTTCTTCAATAAAACCGTTCTTCATCATATGACGGACGGAGACATTGAAGCTTACTGTGATATCAGAATTGCCTTTTTCAATCACATCCGCCAAAAATGCGACAGCCTGCCTGAAAACGCACATATCAACACGGTCAATAAGCCCTGTTTTTTCCGCAACAGGAATAAAATCAGCCGGACTGATAAAAGCACCGACTGCGTCTTTCATGCGGGCAAGAGCTTCGAATCCGCGCAGTTTATGATCCATATCATACTGTGGTTGCAAATAGAAGAAAATCGAATCGTTCTTCAAAGCCGTACGGATTTTCCGCTCCATCTCTATGTAACGCTCCGGTTCCCAGAAAGCCGGTGTAAAGCGGAGAATGCAATTGCTTAATCCCTGGCGTTTAACAGCATGTACAGCTGCATCCGCACAAGAAAGAAGAGGTGCGCCAACATTAGCGTCCGTCGGGTATTTCGCATAGCCGAAAGCCGCCGTAATATAATGGTCGCAGTCATCTATCGTGATGATTTTTTCAAGTTCGTTTCTATACGCATTAATCGTTTCGATAATGTCGTTGTTATCGTCGTATCCCAAGCTAACAATGGCAAATTCATCGCCACCGATGCGCGCCACAAAATCGACAGTTTTTGTCCGTCTGGAATCCGCAAGTGCCTTCCAGCGGGAAGCAATTTCCACGAGTATCTTGTTTCCAACTTCATGACCCATCGTGTCGTTTATGCTCTTAAAACCGTTGAGATCAACAGATATAACAGTGAAATTCGTTTTGCTCTTAACAAAATCGCTTATAAGCTCAGTACATGCAAAACGGTTAGGAAGCCCCGTAAGAGTGTCAGTTACAGCCTGCTGCCTGATTTTTTCCTGATATTTCCCAATTATACTGTTATTAACAAAGATGATGAGAACAACGCATATCATGCTTATATTCGTAAAGAAACCGGGAATACTTGCATTTGTGTGGCGTACAAAAAAACTAACCAGAATTATTGGAAACTGAATTCCAAGAATTATGAGAGTTGTCACAAAGCCCCTTTTTTTGTAGAACACAGCCAAAAATATTATGCAGATATTTTCAAGCAAAGAGACAACGCCAGTAAAAGTTGTAACAGGAACTTCATTGCCGAATAAAACAATAACGGCTTCACTTCTTGCGACAACTGTAATGAGAAATTCCAAAACAAAGAAAAGAACGATGAGTGAAACAAACGCAACCAATGACGGTTGTTTTCCAAGAGAAAGATTATTCAGAATCTTGTTCATTCTGTTACCGGAAAAAAGTAATTTGTCTTTCTTCATCAGCCACCCTCATGTTATATCAAACGTCGATTGACGAATCTCTAAATTTAAAGTTTTTAGAGATATTTAATATTTATTTTAACACACATATTCTGATACGCAACGAATTTATCCTTTTTTTGCGCATTATTTTACAAAAAAAAACCGAAGGCACTTTTCCGTACCTTCGGCTTTCTAACGGCGTTTTTGCCGCAGCTAATTCAGGCTAAAACTTGAACTTCTGTGTCGAAAGCTCGCGTCCGTCCGCGTACAAGTCGAACCAAACTTCCTTAGAAGTGTTCTCCGCAAGGGCTGCGTAGAACTCGCCAACGGTCGTAACTTTCTTTCCGTTCACAGCTGTGATTATATCGCCAGCCTGCAACCGGAGAAGTGCCGCCGGGCTCTTTGACTGAACGCTTGTGACAACGACACCCTGCACTTTCTCGTCGGTAAGCTTAATCTGCTTGCGCATATCCTCGTCAAGCGGAGCTGCTATGAAGCCTGGCCACAGTTTTGAGCTGTCGTTGACGACTGCGTTCTCGCGTGAATCAATCTTAACATCGAGCGAGATTTGCTTGCCGTTACGAATAACCTTGAACTTGGCAATTTCGCCAGCCTGAAGGTCGCCGACCTCGCGCACAAGCTGGTCAGTATCTTTCTGCGCCTTGCCGTTAAGCTCGATGATGTAGTCGCCCGGCTTAAGTCCAGCTTTAGCTGCCGGAGAGTCGAGGTATACACTGTTGATGAACGAGCCGTTCTTTCCTTCAAGACCGAGTGACTTCGCGAACTCGTCCGTAATGCTGCTGAGCGAAACGCCGAGCCAACCGTAAGAAATCTTTCCGTTGTTGATAAAGTCGTCAATAGCGCGGCTTACGTTGTTTATCGGGTTACTGAAACCAATACCCTGTGAGCCGCCGGACTGCGACGCAATCCATGTGTTGATGCCGATTATCTCGCCGTAAATGTTTACGAGAGGACCGCCAGAGTTACCCTGGTTGATCGCCGCATCCGTCTGGATGAAGTCGCTTATGTTACCGATATCACTTCCTGTGCGTCCGAGCGCGCTCACAATACCCTGCGTTACAGAAGACGTGTAGCCGAGCGGCGCACCCATCGCGAAGCAGATGTCGCCAACGTGAACTGTGTCAGAATCACCGAGCTTTGCGACAGTAATCGTATTGTCATCAGACTCGAAAGAAACGAGCGCGATATCCTTTCTGTCGTCAGTTCCAACAAGCTTTCCTTCGAACTCCCTGCCGTCGTTAAGCTTAATCGTTATCTCTGTTGCTTCGCCTGCGACATGGTCATTCGTAAGCACATAGTACGTATTGCCGTTTTTCCGTACGATTACGCCGGAACCAAGTCCGGACTGCTTGTACTCACGCTTCTGGTTTGAAGAATCCTCGTCACCGAAGTTAAAGAAATAATAGAACGGATTCGTATTGCTTACGCTCTGTTCAATAACTTCAACAACATCGACTTCTACGACACTGGGAAGAACCTGCTCACAGACAGATCTGTAAACTGTCTGAAGCGACTCTACGACAGAAAGAGGCTCTGCCGGGATAGTAACGGCTGGGCTTGTATCTGCAAAGATAGTTCCGGCAGATACAACGTTCGCCGTAGAACTGTCTTTAGTACATGAGAAAGAAAACAGCACAAAGGCTACCGTCACTGCCAACGCAAATCCTAATAAACGCTTTGTCCACAGTTTCATAATTACATCTCCTTAGAAATCTAAGTGTTTCATCGGCTCAATCGAATACACCGAACGGACTTTCAAGAGCGACAATCGAAATGTCCCTTCTCTTTTCAAGTCATAACTAAATGTATAAACGAACCCTTGAAACAATCTTAAAATAATAATTTTTTCGCAAAACGTCATCTTTTAATGACAAAATTTAAAAAACGGAGATAGACAACTGGTTACAGAAAATTACATTTTCGCGAGGATTGCGTCGAATTGCATAGTACGATTACAAATATTCTTCAACAAGCAACTTGTAATCCAGATACTGTATGTCATATTTTCCTTGATGGATATATTCACAAAGTCTGCTGTTATAATAAGTATCCATCGCTTCTTGCACAGGAATATGACGAAAAGAAGAAAGATATGTGATAATAGAATTGTCCAGTTCTTGCAGATATTGTTTTTCAAGCACTTCTGGATTTGTTTGTTTCATCGTATCAGACATTATTCACCTCATAATAAGAAATAAAATGAAGCTTTGCGTCTAAAACTTCCTGATTCACAAAACAAATCTGATTGGTCTGCTTATAAAACCGAAGCTCGTCCAAAGTACGCTGAACATCCCAAATTCCTTTGAAATACATATCGACACACTTGAATACGGCATCATCAGCAACTGCTCCAGAAATTACATCATAGGTTTTATAGATTTCTTCACCACGCCTACATTTGCTGACAAAATCAAGCCACTCTCTTGTATATCCAGAAAAATCCAAGTGTTTTGTTCCACTTAAATCGTCCATCTCATATACATTTACAATTCCGCTTTTACATTGAGGGGAAAAAAGCTTTTTACGGAATGCCCATTTTTCTGCTTGTTGCTTCAGCGTAGTTGTGTAGAATCCTTTCCCGAAATCAAGATATTTCTTTGACATTTTGATATCAGGCTTTTTAACAATAAAAGTAGAGCCATGATAAACAGTCATAACGTGACTCCGCGCAACTTTGCATACTCTTGCAAATCTTCCATTAAGTATTCTGCACCTTGTGTATGAAGTACATCGTAACAAGGTATGATGTAGTCAGAAATTGCGTTTACCATTTTTAGCTTACGATATATAGAAGAAACAGATTCCCCTAATTTGTCTGCAAGATGATTAATGAGAAAAACCGTGAAATAGAGAGCTTGTGCTTCTTCTTTTGCCATAAAGATATTCTAGCATATCTTCTGTGAATTGTAACTACTTCACAGAAGCGTAATTACATTTTCGCGAGGATTGCGTCGAATTGCGATTTCAGGGATTTTTTTATTTCAAGCTTGTTTATTGCAGAATCGCGGATAAAACGCCTGTATTCAAACTTCTGCCAGTGCCTTGTCCACCGCTTCTTTTACTTGTGCCACTACTTTTTTTGTGATTACCTCGTAGGCTGTTTTTGTTGTCGTGTTTTCCGCCGCAGAAGGGATAAAAAGCTCGTGAACATCAACATCAAGCGCATTCGCCAGCTTTACAAGAGTTCCTTTTGTTAGCCACCGGCGGCGGCCTTCTATGTCGTTCATCATCTGCCGTGAGATGTCGGCTTTATCTGCCAGTTTTTCCTGGGAAAGCCCGATTTTCTTGCGTAAATAGCGGATGTTATCAATAACCCGCGTCTGTAATTCCTCTTCTGTCATATTAATAACTTTACGCAAGATTTTCTAAATTATTACTTGCAAATTGTTATCTTTTGACTATAAACTGTAAATATACTGCAAGTATTTTCTTAAAAAATCCTTGCACTTTCAGGCTAAAAAGTGAATGTAATAGTTTTTATCTCTTTGATGAAGGAGTTATTGATATGAGGAAACATTACTTCGCACTTACCATATTACTGCTTGCTTCTTTTGTGCTTTTATTCTCAGGCTGCGAAGATCCGGTCAACACACCAGTTGAAACACCAGCGGATACTCCAGAAACGCCTCAGATTGTTAACTACACCGTGACTTTTAATGCAAACAACGGCGCAGCCACAGGAAGTACCGCAAGCATAACAGCCCAGGCAAACTCTACAATAACGCTGACACAAAACGGTTTCATTCTTCAAGGCTATACATTCACAGGCTGGAACACAGCAGCTGATGGCTCTGGCACAAGCTACGCTGACCGTGCAAGCTTACAACTTATAGGTAATCTAACACTTTATGCACAGTGGGCGGAATGTACTTCAGCAAGGATTATTGAAATAACAGTAGGAAGCCTATCTGATTTAACCGTCACCAAATCTCAGAACGGAAACATCATCACATTCTCATCAGAAGAATGTGATTCTTACAATTGGACTTTGGATGATACACAAATCAGCTCGACCCGAACTTGCACAATAAACACCTCCACACTTTTAAAAGGAACATACGCACTTAGTCTTGAAGCAAGTAAAGTCGGAAAATGGCACTCATATTTCGCTCAGATTAAGGTTGTAGAATAGTAGGAAGGTTTATATGAATAAAACAATTAAGATTTTTAGATACGTAGTAACCATAGTTTTTGTAACAATTCTCATTTCGTGTTCAAACCTCTTTGAAACGATACAAGAAAAGACTGTTCCAGAAAAATCATACATAAAGCTCAATCTAGGAGATTCTGCACGTACTGTTCTTCCTGAAATCCAAAATCCAGTTTTTACGGACTTCGAACTTAAAGGAGGAAAAACAGGGGAAATACAGGTAACACTTGGCTCGTGGGCAACAGAAACAGAAATGCAAAATGCAGAAATTCCTGTTTATACCGGAAACTGGAGTTTTACTCTCTCTGCAAAAAAAGATGATTCCACATTTCAAGGCACTATGGAAAAAGCAATTGTCGCTGGTCAAAACACTCTTTCGTTTACTCTCTTTCTTTCAGATTCAGGAACAGAAACAGGCTCTTTTATCATAACCCTCTCTTTTGCAAACGCACAAAATACAGATACAATTTCTTATGCAACCGGCACACTTGAAAACATGGACAGAACAGCTGTAAATGGTGTAAACTCACAAAATCTTACGCCATCTAACAATACAGTAATATTTTCAGGCTCAGAAATAGCAGCAGGAACTTATAGGGCAAAAATTAAATTTTATACAGAAGTAAACAGCATCCCCTACGAAATAGCTTCTTATAGTGAACTCGTTCAAATTTCAAGTGGATTTTGTTCATCGGCAAACAGGACAATAGAAAGCTTTGAAGAATTATATACAGTTACGTATTTTCTAAATGGCGGAAGTTTTGCTTCAGGAACAACTATCCCAGAAACATTCTCACGAAAGACGACACTTACTCTACCGCAAAATATTTCTAAAACTGGTTATACATTTACTGGTTGGTACACAGATGAAAATTGTACAGAAGGCAACAAGATTACAAACACTGCAAACAGAACAAGAAACATAAATGTTTACGCAAAATACACACCTGTTTACACAATTACTTACAATCTTGGATATTCAAGCATTACTGATTCGTATACCGTTGAAGATAATGTTACTTTACTTGAAATAGATGAAGCAGAGGACATAACAATCGAGTCTTATTGGTACGAGGATGAGAACTGTGAAGGCTCTGTAATTACCGGTTGGACAGCCGGAGAAAAACACTCTGACATTACGCTTTATGCCAAATACTCCGTAAACGCAACGGCAAATGCTAATTCAATTGCAGACAAAATCAGAGGAATGCAAAGAAGCGGAACTGTAAAAGGAACTGGTGTCTTTAGTACACAAGTAATCAGAGAAATAAATCAAGCATTAAAAGATTTAATAGAAACCCTGCCATTAGTTAAAGTGACTCTTGATTTGTCAGAAACAACAGGTCTTACAAGTCTTGAAGATGCATATTACCAAAACCAATTACACAACAATTATTCTTTCTATGGTTGTGCAAATCTTAAAGAAATTACCCTGCCAAGTTGCTTGACAAGTATTGGTTCTGGTGCCTTTGGTTATTGCACGGCTCTGACAAGTATAACTATCCCCGATAGTGTCACATCTATCGGTAACTCGGCTTTTACTGACTGTTCCTCACTTGCAAGCATAATTATCCCCAATAGTGTCTCCTCTATGGGGGAAAGTGTATTTTTTAACTGCTCATCTCTTAAAAATATTACGCTCCCTGACAACTTGACTTCTATTGGTATGGACTTTTTTGGTTACTGTTCATCACTTACAAGCATTATTATCCCAGATAGTGTCACAGCTATCGCGACATTGGCATTCGAATACTGCTCATCGCTTAAAAACATTACGCTCCCTGACAACTTGACTTCTATCGGTAGCGGGGCTTTTACTGGCTGTTCATCACTTACAAGCATAATTATCCCTAATAGTGTCACATATCTCGGCGGTTTTAGTAACTGCACATCGCTTACACACATTTCTATCCCAGATAGTGTAACAGCTATCGAGAATTATTCATTTGTGGGCTGCACATCGCTTAAAAGCTTAACTATTCCAGATAGTGTGACTTCTATCGGTGACGGAGCTTTTAACGGCTGTTCATCACTCACAAGCATAACTATTCCAGACAGCGTGACTTCTATCGGCTTGTGGCAATTCCTCAGTTGTGATTCTCTCGAACACGTAGTTTTCCAAGATACAACAAGTCGATGGAAAGTGACTCCTGAGCCGAGATATAATAACGGATCAGGAGTCTCTGTTAAAATTAACCCCATGTCTGCGACTAATACAGCAAACAACGCATTGTTGTTGAAAGAAACTTATAAATATTATCGTTGGGAAAAAATCACTCAATAAAGGAGGAAAGAATTATGAGTGATTACGATTTTAAAGACCTTTGCATGGATTTACAACGCAAGTTACCTGCAAATCTGCATATAACAAAAGAAGGGAAAAACTTTGTGTGGATTGCCACAAAGAACTATGATATAGGTACTTACCCTATGCATTACGAAATTCGATTACAAGGTAGAAAGGTATATGCAGAAATTCACTATGAAAGCGAAGCAACAATCTCTTCAAACTCAGATGATTGTCAAACTGAATTTCTAAATTATTTCTCTGGAAAAACGAATTTTGAACTGGTCCAAAACAGTACGGTTTTTTACTATTGGTATCGTATAAAAGACAGAGGTGTCAGGTTTGAAGAAGATTGCGTAGATAAAGTTTTGGATAATCTCAAAGAATTAATACAAAAAACTCGTGATGACTTGGTAAATCTGATGGATAAGTATTTTTAATAAAACATAATGCTTTTCTCAAGAAGAGGGTAAAAGATGAGTAACGACGAAAAAGATGAAAAAACAATGGTAACCGAAGGTTGTCATTATAGAAATATAAAAATTATGTTTTGGGTGATTATTTCAATTGTTTTCATTATACTCGGTGCTATTATCGCCCTTATTATAAGTAATATAATTAACATAAAAGAAACTGTACTTTTTGAGAAAATAACTACAACATTCCCCATTGAACAACACACTGAAAACATCTTATGCGAAAAAATTCTAGATGCAAAATGGATTAATTCTGTTTACAACGTAATAGAAACAAAAGAAATAACAAAAGTAAATTTCTACCCATTTTTCATTATCTTTGTTGTTTTATTTTTTATGATGCTTCTTTCATTTTTACTTATCCATTTTTTTAAAGACAAAGATTATCTAAAACTCTCGAAATCAGAAAAACTTACCGAAATTAAAGAACAATTGTTAAAGAAAGAAACTGATAATTTATTTCTTACAACAACTGAAACAACTATAATAAGCCATTGTTTATTGAATAAAGGAACAACTACTACAAAAGAGGAGAATAAACCAAACAGAGCAGACCTACTCAAACACTACATGACTTGTATCACGGAGCTTTAATGGTATTCTGCATCCTTGAAAAATTTGTAACTTATATTTTACCTTTTGTTACTCTTTATTTTGCTATCTGGATACCAATTAAACTAAGCTGGGAGCAACAATACTCTTCTCTTTTAGACGAATACAGAAGCTTTGATTATGCAATTGCACTTCAGGGAGTAATACAATTCTTTGTTAAAGAGTGCGGAAACGATGTAGACCTTATAAAAGAAAAATATAAAGAACGTTTTTTTAAAGAAGTCGAAACCAGTCCTGGTAACATCAATAAAGAAAATTGCCTTCACTTTCAACGCCGATTGCTGGCTCAGTTTTTCTGGCAACTTAACGAATGTTCCAAACGTTTTAGAATTGGCAAACGGCGTATAAGGAATGATTTCACAAAATCCGAAGCTAAACTGATAAAAATCCTTATTTACATGGGCTATGCAATAGAAGAAGACCCTTTTTTGTATAAAGACATCTCCTCCTCTGCTCTTGTAAAAAAGCCGTCACATCAGAGAGGGCAAAACAAAGGCCTAAGTGAAATTTACCAAATTCTAAAAAACAGCAAAAGGTATCAAAATCACAAATAAACTGCGAAAATAATTACAATTCATAAAAAGTATAGTATACTTTCTATATGAAAGTTTATTTGGACAACTGTTGCTATAACCGTCCTTATGACGACCAAAGTTATCTCAGCGTTTCTCTAGAAACTCAGGCAAAACTTCAAGTACAGGAAGAAATCCTAACAAAGAAGCACGAGCTTGTTTGGTCAACTATTGAAGATTATGAAAATGCACAGAATCCGTTTGAAATTCGGAGAAATGCAATTTCGCAGTGGCGTAATCTTGCAATAACAATTCAAATAGCGGACTCAAAGGTAATAGAAAATGCAAAAAAAATCATGCAGAAAGGCATAAAGAACAAAGATGCATTGCATATTGCAAGCGCAATTGCCGCTGGTTGCGACGTTTTTCTAACCGTTGATAGGAAATTGCTTAAATCAACAATTGATGGTATTAAACTACTCAGCCCAATAGATTTTCTACGGTACGAAGATGATAACACAACAGGAGAAGAACATGATTAAACCTACATATAAGACAGATTCCGTCATAAGACAAGAAGGAATGTCGATTTTATTAGATAAACTCGGAATGGTGGATGCAGAACGTTTTATTGCTCTCATAATACGGGAACCGTTCGATTACACAAAATGGCGGGAAAATCTTTTTGATGATGTCGATATTGAAGAACTTGCAAAAAAAGCAAATACGTATTCAGCAAGTCTGAATTAACGAATCTCATTCGACAAATCCATTTGTGCATATATAATTAAATTGGGCTTGTCGAAAGATTTCGTTCAATCTAATTGGCGTGGTGATACCGCGCCTTTTTTTTATTCTACAAACTTCTTACATAGCATATGTTTAGCTTTTAAAATTCACGAAATTTGCAAATGTTTGGTAGTCGCGGGCTACCGGTCTTCTTGCAGAACCCCGCGGCTTTTCGCATCAGTCGCGGGCGGTCAGAACTTCCGTGTGGTCGGCGAAAACAGCAACCGTATGCTCTTCGTGGCAAGAAAGCTTGCCGTCGGCGGTCACGATAGTCCAGCCGTCATCAAGCTCATAAACGTCGCCTGTTCCAAGGTTTATCATCGGTTCGATGGCAAGAACCATTCCCGGCTGAATGCGCGGGTTTGGGCCTCCGCATGCTTTATTGGGAACAGACGGATCCTCGTGAACATCGAGCCCTACACCGTGACCGCAGAAGTCCGTGACTACTCCGAAGCCTGCGGCTTCGGCGACGGCAGAGACAGCGTTGGAAATATCGCGTATACGGTTACCAGCCTTACAAGCCGCAATACCAGCTGCAAGGCATTCTTTGGTCACGCGCATGAGCCGTTGCGCCTCGTCAGAAACGTGGCCAATCGCCAGTGTCACGGCGGAATCGCTTATATATCCGTCAAGGTCAATTCCGATGTCGAGCGAAACGATGTCGCCATTGTGGATTTTGCGGTGGCGGCTCGGAATGCCGTGAATAACTTCGTCGTTTATGGAGATGCATGCGGCACCGTCGAAGTCTTCTTTATACCATGCGGGTTTTCCGCCGTGCCTAACGATAAAATCAACGCAAAGGTCGTCTACATCGCGCGTGGACATACCCGCCTTTACCTGCGGGATAATCTCTTTATATAAATCTGCAAGCAGGTGGCAAGACTTTCTTATTCCGGCAATTTGTTTTTCATTTTTCAAACGTATCATCTATATACTCCATTAAGGCGAGGTTAGCTTAGTACAACTTGCACTATTCTATCATCTTTCCATAAGTTTGCGCAACGGCAGCGGCACACGCGCGGAACTGTCCAAACGCACGGCTTCATCCAAGCAGATGCCGGCCGTATGCGAGTCGCCAAGACGCAAGTATGCTTCCGCCATGCGCATTAAAAAATACGACTCGTCTTTTTTGCCAAAACCAAGCTCAAGCGCGCGTTCCCAAGCATCAAGGGCAAGCTCGTCGGAAACGGAGCCTTCAAGATGCCGTCGCAGAACGTCACGCGCGAGCGCAAGCACTTCCGGAAAAAAGTGGCGGAAATACGCGTAAGAATACTCCATTTTTATTATCTGCTCCAAAAGAAGCACAGCGTCGTAATATTCCGCCCTGAACACAAGCTCTTCTGCGAGAATAAAGCCATAATCCATGAAGTCCTCGCGCGTGAACCAGTACGAAAGAGAAAAATCCGGTTTTTCTGTGTTCATTTTCTTGTAAAGGGCGACGGCATCGTCCTCGCGGCGATGCATCAAATCAAAAAATATAAGCTGACAGCGGCTTTCTTCATCAGTGCGGGCTGCAAGCCATTCCCGATAGTTGAATGTTTTTTCGTAACGGCGGCTCTCCTGATACCGCATCTCGGCGGCAAACCGCTCATTGAAAAGAGACCGCTGGTGAATATCTGAAAGGACTTCGTAAGCCGTCGTAAGAAGCCGGAAAGCCTCAACATCTTTTTGCTCCGCCACATCGGGGTGAAGAAGTTTTGCCTTACGACGGTATGCTCTCTTTATCTCCGCCGCAGACGCGGTTGGAGCCACTCCGAGAACTTTGTAGTAATCTTCCACAGGAAACTAGCCCAGACGCTTTCCGATGTATGCGGCATGGTCAACGTTCATAATCACATCAAAATAATCGACTACGATACCTTCTTTTTCCATTGCCTTCATAACTACGCGGCACATTTTTTCAGAAGAAAGTCCGCTCTTAACAACGAGTGCGCATCCTTTCTTTCCGCTTGTGCTGCCGCCCTGAGCGAATGCTTCAGTTATCTTAGGATTCAGTTTTGCACCGATGAATGGAGAAGCAGGAACAACCACGGCTATATAATCATAAATAACAAGGTGAAGCTGGTCGTAATCCCTGTCGCCTTCTTTTACGTCAACCTGATGACCGCATGCGACGGCTGTCTGCTCCAGCTTTTTAAGAATATTCTGATGTTTTTTGCTATCTTTTTTAAGATATGACATTATAAGTATGCGCATAACGCCTCCTACGCCATTTTATAAAGCTGCTCAATCATCTTCTCGCGGACGATAATTACAGAACAATCAGCATGAACAAGGATATCACGGTACGCAGCCGTCAGGATATCATAATTGTCGCTGCTGTGCGCGCCCTGTCCGCTCAAAAGAATAAGATCGGATTTGCTTGCAGATGCGGCGGCAACAACTTCAGTCCATACGGAGCCACGGCGCATCTCGGTTTCTATCTTTATGCCCTTGCTCTTTCCAAGCTCCTCAACGTAGCGAAGGTATCTTCCGCCGTCAGCAGTAAGGCTTGCCTCGTACTCACGGCTTTCATCAGCCACGAAGAACTTACTGAGCGTAAGCTGCTTCAGCGTCGCTGTATCGACGACATAAACCGCCTTTAGGCTGCATCTGTAAAGCTTTGACATGAGTATACCGTATTTGGCTGCCTGAATTGAACCTTCCGAGCCATTTACTACGATAAGTACATTCTTGAAAAGTGGCTTAATCATCTTTTTTTTCGCTCCTGGATTTTAAATTCTTCAGAACAAAAACATTCTCGCGCTCACGTTCTTCCAGAACGCTTTCTATATAGTTCTTCGTGTCACGAGCCTGTGGAATTACCATTTTATCGAGCGCATTTACGCGCCGCTGGGTTTTCTTAACCTCCATAGCAAGCCGCCATACAATCGTCCTGATAGACGCCATATCCGTAAGCAGCTCAAGAAGTTCGAAAAACTCTGCCATTACTTTATCGGTATCTGCGAAGGAATCCATGAAAGAATAAAACAGCTGACGCTCCGGAAGCTCAACGGCTATCGAGTTGAACTGCATACCGGCAAGCGTAACCGGCTTTTCTTTTATATTGAAGTCGTAGCTTACACCCTGCGCAATACGCTCCGCACGGTCACCGCCAACAGACATAAGCATGTTCTTAAGCGAAGGATATGCCCTGGACACAGTCTCGTCGATTTTCTGCTCCAAAAGCTTGACTTTATCGACCATGCGCATAAGCTCCATGACAAGAATCTCGCGCTTCTGCTCAAGAAGCTCGTATCCGTCCTGAGAAACGGCAAGCTGAGCCTTTACAGCGAGAAGATTTGATTTTGTCGGAGCAATATTGCTTTTTGCCATGTTCTGCGTGGCTCCTATGCGTCGTCCTTAGGAAGATATTTGTCGATAAGCTCCGGCGCGATGCGGTAAAGTTCCTCACGCGGAAGAAGAGAAAGCACTTTCCAGCCAATGTCGAGCGTCTGCTGAATCGTGCGGTTTTCGAACTCGCCCTGAGTAAGGAAGTCATTCTCGAAAGCCTCGCCAAAGCGGATATACTGCCTGTCGAGCGGAGAAAGCTCCTCTTCACCGATGATGGCAGCCAGATTCCTTATGCTCTTCACCTTTGAATAAGCCGCAAAAAGCTGGCTCGCCACATCTTTGTGATCCTCACGCGTCATGCCCTCACCAATGCCGTCTTTCATAAGACGAGAAAGGCTTGGAAGTCCTGCTACAGGCGGGTACATTCCCTTCTGGGAAAGCTCCCTGTCCATAACGATCTGACCTTCTGTGATGTAACCCGTAAGGTCCGGGATTGGGTGCGAAATATCGTCATTCGGCATGGTGAGGATAGGAATCTGGGTGATTGAGCCGTTTGATCCCTTAATCTTACCAGCACGCTCGTAAAGCTCAGCAAGGTCGGAGTAAAGATATCCAGGGTATCCCTTTCTTCCGGGAACCTCACCGCGGGTCGTCGCAATTTCGCGCATAGCCTCGCAGTAGTTTGTCATATCTGTCATAACGACAAGAACGTGCATGCCCTTTTCGTAAGCAAGATATTCGGCTGCTGTAAGAGCACAGCGCGGCGTGATGATACGCTCGATAGAAGGCGCGTCCGCAAGGCTCTGGAACATGACAACGCGGGAAAGAACGCCTGACTGCTCGAATGTGTTGATGAAGAACTGGGCAACGTCGTATTTGATACCCATTCCAGCAAAAACCATAACGAACTGCTCGTCGCTGCTAAGAATCTTTGCCTGACGGATAATCTGCGCCGCAAGTCTGTTGTGCGGAAGACCGTTTCCAGAGAAAATCGGGAGCTTCTGACCGCGGATAAGCGTGTTCATTCCGTCAATCGCGGAAATACCAGTCTGAATAAAGTCACGCGGATAAACACGCGCATACGGATTGATAGGATATCCGTTTACGTTGACTTTCTTTGAAGACATAATCGGCGGATGTCCGTCGGCAGGCTCGCCAAGTCCGTTGAAAATACGGCCAAGAAGCCCCGTTCCAACGCGAAGCTCCATCGGGCATTCAAGAAACTCAACGGTTGAGTCATCAAGGTCAATGCCTGTCGTCGAACCGAAAATCTGGACAACGGCTATATCTTCTGAAATATCGATTACACGTCCTGTGCGTTTTTCGCCGAATCTGTCGCGGACGGCAACAATCTCACCGTAAAAAACATCCTCGCTGCGCTTTACGACAACAACTGGACCGTCAACTGATTTTACGCCTCTATATTCAATTCCTCTCATATTGCCCCTCAGATCTCCAGTTTGCGGTAAAGCTTCTCCAGCTCGGAGAACTGCTCGTCAAAATGACGCTCGACAGTCTGAATCATCTCAAGCTTGTCGTTCGGAACGCTCGTCTTTATGCGGATAATCTCTTCACGGACGCTAAGCGCGGATATGCGCACAAGCGGCGCACCGTCTTTGATTACGGCAAGAGCGCGGCTGTAGAAGTTCATTATAAGCTGCAGAATAAGAATCTGCTTTTCTGGTACAGAATAAACGTCAATCTTGTCGAACGCGCTCTGCTGCAAAAAGCCGTTCTTTATCATCTCGGCGACGAGCAGGACAAGACGCTCCGTATCAGGAAGCGCATCCGGCCCGATAAGGCGGACAATCTGCTGAAGGCGCTGCTCTTTTTTGAGCAGGTCGAGCGCGGCAAGGCGGACCGATGCCCAGCGCGGGTCAAGCTTGTCCCACCATTCACGCACTTCGTCAGCATACTCTGAATAAGACTCTATCCAGCCAATAGCCGGATAATGGCGCGCGTTCGCCAAGTCACGGTCGAGCGCCCAGAAGCAGCGGATAAACCGTTTTGTGTGCTGGGTTACCGGCTCAGAGAAGTCGCCGCCCGGCGGTGAAACAGCTCCGATGATAGAAACCGAGCCTTCCTGCCCGCTAAGCGATATAATGCGTCCGGCGCGCTCGTAGAACTCTGCAAGGCGTGTCGGAAGATAAGCCGGGAAGCCTTCTTCGGCGGGCATTTCCTCCATACGTCCGGAAAGCTCGCGAAGAGCCTCTGCCCAGCGTGATGTACTGTCTGCCATAATTGCGACTGCCATACCCATGTCGCGGTAGTATTCCGCGAGCGTAATGCCCGAATAAAGCGAAACCTCGCGGGCGGCAACAGGCATGTTAGACGTATTTGCTATAAGGATTGTGCGCTCCATAAGAGAGCGGCCTGTTCTTGGGTCAATGAGCGACGGGAATTCTGTAAGAACGTCTGTCATCTCGTTTCCGCGCTCGCCGCATCCAATGTAAACGATAAGGTCCGCGTCGCACCACTTTGCGACGGCGTGCTGCGTCATTGTCTTACCAGTTCCGAATCCGCCTGGGATTGCCGCCGTACCGCCTTTTGAAAGCGGGAAGAAAACGTCGATTACGCGCTGACCAGTTACAAGCGGTTCTGTAACTGTAAGCTTGCGTCCATAAGGGCGCGGCTTTCTTACTGGCCAATACTGAGAAAGGTATATCTTTTCGCCAAGCTCCGTTTCGGCTACGGCATCATCGACTGTGTATTCGCCCTCCGGCTCGATAGAAGCAAGGACGCGTCCTTTTATGGTGGGCGGAACCATTATTTTGTGCGTTATTGAAGAAGTTTCGGGAACAGAGCCAATCACCATTCCCGGAGCGATAGCCTCGCCCTCTTTTTTGAGCGGAGTGAACTTCCACTTTTTGGCAGTTTCAAGAGGCTCTGTTCTTTGACCCGGCTCCAGGAACGCGCCAGCGTCGCTGAACATTGACGCAAGCGGTCGCTGGATTCCGTCGTAAATTGTGCCGACAAGTCCCGGTCCAAGGCGCACTGAAAGCGGTCTTTTGTTACAAACGACCGGCTCACCGATGCGCATACCGGTGTCGTCCTCGTAAACCTGAACAGTCGCTATGCCCTTTTTCTGCCTGATAATCTCGCCGATAAGCTTTTTCTCGCCTACATCGACAACATCATACAGACCGCAGCTTTCCAAGCCTTCTGCATAAACGATAGGTCCTGAAATTCTTGTTATTCTTCCTGTTACTTCACTCATTCAGGCAACCTCCCGCCAAAAAGAGCCGCAGCAAGCTCGTATCTGTCTGTATCTACAATTCTGTTCACAAGCTCGGAAATTGTAGCCCTGCATTTAACCGATCTGTCTTCGGTCTCTATGATGCAGCCTTCAAAATCCTGACCCTTTGGAGCCTGCGTGCAAGAAAGGACATTCCCCTTCCCTGCCTCTGCCTCCAAAGCGTCTTTTATCGTTTTTATATCAAATCCGTTCACGACGGCGTTTATCTTCTTGTTCTTAAAAGCCGGAGCATATTTGGCAAGAAGTTTTTTTACAAGCTCCAGTTTTTTTGCAGGCTTAAGCCCCGCAATATATTCATTTATCGCGTCTGTAACAGCAGTATCCTCGTATTCCGCAAGAAAACGCTCTTTTTTAAGAGGAACAGCAGCCTGTGCATCTGCCTTGAACGCAGCTTCTTTAGCCGCATAGACACTTTGTCTTTCTTCCCGTGCTTTTTGAATGCGCTCTTTAACCGCACTGCGTATGTCCGCCGCTTGTTTTTCGGCATCGGCAATTATACGCGCGGCTTTTTTCCGTGCATCTTCCTGAATTTCCCTGTCGAGAATTTCTGTAGAACGAAGTTCTTCCATTGTCTATTCAACCTTGGTTATAGTAGAGTTGCTCAGAAACAGCGGCTTTCCGCATAATCCGCGAAAACTCCGCCGCCACTTCCGACCGTTACCCTATACATGAATACCGACTGCTTCCCTTATGGAGTCCGTAAGCGTTTTTTTGCCTACAAGATGCCCGTGTATTCCGGGAATCTCCACAATAAGAGGATAGCAGCCTTCAAGCTGCCACTGAAGAATCTCGTCCTCCAGCCAGACAGCCACGTCTTCTGTTATGATAAGCACCTTGGGGCGTTCGTCCGCAGGAATTGCCGCCACGCTGTCTCCTGCGGAAACAGATGCATGACCGGTCACACGGTTAAAGGCTTCAAGAGCCTCGCCCCTGTTGACCGCAACAGCACCTTCAACACCTGCAAGAGCAAAAGCTATGACAAGCTCCCGCTCGCCTATCAGAAAGTATTTCACCGTTTAATCCGAAGCAATTAAAGGATAATCATAAGAAGAGCGACAAGGAATCCCCAAAGACAGATACCTTCTGCAAGACCTACGAAAGGAAGTGCCTTACCGGAAAGCTCGGCGTTCTCGCTCATCGCGCCCATAGCGGCGGCTCCGATTCTACCAACAGCCATACCACCGGCGATACAACCGATACCTACAGCTACAGCAGCTGCGACATATCTTGCGATTCCTGAGTAGTCTACGGCAGCACCATCGGCACCTTCCGCAAAAACAGCCGCCGTCGCGAAACAAATCATAAGGACGGCAATAATAATTTTCTTAGATTTCATCTGAATCTCCTTATAAAATACAATGTTAAGCCGCGCGGAGCTTTTCGTTCGCCGCTCGGCAACCACATAAATTATTTATACGAAAAACGGAAAGGCTTGAATTCCTTGCCGGTCTCCGTAAAGAATTTCGAGAAAAACTCGTAATATTGCAGGCGGATGACCTGTATTGCTACGATCATACCCTCAAGCACGATAACAACCGCATTGCCGATAATGCTTACCGCAATGCCACCGGCAGAAACCGGTATAAGCTCGCTCAGCGTGAAGATAATATAACCAAGTACGGCATGGGCGAGCGCGAACGCACCGACACGCAAAAAGCTGACGGAGTTCGAAAGATAGCTCGATACAACTTCCAAAAGCTCAACAATTCCTTCGATGATGGCGGCGAAAAGTCCGTTCTCCAAGACAGGACGCTCACCGTCAACAAGGCGTGCCAGCGGCTCAGCGAAGAAAACGCCAAGAAGAGCAAGAGCGATAATAATCCAGTCGTAAATCTGAATGGAGCTGTCGAACGCAAAAATGCGGATAACCATAGAAACTACGTACCAGAAGAAAACCGTACCGCAGATTCCCGTTTTGCCGAAAATCGCCTTTCCTTTGCGGTGCATTATGAAATTGTTCGAAATATTGATTACAAGTCCTATCGAGTTGATGATAAAACCGACGCCTATTGTGAACAGGAAGAACATAAACATCTTGTCCACGGTGGAAGACGAAGGCATCATGTGAAGAATAGGCGCGAACGCGTTTTCTTTGCCAACGAAAAGACCCGTCACGAATTTTCCGAACGGTTCCAGTATGTGCTCGTTGCAGAAAAACTCGCCCGTTAGCAAGCCCATTATAAAACTGCTGCTGCCTATCGATATGAAGACAGGACCGAACTTATGCCAGCTTCTGAACCACGGAATCGCATGCGTCGTAAGAAGGATTCCCACAATCAGGAACACAAGTCCCTGCCCCGCGTCGCCGAACATGATGCCGAACAAAAGCGTGAAGAAGAACGCGACGAAAGGCGTTGGGTCGATTGTGCCGTAAAGCGGGGCGCCGTAGCTGAAAATCATGCGCTCGAAACTTGAGACAAGCTTTCCGTGCGTAAGTTTTACCGGTACTTTCTCGTGACCGTCCTTAACTGAAGGAACTTCGTCTGGGTTGTACGAACGGATAGCGATGCGTCCTTCCGTAAGCTCGTCGAGCTCTTTCATCATAACGTCGCTGTCATCAGCGGTAATCCAGCCCGTGATTCTGTATACAAGCTGAGTCGCTTCCAGACGGTCACGCACAGCCTGAACCTGCATTCCCATAGAGAATTTCTGAAGCAAAGACCTTATCATAACGGTATGAGCTTCCGCGTAGTTCGTGCGCTCCGCCTTTATGTCCTCGCAGTCTTTGTCAGCCTTTTCTTTTTGGTTCTTAAGGCTTTCAAGAACGTCGTCCGGAATGCCCTTAAAGTCTTTCGGAACTTCCATTCCTACAAAGCCAAAGCGTTTCAGCTCGGAATCAAGCGCGAACCTGCCTTTCTTTGAAGAAGCCGCAAGAATGCGCGTCTTGTCGTCTCCAAGCGGAACGATAACAGCCCTGCCGCCGACAGCGAACTTAAGCTCTTCTATCATAGCCGGATCAATGCGTCCTATTCTGAGCGAAAGGAAAGAAAGATGATCAAGCTCTTTGTATTCCACCTTAAGGTTAGCGAATGCCTTTGCCTCATCATAAGCTTCCGTGACGCGCTGTTTTTCCTCGCCAAGCTTTATCTCACGCTCTTTGAGCTCGTCAACAGCCTGAAGTATCTGGCCAGCTTTTTCGAAGTCTTCGTCTACGGGCAGCGTACAGCCGTCCTCGTAGTCAACAGAATCTTCTATTCCAAGATATGACCTTACAAACTGGAGTTTGTCGAAAATCTCTTTGGAGGCATTGACGGCGTTCGTTCCGCTCGCGGAAGGATTGTCGCCCAGCTCTGTCTGAAACTGGAAATTCCCGCGTTTTCCAAGAAATTCCAGAACTCTGTCTATATCTTCTTTCAGGATCATGAGTTCTATAAGTTTCATCGCTGTAGTTTTTGCCATATATATTACCTCTCAATTCCTGCAAATTCTTTCATGTGGCTCTCGTCAACAGAAAGCCTAAGTCCTTCCGCAGCGGTGCGGATACAATCAAGCTCATATTGTTTTATCATAAACCAGGACACAAGAACATCCGCCGTGAACGGATTTCTTCTGAAATGTTTCATAGCTTTTTTGTTCATATCAAGGATTACGGACTGCTCAAGCCAGCGCGGATCGACTGTCCAAACCTCGCCTTCTGTATGCGGGTTAAGGAGATACGCATACTTCCACTTGCTCCAGTCATCATAAGTGTCCGTCGCAAACGAAAGCACCGTAACAGCCTCGCCTGCGAGCGGGTCGGTCGCGTCCTTGTTGTCGTCCAAAAACACGAGGTTCTTAAGAATCTCGTCACCCGCCATATTGTAGTAAACCTTAAGCCGTAAAGCCCAAATACAGTTCTGAAGCCGAAGCTTTTCGTGCACAAGCTCCGCGACCGACTTCCGCTCGGAAACAGGCACTTTGTCAACTGCTTTCCAAAGCGAAAGCATGTACTGCGTATCGAGTTTAAGGTCGGTGTCTTTCTGTGTGCTGCGCGACGGAACCTCATTGTACCACGCGAGCGGAGAATTCTCCGTAATTTTCGCGAGCGACGGCCACTCATCGTAGTGAAGCATACTGAATCTGCCTATATCCACAATTGGCGGAAGTTCCTTGTCGCCGTTCTGAAGCGCGTGCGAAACGTCTTTCAGATTGGTGTAGTCGTATGATTGCAGGAGCGCGAGCGAAACCGGCTCCGGCTTAGAGTAGCATTCAAGAAGATTCGTGAAATCAGAAACGAAATTAAGCTCTGCTTTGCGCTCTATTTTTTCCGCAAGCATTTCTTCCGGAATGACAGGCACATCATCGTTGAAAACGAGTGTCCAGAGCTCTGAAAGTTTTTTTACCTCGAAAAGAGATGCCGCACGCGGCCCCGTAAAAGACCGGGCAAGCATTCCACTCGCTTTTGCATATACAAAGGAAGAAGCGCTCGCTTTATCCATATATCAGTTACCGAAAAGCAAATCATCAAGGAGACTGTTGAAACCGGAAACATCTTTCGGCGCAGATTTTATTTTTTCTTCGAATTTTTCCAGCAAATCGCTGTATTCTCCGGTGATTTTTGCCTGATTCTGCTCGTAATTGCTTTCCAGCTCTTTTACGATTGATTCATAACCGGATTTGTATTCCGCCTCTGCTTCGCTTTTTGCAGCGGATACCGTCGCATCGGACTTCTCCTGCGCATCAAACAGGACTTCGGAAGCCTCGCGCTCAATATCAATAAGATGACCAATTACATCAGTTTCACCCATAAAAGCACCACCAACACACAACTCGACAGGCGATGAATTTCGCAAACTGTTAAGCGAAATTCTCCTCATATCTGCACATTACAGAATAAACGCCCGCCTCACTATTCTGAGCAAGCATCTCCTCGCAGAATCCCGGTGTCTTAAGAAGCTGAGAAAGCTGTGTAATCACACGAAGATGATATTCACAGTCACCGACAGGAGATAGAAGCAGGAAAAACAGATGAACAGGCTTTTTGTCGAGCGAATCGTAGTCTATACCTTTCTTTGATATGCCGATTACGCCGTGTACCCTGTCCACCATATCGGTTCTTGCATGCGGAACCGCAATCCCGGGGAAAATACCGGTAGACATCTTCTGCTCGCGCTCGATAAGCGCATCAAGAACCTTATTTCTGTCAAGGCCGGGGCATACTTCGAGCAGTTTTTCAACAAGCTCTTCGAACACCTCGTCCTTGGTGTCACTCTGAAGGTCAACCTTGATTGACTCCAGGCTGAAAACCTGACCTAAAATCATCAAGGCTCCGTTTACTCGGCAGAAGTTTCCGCAGACTCAGCCGCATCAACCCATGAACCGCCGGAAATCTCTGCGCTCTGCTGAACTGCAGAATCAAGTGACTCAACTGATGATGTTCTGTTTACAAGGGCAAGACCAAAGCTTGTAAGGAAGAAAAGCGTAACAAGAATATAAGTTGTTCTTGTAAGGACATTTCCGGAGCGTGCACCAAAAGCCTGTGAGTTTGTTCCGCCGAAAAGTCCGCCGAAACCTTCACCTTCCTCGTTCTGAATGAGGATGATGCACACCAGCAGAATACTGATGATTACGAATGCAACCAACAAGATAATACCAATAACGCCCATATTTTTTCTCCAATAATAAAAATCGCAACACAACGATACTAGCGTAAAATCGTCATTTAAGCAATACATGAGGTACAGGATTTTTTATATATGATTTGATACGAAATCTGTATCTTCCGAAACAGCTAACGTAGCGACAGTTAAGCTGTTTCGGTACAAGCTATTTTGCGCACACTTATCATTACGGAAAATATCATATATACTGTCCGTATGGCAAACGACAAACACGTAAACTTCTTCGCGCTTCAAAAAGCGTGCGAAAAACCGGGATGCCCTCTCTGTACAATCGTGAATGAGCGCATCGACCGCTACATAGACGGAATGCTTTTCGAACATATCTCAGACCGCACTTTCCGGGCGCAGTACCGTGAGGCAGGCGGGTTCTGCCGGAATCACGCAGAATCGCTCCTTTCCTACAGAGACGGACTCGCCGTCGCAATCCTCGGACAAGGGGAGCTTTCCGAAAAAATAGAAGATTTCCGCAAAAAAAAGATGCGCCGCTATAAGATGCCCTGCCCCGCCTGCGCCGAACAGCAGCGCATCGAGGACGAGTTCCTCACGTTCATCGCGGAGGCAGCGAAACTTGCGCCCGAGGACGAAAACGAACTGCGCGAACTGCTAACATCTGGCGCAGGGCTTTGCATCCCGCATTACGCGCGCATGGTCGAGCTCAGAAAACGCCGCATTCCCAAATGGTTCATGGAGTTTCAGGAAAACAAATACAAGGCGCTTCTTGAGCGCACGAACCGATTCATCGATTTTTCGGCATGGGGCAAGCAAAAGCAGTTCGAAGCCCTGCCGCCGGAAGACAAAGTTGTTTGGAAAGAACTTGCATCAACACTGCGAAGTTCTATAAAATAAGTGCCGCGATGCACAAGTGGAGAAAACAAATGTCAGATTTCAAAGCAATCAAAGCCGAAGATATTTCGGAAAACCTCATAAAGATGATCGGCTCCGACTGGATGCTAATCACAGCGGGCAACCGCGAAAAGTTCAACACGATGACGGCAAGCTGGGGGTTCGCAGGATTCATGTGGAACCGCCCGTCCGCTATATGCTTCGTAAGACCGGAGCGTTTCACATACGGCTTTATGGAACGCGCGGACGACTACACGCTCTCGTTCTTCAGCGAGGACTACAGAGACGCGCTCAAACTGTGCGGCTCAAAATCAGGAAAAAACACCGACAAGCCGAAAGAAGCAGGACTCACGCCTAAATTCCTGCCGAACGGCACCGTCTCGTTCGAGGAAGCTTCTCTCATCCTTGAATGCCGCAAAGTTTATGCCGACAACCTAAAACCGGAAAATTTCTTCGCGCAGCACATCATCGACAACGTGTACAACAACGACGGCTACCACCGCATGTACATCGGCGAGATAACACAAGTTCTGCAAAAAATATCCTAAATAACATTGTAACATAGCCGTAACTCCTGGACACTCTTAATTCCTTTTCGTATAAAGAAATATTTTCTGTTTGACAAAATGCGAATGGGGGGGGGTATGATTCAGTTAGTAATTTTTCACCCACAGGAGTCAAACATGAAAAAAATCTTCATTATTTCAATTCTATTTGTCACATCATTTTTGTTTTTCACAGGATGCGGCCATACAACAGGTGCGACGAACGTAACTGGCTCGGCAGACACTACGCCACTTTTTGACGAAAGTGAAGCACCAATCACAATAGATTCACTCGCCTTGTCTGATTTATCCGACGGCACTTGGGAGTACAAGTTTGTTTATGTTTATACATACAGCACACCTCATGGAGAAACAATTTATTTACCCGGTGGTGGCACTGTAGGCTGTAACGTCAACTCATGGGCATGGTTTCATTCCCTTACATTCACAAAATCCGGCAGCACCATAACCGTTACATCCGGAACAAAAACAAACGTATATACCATGGATGACGCGAACAAAGCCATTGTAAACACTTATGCGGCAAATCAAGGGGAATCATTAACTTGGGATGGTAATACTCTCACTATTACTAGAAGCACCAGTAGTGATTATATGATAACCTCAATGTTCGAAGATTCTGAACAGGATTATTACATAACAAAAAAGAACACCGCTGGAACACGGTTTATTGTAAAGCCTAATTATTCTCCCTCCAGCGGACAAAACATCCAATACCTGAAGAAACTCGACTAGTTTTCACAATCTTATCTTACACAGGAGCCCGTACACACGCGGCTCCTTTTTTTTCGGCGGTCGCACTTCATCCATCCACCAAAACGCCGCCCCGCAACGCCCCTGCTGCACCATCTCGCATCTTGCCTGCTTTCAGCCGTCGCTGCCTATCCCTATGTTCCAAAACGGAAAAATCCGCTATTATAGCTACGATATTAACGCTTGCGGGAACGGCACAATCCTGCGGGCTTTTATCAGGGGAAAAACGAAAATGACAATCTACGAGAACATTATGCGGCTTACGTCCTACGCGCTGACGTGCGCTCTTATAAAGGAAGAGGACGTAATCTACACGCAGAACAAACTGCTGGAACTGTTCGCGCTTGACGGCTTTGAAACGCCTGTCGCACCGGAACTTCCAGCCGTCAAAACAGAAGATTTGGAGAGTATCTTACAGGAGATGCTCGATTATGCCGCCGAAAAAAAGCTTTTCGACGATCAGGGCATCGTAAGCCGCGACCTTTTCGACACAAAGATAATGGGGCTTCTCGTGCCGCCGCCTTCAGTCGCGATCTCGACATTCAAAAAGCTCTACGCCGAATCCGCAGAAAAAGCGACCGACTGGTTCTACAAGTTCAGCCGCGACACCGACTACATCCGCCGCTACCGCATCGTAAAAGACGTTAAGTGGCAGACATCCACGGAATACGGCGACCTCGATATAACGATAAACCTTTCCAAGCCGGAAAAAGACCCCAAAGCGATTGCGGCGGCTCGCAACGCCAAGCAGGGCGGTTACCCCGCGTGCCTATTGTGCAAAGAAAACGAAGGCTATGCAGGACGCATGAACCATGCCGCCCGCCAGAACCACCGCATCATCCCGATAACGCTGAACGGCGAAAAGTGGTATTTCCAGTATTCGCCTTACGTATACTACAACGAGCACTGCATCATCCTGAGCGCCGAGCATGTTCCAATGAAAATCGACAGGAACACGTTCGTAAGGCTCCTCGACTTTGTGACGCAGTTTCCGCACTACACGCTTGGTAGCAACGCCGACATCCCGATTGTAGGCGGCTCAATCCTTACGCACAACCACTTTCAGGGCGGGCGGTACGTCTTCCCTATGGCAAAAGCGCCAGTTGAAACGAAGTTCTCGCTCCCCGGCTTCAAGAACGTAGAGGCTGGCATCGTAAAATGGCCGATGTCGCTTATCCGCATTGACAGCGAGGACAAAAACGCGCTCATTGAAGCCGCGTCGCACATCCTCGACAAATGGAGAGCCTACACCGACAAGGATGCCTTCGTTTTCGCAGAGACAGACGGTGAACCGCACAACACGATTACGCCGATTGCTCGCCGCCGTGGAGACATGTACGAGCTTGACCTTGTTCTGCGCAACAACATCACGACAGAAGAGCATCCGCTCGGCGTTTACCATCCGCATGCGAACCTGCACCACATCAAGAAAGAGAACATCGGTCTTATCGAGGTTATGGGTCTTGCCGTGCTGCCAAGCCGCCTTAAAAACGAGCTTTCACTTTTGAAAGACGCGATGCTCGCCGGAAAAGACATCCGCAAGGACGAACTGCTTTCAAAGCATGCGGACTGGGCTGACGAAATCCGCAAGACACACCCCGATTTCAGCGCAGCCAACGCGGACGCTATCCTCAAAGAAGAGACTGGCATTGTTTTCAGCCACGTCCTTGAGGACGCAGGCGTTTACAAGCGCACCGCCGAAGGAAAAGCGGCGTTCATGCGGTTCATCGCCACTCTGTAGGCGGAACTGCATATAAACGCAACAAACACCTTTTAACAGTGCTCTCGCTGACATTCTGCAAGTACCACGCGGTTCAGCACTTCGTGCTTCAAGCGTGACTTGCAGAAGACTTGTCAGCTACGCACTGTTAAAGACAATATAAGCTGCACATCGCAACGCCTACTGAGTTGCTCTTTTTTTTCACCCCCCCCTATAACACAACACTCAATTCCGATTCAGTTTCCTAAACTCCAGAACACTTCTTGGTAAACTTCATTCAACGAATTCTTTGACATGCGGGAGTTTCTTTCTAGTAAAGCCTGTTTATCTACAGTTGTTATTTGCGTGCATAAGGCTACTGAGTCTTTCAGCAATTTAGTTTCAGATTTATCAAGAAAAACATTGCCTTTGTAATCTGCCAACCTACAATTTGTTGTAATAGGAATTACAATTGTAGTGTTAATCTCACTGTTATTTAGCTCATCATTTTGAACAATAATTCCTGGTCTTACAAAAGCAGGTGCGCTTCCACGCGGTTCCTGGAAATCTATCCACCAGATTTCACCATTCATCATTTTTCAAAATCTCCCTTATGTTTGCAAGGCTTGCATTTCGCATTGCTTTTGATTCATTTGAATTCAGATATCTGTTATAGTCTGCATCTGGTATTTTTTTTATCTTCTTTGTTTTTATGTCTGCTTTGTCTGATGCAAAAGTTTGTTTTTCGATTATTGAAGCCAGTCGAGACATTAATGATATTTGTTCAGTTAATTGCAACAAAGGGATGAGTTTAATTAATTCCCCCAAAAGATTGTTTGCGTTGTGATTATTTGCTGTTTCTCCATAAGGTATAGCTGGTTCGGAAACACACAAATCAGATGAATCGCTCGTCTCACAATCATAATGTGTAGAATCATCCGTAGAAATATTTAGATTTTGGAAAAAAACATCTGCCGACACATTGTATAATTCACACAGCTTTTTGATGTTTTTCAGAGAAGGTTCCGCGACGCCAGTTTCGTACTTGCTATACATCTGCCTTGAAACATCAAGATAAGATGCAACTGCACTTTGAGAATAATTGTTTTTATTCCGCAATGAGCGAAGAATTTCTTTCATAAATTAAGTGTAAACTGTTAGATGCTTAAAGTCAACTTAATATTTACACTTTATGTAAATTTTCAATTGCAATAATAGAGCCCGACAAAAAGATTGCACACTCGCTAATTTGTGTTTATCATTGAAGTTGTGCCGCCTCCCGCGCCGGGTGCATTATCGATGGAGTTACAAAATGAAAAAAGCATTTGTAGTATTAACTTGATTATTTACAATTTCTTTTATTTTTTCCCAGGAATCAAAATATCGAATCGATGGAAAATCATATAACAAACAGATATATGATGAAAACAACAATCAGATTACTAATTTCAAAAACTGGGAGCGAATCGATGGATTATATGTTTCACCCGACGATACAAAAATGCTCGTCTGGCATCGTCCGGATAAAGCAAGAGCGTATCTGATCACATTATACGATTTGCAGACAAATTCAATTATTGCTGAATGCGAGCCTGGTATGGCGTGCTTCGGAGTCAGATGGACAGAAAACTATCTTATTTATATTTGGGCGACAACAGGCGGTGGAACCAGATTCGAATACCGCAACTATAATAATCTGGCTGTAGAAAAAACTGTAACCGCATACTTCCCGTTTGAAGATGAAGAATTTCAAATCCTTCTAGAGCTTGAAATATAAACAACCAGTTATTCCATTAAATACGCCAACAAACACTCCCGAAAAGTTACTTATTTACACAAAATCAGGAAAAACTATTATTGTGCACACCGATTATTTGTCGTTATCATTTAATATACAGTCGATTCATAAAGTTTACACTGATACTTATTTAATTTGCGCTACAGAACTTTTTGGCTGAAAGGGAGAATAATCGGCGACCGGATACAAATCCGGAGACAAGGAGTCAAAATGAAATCTAACAGTAAATTGATATTAGGACTTGCTGCTGTCCTTATCTTATTCTGTTCCTGCGCATCAAATACAATTGATGCATCTGTTCTTGAAAGCGACGTATTTGAAGTCAACCAGATTTCCTACACAGCCATGTCACTTTATGACGCAATGGAGATGAAGTCCTACAACATCGAAGACGTTTATGCGAATCTTCCGTTCGATGCTATGAAAGAATCGTTCTTCAATAAATATGGATATGAACTGAGCTTCGATTTATACGATGAGAATGACTACGCGAACTTCGTTGAAGATTCAATCTCTTGGGATAATCAGAATGTTAAATATTTCAGCAACAAAAAAACGACTGACTCAAATCAGACTGTATGGGTAGTATTCAACATCGATAACATTTACGGTTATCTTCACTGGAGCTTCGATATAACGCTTCCGAACGGAAAAACTCTTGGTTACAGGGCAGAGTCAAAGAAGTGGAGCATGGAGCATGAATTCGTTGATAAAGACGCAGCGGCTCAGCTCGCATACAAGACGACAAACATCATGTTCGAAAGAGTCAACGGTATAAATGCTTATGCATACATGGAAGACAACAGGACAGAAGACGGTTTCTACGTACCTGCTGATCAGGAAGTGACAATCATGTTCACAATCATCGACAGCGGAAATCCTTTTGTTGCTGGCGGAGTTTGGGAGCATCAGGTAAAGACATTCACCTTTGAAAAAGGCAAAAAATATAAGTTCTCTTACGAAATCGACCGCGGTCATTTCCTTCAGTCCGACTGGACTGTTGATTTATTTGCAGAAGAAGTAAAGAATTAATTAAAAACACAAAACCGGCATACCGCTTTCAAAACTGTTCGCCTTTGTCACAAAAGCTGCATATAATTCTCCTACAACACTATTGCAGCTTTTGTGGCAATTTCGCACGACAAGAGCTTGTTCATACTGGCGTTTTCAGGGCAAACGTGAAATAATGAAAAAATGGATCCGATTTTTAGATTAGCCACAATAAATGATCTCGCACAATTATCAGTGCTTAACAAGCAATTACGCGAAGACGAAAAAATCGACAACGAAATGTCTGATGAAGAAATCACTAAACGAATGGAATCATTCATAACCGGACAAGTCTATAAAGTTCATGTTCTGGAAAACCAAGAAAAAGAGATAATCGGCTATTGTGTCCTGGACATAACGCGCGAGCCAAAATACATGCGTCAATTGTTCGTGAAAAGCCTATACAGAAACAACGGATACGGAAAACTTCTGCTGAAAAAAGTGATGGAAGAATACCGGTTAAAAGAAATCGACCTTGAAGTAATGCTGTGGAATGAAAGCGCGATCCGATTTTATGAGCACGTCGGATTCAAACGCAGATACATCGGAATGCGGCTTTCTACCGTTTAAGACCGCGCTTGAACTCAACGATTCGGGCGCACGCCGTCGTTGTCCACGGACTTCTGTCGCCGCGCTTCAAGAAGTGGTACCCTACTCCGGCAATCATAGCACCGTTGTCGGTACAGAGCTTAAGCGGCGGGAAGATACAGCGGATGTCGCTTCTTTCGGCAAGCATTGAGCGGAGCCTTGAGTTTGCGGCGACCCCGCCGCCTGCTACAACCGTTTTTATTCCGGTGTCATCGACAGCCTTGAAAAGTTTCCGAAGCAGAATCTTTACAGCCGTTTCCTGGAACGCCGCGCAAATATTTTCGTTAGTTTTCTCATAGCCGTCGCACCAGAACTGGTCGAGCTGGTTGATAACGGCTGTTTTAAGTCCGGAATAAGACACATCGTAGCGGTGCTCATCCGTGTCGCCTTTGTTAAGCACAGGCATCGGGAACTTTGCGGCGGCGGGGTCGCCGTTCTTAGCGAGATTGTCAATCTTCACGCCCCCCGGATATCCGAGTCCGTAGAACTTCGCAACCTTGTCGAAAGCCTCGCCTACCGCGTCGTCAATCGTCGTGCCCATAACCTCGATATCGTCGAAATTGTTGACCTTGCAGATGATACTGTGACCGCCTGAGACGAGAAGCCCCAGATACGGATACTCAACGCCAGCCATGATGTCGTCCGCGCCAGGAAGCACAAGGTTTGACGCATACAAGTGACCGAGCATGTGGTTCACAGCGATAAACGGCTTGTTCAGCGACCACGCGAGCGTCTTGCCGAACGTAAGTCCCATAAGAAGCGCGCCCATAAGACCGGGGCGGTTCGTCGCGGCGACAGCGTCAACGTCGTTCATCGTAAGATGAGCTTCGTCGAGTGCCTGACGCACGACAGGAAGAATCCATTCGGCGTGCTTGCGGCTCGCGATTTCCGGCACAACGCCGTTATAAACCTGATGAAAAGGTATCTGCGTTGCTATAACGTTGCTAAGTATGTATTTGCCGTCCTCAACGATGGCGGCGGCTGTTTCGTCACAAGAAGATTCAATTCCAAGTACTTTCATTTCGTTCCCTTAAACTGATATTCGCATCGGTCGGCCTGCGCTACCCCGCAAGCTACCGTTTCTTTAATTCAAACCTGAAATATCGGTGAATACGTATCCTTGCGCGACAAGATCCGGATACATTTCCGAGATAATAGCCGCGAGTCCGTCCGACCAGATATGTCCAATCATAATCGCATGGCCTTTTTTGTCGGCAACGGCAAGGCCTTTTTTAATCATGGCGATTATGTCATCGCGTCCCGGCTCATTGTCAAGGAAGATATCGCGCTCATATATTTTCATGCCACGCTCAAGCGCAGCCTGAGGTGCTTTTGTTTCCGCGTTCGTGCGCGAATCCAAGAAGAAAATGTTCTCCGCCTTGCATACGTCAAGAACTGCGCCGATCGCGCTTTGCGTCGCCGTTATTAGAGAGCCTTCGTGGTTGTTGAGCCCGACGACAGGCCCGATTTCCGCCAGATTTTTGCGGACAAGAGCTTCTATTTCGTATGTGTGCATATCAGGCTTTATGGCGGAAGGTCCCGGATCCACGGAAAGATTCACTGCCTGCATCGGCTGATGAAGGATAACCTGCTTTCCGGCTTTGCGGGCTGCTGCGGCAGCCTCCGCGGAATGGGGAAGCCCCGGAAGAACCGCGATAACGACCTTGAAAGGAAGCTTCAGGAACGGCTCCAGCTGATTTAGGTTGTGCCCCGCGTCATCAAAGACAAATACGAGTTTCCCGCCGGAAGATTTGGGTTTCGTTGATGTTGTAGAAGTTGCCGGGGCTGTCGCAGAGTGACTTGCGGACGCACTAGCCGAAGTGGATTGAGAACTTGTCGTACCCGCACCAGAGCCGCTTCCCGTAGAAGAAGTCGATGAAGCCGGCGGTTTTTGCGCTGTAGAACTGCCAGAGCTTGATGAACTTTCGGCAGGTTTCTGCTGACCAGACGATGTTGTGCTCTGCTGCGCGGCAGGTTTTTCTGTCTGAGGTGTCACGACAACTGTAGTCGGTTTCTGAGCCGCGCCAGAACTACCAGAATTGCCAGAGCCAGAAACACTCGCCTGTCCAGACTGCGCCGAAGCGCCGCCCTGCGCGTTCTGCCCAGATTGCGCCACGACTGCGTTCCCGCCCGATGTTGCCGGCGACGGCTCAGCCGACGGCGCAAGCAGAATGCTCGCCACGAGCATGAGCATACCCGCTCCGAGTATGCAGAGCGTTATCATCAATATTTGTTTATTGGAAAGCTGCTTTCGTTTTTTCTTTGGCATATTACCGAACCGCTTGTATAGTAGCTTTTTTGTCGGTCGCGGTCAAGGCAACGCCCCATCACACAAAAAAAGAGACCGTCCAGTTCGCGTTGGACGGCCTCTAAAAGCGGAGGAAAATTATTTTGGTGATGCACCAAACAGGCAGCAGCGGGGTAAAATCCACTGCCTGAATCGCATCATGCATGTTATCATGCCTCGCGGCATGCTTTACTGTTATTGTAGTTTGTGCGGAGCCGGCGGATTGCGCGAATCTCCATCTGTCTTACTGTCTCGGCAGAAACACCCAGCTGGTCACCAAGCTGGCGGAGTGTCTTAACCTTACTGTCGCAGTTGAAATTGAAGCGACTGTAGATAACGTTCTTTTCAAGCGTAGGAAGCTCGTCAACCATAGACTTAATTTCCTGCTTGTCCATATCGTTCATCATTTTGCCTTCCGGCGTAAAATGACTGTCTGGAATCATATCGCAAAGCTCAATTCCGTTCTCTTCGTCGCTCGGAGCATTCATGCTTACGATTGAATATGAGTAGGAAAGAATAGCCTTTACCTTTTTCACAGACATATTCACGCTTTCAGCAACTTCCTCGTAGGAAGGATCACGGCCAAGAATCTGGTACAGCTTGGATTTTTCCGAGCGAACCTTGCGCAAAGCCTCTTCCTTGCGGTTTGGAAGCATGATAATTGATGTCTTTGTCTGGATATATCTTGTTATGGACTGTGCGATCCATGCGTATGCGTATGTAGAGAACCGCGTGTTGTATGAATAATGATACTTTCCTGCAGCCGCCATAAGACCGATATTTCCTTCCTGGATCAAATCCATTATAGAGACATAAGGATTCTCATATTTTTTCGCGATATTGACCACGAGTCTAAGGTTCGCCTGAACAAGACGCATCTTAGCTTTCTGATCACCCTGCTGGATGAGCTTTGAATGCTCAACCTCTTCTTCAAAAGTCATCAGCGGATACTTAAGTATCTGCTTGATGTAGCTGCTGTAAATACTCTTTTCCATCTTTTACCCCTTTGAACGCAGTGTGGATTTTTTTGCACACTGTCAATTTCGTATATATACTTGCAAAAACCGTGCCAACTTTTTTGTTTCTTATTTTTTTGGGGCGTTCCAAATGATGATGATTTTTATAGGATTTCGAACAAAAGCAGATTTTTTATCGGCGATTCTCGGTAACTCGTTATATTTCGGTCTTTAAGGGGGTATAACACATTATTTTGAAAAAACACGAATTTACACACAAAAATTAAAAAATTTCTTAAATTTAAGAAAAAAAGATAAAATTTTGCTAACGAAAACAAAAATCGTACACTTTTTTATACGGGTGTAAAAAAATGTGTATAATTCTGTACACAAGAACAAAGCAATTAGTGCATAGACAACATCCTGCATCTGCCACAAGTTCAGCCCTGCGGGCTTCAATAGTGGCAATGCAGTGATGTTGTCTACGCACCTTTGAAAGCTATCATATTATGAATTTGAACAGCTGAGCCGATTTATCGCGCTTACAATGGCGTTAATACCGGCGCGTCCGATGTTGGAGCTTCTTCCGGCTCCCCACTGAACATCACCGTTTTCAAAGCGGAGCTTTACGTAAGCCATAGCGTCCGTGTCGGAACCGGAGCCTATAGAATGCTCGTGGAAGTCTGCGACAGAGAACGGCGGCACGGGCGTAAAGGCAAGAGCCTTTGAGAACGCGGCGACAGGACCGTTGCCCTTCCCGCCCACAGAATACTGCTTTCCGTTCCAAAGGATACTCGTGCGGCAAAGAACGTTGTCGCTGCTGTCGCCGCCGTCCATGTGCGTCTCGGCGATGTCGAGCACAGAAAGAGGCTCAGCTGTGTTGAGCCAGCCGTCCGAGAACAGTTTGTATACCTCTTGTGGCAAAAGCTCTTTTTGAGCCGTATCGGCAGCCTGTTTGACCGCCTTTCCCACGATAATCTGCATTTCTTTTGGCAATATGACACCAAAACGATTCTCCAGTATCCAGGCTGCCCCGCTTTTGCCACTCTGTGCGTTTATGCGGATTATCTCCTCGTATTCGCGGCCAACGTCTTTGGGATCAATCGGCAGGTACGGAATGCACCACGGAACGTCATCGCCGCCGCACTGCGCCCGTGCCGCCATCGCTTTTCTAATTGCATCCTGGTGGGAGCCGGAGAAAGAAGTGAAAACAAGCTGACCGCCGTATGGCTGCCGCACGGGAACGGCCATGCCTGTAAGGTTCGTAAACTGTACGCACACGTCGTTTATGCGGCTGAAATCAAGCCCAGGATTTATTCCCTGCGTGAACATGTTCATGGCAACTGTGATTATATCAAGATTTCCGGTACGTTCGCCGTTCCCGAAAAGAGTTCCTTCTACTCTGGACGCGCCGGCAAGAAGCCCCAGCTCCGCACAAGCCACGCCTGTTCCCCTGTCATTATGGTTATGAAGGCTTATAATCACTTTTCCGCCGCAGATTCTGCCGTCATCAAGCCGCTCATGAATCCCCACGGCATCCTCAAAATGCGTTATAAAATACTCAACCTGGTCGGCAAAAATGTTCGCGGTAGCTGTCTCCACTGTAGCCGGCAAGTTAAGTATCAGAGGATTGTCCGCAGTAGGGTTCCATTCCTCATAAACGCAGCGGCAAATCTCCACACAAAAATCACCATCAGTCGCAGAAAAATCCTCTGGTGAATATTCAAGCTGTATTTTTGTCTTTTCGCCAACGTAATAAAGATTGTCTTTTACAAGACGAACGCCATTGCACGCCAAATCGACAAGTTCCTTTCTGGACATGCCGAACGTGAACTTACGCTGGACTTCGGAAACAGCATTATATAAATGGAAAATAACATGAGGCGCACCGTTGACCGCCGAGAATGTCTGACGTATAAGCGGCTTCCGTGCCTGGCAAAGCACTTGGACAGCTACATCCTGCGGAATAAGGTTCTCGTCAATAAGGCGGCGCACAAAAGAATACTCTGTGTCGTTCGCGGAAGGAAAACCAATTTCTATCTGCTTGAATCCGATTTTTAAAAGCAGGTCAAAGTACGCGAGCTTCTGCTCCACTGACATGGGCACAGGTAATGCCTGGTTTCCGTCACGGAGATCGACGGAGCACCAAATCGGAGCCTTTGTAATGACGTTGTCGGGCCAAGAGCGTTTTTCAAGATTTATTTTGCCAAAAGGCTGGTACTTTGCCATACAGAAAGCGTAGCAGAGTTTTGAAAACGCTTCAAGAGGTACCGCAGGGCAACTGAGGGACTCCATCACCGTGCGAAAAGAATAATTTATCAACAAAACTTCATTTTGATGTTTCTTTTTTCCATTTAATGATATATGCTAGAGGTGTCGGAGAGGACGGAAGGGCTGGATGAAACTAAACGCCAAATTTCAGACTATCATCATTTCTCTCCTGATTGTTGCCTGTGCAATAAGTGTCTTCATGTTCCTTAGCTTCATGCAGATAATGAAGCTCCGCGACTACGAATCCAACGCTATGGATGCCGATGCCATCGTACAAAAGCTCGTCTCCTACAGCGATGCCATTTTTGCAAGAAATTTCACCTTTGACAAAGTTTCCGAAGACTGGGAAGCGTTGCGCTCAAACGCAAACCCGATTTTTGCCGCCCTGGACAATCCTGATGTAATTTCCATGCTTGATGAAGAAATGTCGGAAAAAGTCTCTTCTGTAATCAAAACATGGAACTATATACAACCAAGTTTTGACGAGCTTTCCCTGCAGTACAAGAATCTTGTGACGAACGAAACCGTTGACGCATCTATAAAAATAACGGTAAAAGCATACGGACTTCTGGAAGGCACAAAGCAGCTTAAAGGCATGCGCGACACATCGGCTCTGGACAACGCCATTTATTCCATATCTACCGCGCAAAAAAATATCGTCTATATAAATGAAACTTTCAACAAATCGCTTTCGCAACTGTGCGACGGACTTACTGATTTCTGCTGGAAAATGTATTACCAGTTCCTGTATCTTACGCTTGCGATCATCGTTGTGGCATCCATAACGGCGTTCTTCATCACAAAAGGTGCGACAGGAAGGATAACGAAGCGCATTAAGACGCTGCGCGACGCGTCCCAGAAACTTTCCGACAAAGACTTCAGGGTAAGGCTTCTGGACAAGCACAGGGACGAGGTTGGCGACCTTACGCGCGATCTTACGGGAACGGTCGAGGCTCTTGATGGCATTCTTCAGGAAGTTAAGCATGGCGCTGATATGGCCGTTCAGTTCGGAAAAACATACGAAGGAGCCGCAACTCAGACAGCAGCTGCGACGCACCAGATACGCATGAGCATCGAATCGCTGAACAGGCAGTTCGAGCTGCTCGAAACCGCCGTTAAAAGCTCAATGGAAAAGCTTATGGAGATGTCGGACATCGCGCTCGCGCTCGTTGTGGACAACCAGATGCAGTTCGACTCTATTTCGCAGAACTCGGACGACATAACGAAGATGGCAAAGCTCGTTACGGGAATAACCGACACTTCTATAGAAAAATCGCAGAACGCGGAGCGCATACAGCAGTTCGTTACGGACGGCGACAGCAAGATAAGCGCGACGACAGACATGCTCAATGAGATTACAGGTCAACTCGACGAGATTGGCGACATCATAGAGATTATAAACACCGTCGCGGAACAGACAAACATTCTTTCCATGAATGCCGCGATAGAAAGCGCGCACGCTGGAGAAGCCGGAAAAGGATTCGCAGTTGTTGCGGAAGAAATCAGGCGGCTCGCAGAATCCACAACGGATAATTCGCACCGCATTTCCACCTCGATAAACGCGATTGTGAGCAAGGTTAAGGAAGCAGATAAGGCGAGCAGTCTTGCGGCAGAAGCTTTCGCGCGCGTAAGCGAACAGGCGCAGGATATGAGCAATTCGCTCCATGATATTACAGGCGACTTGCGAGCCGTAGACCAAAAGATTAATGAAGTTGAGAAGAGAACGCAGTCAGTTGCAGAGACAGCCTCAAAGATAAGCGGACAGTGCGACCAGCTTAACACGCAGCAAATGGCTGTTTCCGAAGCGATGGCGCAAATGCACGGCATTTTCTCCGAGTCAAAGACTGGCGTCAACGAGATACGCTCCGGCGCGAGCGACATCGTAGAAAAGATGCTTCAAGTAAGCGAATTCAGTACTGAATCAAGCAACAACATGAAAAGCCTTTCCACAAAACTTTCGGCGTTCAGAACGTCGGACGCGCTTAATGATATAGAAACTGATGTGGCAGAGATTTCAGCGAGCGCAGACGGCGAGAGCAGTAATGAAGGTGATGAACTATCTGCTGTACCAGAAGCTGCTGAAGCTGCTGAAGCTGACATACTTGAGCAAAACCCGGCGTTTATGAACATCGATGCATTTGACAGTGCTTCCGAAGAACCGAAAAAATCATTCGACGCCGAACCCGAAAACGACGACGATTTGTTGGCTTATTTTAATTCATAGCTTTTAGTTTTTCTTACTATTTCTAGCGCGATTGGGGCTTCTACTAACAAAGAACACGACTGTCGCCGCTATGTACGGAAGTGCCGGAAGCACCGATGGCGGAATGAACGAAAAGCCCGCTGCCGTCTGAATGCTGTCCGCAGCGTATCCGGCGGCAGTGAACAGCAACGATGACGCAATCACGCCAAAAACATTCCGTCTGCCAAGAAAAACTGCCGCAAGCGCAATCCAGCCGCGCCCGGAACTTATATTCGGCACGAACGACGACAGGCGAAGCGTAAGAACTGAACCCGCAACTGATGCGAACAAAGCCGCTATAAGCCATGAAGAGCACCTGTAAACAGACGGCTCAACACCTTTCTTTTTAAGGATATCAGGCGCGGCACCCGCAACAACAAGACGCAGTCCCCATTTCGTGTACCGCACGACAGGATACAACACAAGAACACAAATAAAAGCCGGTATAAAAAGCGCGAACAGCGATATTTCGTTCGTTAGCGACGGGAAAAGCCCTTCCTTGAACGTAAAGCCGCTTGAAAGAATTGCGGGAGACAAAACTCCTTTCGTGCGGAACACGAGCGAAGAACACACCGATGTGAATCCAGACGAGAAAAGGTTAAGCACAATGCCCGTTACGAACGGATTAGCTTTTGTTTTTTCAGTGTAGTACGAGGCAAGCAAAGCCACGAGGACCGCACAAAGGGCGGCAAGCAAGCATGCGGAGGCTACGCTGCCTGTCCAGTATGCGAACAAAAACGTAAGGAACGCAGAAAGATTTATCAAGCCGTCAATAAAGACCGCGAGCACGCCCGCATATTCGCTGACCAACGCTCCGGCTGAGGCGAGCAAAAGAGGAACGGATGAAACAAGGATGTTGAGGATTATTTTCATTTGTTGCCTCTTACTGTGACGAAAAGAAGGATAACAGCCTGAATGATAAACGTCATGTCGGGATTCATGCTGCCCGTCAGAACTGTTTTTTCGCATCCTGTGTAGATGAAAGAGAGCACGAGCACAGACGGAATGAGCATAAGCGGTTTTTTATCCGCGATAAGGGCAGCTGTGAGCGCGTTCCAGCCGAAGCCGGAGTAAAAACCGGAATGGCACGTAAAATGCGTACCCGTAACAGCAAAAAAGCCACACAATCCGTGGAGAGCACCGGAAAGAAGCATGCCGCAAGTAAAGTTACGCCGTACATTAAAGCCGCTTAATTTCGCGAAAACAGGAGCTGTACCCGTGATTCGGAATACCCTGCCCTTTTTTGTTTTAACAAGGATATAAAGAAGGAACGCAGCAAGAGCGAGCACCACAAAAACTGAGATATTAAGCGAAGACGGCTTAAGGATATGCGGAAGCCGGAAACATTCATTAAGGAACGGAGTCGCAAGCAAGTTGCCGTTTTTCGCACGGAAAACATTCGTTATGGCACTGTCGATGCACGGAATAACCGCGCCTGAAAGCAAAAATGACGATAAAAGGACTTCTATATTCCTGCGTGTCTTAAGAACAGCAGGAACAGCCATCATCGCGGCACCAGCGGCGGCGGAAAAAGCCGCCACAATTATCAGGATAGGTACGGCGGCAGCAGCAGGAAGTTCCGGAAGATACCCAAGCGCAAGTGCTGCGACGAATCCGCCGGCATAAACCTGACCTTCGCCGCCAAGATTTATTGAGCCAGCAGTTATTGAACTATAAGCTCCGACCGCCGCCGCTAAAAGCAAAGTCGCCGTGTTGAGCCAGTTCCCCGCGAAAAAAGCAGAAGAGACAGGCGCGGCAAAAAACGAAAGAAGCGTCTGCCACGGATTTTTCGCCATAATAAGGATAAGGACGGCTGCCGCCACAAAGCCAGAAACGAGCGCATAAAGCGGATGAAGGTTAAATGTGCGTTTTTTAGAAGCTAATAGCTCCCGTTTCCCGGTTCGTTCTGGCTCGCCAGACGTGATTATTTCTGGTTTCACACGATCGTGTGCGGCAGCCTCGGCTTTTTCAAGCACTCCAGAGACAAGCTTGTATTTTATATCTGCGATTTTTTCAACTTCGGAGCCTTCCGTTGAAAGAACCAATACTGCCGCGCCTTTTTGCGCCTCTGACTTTATCCGGTGCAAAATTGCGGATGTGCGCCGCCTGTCCAGTCCGTAAACTGGATTCGCAAAAATCAGGAGAGGTATTTTTTTCTGACCGCCCGTAAAATGTCCGCTGGAAGCATGCACGCCGGGGGCTTCATGGCTTCCGTCCGCATCTTGTTCCTTGTACAGTTCGCGCTCAATGACGAGGCTCTGGAGCATTCCACCGGAAAGGTTCACAACAGGTTCATCTGGCAAGATATCAACCCCGGAAGCGTCAATTATGCTTGTTTCTTTTCCGTAGCGGGCGGTCAAAATGTCGCGGACGGAAAGAAGCGGCGACGAAGCTCTGTGCGTCTTGTCTGACGGCACGATGCCTGCTCCAAGTTCACGGAGCATTGACGGCGTAAGACGTTTGCAAGGCGCGCCCATCAGGCTGATTTCCCCTGAAACAGGATATTCGTTCATGCCTGTGACGATATCTTCCAGAGTTTCAAGCCCCGCTTCTTTTTGTCCTGTAATGCACGTTATTACGCCGCTTTGAACAGCAAACGATACGTCGTAAAGGGAAGCTTTTCTGTACGGGGCAGCGGAAACGCCATCAAACTGTAGGATTTCGTCGCCGCGCGCGTCAGAAAGCGGAACCTTACTAGAATCAGTAATGTTATTGGAAACTGTGCTCGAAGTCCCTGCGGACGCGGCTTCACCAAACATCGCGCTGTATATTTTTTTGACGCAACCGTCTTCGTCAGCTTTTTTAAGTTCATCAGCTTCATAGCGCGCGGAAACTATTCCGTCGCGCAGGACATAAACCGCGTCGGAATAGCGGACGGCTTCTTTTATGTCATGCGTTATAAAGATGACGCAAAGGCCGTCGCGCGCAGCTTCAGAAAGGCTTTCAAAAAGCGAGGCACGCTCATTGCCGGAAAGCGTCGCGGAAGGCTCGTCAAGAATAAGAAAATCGGGGTTTCTGTATAGCGCGGAAAGAAAAGCGGCGTAAAAACGCTCCTGCGCCGTAAGATTAAATGTTTTTTTGTTTAGAATTTCACCGGTATTCCATTGACGGCAAAGGGATTCCAGTTCTTTCCGCGCCGCACCGCGTCTTATAATGCCGGAATGACCGGCTGGCTCCGCGCCAAGAATGCAGTTGTCAAGCACCGAAACGCCGTCTACAAGTTCTGGAATCTGGTTTACGGCGGCGATACGGCAAACTTCGGCTGGAGAGCGGTCGATTTCCGCTCCGTCAAGAAGTAGTTTTCCGCTGTCCGGACGCAAACTGCCTATGAGCACGGACGCGAGCGTCGTTTTTCCTGCTCCGTTTTCGCCCAAGAGCGCATAAATACGACCGCCCTCGAATGAAAGAGAAACTTCATCGAGGACCGTTTTTCGAGGATAGCTTTTTGAAATTTTATATGCGGAAAGTATCGCCATAAACGAAAAAAAAGCGTAAATGCCGGAAAGCACAAAAACCCCTCCGGCTTTTACTTACAATTCGGTACGCGCCGGGGTGCAGGGGCGGCGAAGCCGGTCTGGCAGAGTTGCGACGCAATGCTCTGCCAGACCAAGCGTTAGCGGGCCCCGCAAGCCCGGAAAACCGATGTATCTACGCGCCAAATTAATTACGGAGAAGGAAGGAGAAGATCTCCGTTTTTAATCAGTGCGTATTCTTTAGCAATCGTCGCGCGGACATCGTCCGGCACGGAGGAAATATAAACAGGGTCATCCTCCACGAATGCAATGTAACCTTCTTTAATGCCGACAGTTTCTGCCGTTCCGTATTTCACCGTTTTTTCAAGATATTTTGTCGTCATCTCGTAAGACATTTTGTCCTGAGCCATCGTCGTACTGGAGATTACGTATCCCGGTGCTTTTGAATAGCCGTTGTCGTCGAACCATGCGATATAAAATCCTGCTTTCTGTGCAGAAGAAATAACTCCCTGGGAAGCACCGCCAGCAATCGGCAGGATTACGTCCGTCCCGGAAGCATAAAGCGCATCGGCAAGCTCCATGCCTTTTGACGCGTCGTACCAGTTGCCTACGACGACGAACTCAACTTCTGTGTCAGGAACTGCGGCTCTTGCGCCTTCAATGTATGACGGGAAGATTATGTCGTTCATAACAGGATATTCCTGAGCTGCCACAAGCGCGATTTTGTGAGCCGCGTTGGCGTATTCCATGCCAGATGCAGAAACTGTCGCTGCCGCGTAGCCTGCCATAAATGCCTGCTCACGCTGATTGTAGCGCACTGTCGCAACGGAAGAATTGCCTTCCAGGAAAGCATCCATAAGGATGAACTTTACGTCCGGGAATTGGGCTGTAAGCGGTGCAACAAGATCGGGGAGCGACGGATTTGAGGAGAGGATCATCGTGTATTCGCCTGATGACGCAAGTGCGGTGAGCTTTCCGCTCCATTCTGACTGGTTCGTACCGGCTTCGATAATCGTGCATTTTACGGCGTTTTTGCCGTCAGCATGATTCTTTGCGTTAAAGTCGGCAACGGCTTTTTCCGCGCCACTTACGAGCATTTCATAAACAGGGCTGCCGGAGACGACGCCCGGAACGAATACGGCTATTGATTCTACAGTAGCTTTTTCTGTTTTACATGATGTGATGCCGAGCGCGCAGACGAGCATAACGGCGCACGCACAGGCCAAAGTTAAAAATCGTTTTATATCAAACTGTTTCATAGGTGCGATTATAGTTTGATATAAAACTAATGTCAACAGGTTTCGTTTTTTTATTTGGATTTTAAAAGATTATTTTCATTTTCGCGGATTTTTTCGGGAAGCCGGCTTCAAAGATGAATTTTCCCTCAAGCAACCTCGTATAAAATATATGCAGGGATTTTATGAGACTCTGCATAATTTTCTTAAACAGGAGGTCGTATTGTGGACGACCGAAAACTAACCCCGGAAGAAAAATGGGAACGGGCGACTTTGGCGAATAACTTCATCTTTTACAAGGTAATGCGAAACCACCCGGAGGCATGCAAGCATCTTCTTGAAATATTGCTGAAAGTTAAGATTGAGCAAATAGACATGCACAACGAGGAAGCTATGGAGGTTGATCCCGAAGCCAAAGGAATCAGGCTGGACGTGTTCGTAAAAGATATAGGCAGGATGTATGATGTTGAGCTTCAGGTTACGGATACAAAGGAGCTTCCGGAGCGGGCGCGATACTATCAGGGTTTAATGGACTTGGATTCACTGAAAGCTGGGCAGAAATACAAAGAGCTCTGCGACTCACATGTTATTTTCATTTGTCTGGAAGATGTATTCCACAATGGGCTTCCGGTGTGTACGTTCGAGAACATCTGCATCGAGGACGGTAAGACAAAACTTGGAGACAGGGCGTACAAACACTTTTTTTATGCGGAAGCTTGTGCTAAAATGGTCAAAGATGAGGAAGTCAGGAGTTTCTTCGAGTTTCTAATCTCGAATCGCGCCGGGAACGGATTTACATCTGACCTGAAAGACTTTGTTACAGACGCAAAGCACAATATGCAGTGGAGGCACCAGTTTATGACATGGGAACGACAGAGAGCTTATGATTTCGACGATGGAATGATTGCTGGCAAGCAGGAAAAAGCCGTGGAAGCTGCGCAGAATGCCATAGCATTAGGACTTACACCGCAACAGATTTCACAAATAACCGGGCTTTCCCTGAAAGAAGTTCAGAAGCTTGCGGATGAGCTTAAAGCGATAAAAGCGTAACACATTTTCTGCAAATAATCTGCAAAAACTCAGAGAAACAAACGGAGGCATACGCGCGGGATAACGCTTACCGCGCGGTGATGATGTATACGGTGCTAAAAAGCCAAGCCCGGCTTAGCGTGCAGTGCGGACGACGCGGGGACGGGCTCCACCATTCGAGGCACAGAGCCGGGCGCATTAGCTAATTGTCTAGGCACAGAGCTGGAACAACGCCGACGTAGTCGACAAAAACGTTCATGCCGTCCGCACCGCCGCTATAGAGAAAGATACGCGCTTTGTTGCTATAATTCGAGCGAGGTGATCGCGACCACCAATAACTGCCAGATTGATATGTGTATGTACCGCTCGCCAGCGCGAAATCAGTCGGTCTACGGGTTCGCACATCGTTGTTGTTCAAACCATAAGTATTGTTTGTGGCTTCCGTATAACTCAACAAGAAAACATTGTCGTTTGTATCTTCACAAACATAGCTGTTGCTGCTGTCACCTGTACTTGCCACGCTGTTGTCTACGCTCATCGTCACAATTTTGCTTTGCATCATGCTTGAGAAAGCGGTGTTGTAAAAATCTCCGTTGATATAGCTTCTGATTTCACTGTTAACATAATTATTGTCACTTGCGGCATAACGGTAGTTTATCAGTACGTCCTCCGCAAAAAGAAGTTTCTTTCCTGTTCCGTTGTAATCCGTCGTAAGGACACGCCACTTAATAGGCTTCACCTTGAAGTATTTGTAGCTTGTGCCGCCCTGTGCGACATCCGTATCATCGCTGTATTTATAACCGGATGTATAAGCTTTTTCTTGCTGCTTCGCGTACCACGCGCCGTCGCTTCCCATGTAATAGGTGAACGCGCCTACTTGCTTTGAAATGCCTTCTTCTATCGTGACGTTAGCCGCCTTTATTGTCTGTGGCCAGTCACCAAACAGCACATAAGTTCCGCTCGTTCCGGCAGAACCTGTTGCATCCGCGCCAGTAAGCACAGTATACGACGTTCCTGTGAACGTAAGATTTGGCTCTATTCCTTCAAGCGGGTACGAACAGTCGTAAGTAAAGCCGTTATATGCTGCCGTTACGTAGAGCCTGTAATCATCAGGCATCAAGGTAGATGGCAACGTAATCTTCTTGGAGTTGCCAACAGTCGTACAACCTGGGGTCGAAACAGTTCTGGCACCGCTCTTCAGCTCGACCGTACATTCAATGCTCGATGCCGGAATCGGGTCATTTGCGCCCGGTTCGTATACAGTTATGTAAATATCTTTCGCGTAGCCAGCATAGAAGCTCGTTACGGTGTTTCCATTCGTAGCAGCATCCGTGAATGCAAAGGTCAGGTTACTATTCGGTATATCACCGCCGCTGTACGAACCACCACTTAAGCTGAGAGCAAGCTCTGTGCCGCTTGCATTTACGACGTAGTTTTTATCACTGAAGAATACCGTGCTTAACTGAGCTGCCGTAAGTCCGCTGTTAGAAACACCATTTGAAATTGTAATGTTCGTTCCCGGTGACGGATCGGTCTGCGTCGTAACACCAATGCGGCTAGCAGCGTCAAGCGCACCGTCAATTGTTATGGATTTGCCGTCAACTAAGTAAACGTTGTTCGTCGTGGCACTAGTACCATTCGTATTGCCTGTTACAGTGACTTTACCCCTGACGTCCAGCCCACCAGTAGAGGCAACATATATACCGCCACCGTTCGTTGTTGAATCATTTCCGGTTACAGAAGTTCCGTCGAGCGTCAAAGTTCCGGCAACATATATACCGCCGCCCAAACCGCCTGATGATGTATCAGTATGATTACCTGTAACCTTACAGTTCTTAAGAGTAACATTTGTACCCAAACCGACGTTTAGTCCGCCACCATTATTTCCATTGCCATACGCATTACCGTTTGTTATGGTAAGGTTCTCAAAAATCACAGGGAATGAGACAGAACCATCAATAGCAACTGTTGACCTGCTGTTTGCACCTCTTGAGAGCTTGTCATTTTCCGGATTCGTTCCTTGAATCGTTATGGACGAAGGAGCATTAGTGCCGAAGGAACTTCGCGTTATTGATAAACCGTTAGAGTGAGATATCGTTCCGCTTACGTGGATAATATAGTCCGCCGCTTCGTCCAAGGTTTTAATGCGGTTAAATGCATCTGTCAAAGAATCATACGGACGCGCCTGCGAGCCGTTGCCAGAAGGACTGCCTGCCGGACTGCTGGACGATGAGCTTACGTAAATATCCGGGTCAACAGAAAGCTTACCTGCCGAAGTTATTAAGTAGCTTGCGTTTTCAGGCTTGAACTTACCGCTTGCTTTTGCAGGAGAACCGGTAAAGACTGTCGCATTCTGCGTATAAGTATAGAAGTCAATCAGAGCTTGCGCACCGCTGTACGTAAAGTTGCTTCCGATTTCTATCGACTTGCCATCTTCAACATATATGTCGTTATAGCCGCTGTTGCCATCGGTTCCTGCTGGAATAGAGGTAGCTCCGTCAAGCTTCAACGAAGCAGATTCCTGATTTCGTAATGCTATTGCACCGCCCTTTGAAGCAGTGTTACCACTAAAAGTACAAGCATTCAGTACCACAGAACCTTGCCAAATATGTATACCACCGCCACCATCGCCACCATTCGCTGTATTTCCAGAGAACGTGCTGTTGGTTATGGTTACGTCACCGCCCGCATTCATTACGAACATACCGCCACCGTTGTCATCAGAAGTGTTGTCGCTAACAGTACATCCGTTCATCTGTAATGTGATATTCGCTTGGGAAACAAGTATACCACCACCACAATAACCCGCAGTATTATCGGTTATAGTACAGTTTGTAAGAGAAACATTCGCGCCACCTTCTATAGCCAGACCACCACCGTCTTCGGCATAACCGCCTGTTATAGTGATATCGCGCATTGTAAGTTTTGCACCACTATTAACCCGGATAACACTTCCTGGCGCATCCAAATTTTTCTTTGCATTTATCGTGCGGTTGCCTTCATATCCGATTATGTTGAACGTCTTAACAGTCGTCTCATCGTCTGTTGTTGCCTTCGGAATCGTGACATAATCGCCCTCTTTAATATCTTCTGGAGTTATGTCGTCAAGCAAGTAAATCTTGAATGTTGTTTCATTCCTGTATTCTTCCGCATCGCCATCCAAGAAGTTTTCTATAGCCTGATTAATAGTTCTTAACGGATTGTTCTTAGCACCTGTATACCAATCATAACCGCTGTTGCTTACATAGAGTTCTGGCGGTCTCTTTACAGTAACGTTATATACAGATATACGGTCGCTCGGCGTATGATGCTGCGCCTTAGCCCATACAGTTATTTCTCTGTATATGTTTATATTAAGCTGGATCTCGGCATACATGCCATCGCCACGGTCCCAACAGGCAGAGCTTCCAGTCTCTATTTCTCCGTTTTGATCGATCAATGTGTAGTGAATGTACAGATAGTCCCCAACATCAGCTCCGTCAAGGCACTTTCCGTTGTGGTAAACTTTCATAATATAAATACCGTCATCATTTACATCGACCCTGGCATCAGTAGCTATGTCGAACCACGGGTTCGAGAGCGTTTTTTCATTGTTGCAGGCGTAATCGGTATCGGACTTGAGTCCTTCATCATCCTCTATGAAGAGTGTCCATGTCTTATCTTCTCTCGTTTCAGCGACTCTCGTGTAATAGTAAACAGAAACTGCCCCATTGCTTTCTTCAAAAAGATCGCCGTCCTCTTTGAGTGGGCGTAAATCTCCCGGTCTTTCCATCGTGAACGACGGGTCCACGTTTGTCATAGCTGCATCGGTATAGAAATGACCGTCAAAATCCTCATAACTCTTGAAGTAACGCTTCATGCCGTTTATATCAATGACATGAGTGTCAAACATTACTTCCGTCAAAAGCGACGTAGGCATGTTAAAGCACAGAATATACTCAGTTCCGGCTCCGTTCCGCTGAAGCATCGTGCCAAACGGGCCTTCAGGAGCAGAATTAACTCGGAGCGCGAAGGAATACGGATCAAACTGGCGGCCTCCGGCAATATCTTTAAGTGTGAGCGTACCGCCAATATTGCGCTTTGAAAGATTAAGCTCGCGGGTTCTTAAAAAAGTGTTGGATAAATACATACTAAAGCCGCTATTTCCGTCCATAACGAAAGAAACAGCTGTCGGCGGCTCTGAATTGATAAGTGCGTCGCGATATTCACTTTCAGAATTGTAAGTTGCTTGTGTAACAGTGGTACCATCGGTCATCTCATAGCGCACTATGAGATTGTAACCGCGCGGATTACGGATTGTTCCGTCAAGCCTATAGCCGCCATAATAGTTAGAAAATATGCAGTCTTGTCCGTTCGCGTTCTTCGTCGTTCCATACGCAAAGTCAATGTTTTCTATAACAGCATTGTCGAGCTTTTCGACAACAAGATCCTGGATATTGATGTTAATATACTCGCAGGAAACAACAGTGAGCGCGAGAAGTACACCAATCAAGAGGACAATTGTTTTTTTCAAGAACGGAACGGTAACTCTTTTCATAATAAAACTCTAAACAAAACTTAAAACCGGCGGATTCGGGCAATTTAAACGAATCCATAGTGTATTTTAACACAGAATAAATAGATTTTCCAGATTTTTGTCGAATATTGACGGAAAATCGCCACAATCTACATTATGCTTGGCTTTTGGTTCTTGTTTCGAGAGATTCCAAAAGTTTTTCCAAAGGAATTCCCATATCATTTGCGGCAGTTTCAGGACTGGCATTGTATTTATTGACAAGTGTAATAGCAGCTTCGAGCTTAGCTTCTTCTTTGCCCTCTTCTTTGCCACGCCTAAACTCGTAAGCTTTCTGTCTTTCCCATTCCATATACTGCCTCTTATACTCATTGTTTCGCTTGGCATCCTCAGTCAGATGTGCCACCCTGTCCGTGAATGCATTGGAACTTTCGTTCCCCCTCACAAGACGCATGAATGCTTTCTGTTCCTCATTCAAAAGTTTATCACAGTTTGTCGAAATGAAAAAGTATTTTAACGCTCGGTCGCCAAGCGGAACGGACGTGTCCTGACGGCAAAGGTTCTCGAAAGTGTATACTGGCAAACCTTTATTGAAAATATCAGGAATACAGATAAAAATGACGTATGAGTTCTTCAAATCCTTGTATTCATCTCCAGCTTTTAGACTGTCAATATCCATAGCCCCCTGATAATACCGCGCACGTTCCGGTAATTCCAAGGTATCGGTGGACTGCATCTCAATGTCAAAAACCTGGTTTGAGTTTTTTGCGTACACGTCGAGCCTAATTCCTTTGCTCCGCCAGTCGATGTTGATGACTTCCTGGGTGTTCATGTCGATTTTGTCAATTTCCATCTCCAAAAGGATTTCAAGCAATTGCTTACACACATCTGGATTATCGTGCATTACTTTGTAGAACAAAAAATTATTTGCAATCGTAGCCTGTTCCCACTTTTCTTCCAAAGTCAATTCTTTCTCATTCATAAGAAAACCTCTCATAACCAAAAATATCTAGGACATTTAAAAAAATGCCCTACATCTTTATTATTGCTTTTGGATGCCGGGTTTTACGAACTTTTCGCGGGAAAAACCAGAAAATTCGTTTTTTTTGCCCTCCACGTTTTGCGCACCAAAACATCGCGTGACAAAAAGTTGCTGATTTTAACTTTTGCCACTATAATTTACGCATGAGTATGACGCATTATTTTGAGGACGCTATAACTGATTTTTTCTTCATCTTCCACGGGAACTGTATCCTCGTTAAGAAGCGGAGTAACGCCGGCGGCCTTGCGCACGAACTGCCGGATGCGAATATATACAAAAAGTGCGTCGATTATCAGGTTGCAAAAGACTGGTTCGCCGAGCCGCAAAACCGTTACGCAGCCATGACGCTTGCAGAACCACAGCCAGTCCCGCAAGGCTACGAATGGGAACCTCTACGCTCGCTGTTCGCGGCAGAGCATCCGGCAGCCCCACTAGCCGCAAGAGCCGCCGGTATCGCAAATTGGCGGCAGAACACGCGTTTTTGCAGCAGTTGCGGCGGCCCGCTCTCCGATGACAAATACGAAACCGCGCGTGTTTGTACGCTTTGCGGACGCGAGTTTTTTCCGTCGCTCTCGCCGTGCATCATCGTGCTTGTAAAAAAAGAGGGCAAACTGCTTTTGGCGCGCCACAAACAGCGCAACACAAACCTGTACACATGTCTGGCGGGCTACATGGAGCCCGGCGAAACAATTGAACAGTGCGTGGAGCGCGAAGTTTTTGAGGAAACAGGCATAAAAGTAAAGAACATACGCTATGCGAAAAGCCAGTCGTGGCCTTTCCCCGACCAGCTTATGATCGGATGCCACGCCGAATACGAATCAGGTGAAATAAAAGTTCAGCAGGAAGAGATTCACGAGGCACTTTGGTTTTCAGCAGATGAACTGCCACAGATTCCGCCACCCGGCTCACTCGCATGGGAACTGATAACGGGGAAAATATAAACTTTTCGACGAAATAGGCGACGCGCGTTTTTCTGAGCCGAAGAGCAGTGAACTTGTGATCGCGCATTAAATCCAGCGAGAGCACTGTCCAACGCTTTTGAGTTTAATTAATTGTGCAAGAATATATCGTTATGTCCGCCGTTAGAACATTACCGTTTCATCATAAAAACGCACGTAATCCCGACAAGCATCGAAAGGAAAAGAACGACCAGCACTGCTGTTCTTGCCGCCGGGAAAAGCTGCACGATTACGACGGACGCGACCATTAGGAACGCGACGACGAACAGGAATATGCCCGCCGCCTTGCCGATTTTGCGCACAGAATCGCTTTTTTTATCTTCTTCCGAAAGCTTTTTGTAGCCCGCAATCAGTTCAAGAAATTTTCCGCGAACAAGGAAAACGCCGAGCACGATGAAAAGAAGAGAAAGAATTGCTGTTAAACCTATAGTTAGTGCCGCCATATTACCTAATACCCCGCATTACAGGTTTTTTGCTCAGTGCTCCCGCCAACATCACTCCAAGCCCAAAACTTCTTTTCTGTACTTGGTACCGAGCTCGGTGAGCTTGAACTTCTGGATTTTGCCGCTTCCGGTCATCGGGAATTCGTCAAGGAACATTATGAGCTGCGGCCACTTAAACTTCGAAATCTTTCCGCGGCAATACTCAATAACATCCTCTTCTTTGAGCGTCATTCCCTCGTGCAGAATGATAAACGCACCCGTAATCTCGCCGTATTTCTTGTCTTTTACGGCGGCAACCTGAATATCCTTTATCTGCGGCATCTGAATCAGGAATTCCTCGATTTCGCGCGGATAAATATTCTCGCCGCCACGGATAATCATGTCCTTTATGCGGCCTGTGATGCGGTAATTGCCGTCCTCATCCTTAACGCCAAGGTCACCCGAATGAAGGTAACCGTTTTTATCGATAGTCTCTGCCGTCGCTTCGGGCATCTTGTAATAGCCCTTCATAACGTTCCAGCCTTTGCAGCACATCTCGCCCTGCACTCCTACCGGACATTCCTTTCCAGTCTCTGGATCAAGAACCTTAACGTCAATGCCCTCGAACGCGTCACCGACAGTATTAGCCTTAACCTCAACGGTGTCGTTCCAGTGGCTCTGCGTCATTCCAGGGCTCGATTCCGTAAGTCCGTAGACAGACGTAATTTCCGGCATGTGCATCTTATCGATAACCGTTTTCATAAGCTCGACAGGAACGCCGGAGCCAGCCATAATACCGGTACGGAGCGATGACATGTCGAACATGCTGAACATCGGGTGGTTAAGTTCCGCTATGAACATCGTCGGAACGCCGTATAGCGACGTGCATTTTTCTTTTTGGATGGAAGCCAGAGCCACGAGCGGGTCAAAGCTTTCGAGCAGAACGTGCGTCGCGCCGTGAGTCAGAACAGCCATAACGCCAAGGACAATGCCGAAGCAGTGGAAAAGAGGAACGAGCAGGCACAAACGGTCGTTTTCCGTGTAGCGCATGCGCTCGCCGATGATGAATCCATCGTTAACGATATTGTAGCTCGTAAGCATAACGCCTTTCGGGAATCCTGTCGTACCGGACGTGTACTGCATATTAACGACGTCGTGCGGAGAAACGGTCCTTTCTATTTCGTGGATAATCTCGATATCAACATGCTGTCCGAGCAAAAGAAGCTCCGGTGTGGAATAAAGCCCGCGGAATTTCTCTGGTCCCATGAAAACAACGTTCTTAAGGCATGGGAATCTTTCTGATTTAAGGCAGCCGCGCTCGTATGTATCAAGCTCTGGAACAAGCTCCTTAATCATCTGGACGTAGTTAGAGTCCTTCATTCCGTCGGAAAGGCAGAGCACCTTAAGATCTGACTGCTTAACAAGATATTCCAGCTCATGAAGTTTGTAGCTTGTGTTTACGGTGACGGCAACAGCCCCAAGACGCGCACACGCGAACATGTACGTAAGCCAGTCCGGAACGTTCGTAGCCCATATACCAAGATTGTCGCCTTTTCGTACACCGATTGCGTACAATCCGCAGGCAAGGTTGTCAACACGCTTGTCAAATTCCGCGTACGTGAATCGTAGGTCCCTGTCGGCATAAACCATGAATTCGTGGTCTGGATTAGCCGCTGTTTTTTGTCGCAGCAGCTGGTTAAGTGTCAAGTCTATCATAATCTCGAATATACAAAAAATTAAGTATTTATGCAATAGATGAAGTATTTTTAAATTTCACGCATAGGAAAATTAAGGATTAGAGGGGGAAGAACGCTAGAAGCTACGCACTCCGTGCTTGCTGCGAATTCCCCCTGCGCCTCATCTAAAGAATCGGCGACCCCCTCTCTGGTTTCTATAGAAAATTGTCTACATCAACAAACATTTCTACTTTTTGCCGTAAAAACAAATGATAAATCGTTTATTTTTCCTTGCACAGCTCCATAACATCAAATATAGTTAATATAAGTGAACTTTACAGGAGATGTGTACTCATGGGTAAGAAAAAATCGTTAAGAGTATCTTTGTCGTTTAAAATGTTCCTTATGTTCCTGACAGTTATTCTGATAGCGACAATCACAATCGGTGTTGTATCGTACAGAACATCATCAGACGGTATGGAACAGAGCGTTGACAACCACTTCACAGCAATGGCAAGCGACGTTGCAAACCAGATTGCAGCGGTAAACGAAAAGCATTTCACAGCGCTTCACTTTTTGGCTGAACTGGAATGTATGAAAGATGACTCAGTACCAATAGAAGAAAAACAAAGACAGCTTTCAAACATAGCACCTGCATTTGGCGGACATTATGAGAATGTTGCATTTTATAATGCGAACGGAGACGCTATCGTCGCGGACGGACGTTACATGAACTTCGCAGACCGTCCTTACTTTATGGAAGCTTTCGCAGGAAACGACTTTGTTTCCGACCCGAAATTCAGTCCTGTAACAGAGTCAATCCTTCAGCACTACAGCGTTCCTGTGCGGAACCATGACGGAAAGATTACAGGCGCTATCGTAATGGTAATTGGCGACAGTCTTCTTATAGACATTATCGGAAACACAGATTTGGGCGGAGGAATGCATCCGTCTGTTATCAACTGGGTTGAGGGAGCAACAATAGCAAACCTGAACGCCGGTGTAGACGAAAACGATACAGCAGACGAGAACGGAGAAGCGCAGGAGCTCGACCAGACGCAAGGACTCGGTCTTATTCTTTCCAAGATTCTTGAAGGACAAGAAGGCGTAGACACGTTCGTTGACCCTAATATCGGCGCACACCTTATTGCCGCATATAAGCGCGTTCCGAACACGAACTGGACGGTTTTCGCCGTAGCTCCTTATGACATGTACTTTTTCACGCTCAACACGATGCAGAAGCTCATAATCATAATCATCGTAGCTACAATCGTGGTTTCTATAATCGTATCGTTCATCCTGATAAGGCTTCTTATCAAACCGCTTAAGACGGTTAAATCTTCAATCCACATGATAGCGAGCGGCAATGCGGATCTTACCCAGCGCATTCCCGTGTCTTCTAACGATGAGATTGGCGATGTCGTAGACGGATTCAACGAGTTCATAGAAAAACTTCACGGCATTGTTTCATCATTGCAGAACTCAAAGACGAACCTTATCACTGTAGACAGTGATTTGCAGGCAAGCACGCAAGATACAGCCGCTTCTATAACGGAGATTATCGCCAATATAGAGAGCGTAAATAACCAGATTATCAACCAGGCGAACTCCGTAGACGAGACAGCGGGAGCCGTCAACCAGATAAGCGCGAACATTGAGTCGCTTGAGCACATGATCGGCTCACAGGCGGACAGCGTTTCACAGGCTTCTACGGCGGTCGAGGAGATGATAGGAAACATCAACTCCGTAAACAGCTCAGTCGGCAAGATGATCGCGTCATTCAACATGCTGCAGCAGCATTCTAACGCAGGCTCGAACACGCAGAGCAACGCTAACGAAAAGATTGCCCACATTGAGGAGCAGTCAGAGATGCTGCAGGACGCCAACACGGCTATTGCGAACATCGCTGAGCAGACGAACCTTCTCGCAATGAACGCGGCTATTGAGGCGGCTCATGCTGGCGAGGCAGGAAAAGGCTTCTCGGTCGTTGCAGACGAGATTCGTAAGCTTTCTGAAACTTCTACAGAGCAGTCAAAGACAATCGGTAATGAGCTTAAGAAGATTCAGGAAACGATACACGAGATTGTTCAGGTTTCAAGCGAGACGGATGCCGCGTTCGCCGCTATCTCTCAGAGTGTCGCAGAGACAAGCCAGATTATCGAGCAGATTAAGGGCGCAATGGAAGAGCAGCAGGTTGGCTCCAAGCAGATTACTGACGCGCTGCAGTCCATGAATGACAGCACTTCAGAAGTTCGTGCGGCTTCCGGCGAGATGACAGAAGGCAACAAGCACATCCTTTCAGAGATTCAGAAGCTTCAGATTGCAACAGAAACGATGAAAGACAGTATTCAGGAGATGCACTCCGGCGCACAGCGCATTAACGAGACAGGCTCCTCGCTTTCTAACATTTCCGGTCAGATGGCTGACAACATCAGCAAGATTGGCGCGGAGATAGACTTGTTCAAAGTCTGATAAAACTGACGTAACGTAGGAAAGGCTGGGCACTTGCGAATGCAGGGGTCCAGCTTTTTTTTGTGCGCGCGGGCTGTTCACGGCGTTTGGCGCAAATTGAGTTTCGAGGGAAAATGGCTTCCTGTCACGTAGAGAGGCGCAAAAACGCGCGTTAACGCGCTACACGTGGTACAGCATGATTCTGCCGGCATTGCGTAGCTGACACCCTGGGTGGAAAGTATTGACGAACGAAGTGAGGAACCTACTTTCCACATAGGATGTCAGCGAGAGCAATGACGGCAGGAAAACTACCGTATGCGGGGAACTCCAGGCACAAAAAAAGCGGGCGACGTTTTCACATCGTCCGCTTTTTGTTAAGAAACCGCGCACCCAAACAAGCAGGCATACGCGGTTTTTAGATTACTCTTCAGGAAGCTCCTGTGCGCCGTAATCCTCTACTGCGCCCCAAAGCTTGAAGATGTTGTCTGAGAACGGATACTTGTTAGCATACATAGTAACCTTTGACTTGATTGAGCCAACTGTGTTCAGACCCATTGCAGCGCGGAGCTGGTTTGCTTCTGAATCGGCATCATAGTCTGCTGATTCTGTGTATGCGGCGTTAAGGAAGCCGTTAAGGTAAGCAGGATCAAGAATTCCAGCGAAAACTGATGGATCGTCAAGAGAAACGTTGTCCTCGCAGCTTTCCATTCCGTCAAAGTCCTCTACATCCTCGAAAGCATCGTCCTCAACCTTGATGTATTTGATGTTCGGGCTTACTGTGAAGCTTACGTCACCTTTCTTGTTAAGGAAGAACATGTTCTCGTCGAGAGTAACTTTCTGCTCGCCCTTGCGGTTGTTCTGGCTGTTGTCGAAACCAGACATAATGCTAAGACCAAGGATGTTGTTGCAGATGTTTGCGTCAACTTTGCTCAAAGCGCGAACGCCGTAACCCATGTCGCCGAAATCCTTTGTGCGGCTCCATGTGAAAAGAACAGTGTTGTATTCGAAGTTGAGCACTGTTGCGAAAGCTTTTGCGCTTCTGCAAGAAACGTTACATGCCATCATGCGGCTTCCCAGGAATACGTTGTTCGTGATGTTTACAGTTCCTGTGTGGTGGTTAAGGTTGATAGCATAGAAAGAGCTGTTAAGGAAAAGACAATTGGAGATTGTGATGTCGCCGTTTGTGTTTCCGTAAATAAGGTACTTCTTAAGAGAAGCGTACTTGTAGTTTCCTTTTGAAGGAGGCTCAAGCCACATACCTGTCTCTACTCCCTCCGGTTTTCCGTCTGTAGCGTGGTAAGCGTTAACTTCGCTGTGGTCAAGGATGAAACCGTCGAAAACAGTTACGCCGTCCGGGTATTTATCAAGGTCGATGAACTCAACCGTACCGTTCTTTGGCGGCGTGGCGTTCATGTCAATTGAAGGGCGGATTGATGTCTGATATTTAGCGATATTGCGCTCACTGAAATCTTTTGAATAACCACCGTAGATTTTCAACGGCTTGTTGATTTCGATAAAACCACATGAAGCCTTTCCGGTGTAGTTACCTTCAGCAACAAGGATTGTGTCGCCAGGCTGAGCAGCTTCAACTGCACTCCAAATTGCCTTAATTGGCTTGTCTGGGGATGTTCCCTCGTTTTTTTTCTTTCCGTCAGGTGATACATACCATGTTGTGGCCAGAACAGGCACCATCATGGCAGCCAGAAGAACACTTGCGAGCATCAGCTTAATTGTTCTTTTCATTTCAACTTCTCCTTATCATATCCCACCCCATAAGCAGGATAGCAACACTATAGATATAAAAGATATTATAGAGCAGAAAAATCATTTTTCAATTTTTTAGTACATTTTTTTTAAGAAAATTTCCCGATGAAAATATGAGAAATAAAATGACGTATTTAATAAGATTTATTGATTCCTACAGCATTGCTCTCGCGGACACCCCTGTACGGAAAGTAGGTTCCTCACTTCGTTCGTCAATACTTTCCGCACAGGTGTATCCGCTACGCAATGCCGTAGGGATTATAGAAAAACCGTACAAAATCGCTGCTATTTTTATCTAAATCAAAAACAAAAACGCCCAGAACTACAGCCCGAGAGCCCACTCGTATGTACTGAGGTACGGATCCGGTTTTATCGCGCCCGGCGTTGCCCAAATCTCGTCTATAAGGCCATCTTTGTTGATTTTGCCGATGCGCACCTGCTTGTAAAGATGCTGGTTTTCGCCATCAATCGTGACAGTGCCTTCAGGAGCCGTAAAGCTAAGCCCCTTCGCCGCGATGCGGACAGCCTCTACGTCGAAACTGCCAGCTTTTTCGCAAGCTTTTGCCCACATGTGGACTGCGATATATCCGGCTTCAATCGGGTCGCCAGTAACGCGGTCGCTTCCGTATTCCGATTTGTAGTCAGAAACAAACTTGGCGTTGCGTTTAGTTTCGGTCGTCTCATAATAGTTCCATGCAACAAGATTACCTACAAGATAATCGACACCGATAGTGTTTATTTCTTCTTCCGAAATGGAGAAGCTCATAATCGGCATGTTATCGGCTGTAAAACCGGCTTCTGCAAGCTGCTTGAAAAAATAAATGTTTGAGTCACCGTTGAGCGAATTGATTACGACATCAGGCTTTTCAGCCTTTATTTCCTCGATGACCTCCGCAAAATCCTGATATCCCATAGGAACATACGTCTCGCCAACGCACTCCCCTTCCAGGTTGCCGAGCTGCGCCCTTATGATTCTGTTGGCTGTACGCGGGAAAATGTAATCGCTTCCAACAAGATACATACGCTTGCCGAAGTTTTTTGCGCAGTAGTCAACGGCAGGAACAACCTGCTGGTTCGGCGACGCACCCATGTACATGATGTTCGGGCTTGCTTCCATACCCTCATACTGGACGGGGTACCACAAAAGCCCGTAGTATTTCTCGAAAACAGGCATTACAGCCTTACGTGACGCGGAAGTCCAGCAGCCAAAGACGGTTACGACATTATCCTGAGTGAGAAGCTTCTCTGCTTTTTCCGCGAATGTTCCCGGATCGCTGGCACCGTCTTCCTCAATGGCGACGATCTGCTTGCCGAGTACACCACCAGCCTCATTAATCTCTTTTATAGCAAGAAGTTCTGAGTCACGGACAGGAACTTCGCTTATAGCCATAGTTCCGCTTAAGGAATGAAGAAGTCCGACTTTAACAGTGTTGTCTTCTTTTTCCTTGCAGGATGTAAGCAATAGCGGCAGGATAAGCACCGCTGCAAAAAATGCATTCTTTTTCATATATTCCCCCAAAACTACAGTACATCATATGTTATCATGCGGCCTTTGCCCTTTACGTCGCACTCAATCGGCTCGCTGAACTTAATGCCCCTGTCTTTAAGGTGCATGTACACATTCTCTGACACGCGGATTTCGCCCGGAGTTGCAATTGACTCCATGCGGCTCGCGACGTTTACGGTATTTCCCCAAACATCGTAGATGAACTTTGTGCGGCCAATAACGCCAGCTGTTGCCGGACCGCTGTTAAGTCCTATGCGGATCTGGAACGGCAGCTTTGCCGTCTTGTTGTATTCCTTAAGGTCTTCCAGCATTCCCTTCGCGAACTTAATCATAATCATAGCATGATCTTCGTTCGGAGTCGGAAGTCCGCAACTCGCCATGTAAGCGTCTCCAATTGTCTTTATCTTTTCTACGCCATATCTTTCCGCGCGCACGTCGAACAAAGAGAACAGGTCGTTGAGCGCGTTGACTATCTCGTCCGGTGGTCGTCCGCTCGACATCGTGGTGAAGCCGACGATATCGGAGAACAGAATCGTAACGTCATCGAAATTCTGACCGATTGAGTGAATCTCGTTCTTCAGCTCTTCCGCGATTGGAGCCGGAAGAATGGCACGAAGAAGATAATCGGACTTTTCTTTTGCCTCATGGAGTTCTGACGTGCGCTGAACGACCATCTTCTCAAGGCGGGCGTTCTCGCGGAGGATTCGCCGCTGCTTGTAATGGAACAGCAGGAAGATTCCGCCCAAAACGACAAGAACGAGCACGACCCAGAACGCAGGCATTTGATATATATACGGCTTCTGCACAAAAAGAACAGCTTCCGCGCTGTCAGAATAGAAGCCGTCAGCGTTTATGGCGTTAACGAAGAATATGTGCGTTCCCGGAGAAAGGTTCGTGTACGACATGGTGCGAACGTCCGCCGCCGCACTGAAATCGTCCTCAAAGTTCGTGAGTTTGTGCGTAAAGTGGATCCGCTCCGGCGCGTCGAAACTCAAGCCTGTGTACGTTATGTCAACGCGCTTCGTGCCTGGGTTCAGCACAATTGAAGACGGGTCGAAAGTGTACAGGCTGTTGTCAAGCACGACGACGTTATCAACGACGACGCTCTGTATTTGAACGAGCGGCATGACAGTGTTCTCAAAGCTTTTTTTCGGGTCATAAATGGCGATTCCGTCAACCATCGCGAACCATACTCTGCCGTACCTGTCCACAAGGCTTTTCGCCGTCGATGTAGGACCATCGGAATCAAGGCCATCGTTCCTGTTGTAGAACTTTACGGAAACCTTGCGCATTCTGCCAGCTGCCGTATCGATTATATCCTCAAGGGGAGCCGCCGCGATACCGTGGTTGCTCGTCATCCAAAGAGTGTTTGTGCCATCAACAAGAAGCTGGAACATCGAATCCGTTTCAATTCCGTTATCGGAGTTAAGGTTCTGGTAGATATAAGGCATACCGCTCCGGCTGTCAAAATTCGGGCAGCGCGTAACGCCGCTTCCGCTACAAATCCAGAATGAACCGTCAAGTTCCTGCGTTATCTTGAAAATAACGTTACCGGCAAGACCTTTTTCAGACGTTATATGCGAAATCAGAACCTCTTCTTTCATCAGATAAATTCCGCCGCCGTCCGTTCCTATCCAAATGACACCGTTTGTATCTTCATACAACGCCATGATATATTCGTTTTCCAAGCCGTCGCGTATCTTAAAATTCCGTATACTTCCGTCAGCGTGGATAATACTTAAGCCCGTCGTCGTACCGACATAAAGCTCGTTCGGCTTTGTCTCTATCGCCACGCGAACTTTGTTGCCGGCAAGTCCGTCGTCAGTCGTCCAGCTTTGTATCGTCTCACCGTCGTACCGTAGCTGACCGGGCTTTGTGTAGCAGCTTACAAGCAAATCGCCGTTTTTCGTAGCGCAAACGTCGCGTATGCGGAGCCCAGCCGTATATTCAGTAAGGGCGTTCGTAACAGGCTTGTCATGGTCGTAGCAAAGAACGCCGTTATCCGTACCGATCCAAACAAGCCCCGCTCTGTCTTCAGCTATGCTGTTAACAGCGTCTTCCATGCGGATAATCTTAAACTTTCCGCGCGTAAGCTTGCCTATTCCGTTTCTATCCGTCGCGATCCAAATGTTGTTCTCGCGGTCGCCCATAATCTTGTTGATTTTTGCTGAGTTCAAGCCGGAAGCCGTATACTCGTGGAACTGACCTTCGCTGTAAACGACGAGTCCTCGTTCCGTTCCGAACCAAATCGTTCCGTCAGGCGCGACATAAGATGCCGTCGTTGGCGAACTGTCGGCGATTGTACCGGAAAAGACCTGCTCAACGCCATTTTCTGAAAGGCGTACAAGACCATGGTCACCAAGACCGATCCAGAACTTGCCCTCTTTGTCCTGACAAATTGATGTCGCAAAAAACGTTCCGCCTGTAAAAGCCGCGAACTCGCGCCGCGCCCGGAAAAGCCCGTCCCTGAACAGGAAAAGACCGTTTTCGTTCGCTGTTATAAGCCATATATTGCCGTATTTGTCGCAGCAGAACGATATGGCTATAGTTCCCTTAGAAACTGTACCAGCTTCAAACTGAGGCGTGAAAAGGTGACCTTCCGGCGTTATGTAGACGACACCAGCCGCCGTTCCTATCCATACGTTACCGTTGTTGTCCTCTACAAAACAGCGGATAGAGTTGTTCGGCAGACCGTTCTGAGTGTTGTATGTTTTTTTGCCGTCGCCCGATATGCACTGAACGCCTTCGTCATTGGAGCCAAGCCACAGCCTGCCACGAGAATCCTCAAGGATGGCGCGGACAGAAACAAAGCTAAGGTCGTTTTCAGCTGAACGTTTATGGGTGGTGAAAGCAACGCCGTCAAAACGGGCGAGGCCTTCGTAGGTGCCAATGTTTATATAGCCGTCCGATGTCTGCACGATATCGGTTATTGTTGTTCCATTAAGAGTTCCGAATGAGTTCCAGGATTGGTAGACGTAATTATCAAAAAAAGGATCCTGACAGAATAACGGAATTGAGAATAAAAACACCAAAATTATTAATAAGGCACCTTTCTTCATAAATATATACTATATCCTACAATTAAAAATTGGCAAGTTTGATTTTTCAGGGCATATAAAGTACAATGATTTCAGTAAAATTTTCGGGGTAGGGAGCGTCCCTGCGTAGAACAAACGGAGTGTACGATGAAATACAAAATCAATGGAAACGAAGATATCCTTTTTAACAACAACGCTTTTTACTGCGTAGGAACAGGGCGCATGGGACTCGCGCTTCAAAAGCATTATTACGAGCAGCTGAAATTCGTGCAGGATAAAATCGGGTTCGAGCATATCCGCGGACACGGACTTTTCTGCGACGACATGGCTATTTACCGCGAATACAAAGAAAAAGACGACGAGCCGGCAATAATAGAGTATTGCTGGACATATCTTGATATGGTTATGGACTCTTACAAGGAGCTTGGGATTCGTCCGTTCCTGGAGCTTGGTTTCATGCCGAAAAAACTGGCGAGCGGCGACCAGACGATTTTCTACTGGAAAGGCAACGTCACGCCACCTTCCGACTACAAAAAGTGGACTGATTTGGTGCAGGCGACGCTTACGCACCTTATCGAGCGGTACGGACGCGATGAGGTTGTCGAGTGGCCGGTGGAAGTTTGGAACGAGCCGAATCTTCCGGGTTTCTGGAAAGACGCCGATATGAAAGAGTATTTCAAGCTTTACGACCTTACATCGCGCGCGGTAAAGGAAGTTGATCCGCGCTTCAAAGTCGGCGGTCCTGCCGTCTGTGGCGGAACGGACAAAGAATGGATAAAAGCTTTTTTGGAGTATGTCGAGGCGAACAAAAGCCCGCTCGACTTCGTAAGCCGCCATCACTACACGACCGAAGTACCGGAGCGGAACGGACACTACGGCTACCCGAAGCTCCACGAAGTTTCGAGGTGTTTTGAGCAGCTCGACTCTACGCGCGGCATTGTCGATTCTTTCAAAAGCTTTGACGGCATGGACATTCACGTTACGGAGTTCAACACGTCATACATTCCGACCGCGCCGGTCCATGACACGAACGAAAACGCTGCATACATCGCGAATATGCTCGCGACGTTCGGCGACAACCACGCGTCTTATTCATACTGGACTTTCGGCGATATTTTCGAGGAGTTCGGAGTGCCGTTCACGCCTTTCCACGGTGGGTTCGGGCTTGTTGCGAACGGACTTATCCCAAAGCCGACGTTCTGGACGTTCGCGTTCTACAAAAACTTGACGAAGCAGTATAAGAAATGCGTTCTTAAAACGCCTGAATGCGTCGTCGTTCAGTGCGGCGAGAGCGACGCGACCCCTGGTGCAGGCAACAGTTCCGGCGCGCAAAACACGACGAACGTGTGCTACAAAGGCGTTGCATGGAACATCCGCGAAAAGAAACCGATAACGCTCGAACTGGAGCTGCCTCTGCCTGCAGAAGACGGCGCGAACGTCCTTGTAACGCACATGACAGACGAGAACGTTTGTAATCCGCTTAAAGTTTGGCACGACTTGGGCGAGCACCCGAACCCGTCCGCAGAAGAAATTGAGCTTTTGCGCACAGCCGCCGTTCCGCAGATAACGACAAAACGATGCGGCAACAAGGTTTCAATAACGCTCGAAAAAAATGCCGTCTGCTATTTTGAAGTGCGGAACGCGCCTATAAAGAGCGACCGCGGCTACGAGTACGGCAGATAACAGGTTCGCCGGCGGGCACGAAACTGACCGCATTTTATAAGCTTCCATGCTAGGGGGAGACATCCCCCTCCAATATATGATTATGCCGGTGTGTAGACGACTGCGAGGATTTTTGCGTTTCCGTCAACAGAGTGAACGTGGTGCGCGACGATTGAATCGTAGTAAATGCTGTCGCCCGGCTTAAGGTCGTATTTATCCTTTCCGTAAATAATCTGGACGTTTCCGGTCAGTACGTAGATGAACTCCTCGCCCTCATGCGAAGAGAGTTTGACATCCTCGTGTGACGGCGGGAAAATATCGATAACGAACGGATCCATGTGACGGTCAGCTTTGTTCTGTGCAAGAGAATAGAAGTCCAAATCTGAAGAAACGGCGTTGCTGCGCTCTGAAAAGCGGGTGACGCTTTTTTTGTCTTTTTCGTTACCACCGCGCACTAAAACTGGTCCCAAATCTTCCTGATCGTCCATGAACGTACCAAGACGTACACCAAGAACGCGTGCAATCTTAATAAGCGGTGTAAGACCGGGGATAAGCTCACCTTTCTCAATGCTTTCTATGCTTGATGCGCTAAGGTTAGTGCGCTCTGAAACATCGTCTATAGACAGCTTGCGTGACTCGCGTACAAGACGGACTTTATCGCCAATGCGGTTTTTCTCTGACATATTTGCCTCCGGTATAACAATCGCTTTTTATGATTTTATACCGTATTTTCAGTATTTATGCAATATCTACAGTATTTTTAAAGAACGTACGAAGCGCGCAAACATGTTATATACATATAAGTTTTTCCCGATATTGCTCTCGCAACAGGGGTTTTGGATGACCACAAGTTCCTCACTACGTTCGTCAATAGTGGTCACACAAAACCCCTGATAGCTGCGCAATATCGGGGAACATAGCTAGTCTATACGCGGGATTTTACAAAACTGGGCGAAGCTCGATTACACAGGATATAACCACGTTTTGCCAGATGCGTCGGTGTACTTCCAGTTATCGCCGTCGCGGACGAAACGTGTCGCGGGAATGTTGACTTTGCCGCCCCCGCCCGGTAAATCGACGGAGTACACAGGAAGCGAAAGCCCCGAAAGCTCTTTTTTCAAAGCGTTATAAAGCTTAACGCCCTCATCGAGCGGTACGCGGAAATGACCCGTTCCTTTCGCAAGATCGCCCTGGAACAAATAACCAGGCTTAATTCCAATCATTACAAGAGTTTCAAAAAGCTCTGCAAGCACCGGAACGGAGTCATTTATACCGCGCAAAAGCACGGTCTGCGACTGCACCGGAATGCCAGAGTCAATAATGCTATTAAGACACTTATAGCTTTCGGGCGACCATCGTTCAGAAATTTCTGCTGGGTGGTTTATGTGCGGAATAACCCAAAGAGGCTTGAACCGCTTCAAAAGAGCAAGAAGTTCAGGCGTAAAGCGTTCCGGCGCAAAAACCGGGGCGCGTGTACAAAGCCTTATCAAAATGTTGGGGCGGGCTTTCCTAAGCTCCGTAAAAAGGTTTTCCAAATCCCCGTCGGGGGCGGTCAGCGGATCGCCGCCAGAAATCAGTATTTCCTGTATCTCATCGTGTTCGGATAGCCATTCGGTAACTTTCTGTACCTCTGCGGCAGGAATAAAGCCCGCCTTCTTTCCAGTAAAGTTCCGGCGGAAACAAAAACGGCAGTACGAAAAGCAATGGCAAGTTGTTAAAAGCAGGCAGCGGTTCTTGTACTGGCGCACAAGACGCGGCGTTACCATGTACTTACGTGCGCCAAGAGGATCGTCAAGCTCGTATTCACGGACGTTTTTTTCCGCCGGAGCAGGCGTACACTGCCTGTTGAGCGCGGCAAAACAAGCTGCCGCAGCCTCATCGGAAATAGCCGCTGCCCCCAGTCTGCTAAGGACATCTGCGAAATACGGAGATATTTGATTCGGAAGTTCGTCTGCCGGGCTTGCCCCGGAAACACTGCTGCTCATTTTGAAACGGAACTAAAATGTATATGTATACCGCAGCGCAACACGCTTAAAGAACCATTCTTCGCTCGTATACGTCAAGTTTACGTCGCTTTCGTTATCACCCTTGGCTCTGTTGAATCCACGGCGAGTCGAAAAGTTTATCAGCAATGTAAGGCTGTGGTGATCGTTGAACTTGAAAATTGCCACAGGATTAACCTGAGTCGTCATAAAATCATTTTTGAACGCTGTATATGCCGGCTTTATGCCGTCCGCATCATAATATCCGTTGAATTCACACTGAACGCCGACCATCTGCAAAAGAAGCGGCATCTGATAACCAAGAATTATGCTTGAATAGAACTCCCAGCCGTTAACAAGATTCGAGCTTCCCTGCCAGCACCATACATCCTTGTCATTAACACTCGTATTCTTTGTGTACAGAACCTGATACGAAGCCTGAGTCACGACATGATTCCAGTCGCCCGGAAGAATTGCCGCAAGGTCGAACTGGAAAAGCCCCTGTACCCAGAACCGGAAGTACCAGTCGCCGAATGCCGTTACAGGCTCGTATTCTGCTGTCGCGTCAACATAGTTGGCAAAACCGTTTATGCCGACAAACTGCCAGCCCGTACCGAGCTTAAGCCCGGATGAGAAAACCAAAAACGCTATCGGCGTGAACTCTACTGAAGGCTGCAAAGCTATAGAAACAGGGGTAAGCTCCACACCGCCTATAAGCTTTACGTTGTTTCCGCTTACGAGCGGATTGTCGCTGAAAGGAACAGGAATTTTATAGCTGTATGAGAATGTCGTCCGGAGCTCAAGCTCTTTATAAACGCCAGTAACAGGGGCAAAATGGGTTGAGGTTTCGTTATATACGGGAGTATTATTCGGCCAGATTGTAAAATCTGTAACTAAATCCATCGAACTGGATGGTTCCTCTGCAACGACTGTCGCAAAACAAAGCACAAACGAAATGATAAGAAAAAGAAGCGGCTTTTTCATCAAAAAACTCCTGATTTTTATATCTCCCCTATTCAGCCTATACAGTATAAAATACCGCTGTACTAACGTCAACAAAAAAGGGAGATGGCACCAAGTGAGTAGAAGTTTTCCGGTGTTCCGCCCTTCGCTAACGCTCACACTCCAGTAGTGCTGCTTTGCAGGGGCTCCACCCCGGGGTTAAACTGCTTGATTACAACAGGTTCTTGAACGTTGTGTAGTTTGCTTCGTCATACGGTCTGCAGAAAATTGCGAACTCAATTACTTTGAAAGCGTGCGCGTATTCTTTTGCCAAGTCCAGCATGACGCGGGCGACGACGGCGGGGTTGTTGCGGAACGCCCCGCAACCAAATGCACCAAGAATCAGCACATCGACGTTGTTCTGAACGGCAACGTCAAAAATGCGGCGGTCACGCTTTTGGTGGAGTTTTTCAAGCTCCTCGTCAGAAAGCAAAACCTCGTCGCCAAAGCGGTCGTCTCTGCCGCGAAGGTTCGGGGCGGCGCAGGTAATAACGTCTGCTTTGAACCACTTGTCTTGTGTCATAAGGCTCGGAGAAGATGTGTCTGTTTTAAAAACGACTATATCCGGCGTATAGATTATGTCGTCGTTGTGAAGCGGAGAACGCAAGGCACGGTGTGGCATGTAAAACTTTTCCCACATTTCGTCTATATCTAGGCAAAAGTAAAGCGTGGAAACACGGCACAAGCTTTCTTCCTGAGCACTGGAGCCGTTCGTTACGCCACCGCCTGGGTTTGCTGAAGAAGCAAAATTAAGGACGCAAACTTTGTCGCCTTTTCCGGCGTATGCCTGCGCCGCCTCAAAAGTGCGTTTCTTCGAGATTATTATTTTTGCCGGTTCTGAAAAACGCTCGGTTTTACTTCCATCCGGCACTTCATCAGTTTCAAGAGTTAAAACCTGTCGCTCGCGGCTTTGCCTGATTGACTCGACGAGTTCGGGCGTTTCTGTGCAATAATCAACCGTATTCTCAAAAATCTGTATGTTATCCAAGTGCGACATATGACTCTCCCCATAAGTTTTCGTGATGACGTACCAGTGCCATCTATCAGGGCTTGTCCGGCAAAACGCAGCGAATCACTTGAACTCTTTGGCTATTCGCTCCAACGCTTCTTTAAGGATCGGGCGCGGAGTTGCGGCATTTATGCGCTGGTATTTCTCGCCTTCCCTTCCGAAAAGCGTTCCGTCATCGAGCCACACTTTCGCGCCGTAAAGCATTTTGTCCGAAATCTGGCGGTCAGAAAGCGATTCAAAAGCCGAGAAATCAAGCCACACAAGATACGTTCCCTCCGGCTCAAGCACCTTTATCTTTGGACAGTTTACACCCAAATACTCAGTAATGAAAGCTATGTTCTGGTGAATGTAGTCTTTTACGGCATCGAACCACTCCGCGCCATCAGTATATGCGGCTGTCGCGGCTATAATTCCCATCAAAGTCGGCTCGCAATATCCTGTCTTGTCAATTTCTCTTTCAACAGCTTTGCGTATCTTCTCGTTCTTTATGATTATGTTCGAGAACTGAAGCCCCGCAAGGTTGAACGTTTTGCTTGGCGATGTGCAGACAATCGAATTCTCAGCTGCCTCATCTGAAAGCGTGGCGTATACGGTGTGGCGGTTGTTGCCGAACGTTATGTCAGAATGGATCTCGTCGCTCACGACAATAACGCCGTGCTTCAGGCATATGCGGCTCACTTCATCCAGTTCCTGATGCGTCCACACGCGCCCTCCGGGGTTGTGCGGCGAGCAGAACACAAAAAGCTTGACATTCTCGCTTTCAATTTTCTTCTCAAAATCATCAAAATCAATTTCGTAATGGCCGTTCCGCATTACAAGAGGATTGTTCACGACACGTCTTCCAAGCGCGGCAATCGTCTGGAAAAACGGATAGTAGACCGGCTTTTGTATAAGAACGCCGTCACCCTCTTTTGTGAGCGCGCGGATTGCAGTGGCAATTGCGAAAACAACGCCCGGTGTGTTGACGACCCACTCATCTTTTATTTCATAGTTGTGGCGCGTTTTGAACCAGTTTTTCAAAGCCGTGTAGTAGCGTGAATCGGGCTTGCTGTAGCCGAAAATTCCATGATTTACGCGTTCTTCAAGAGCTTTCAAAACACACGGAGCCGTCGGAAAATCCATGTCGGCAACCCACAGGCTAATGGCATCCGTGGGCTTGTTCCGCTTTGCGGCAAGGTCGTATTTAACAGCCAGTGTTCCAGTCCGATCAATTACTTTGTCAAAATTGTATTCCATAATCTACTCCTACCGAAAGCCGTCCCAGCAGTCACGCGCGTTAAGGACTTTTACATGCCCACCAGTCACTTCAAGCTCTGCCGCTGTAATGTAACTTGCAGCCTGACTTGAAAGAAACACGACAGGCTTCGCGATTTCTTCCGGCATCGCCATCCTGTTTAATATATTGTTATGCAACAGAGCGTCAAGCGTTTCTTTAGAAAATCCGCTCTCAACAAGAGGTGTACGTGTATAGCCTGGAAGAACTGCATTTACCCGTATGCCGAACGGCGCGTATTCTGCGGCTGTCGTCTGGGTATACGCAATTACGGCCGCTTTCATGCTTGCATAGATATTGCTTCGTACAGCAGTGGCGGCATGTGCCGCAAGCGAAGAAATGTTCACAATGCTGCCGCCTTTAGTTTTCATATACTTTACAGCCGCCTGAGTTCCAAACACACATGACTTGTAGTTTACATTTATAAGCGAGTCAAGTTCTTGCTCTGTATAAAAATCGCCTGTTCTTTTCCTATTCGTTCCTATGTTGTTCACCCAAGCATCGATGCTGCCGTTTAGCGAAGCGGCTTTTTCTGCAAGTGCTTCCATACTGGCTTCCTTAGTGCCGTCCAGTTCAAGGCCGCATATACTTCCACCAAAAGCAGCCGCAGTTTTTAAAAGTTGGTCGACGGCATTCTCTAGTTCGCCGCTATTTCTTGCGCAGATAAAAACATTCGCTCCTTCACGAAGGAATTCTTCGGCAACTGCAAAACCGATTCCCCGGCTTGCGCCCGTAACGACGGCTGTTTTTCCGTTAAGTTCCAGATTCATAAAGCCCCCAGTGCCTGCTCTAAATCAGCAATCAAATCATCCGCGCTCTCAATTCCGACTGATAGTCGGAGTATTGAAGGCGTAATTCCGTTTTTTAGCCGGATTTCCTCCGGCACGTCGGCGTGGGTCTGCGTTACAGGGTACGTTATAAGCGACTCTACACCGCCAAGGCTTTCCGCATACTGAATAAGCTTTACGTTGTTCAGCAAGCCGAGAGCGCGCTCCACAGTATCTGTCTGGAACGTGAGCACTGCCCCGAAACCGCGCGACTGCTTTTTCATAGTGCCGTAGCCCGGATGCTCCGGCAGCCCAGGATAGAGTACTTTCTTTACAGACTTCTGAGTTTTGAGCCATTCGGCTATTTTGTGGGCGTTTTCCTGCGCGCGCTCCATGCGGACGGCAAGCGTCTTTATTCCGCGAAGGACGAGCCAGCTGTCAAAAGGCGAAAGCCCGGCTCCTGTAGTTTTTATGAGGAAACGGAGCTTTTCATGGACAGACTCGTTGTTCGTCACGATGAACCCCGCAAGCGTGTCGTTGTGCCCTGCGAGGTATTTCGTTCCTGAATGAACCACAATGTCCGCGCCCAAAAGAAGAGGATTCTGAAAATAAGGCGACATGAAAGTGTTGTCAACTATAAGAAGAAGCCCGTGCTTTTTAGTCTGCGACGCAATCTTGGCAATGTCGGTGACGTTCATCATCGGGTTCGTTGGCGTTTCAAGATAAACCGCCTTTGTCTCCGGGCGAATAAGCGGCGCAATGTCGTCGGTGGCAGTATTTACGCGCGTAAAGGTAATTCCGTTTTTGCGGGAAACATTGTCGAAAAGCCTGATGGAGCCGCCGTACAAGTCTGAATCAGCGATTATGTGATCACCAGGAGAGAACATCTCCATTAGAAGGGAGACGGCGGCCATTCCGCTTGAAAGAGCGAAAGCATCTATTCCACCCTCCAACGCGCACACGACTTTCTCAACCTGCGCGCGTGTAGGGTTTTGAAGCCGTGAATAATCAAATCCCGTGCTTTGTCCCACTGCTGGGTGCGCATAAGTCGCCGTCTGGTATATCGGAAAGCTTACAGAACCGTAGTGACTACAGTGTGTTTCATCCGGTTCCTCTGCCACCTCGGTATGAAGGCATTTTGTTTCGATTGCGAGAGACATACAAGCCCCCTAGATGACGTATTCAACGCTTTTAAGGACGCGCTGCAAAAACTGCCTTGTGCGGTCTTCTTTCGGGTGGTTGAAAATCTCGGTGGCAGTGCCTTTCTCAACGACGACACCGCCGTCCATAAAAATAACCTGAGAGGCGACTTCCTCCGCAAAGCTCATCTCGTGAGTCACAACGATCATCGTCGTTCCCTCTTTGGCAAGCTCTTTTATGACGTTAAGAACCTCGCCAACAAGCTCCGGGTCAAGCGCGCTCGTAGGCTCGTCAAACAGCACGACATCCGGGTTAGGTGCGACGGCGCGAGCAATTCCCACGCGCTGCTGCTGACCGCCCGAAAGCTGCGACGGATAGTAATCCTTGCGGTCAAGAAGACCGACCTTTTCAAGAGCTTTCTCCGCTATTTCGCGGGCTTTGTCCTTCGGTATTTTCCGCGCCGTTACAAGACCTTCCATAACGTTTTCCAAAGCCGTCTTGTTCGCAAAAAGATTGTAGTTCTGATAAACGAAACCCGTCTTGCGCCTTACGCTGAGAATCGTCTTTTTGCTCGCGTGCGAAAGCGAGGTCTTTATGTCGTCAAACTCAAGCTCGCCCTTGTCTGCCGTCTCAAGAAAGTCGATCGTGCGTAAAAGAGTTGTCTTGCCGGAACCGGACGGTCCCAGAATAACGACGACATCGCCTTTTTGAACGGTAAGGTCTACGCCCTTCAATATCTCATTATCACCAAAAGCTTTATGAACATTTGTTACTTTAAGCATTTTCTCCCCCATTAATTACTTGGCGCAAGGCGAAGAGCTTTCGCACTCCGCCGGGAAAACTGCCGGGCGAGTTTTTTGAAAACCCACCGGACGATTTGCCGGAACTCTTGCCGTTCGACCCCGTCTTAAAAGCTGACGCGCGTTTTTCCCAAAGTTTGAAAAGCTGCTGCACGACAGAACAGATAATTATATATATTACAAATATATCAAGATATGCTTCCAAGTAATTGTAGCCGTAAGAAGCCTCGATTTTTGCGACGGCTGTTATATCCTTTACTGTCATCATGAACGCGAGCGATGTGTTCTTTATAAGACCGACAGTCGCGTTGCACAAGTTAGGCAAAGCCGCGACAATCGCCTGTGGAATGATTATCCTGCGGAACGTCTGCGCGTACGTAAGCCCGCACGTGTAGCCCGCTTCAAGCTGCCCCCTGTTTATTGTGAGCAATGCGGAGCGGAACACCTCTGAAAGGATAGCCGCCATGCTGAACGAAAAAACGAAGAACGCATAGATGATAGGGTTCAATGAAAACACGTCAAAGCTGCTTCCGGTGCTCTTAAAAAATGCGTTCAGCGCCGACGGAACGAGCGAGTAAATGACGAGTATTTGAAGAACGACCGGAGTTCCGCGGATAATCGAAACGTAAGCAGCACAAAGCTGGCTAAGGACTTTTACTTTATGGATGCGCGCAAGGGCGATAAGAAAGCCGAGCACGCTTCCTATAACAAGCGACACCGCCGTAATCAAAAGAGTCGTAGGAACTGCCTTCCACAAAAGCAGGAATGTCTTTAATAAAAACGATACGTCAAACATCTTTCTTCCTAAAGTGATTTTCTGCCCTTGGAGAAGTGTTTCTCAATCCGCTTGAAAAGCTGCTCCAACAAGATGGTCAGAACCCAGTAAATGATTGCGAGCGCGGTGTACGTCTCAAGCGCGTAGCCGCCAAAGTTCATGCTGATTATCAGGTTTCCCTTTCCCATGACATCTATAAGCCCAATCGTAAAGGCGAGCGAGCCTTCTTTAAGAAGGGCTATAAGGCTGTTTCCAAAGTTGGGAAGGGAAACGACGAACGCCTGCGGCAACATGATCCGGATAAACGACTGCTTTTCCGTAAGCCCGGATGTAAGGGCAGCCTCACGCTGACCAGCCGGAACCGCAAGATAGCTTCCCCTCATTATTTCCGCTGCACTCGCACTGAAAAGAAGCCCAAGCGCAGTTATTACGTAGAAAGCCTTTGCCCAATCGTTAATGTCCACCTTGAACAAAGCCCAGAACAAGTTCGGGAGCCCGTAAAAAATGATGAACAACATGACGATTGAAGGCGTGCAGCGGAAAGCATTTATTATGAATCCCGCCACATTCCGCTTCCATTTATGCTTTGAGAGCATTGCCCGTGCCAGGAAAAATCCCAGCACAAGCCCGACGATTACTGTTCCTATAAGAATCTCAAATGTTACAAGGAGATATGGCAGCAATTCCGGGATAAACTCAAATATTTTCTCTGGATAAAAAGGTCTGTCCATTGCTGATTACTTAAGTAAAGCAGAAATATCCTCGCCGAAATATTGGATGGCAAGCTTTGTTATCGTGCCATTCTTCTGAAGCGTCTCTATAGCCTCATCGTACGCATCGGCGAACGCCTGCTGCTTGTTGTTGAACAGAGGCCACGTCGGGATACCCTTATACGGGATGTATGTAAGCTTGTCCTTGAACTGTCCGTAAGGCGCGCCGTCCACAACGATGTTGTTCTGGAACGAGAGCTTTATGTCCAAATAAGCGTCGTAGCGTCCTTCAAGAACCCATGTGTAAGCGTCCGTCGCAAGGAACTGGTCGCCGGCTACAAGGTTTACCTGTGCATCAGGGTTCTCTTTGTTGTAGTCGGTTATTACCGAAAACTGTGCGCTCGATGCGCTGATTGGCACAAGCTTTCCAGAATACTTGGCGAACGACGGCAGATCAGTTATCTCATTTGCGTTTTCTGTTCTGATTACGATACCAAGGATACTTGCTCCAATCGGGTTTTTCGGGAAAATGTACTTCTTTTTGCGCTCCTCAGTTACCCAAACGCCTTTTGTTCCAACATCGTACTTTCCCTGAAGCACGCCGATAAGAAGATCGTCGTCTGATGTCGGGAAAAACTCGAACTCGTAGTCAGGAAGAAGCTTGTCAACTTCTTTCATGACGGCAACCTCAAAGCCGTCTGACTCGCCTTTCTCGTTCACGTAATCGTATGGCACGTAGTAGTTTGTGTGCGCCACACGGATTTTCTGTACCTGGCTCTCTTTCTTTCCACCGGCAAATACGGCTGTAAAAATCAATGTAATCAACGCAATCGCTGTAAATGTCTTTTTCATTTGTTTTTTCTCCTATTTTTCAGTCTTCGTGACTGTTTCGGGTATATTCAGCGAGAGCAGCTGCTTACTGCAAGCGAACAACCCCGAAACAGTAGTCTTAGTCGAGCAGTGCGGAAATATCCTCACCGAAATACTGAATGGCAAGCTTTGAAATAATACCGTCCTTCTGAAGCTTCTCAATAGCCGTGTCGTACGCGTCGGCAAACGCCTGCTGGCTCTTGTTGAAAAGCGGCCATGTCGGTATTCCCTTGTATGGGATGTATGTCAGCTTATCCTTGTACTGCTCGTAAGGTGCACCCTCTTTCAAGACATTATTCTGAAATGAGAGCTTTATGTCTACATACGCGTCGTAACGACCTTCATTAACCCAGATATATCCGTCGTTGGCACCGAACTGATCGCCAGCGACAAGCTTTACCTGCGCATCGGGGTTAGCCTTATTGTAGTCGTCAATAACCGTATACTGAGCGTTTGCGGCTCCAATCGGCACAAGCTTTCCTGAATACTTTGCGAATGAGCGGAGGTCAGTTATCTCATCAGCTGTCTCTGTTCTGATTACGATACCGATGATACTTGCTCCAATCGGATTTTTAGGGAATACATACTTCTTAAGACGTTCCTCAGTTACCCATACACCTTTTGTTCCAACATCGTACTTTCCCTGAAGTACACCGATGAGAAGATCGTCGTCCGATGACGGATAATACTCGAACTCATATTCAGGAAGAAGCTTGTCAATTTCTTTCATTACGGCAACCTCAAAACCGTCGGAATTGCCGTTTTCATCGACAAAATCGTATGGCACGTAGTAGTTTGTGTGCGCCACACGGATTTTCTTAACTGAACTTTCTTTCTGTCCACCTGCGAAAACTGCGCCCAGAACCAATGTTACCAATGCGATTGTTGTTATTATCTTTTTCATTTGTATACTCCTTGCATTTGTGCGGAACTCACCGCACCATTTTCAAAACAGTCAAACTGCGCATCTCCTTAACAACAGCCTGACTCTTGCGGAACTAGCCGCGACTCTCTCCGTGCCGTGCTTTGCCGTTTATTTCGCGGCAAACTCCGCTTACTTCGCGGCTTCGCGAACCCACTCAAACCGATCGAACGAAATATCTTTCGGAACCGTACAGTCCGCGCCAAGTATAATGCCCTTCCTTCCGGCTGCGTCCAAAATACGCTTCGTCTCTGCCTGAACCTCTTCTTTCGTGCCCTTGTAAAGCACGCCCTCCCTTGTGTTCGCAAAGCCGCCGATAATCGCCTTGCCGCCGAAAATCTTCTTTCCCTCAGCAAGCGAAATGCCCTCAACGACGGACGCAAAGTTTATTACCTTCGCAGGGTAATTCTTGAACAGCGCAAGGTTGTTCTTCGCTCCCTCATAGCCACATATATGAAGGATATTCTTTCCTCCGGCGGCATTGGCAGCCGTCAGTACAGCAAGCTCCGACGGCGCGATAACTTCCGCGTATAAATCCTCGGTAACGCTTGCATCCTGAATTGTCTGCGCACTAAGGTAAATGCCGTCCGCGCCACCTTCCGCAATAACAGCCCTGGCAAGCTCCGACGTGTTCTGTGCGATAACGCCAAGTGCCTGAATAACGGCCTCTTTGTCTTCCTTAATGAACGCAGCAAGCTTTTTGTCGCCGCCGGCAGCCCACTTGAACGCCGTCGCCGGAGCAAAAACGTTGTAGAACGTAAGAACCTCGTCTCCAAAGCTTGATGTAAGCTCCTTAACGAGCGAAACCTGATCGCGTATCCATTTGTCATCGAACGCGATTGGCTTAAGCTTGCGCAAGTCAGACGCATGTTCCGCAGCCTTAAGAACTTTTGCTGTCTCCGGCTCAAAGAAATATCCGTCGCTCATAAGCTTTACAAAATCGGGCTTAAAGGCCTTAACAAAGTTTTTGTGTCCGCTTATGTTCTGCTTCCTCATCTCCTGATGGTCATAAGAAGAAAGAAGTTCATCGGCGGTATAGTGAAACCAAAATCCAATTGGTGTTCTTTCGGTCGGTTTATTATTGAACGCGTCCCAGACGAGTTCTCTTTTTCCAGACATAGTTTTCTCCTGTATGCATGGCTGCACCCCATGCGTTTGTGAAAAGATTTGAAGCTAAAGGACTTTCAGCTTAAGCGAGACAACAACAGAGGCACATGCGTCCGTTGCGGAAATTTTCACGAACTAATTTTTCGAAATAGAATTTCATGTCAGCCTCCTTATAACGACTTTGTGGCAACGGTACACACGGATGCGTAAAATGCTGCGATACCGCGGTTACCACACAATATTGGTTGATTTATTTACCTAGTATATAACTAGGTTATAACTGTTTATACATCTTATTTACCTACTTAGTCAATAGGTTTTTAGAAAAAAGTTTTCTTTTTAGTGATTTTTCAATAAGTGTGCTAATTATATTATTGTATTACTTAGATTTGCCGAGTCGATTCAACACACAAAAAGCGCACGAAATCAGCACGCTGCACGACCAGCCGCGCGCAAACTGGAACAAGCCGCGCGAAACGCAAACACACCCCGCGCAAAACCGCGACCAGCGGCACGCAAACTGGAACAAGCCCCGCAAAACGCCAGCAATCTCCCGCACGAACCGCGATCAGCCCCGCACCCCGCGAGACTACACCGGATAAACGCCCGTGAAACAGCCTTTGCAGAATGCGTCCGCACCGAACGCCTTGACCATTCCCTCAAGGCTGATAAACGCGAGCGAGTCTGCCCCTATCTCCTGCCGGATTTCCTCCAGCTCGTGAGTGCTCGATATGAGCTCGTTCTTGCTCGGAGTATCTATTCCAAGGTGGCACGGAAACTTTACAGGCGGAGACGACACGCGGAAATGGACTTCCTTCGCTCCGGCACGGCGCAAAACTTCGACAAGGCGACGGCTCGTGGTACCGCGCACAATCGAGTCGTCAATAACGATGATGCGCTTTCCTTCCAAATCGCTGCGGATGGCGTTCAGCTTTACGAACACCATGTTCTCGCGTTCCTTCTGCGTCGGCGCAATAAACGTCCGCCCGATATATTTATTCTTGATAATTCCCATCACGTACGGAATGCCGCTCGCACCCGCATATCCCTGCGCCGTTCCAAGCCCGCTGTCAGGCACCCCGATGACGACATCCGCATCAACCGGGCTTTCCTCGGCAAGAACCTCGCCCATCCTGTAGCGGACATCCTGAACAGGAATTCCGTCAATCACAGAGTCAGGGCGTGCAAAATAAACGTACTCAAAAATACAAGTCTGCCTGCGAGATTCAAGCCCCGCGCTTACAGAACGCAAGCCATCGCGGTCAATCACGACAATCTCGCCCGGCTCAATATCACGCACAAAAGAACCGTCAACCGCATCAATCGCGCACGATTCCGAAGCCAAAATATAAGACTGATTACAGGGGTGCGTTCCCCCCTGCGGCCGCACTTCGTTGCGTCCTACCCCCTGACCTAGGGGGGCAGCATCCTCAGCTTTAAGCCCCCCTAAAACCCCCAGACAAAGCGGGCGTATCCCATTCGGGTCGCGCACACCTATCAAAGTGTCTTCGGTCATAATGCAAAGCGCATACGAGCCTTTTATAAGCTGGACGGTGCTTTTCACCGCGGACAAAAGCCTTTCCTGCCGCGTCTTTCCGGGCTCTGCTGTGCGGATAAAATGCTGTGCTATAAGCTTAAGAATAACTTCAGTGTCGCTTGAAGAAGAGAACGTACAGCCAGAATCCTCAAGCATTTCGCGAAGTTCATGATGATTTACGAGCTGGCCGTTGTGAGCAAGTGCTATGGAGCCCATTTTGAAAGAATGCACGAACGGCTGGGCGTTCTCAACCGTTCTGCCGCCCGCTGTCGCATAACGCACATGTCCAATGGCGATAGAGCCGGAAAGCTCTTCAAAACTGTCAGCCGCAAATACGTCGCTTACAAGACCCATACCTTTGCGGAGCTTAATCTGAGCGGCAGACTTGCCGTCAGCCGGAGAGCCGGATGGTGCGCCAAGAGCGTCGCTAACAGCGATTCCCGCGCTCTCCTGTCCGCGGTGCTGCAGACACGTCAATGCAAAATATGAAAGCGCGGCAGCATTCTCTGCCCCGAAAATTCCAACGACACCGCATTCGTCATGAAAGCCCATAATCACCTCTAAAAAAAAGACACCGTAAAAAGAGTCCGCGTCTTACAGACCTTTTCTACGGCGTCCTTGCCATTTGCACACATTATTGTGAAATATGGAGTTTCTGTCAATTAGTGCGGGTTTTTCATATTATTAGCAACTATTTTTTGCGGACTCTCGCTACATTGTTACTGCAAGACAGAGAGTGCGGCGTATAAGGTATTTGACTCACGAGCGACGAACCGTACATGACTGTATCATTGTTCGTCGCTATCGTTCGCACGCCGCAACACTGTCCGCAGTCCCAATTTCGCTACGTCCGCAAAAAATAATCAGACGCGCAATAATGCAAAAACTCACTCATTATCAAATTACTTCATATTCCACAATGCTGAGCTGTCGATGTCCTTAACATGCGCGAAGCCGGTGGAGCTCATTATGTAGCGTAGTTCGTTCGAAACGTCCGTCAGAAACTTCGACACGCCCTGAACCCCGTCTTTTTCAAGCGAAGTAAGCATCGAGCGTCCAACGGCGGCTGCATCCGCACCAAGCGCAAGAGCCTTGTAAACGTCTGCTCCGCTCGCAATGCCGCAGTCAACAAAAATCTGGACACCAGTGCCTTTAAGAGCTTCCTTAATTTTCGGCAGCACCATCATCGGCGGAACGGCATAAGGCAGCCGCCCGTGATGATGACTAACGATTATCGCCTTAGCGCCTATTTCCGCGCACTTAACCGCATCCGCGACGCTCAGAACGCCTTTCACGACGAACGGAAGCTTTGTTGACTCAACATAAGAGCGGAGCATATCCGTCGTCTGAGCCGCCATTTTCTCGCCTATTACGATGTCATAGCCCGTCGTGCCGAAAATATGGTCTATATCCATTCCTACGCCGAACGCGCCCACATCCTCCGCGTACTTAAGCTGGTCACGCACTTTCGCGTTGTCGGCGTACGGCTTCACGATTCTTACAGTTTTCGCGCCTGTATCAACGATTTTTTTGAACAAATCGTTTTCCATCATACCGACAAAATTAAGCACATTGCACTCTTTCGCGGCAATCGAGTATTCCTCAAGCCCGTTATATTTCCGTCCGTCGTAGTTTCCCAGGTGCGAAAAAGCCGGAGTAAGAACCGGCATAGAAAAATCAGCTCCCAAAAGCCGCGTCTTAACATCGGCTTTTACGGAATCTATCAGTCTTTCCTCAATAAGAATTGAGTCCATGTATTTTTCGGTTATTTCGTTCGCATCAGAAATTCTAGTATAGGCCATGTAATATCTCCTTTAATGTCTTCAGGTATTTCAGATATTGCTCGTCTGTATCAAGATGCTCAAGAATAACCGGCATTTCCGGGTCAATCTCGTTCATCTTCTCAACATAGTGGCGAAGTGGGAACTCGCCGTCGCCGGGGCCGCACTCTTCCAGTCTTAATGTATATTTCTCGCCTAAATGAACGTCTTTGATATGGCAGCTTTTTATATGCTTACCAAGCACTTCCGCACATTCATCAACGAACTCCTCGGCATTAAAATATCTTTCCGCGGAGTTTGTCATATTGATGATATCCATATGGACTGCAAAGCGATCACGCTCAACAGTCTCAAGCAACCGTACATATTCGAGCGGGCCTGTAGGAATCATCCAAGGCATCGGCTCAAGCGTGAAATATGTGTTCTTGACGTTAGCGCGGTCAATAATCTCGCGAACCATAGAAACAGTAGTTTTCCATGCCTCGTCCGAAAAATTAGCCTTGTAGCCGCCATCCCACCTTGGACCGAATGCACCTGCGACATTGACGGCGCACCTTGCATTAAGAAAATCGGCAAGACGAAGCTGATTCACGCAATAATCCATGTTCGCCTTGCGCTCGTCATCATCAGAGGAAAGCGCGTTCCGCCAAATACCGACTTCAGCAATAGTAAGCCCGGCTTTTTCCGCCGCATCCTTATACGCTATTATTTTCTGCTCCGGCTCGTTGCTCTGAACAGGAAAAACAACAGTCTTGCAGCCCAGCTTAACCTGATTTGAAGCCCATTCTTCGGGCGAGTTGTGTTTAAGAGGGGAAGAAGTACCAAGTCTCATAATCAGTTTTCTCCTTAGAAAGCGTCATCACGGCAGAACTTTGCCGGAAGCAAGATAAAGCTCGTACCACTCGTTGTGGGTCAAGTTCACTTTGGACGCATCGCAAATATCTTTAAGATGAAGAGGATTCATTGTTCCGGCAATCGCCTGCATTCTGGCTGGATGGCGCAAAATCCAAGCAATTGCGATTGCTGTCTTTGGAACACCGTATTTCTCGCCGAACTTAGCAAGCACCTTGTTAAGCTCCGGGAAATCAGGGTGATCTACGAAACAGCCTTTGAACATACCGAACTGGAGTGGCGACCAAGCCTGAATCGTGATTTCATGCAGGCGACAATAGTCAAGAATGCCGTTATCCCTATCTATAGAACGCTCCGTCGTAAGGTTGTTAAGATAAAGCCCGCCGTCAATAAGCTGCGTCTGGTCAAGCGAGAACTGAAGCTGATTGAAAACGAGAGGCTGTTTTACGTATTTTTTAAGAAGTTCAAGCTGGCCCGGCGTAACGTTGCTCACGCCGAAATACTTTACTTTTCCTTCTGTATAAAGCTTGTCAAACGCGGCGGCGACTTCTTCCGGTTCGAAAAGAAGATCGGGGCGGTGCAACAGCAGAACGTCAAGGTAATCGGTGCGAAGGCGGGAAAGACTTTCATCCGCGCTTTTAAGGATATCATCCTTGCTCCAGTCAAACTCCTGGCGGTCAAAATGAAGTCCACACTTACTCTGGATTATGACGTTTTCGCGCTTAACGCCTGTAAGCGGGAACGCGTCGCCAAACCGTTTCTCCGCCTCGCCATCACCGTAGCATGTGGCGTGGTCAAAGAAGTTTATTCCTAAATCAGCTGCGCTTCTTATCATGCCGGCGGCCTTTTCCACGCTGAGGTTCGGCATTCTCATACAGCCTAGGATTATGCTGGACACGTTCTTCGGTCCGTTTTTAACATCAAACGTTTTCATCAGTTTGTTTCTCCTTATCGGATGAAGTGTGTAGGCTGCCACGGTTCTTTTGGCGGCAAGCCGTATTTTTCTTTACCAAGAGCGATGCTTTTCATAAGAAAAGCCATGTTCCGCGCAAGCGTCCTCATTGTCTGTAAGCCTTCCGCATCCTGGGAAGCCTCGCCCTTTGAGTTTCCATGAATACTGTTCCAGTATTGGCTTGTCGCAACAGCCATTCCGCTTATTGTAAGATATTTGTTGAGCTCGTCGAACGTAGCTGAGCAGCCGCCGCGCCGAGCCACGACAATGCTCGCGCCGACTTTCATCGTCTTGTCGAAGTGGGAACTGTAGAAAAGCCTGTCAAGCAAGGCGACAAGCGTTGCATTCGCAGACGCGTAATACACGGGCGAAGCGAGCACAAGACCGTCAGCCGCCTCGAATTTCCGCGCGATTTCGTTGACTTCATCGTCAAACGCGCATTTTCCCGTCTTTCCGCAAGAATTGCAGGAAACGCAGCCTCTTATGACTTTGTTGCCAACCTGGACAACTTCCGTCTCTATTCCCTCTTCATCAAAAATGCGGATCATCTCGTTGAGCGCAATCGCTGTATTGCCATCGGCTTTTGGACTTCCGTTTAACATCAGAACTTTCATTTGACAAAACTCCTAAAATTACACGTTCGCGGGGTTGCTTTTGCGCGTCGGGATAACGAAATCGGGGTGCTCGCCGAGCCATGCGGTCTGCGGCATATACGAAAGCATCGCCATATCATCTTCTGAAAGCTCAAAATCAAACACCTCAAGGTTTGCTTTCATGTGCGCCTCAGAAGAAGCCTTCGGTATGGGGAGAATGCCTTTTTGCAGCAAAAAGCGAAGGTTTATCTGCTGAATGCTCTTGCCGTATTTTTCCGCGAGCCGCACAAGAATCGCATTGCCCATCGTAGCGTTTTCCCTGCCCCTGCCGAGCGGGCTCCACGCCATAGGAAGCACGTCGTTCGCCTTGCAAAAAGCGACAGCCGCTTCCTGCGAATAGCCGGGATGCAGCTCAAGCTGGTCAACAACAGGCTTTATAGTGCTGCTCTCAAGGATATTTTTAAGATGATGCGGAAGGAAGTTGCTCAATCCAAGCCGTTTCACTCTTCCCTGCCATACAAGGCGCTCCATCGCCATCCAAGTCTCAACGTCAAGCTCTTTCCACTTTTCGTCGTCTGCACCCGTCTGGCGCGGCCAGTGCATCATGTATATATCGATATAGTCGGTCTGCAGGCGGTTCAGCGATTTTTCGAACGCCGTTTTAACGTTCTCCGCGCCCATCTCGTCTATCCAAAGCTTTGTCTCTATAATAACGTCCTGCCGCGCGATTCCGCTTTGTTTAAGAGCGTTTCCAAGCGAACGCTCCGTTTCATAAAGCGAAGCGGTGTCGAAAAAGCGGTAGCCGCATTCAATCGCCTTAATGATTGTCGCCGTGTTGTCGGCGAATTCTTCGTTATATGTACCGAATCCGATTTTTGGAATTTTCGTTCCGTCGTTCAGCGTGTAAAACTCGTTCATCAGCTCGCACTCTCCTTTGGTTTATCAAGGATTTCCGCCGCTTCTTTCATATACTTAATTATAGGCAGATGCTGCGGACAAACGCCCTCGCACTGACCGCACGCAATGCAGTCGGAAGCTTTTCCGCTGCGCTGGATCAAACCAGAATAGAACATCTTTGAGCGCCAGTCATCCGGATAGCGGCGGAGCGTGTTTATCGTCCTGAAAATGTCGGGGATGCTTATCTTCTGCGGACAGCCGTCACAGCAGTATTTACAACCCGTGCAGCCAATTTGCGGCATGCTCAGAAGGTCTTTCGTAACTTCGTCAACCAAATCGAACTCGTCAGCCGCAAGCGGCTCGAAATTCGTGAACGTGCTTATGTTGTCTTTCATCTGCTCGTCGTTCGACATGCCGGAAAGGATTGTCATAATGCCAGGCAGAGAAGCGACAAACCGCAAAGCCCATGACGCGACAGACTTGTTCGGCTGACGTGCTTTGAACTTAGCCTCAATTTCCGGAGCCATATTCGCGAGCATGCCGCCACGGACAGGCTCCATAACGATAATAGGAATTTTCCGCTTAAAAAGGATTTCATACAGGCTTTGAGAACGGACTACAGGGTTGCTCCTGTCAAGATAATTGAGCTGAATCTGAACGAACTCCACTTCCGGGTGCTTGTCCAGAATTTCCACCAAAAGTTCCGGGCTTCCGTGGAAAGAAAAGCCAAAATGCTTTATTTTTCCTTCCGCCTTACGCTTCATACACCATTCAAAACTGTTGTATTTTTCGTGCAGCTCGTAGTTCGAGCCTTCTTCTATGGAATGGAGCAGATAAAAATCGAAATAATCAACGCCCATCCTTTCAAGCTGCTCGTTGAAAATCCGCTCCACATCCTCTTGTTTTTTCATTTCCCATGCAGGAAGCTTCGTCGCAACCATGAAGCTTTCCCTCGGGTATCGTTTTACAAGAGCTTCGCGTATCGCGACCTCCGATTTTCCGCCGTGGTAGATATATGCAGTGTCAAAATAATTGAGTCCAGATTTCATATAGCTGTCGACCATGCGACATACATGCTCATGGTCAATAACGCCGTCTTTTTCCGGCAGACGCATAAGCCCAAAGCCGAGCTTCGGCATACTTTTTAAGTCAATACTCATAATCTATCTCCTACAAACAGCGTTCTATATTCGCCGGGAGCCATTCCTTTTTCGTCATGGAACACCCGGTTAAAACTCGGGATACTTCTGAATCCAGAGAGCATAGCGACTTCCGTAAGCGATTTTTCGCTCTGAGCAAGCAGTTCCGTAGCCTTTTCAAGCCGGACCATATTGAGCCACTTGCTGTAATTCAGCCCCGTAAAATTCTTGAATATCCGCGAAAAATAATCCTTGCTGACCCCGGCTTTGTCCGCCATTGCCGTCTGCGACAAATCATCCGCCGTAAGGTTGTTCTTTATGTAGTCTGTGACCATGAGCATACGGCGCATAACATCGTCAGTTACGCTGTTCCGCGCGCCAAAACTCAGTTCAGAAGCGAACTCGTCACGGTGCTCGTCGAGCGTCAGTATGAACCGCATAAGAAGGATGCAGCACCTAAGCTCCCGGTTTTCTTCTTCAGAGAAGAAAATGTCCTTCATCTCATATGAAAACGTCTGGAGCTTTGCAGCAAGCTTCGGGTGGGAATTCCTGCAGATTACGTGAAGGTTCCGATAAAACTGCATTATGCGCCGCAAATCGAGAAGCGAGTTCATAAATGTATTGCTGAACTGGATGACGAGCGATTTTTCACGGTCGGCATCGATTATCGCATGGGTTTCCATAGGCCAAGCCAGCACGAAATCGCCCTCAGAAAGATTGTATGTATTCCTGTTGACTTTGTAGATATTCGTTTTGCCCGGTCCTACGAGCAGAATTTCGCCATAGGAATGCCAATGAACCTGATAGCTCCGCTTTTTGAAACCCGTTGCCATGTTAAAGGCACTTATCCTGTTAAAGTCAAACGATTCGTACTGGCTGTAATCCATATTTAGACCATCATCTTATAAATCTTTGTGCAGTCGTCTTCGTTGAGCGTGACAAATCCGGAAATTGTTCCGTCACGTCCGTCGCCACGGCAGAGAACGTTCACAAGCTTTGGTATATCCTCTTCTTTCGCGCCAAGTTCCGCAAAGTTCTTTGGCATGCCGATAGAAATAAGGAAACTTCTTAATGCTTCTATACCAGCTTTTGCAGTCACTTCAGGATGCGCGAAGTCCATCTGGCAGCCCCATACGCGGGTGGCGACCTGTGCGAAACGCATTACGTTGTGAGACATCTGATAGGTGAACACTGCCGGCATCGTAACAGCAAGACCAGCGCCGTGCGCACAGTCGTAAAGCGCAGAAAGCTCGTGTTCGATTGTATGGCTGTTCCAGTCCTGGCTCCGTCCTACGCCGCAGGAATTGTTGTGAGCCATTGTTCCCGCCCACATAATGTTCGCGCGTGCCTCGTAGTTGTTCGGGTCTGCGATAACCCTGGGGCCTTCGTGCACCATCGTCAGGAGCAAAGCTTCTATAAGTCTGTCCGTAACTTCAACTTCTTCCGTATTTGTAAGATAACGCTCGTAAAGGTGAGCCATGATATCAGTTATTCCTGCGGCGGTCTGGAATGCAGGCAGCGTCTGCGTAAGAGCCGGGTTAAGGATGCTGAACTTAGGGCGAATGGCGTCGCCGCTCGCACCGCGTTTGAACATGCCTTCTTCCTTTGTAATGACGGAATCGGGGCTACCCTCGCTTCCTGCCGCAGCGATCGTAAGGACTGTTCCTACGCTCAGTGCCTTTTCTATGCGTTTTCCTCTATAATAATCCCAAAAATCTCCGTCATAAACGGCACCGGCCGCAATCGCCTTTGAAGAATCGATTACGCTTCCACCGCCTACAGCAAGGATAAAATCAACTTTCTCTTTTTTGCAAAGTTCTATTCCTTCATATACAAGCCCGCTTCTTGGATTCGGTTTTACGCCCCCAAGCTCTACAAAAGGGATTGCCGCATCTTTAAGAGAAGTTTTTACGCGGTCAAGAAGACCTGAGCGGACAACACTTCCGCCGCCAAAATGAATAAGAACTTTTGTTCCTCCGAATCTTTTAACGTACTCTCCGGCTTTTTTCTCGGTGTTCTTTCCAAATACAAAACATGTTGGTGAATAGAATTCAAAATTGTTCATAATCCGTCCTTTTTTCGCCGCAACGCTTCGCATGTCACACGGCTATTTTCATATTATCACATAAAATTTGAATCCGCTTCTTATATTTCGTTATAATAAATATCAAATTTTGTCGAAAAAATGATTTCTTTTCGATTTTCTAGAATATTTAGACGCAAACCCAGCGCGATTGTTGAGCCGAACATTAGCGGTACTCTCGCAATATAAACAGCTTTATCCTAAAAACAGGCTCCCAGTCGCGTAGCGTGGTTCAAAATCGCGCAATATTGCGCTGCACGCTGTTTGTGTTATTGGAACTATTAAAAAATGCCGGACGCAACAAGTTGCGTATACGGCACTCCACAAACAGAGTGCTTTTGCCCCACGCTCCGCTTCTTCGCGCCTCTTTTTCTTAAAAGCTTATAATGATGACGAATAAAAAACTGACTAAAATACGACAAAAATTGATAATACAAAAGTCGTTTTTTAAGAAGATTGTTTAACAAAACGGAAGTATATTAATCGTATCGACTTTACATAAAATTACCCGCTTGGAGGGGTATTATATGAAAGATTACACGACAGACATGACGGTAGGAAGCCCGGTACGTCACTTAATAATATTCGCGGTTCCTGCCCTTATAGGAAATATATTCCAGCAGATATACAATCTTGCTGACTCAATCATCGTCGGTCGGTTCATCGGAGCTGACGCGCTTGCCGCCGTCGGTTCAACTTCATCAATCACCTTTTTGTTCTTCGCGCTCTGCAACGGCATAGGCAGCGGTGGCGGTATAATCTGCTCGCAGTTCTATGGTGCGCACGACCACGACAAAGTCAAAAACTGCATCGTCAACACAGGACTTATCATGCTTATCGTTCCTGTTCTTTTCGGAACGATAGCGTTTATCTTCGCACCCGCGTTTCTCCACCTTCTTAACACCCCGGAAGATATTCTGGCAGATGCAGCCATGTACATACGCTACATGAGCGTCAGCCTTCTTTTCGTTTCGCTTTACAATTATCTCGCCTCTATGCTCCGTGCGCTCGGCGACTCTAAATCTCCGCTTTATTTCCTTATAATATCTACAATACTGAACGTAATACTCGACATAATATTCGTCTACACTCTTGGCTGGGGCATAAAAGGAGCCGCCATCGCGACGATAATCGCACAGTTTACGGCGGCAATAACATGCGCTATCTACGCATGCAAAACGAACGCGTTCTTCAAGCTTAAAAAAAGGGATTTCAATTTCTCAGCGCAGATGGGATACAAAATCTTGCGGCTTGGTGTTCCGATTTCTCTTCAGTACGCGCTTATCTCAATTTCGTCGATGGCTTTGCAGCGCGTCGTAAACTCATACGGAACTGTCGTCGTTGCGGCTTTTACAGCCACATGCAGAATAGAGCAGCTTATCCACCAGCCATATTCAACGCTGGGAGCTTCGCTTTCAACGTACTGCGGACAAAACTACGGCGCGAAAAAGATGGACCGCGTGTACATGGGCTACAGAAAAGGCCTTCTTATAATGATTGTCGTAACCGCTGTTATGACGTTTGTCATGCAGGTTTTCGGCAGGGCAATTACAAGTATGTTCGTTGAAGACCCGACCGTCATAGACCTTGGAACACTCGGCTTGCGCATAACAAGCTGGTTCTATCCTGCGCTCGGCTTGATTTACGTCGTTCGCGGCGTTCTTACAGGCATGGGAGACGCGTTTTTCGCGCTTTTCAACGGCATCGTCGAAGTTATCGGACGCTTCACCGTCCCGATCCTTCTTACAAAATACTTGGGCATGGGCGAAGTAGGCATCTGGTATTCATCAGGTTTTGTTTGGATTCTTAGCGGTGTGACCGCATGGATGAGGGAACGCCTGTTGAACAGAAGACGCAAGCGGCAAGAGTTATTGGCAGTATAACTCTATTGCACTTAGCGCTTGCTGCGGACGCGCGCCTATTGACGCTTGATAATCTATAGCAAGCGTCAAAACGGCTGAGTCAAGGCTTTAGCCTTGACCAGACGTATTTACCTCCAAAGTTTTATAATATAGAATACTTTGTACCGCAAAAGTATTATAGGAGATATAAAAAATGGACTCTGATGATAAGAAATATAAGCTGCTCATAATAAATCCTGGCTCAACATCAACAAAAGTAAGTCTTTTCGAGAACGAGAAATCCGTATTCGAAAAAAGCCTTTTCCACGATGCGGACAAGCTTCTTTCATATCCGCACGTAAACGACCAGCTGCCTTTCCGCTACCAAGTTATTCTTGATATGCTGAAGGAAGAGGGCCACAACGCTTCCGAAATCGATGTTTTTGTCGGGCGCGGCGGTTCGGCATGTACACAGCCGGGCGGCATAACGAAAATTGACAAAAAGCTCTACGACGACACAGTTGCGGCTGTAGGCGGCAGCGAGCATCCGGCAAAGCTCGGCGTAATGCTCGCATGGAAATTCGCGCAGGAGTTCAACAAACCGGCTTTTACTCTTAACCCGACGAACGTCGATGAATATTGCGATTACGCAAGATTGACAGGCATCAAAGGCATATACAGAGTTTCTCACTCACACGTTCTTAATCAAAAAGCTGTAGCTGAATATCACGCGGAGCACGTTCTTGGAAAGCGTTACGAAGAGTGCAATTTCGTCGTGGCTCATATCGATGGCGGCATTACCGTAAGCGCGCACGACCACGGCAAGATGATTGACGGAAACATGGGTGCTGACGGAGAAGGCGCGTTCACTCCGACAAGAATCGGAAGCGTGCCTGTACTTGCTCTCCTTGACTACATAGAAGCCCATTCAGTTGCGGACGTAAGGCTCCGCTGCTCGCGCGCGGGCGGATTCGTTGACCTTTTTGGCACGGCAAACGCCGACACAATCCACGGATTGCTTGAAAAAGGTGACAAAAAAGCCGATTTAGTCTGGAACACAATGCTCTACCAGATTTGCAAGATGATTGGCGAGATGAGCTGCGTTCTCTGCGGAAAAGTTGACGGCATTCTTCTTACAGGCGGACTTCTCCGTTTTGCTGACGTAAAAGCGACGATAGAAAAACGATGTGGTTGGATAGCACCGATTTTCGCATACCCGGGAGAGATGGAGCAGGAAGCGCTTGCGCTGCCGGCTTTAAAAGTTATGCAAGGAAAACTTATCCCGCTTACATATTCTGGAAAAGATGTATGGCAGGGCTTCGAAGGTATAGAGTTTTAAGGAGGACACGGCTATGAGCATGATTGAGAAGATAAAGAACAAGGCGAAAGAAAACAAGAAGCGCATAGTGCTTCCTGAAGGTGATGAACCACGCACAGTGAAAGCGGCGGTAGATATAACAAAAGAAGGATTGGCGATTCCGGTTCTGCTTGGCGAGAAGGAAAAAATTCAGAAAGTCGCGTCAGAACAGGGTGTGGACGTTTCCGGCATAGAGATTATAAACCCATTGACGAGCGATAAAGCCGCATCATACACAAAGGCTTTATACGAGCTTCGGAAAGCAAAGGGCGTGACGGAAGAGGATGCGAAAAAACTCGTCGCTGACCCGATGTACTACGGCATAATGATGGTAAAGCTTGAAGATGCTGACGGCCTTGTTTCCGGCGCAGTCCATACGACAGGAGATATGCTCCGCCCGGCTTTGCAGCTTATAAAGACAAAACCCGGTATGAAAGTCGTTTCAAGCAGCTTCCTTATGGACTGCCCCAACAAATCGCTGGGAGAAGACGGTCTTCTTGTCTACGCGGACTGCGTTGTCATGCCCTGCCCTACAGCCGAGGAGCTTGCTCATATCGCAGTTTCGGCTGCGGAAACAGCAAGGGTTCTGTGCGGCATTAAAGAGCCAAGGGTCGCACTGCTTTCATTCTCGACGAAAGGCAGCGCGAAACACGATCTTGTAAACAAAGTGCAGGAAGCGACAGCTATTGCGCATCAGCTTGCCCCAGATTTGCTTCTTGACGGCGAGATGCAGTTCGATGCGGCTCTTGTACCGGAAGTAGGTGCGTCAAAAGCTCCGGGAAGCCCGGTCGCAGGCCGCGCCAACGTCCTGATTTTCCCAGATTTGCAGGCTGGCAATATCGGCTACAAGATAACACAGCGCATTGGTGGCGCGGAATGTTTCGCCGTTCTTCAGGGACTTGCAAAGCCCTGTAACGACCTTTCCCGCGGTTGCTCCGTTGAGGACATCGTAAACACTGTCGCAATGACAGCAGTGCAGGCACAATAACGCCCCGCAAAATCCGGTAAGTAACTGCGTCATGGAAGACGCAGTTACTTCGCGCAAAGGATTGTAGGGGCGGCGAAGCCGTTGCCGCTTGTTGAGTAATTAACAAGCGGCAATGGAGCGTAGTTAGCGCAGAACCCCGAAAAGCCTGACCGCCGCTGTCAGGCGGCGGATGCGCCTTCCCTATAAAAAAAAGGGGCTGCCCTTTCTTTTTGGACAGCCCCTTAAAACCTTACAGAATATGCAGATTCTTGCTGTCGAATGACAGGAATGCCTTATCGCCCACCTTGTAGAGCTTGCGGCTCTTCGGGTTATACTCCGTAATCTTTACCATCGTTCCGCCTACCATAACCTGATAGTACTGGTACGCGCCCATGAACGTTGAAAGGATAACCTCGCACGGGATTTTTCCCTCGTCTGCGAGCGTTACCGACTCTGGACGAAGAACGATTTTGCATGTGTCGCCTGGCTTGATGCCAGCGTTTCCGCCAGCCTCGATTTCCGCACCGTCAACCTTTACGCGCACTGTCTCGCCCTCAACAGCCTTTGCCTCACCATCAAGGAAGTTAACCTCACCGATGAAGTCCGCGACGAACTCGCTCTGCGGTCTGTAGTAGATATCCTGCGGCGTTCCTTTCTGTGCAATCTTACCCTTGTGCATAAGGATAATCTCGTCTGAAAGGCTCATTGCCTCGGACTGGTCGTGCGTTACGTAGATTGCCGTAATGCCGAGCCGCTGCTGAATCTTGCGAATCTCCGTGCGCATCGTGACGCGAAGCTTGGCGTCAAGGTTCGAGAGAGGCTCGTCAAAAAGAAGAACGCCAGGCTGCATCACGAGCGCACGCGCAAGGGCGACGCGCTGCTGCTGACCACCGGAAAGCTGGTTCGTCATGCGCTCTTCCATGCCAGTAAGCTCAACAAGGTCGAGCATGTTCATGACTTTCTCTTTGATTTCCGCTTTCGGAAGCTTGCGGAGTTTCAATCCGTAAGCAATGTTGTCGAACACGTTGTAATGCGGAAGCAAAGCGTAGCTCTGGAACACCATTGCGGTGTCACGCTTATTCGGGGTCAGCTCGTTAATAGCTTCGTCGCCAAGGTAAATCTCTCCTTTGTCAGGGCTTTCAAAGCCGGCTATCATACGCAACGTCGTCGTTTTCCCGCAGCCGGAAGGCCCCAGCAGCGTGACAAAGCTACCCGGCTTAATGTCGAGCGAAACATTGTCTACGGCGGCGAAATCTTTTTTCGTCTTTGGATCCTGATAAATCTTCGTTATATTCTCAAGTCTTACGCCCTTTGGGGCTTTGTTGTTTTCCATCATATTATTCCTCTAAATCTGTTGTAAAATGTCGCCTACTCTTCTTCCACGCGCATCGGGCGGCTTGTTCCGAACCGCTTAAGGATTGCGTTCATTATCGTTATAGCCGCATACGTGATGATGATAAGAATCGTCGCGTAGGCGCATGCAATTCCGTAGTTTCCTTTCTCCGCATGCTCATTGATGCGCACCGTAATAAGCAGGAACTTTGGAGTTACGAGCAGGATAATCGCCGAAATAGCGGTTATCGAGCGGACGAACGTTGTAACAAGTCCGGAGAAGAACGACTCTTTGATGAGCGGCAGCGTGACGGAAACGAATACCTTTCCACTGTCCGCGCCCATGTCGTAGGCGGCTTCCTCAATAGACTTGTCTATCTGGCGCAATGCGGCGATACCGCTGCGCGTACCAATTGGCAGCGAGCGCACGATAAACACGATTACGAGAATCGCGCCCGTACCGTAAAGCCCCTGCAAAATGCCAGAGTGGAACAAACCGGAGTTGTAACCGCGGATGAATCCGACACCAAGAACCGTTCCTGGAACAGCCATCGCCAGCATCGCGACGAACTCCATGAAGCCTTTTCCGTGGAATTTCCGCTTTACAACGAGGTACGCTATTATCATCGAAAGCAAAGCCGTTATTGGCGCAGCTATGAGCGACAACATGATAGAGTCCGTAAAGACGCGGTATCCGTTGTTCTTGAAAACGTATTCGTACCATTTGAAAGAAAGACTGTAGTCGCGGCCCCAAAGCTTGAACAGTGATCCAAGCGGAACGAGAGCGTACATGACGAGCACGAAAATCGTGACGAGCGTACAAATTGAAACGAGCGGGATGCGGACGCTTCTGTCGGTCATAAGAGCACGGCCACGGGAAGCTTTTCCAGTAAGGGTCGCGACGGACTTGCGCTCAAGCCAGTATTTCTCGAGTATGAAAAGTCCCATCGAAACACAAAGAAGAACGACAGCCATTGCCGTCGCTCCGCTCTTGTCGTAAGCGCCAGTCAGCTGAAGATAAATCGACGTAGCGAGCGTATCGAAGTTACCGCCAATAATCATCGGGTTAGCGAAGTCTGCTACCGACTCGATGAAAGAAACGAGGAAAGCGTTTCCAAGACCGGGAAGCAGAAGCGGCAAAGTAACTGTCGTGAATACCTTCCAGCGAGAGGCTCCCATATTGCGGGCAGCTTCCTCAAGAGAAGGATCTATGTTCTTAAGAAGTCCCTTGAGCATCAAATAGCATACAGGGAAAAACGTAAGTGTCTGTACGAGCGCAATACCGCGCCAGCCGTAAAGGCTTGTGGTGCTTAATCCGAGCAGATTGCGCGTAATAATACCGGTGCGTCCGAAAAGAAGGATCGCGGAAAGCGAAAGGACGAACGGCGGTGAAACGACAGGCAGAACAGAAACCATGCCGAACAGCTTGCGTACGATTTTTGAGCCTACATCGACATAAGAGTCAACGTACGCGAAAAGAAAGCCAAGAAGCGTCGCGCCTATACCTGAGACAAGACCCAGGAAAAGCGTGTTCGAGATAGCCTGCCTGAAGGTCGGCATCTTGAAAATGCGGATAAAGTTCTCAAATCCGATCGTTCTTTTTGTAACATCTCCGACAGTCGTTTCAACGACGGCGCTGTCGGTAAGCAGGATAGCGAGCGGATATACTATAAAAAGCAGCAGGAACAGAAATATACCGATTATTGCCGTTATAAGAATCGGGTCGGCAAAAAGTTTTTTTCTGTCCAGGGATTTACCTTGAGCGTTAGCCATTTTTATTCCTATTTTGTTGTTATAAAAAAAGCGTCCGAAAAAAACATGCGGACGCTTTGCAAAAAATAAGGCTGCCCTACCCCATCCGGGCGAAATGACTCTCCCAAATCTTTCGAATCGCCCGAAAAACAGGGATAGGCGCCAGCCTAAAAAGCTTAACTTACTTTGTCTTTACGCGGTCATCGTTAGCGATAACCTCGAAGAACTCTGCGTAATACTTAGGTCCGTTAACCTTAGCATCGTCGAAGTCGTAAACAATTGTCTCAATCTTATCAAGACCAGCGTTAACAGCAGCCTCAACAGGCTTTGCGTTGTCGATTACGAGGAACTGGTATGAACCGTTGTCCTGAGCGAGGTTTACGCAGTCTGGTGAAAGAGCGAATTCGATGAACTTCTTTGCGTTGTCAAGGTTCTTGCAGCCCTTGAAGATAGCTGTTGCACCAATCTCGTATGATGTTCCAGAAGCAGGAGCGCACATACCGAGGTTGTCATAACCATTGTCTACGATCTGGTATACTACGTCATGAAGGAATCCAACACCAATTACGATTTCGCCTGTTGGAACAAGCTTTGAAGGACCTGAACCAGATTTTGTGTACTGACAGATGTTCTTATCAACAGCCTTGAAGTACTCCATAGCAGCAGCTTCACCCTTCATCTGAACCATTGTGTTAACGATGAGCTTTCCTGTTCCAGCTGTGTTCGGGTTAGAGAAAGATACAAGACCTTTGTACTCAGGTTTTGCAAGGTCGTCCCAGTCCTTCGGTGGCTGGAGTCCAAGGCGAGCAAGCTCTTCTTTGTTCCAGAAGAAGCCAAGGATACCACGGTAGATACCGTACCAGTTGTTGTCAACATCTTTGAACTGCTTTCCTACAAGGTGAGAAGCATTCTTTGCTTCATAAGGAAGGAGAAGGCCTTTTCCAGCTGCTTCGTTGTACGGGTCTGTTGTACCGCCGAACCATACGTCAGCAGAAGGTTTTCCGTTCTCTTCTTCAATCTTTGTAAGAACTTCACCTGTTGAAAGACGCTGATATGTCGTCTTAATACCTGTCTGCTTCTCGAACTGAGCGCAAACTGCAGAAAGATATTCTTCCTCACATGAGCCGTAAACAACGAGTTCGCCGGCATCCTTTACTGTTTCTTTTTTGCCACCTGCAAAAACTGAACATACGATGAGCAGGCAGAGCAGAACGCTTAAAAGTTTCTTCATTTTAGTTCCTCCTGATTTTTCAGAAACGCACAATAGCGTTTCCTGCCCGTTTTCGGGCTGATAATAGAAGTATAAAACGTGAATTTCCTGCCCGCAATGGATGATTTCTGGCAAAATATCCCAAAAACTGAACAAAAGGAAGAGAGGGAGAGAAAGTTATGGGCGTACCCGCGCCGGCTTAATTGCCGTCGCGGTCGGGCTTTGCGGGGCTCCGGCATTCGCCTACGACCACGCTAACGCGTGTTTGCGCTTCGCAGTCAGGTCGTCGACCATCCTGCTCGCGCACCCCTACAATCCCTTACGCAGATGCTTGTTATTTCTTCAGGACTGCACCAGCCCCTTTAACAAACTCCGTCGGGGAGACGGACGTATATTCTTTGAAGACGCGGTGAAACTGCTTGTACTCCGAAAATCCAGTCATGTCCGCGACCTCGTAAACGCGGTACTCTTTTGTGGAAAGCAGCTCGACCGCCTTTTGAATACGGTATCCGTTCAAAAAATCGAGGAACGTTTTTCCGCACTCGGTCTTAAACACCCTGCTCAGATAACTGCTGCTTATGTTAAGCTCCGACGCGATGCTTTCTATACTCAGATGGTCTTTCCAGTCCGTCTCTATGCGCTGCAAGGCGTATTTTACGTGCGGATTATCAACCTGCATGTTCCGCAGCGTCACCGATTCGCCATCCGCACCGGCAGACACAAGTTCCGCCGCCTGCCTGCTCCGCTTCTCCGCGTCTATCCGAACCGCCGCTTTTTCCATGAGCTCGGCAAGTTTTTCATCGCTCACCGGCTTGAGCAAATAATCGAACACTTTAAGCGATATAGAGCGGCGGGCATAATCAAAGTCAGAATAGCTCGTAAGAACGACGGGCAGAAACTCCAAGCCCTCATTCTGCGCTGTCTCTATCATCGTAAGACCGTCCATCACAGGCATTTTTATGTCTGTGATAACGAGGTCGGGCTTGTGCTGTTTTATCGCTTCCAAGCCTTCCTGCCCGTTAGCGCAGGCGGCAACAACGACAGCATCCATCGAAAGCCAGTCGACGGTACAGAGCAAACCTTTGCGAATTATATCTTCATCTTCAACGATTATTACTTTCGTCACGTCTTCCCCCCTTTGATGCAGTGCGATAAGGCAGCCTTATGCGCACGACCGTTCCCTTGCCTTGTCCGCTTTCAACAGAAAGTCCGTATTTTTCGCCGTAAAGAAGCTTGATGCGTCGCTGCACATTAAAAAGCCCGATATGGTTCGTCGCGTTTTCCGGCGTTGAAAGCAGCGACTGCACTTGTTTCAGCGTTTCCTCATCCATGCCGCTACCTGTGTCAGAAATCGTCAGCAAAAGCTGGCTTTCACCCGCGCTGGAATATTGCGCACCGGATGATGCTGCTTTTTCCGCACGTACCGATATCCGCATGGACGGAACGCCCTCAAATCCGTATTTAACAGCGTTTTCTATAACAGGCTGCACAATCAGTTTTGGGATTACGGCATCCATGCAGTCATCGGAAACGACTATATCAAAGCTGAACTTGCTGCCGAACCGCGTTTCAAGAATCGCCAAGTAATTTTCTATATACTTAAGGTCTTCAGCAAGCTCAACGTAAGAGTTTTCCGAGTTAAGGCTGTAGCGCAGAAGCTCCGAAAGGCTCACAACAGTCCGCACAGCACCGTCTGGATCAAGTTTTACTAGATAGCGGACAGTCGCCAGAGTGTTATACAGAAAATGCGGATTGAACTGCATTTCAAGCTGCTTCAGTTCCGATATGTACTTTGCCTTCGTCTCTTTTTCGTTCTCGGCGATAAGACGCTTTATATCATCGAGCATCTTGTTGTACGCCTCGCCAATCGTCTGAAACTCAACGTTTCCACGGATATCAACGCGGTTCTCCAATATACCGTCCTCAACATCGTGGAATGCCACAACAAGCTCGTCTATGGTACGCGTCTTATCTGCCGCAATTTTGCCACCACTGACGAACATCGCGACGGACAGCACAACAAGCAGGATAACTGCGAGCAGAACGAGCGTTATCACGGCTTTTTTCATCTGCGAAACGTCGATTATCGTGTAAACGGAAAGCGATCCGCCGCAGATGTCGCTTCTGTATACGGCATCGTAGCCTGTTATCGATATAGCTCCATTTTCTGTCCTGTAGTCGGATGAAAGCCTGTTCATGTCGTCAAGATAATAGCGATTTGTCGTGACAAAAACATTCCTGAAAGAGTCTGTTATGACGTATGGCGAGCTTATTGACCGCAGCGCGTCCTGAACGTTCTTACCGGTCATCGCGAAGATAAGATACCCGGAGTTTTGCTCGCCAGAGCCGCCAACGACCGCGCTTCCTATAATTATCTCGTCGAGCGCGCTAGCGGAATATTCGTGCGATATTTCCAGAACGGCATTTCCAGGATTCTGCGCCATTCTCTGAAGCGGTCCCCACTCTATCTCTTTTTGATATGATGGGATACGGAACGTCTGCGATGAATCGCCCTGTAAAAGAACTGCAAAATCATTGTCTACGACGGCAAAATTCGCGGCGATGCTCTGCTTTCTGACAAACTCTTTTAGTGTGGAATATGCCTCCGAAACAAGATTTTTATCAGTTTTCATGCGGTTTATATCAGGCCCGGTCGCCGCTTCTTCAACACCAGTTGCACCCATCGTCCCTGGAGTGTTGCTTCTGCCCGAAAGCTCCGCGGCTTTTTCCATATAGTTTTCGACAGCTTCTTCCAAAACGGCGCATATCGTGTTGCAATCACCTTCTGCCTTGCGGTTAATGCTGACCGACCAGATAATTCCAGCGCATAGTGTTATAAGAACAAAAAGTGCCGCGACCGGGATAAACGCATACGATATAAATGCCGTGCGGATTTCGTCACGGAAGTGAAGAGGCTTTTTGGATTTGCGTGAAGTTTGCGAATCTCTCGGCTTTTTCATTGAAGCGAATTCCATATCTCCGTGAATTTAGAAAGCCATTCTTCCTTAAGGTCACCGGCAGTCCTGTAATCAACATGAATCTCGTTAATTTTTTCCTTTGAAACGAGATACGGCTTTATCCCGACATCAACTCTTACGGATCGGCGGTTCAAAACCTTCGCGATATATGTCTGTGCGTTCTTGCCCGTCATATAATCGACGAACTGCTTCGCCTGTTCCAAGTGCGGCGTACCTTTTACGATATACACGCCGTCCGGCGTAAACACAACGCCCTCGCTCATGTAAACAAGCGATATATTGTCGTCTGTTTCAGCATAATTCGCGCCGCCTTCCTCGAAAGTAAGCCCGACAACAAAAGTGCCGTCAGAAACGCCCTCGTACACCTTTTTTGAGCCGGAAAGCAGCGTACCGTCAAGGTTCTCGCACAATCGCCGCACGTATTCCCAGCCTTTTTCCTCGTCACCGCCGCCCGTCGCGTACACCATGTTAAGAAGATGCTCCCACGACGATGAAGACAAGTTCGGGTCGGCGAATGCTATACGGCCTTTCAGCTCCGGGCGGAGCAGATCGTAATAGCCTGAAATCTCCATATTTCCGGCAAGGTTCTTGTTCACCATGAAAATGCTCGGCACATCGGAAAACCGGGTGAAAACGCCTTCAGTGTTTTTGTACGCGCTCTGGAAAAACTCCTCGTTCGGCGACGTGTACGGCTCGAAAAGTTTTTCTGCCGATGCGACGGAAGAAAGAGAGCCTCCCCACATCACGTCACACGGCGGCGAGTCCTGGTCAAGCGCGAGTTTGCTGAGTATCTCGCCGGTGCCTTTCTGAATCGCCTCTACATGGATACCAGTATCGTTCTCGAAGTTGCGGACAAGCTCCGTTATGAACTCGACAGGATGCGGGCTATACACCACGAGAGAAGTCGCCTGTTCGGATTTTTTGCTGCAACCGGCGATCGAAACGCAAACAAGCGCGACAAGCATGGCGGATATAAAAAGCGAAACCGGGAAAAAACGGGTTCGCGCAAAACTGTTGTTTATTTTCATAACGACAAGTATATCGCAAATTCTGAATAGTGCAATGCATTCAGACTTGTTGATATGCACAACATTCCAGTATAATGGGCGCATGGACATAAAAAAAACGTTAGCAGTCTTATTTTTCGCTTCTGTTCTTGCGTTGGCATCCGCGCAAACAGCGCAAAAATTGCAAGTTATCAACGACTCTCAGCTTATTCCGGCGGGGCATCAGATTTACGATGATTTTTACGAGCTTTGTACCGAATCGGGCATTGCGACGCTTGCCGATGTTGCGCCTGTTTCTGTTGCCGAACTGAAATTCTATTTAAAAGCCGTCGATACGGACAAACTTTCCGAAACTGGGATTGCGCTTTACAAACAGGTTTACAATTTTCTTTATCCATATGATGACGAGAACGCACCGGACGGACTCCGCTTTAATGCCGACCTTACAGTAAATCCGGAACTATATTGGAAATCGAACGACAACACTGACTGGAGCTTTTTCAAGTATCTTGAGGATTACCCCCTAAAGCTGCCTGTATACTTGGGCTTTTCTGACTATCTGTGCATGGAAGGCGACCTTTTCTTTGGCAAACACATAATGCAGGCTGCATTACCGACAAGCTTCACTAATATTCCGTGCAGTCTTGCTGACATCGACTTCCTTTTTCCAAACTACGCGAACGTCAGCGGCGGCGCGTCTTTTGAGTCGTGGGGCTTTAATATCCAGATGGGAAGATCTGACCTGACAATCGGGAAAACGCTCACAGGAAGCCTTATCTATAACACGACGTTCGAGACGAACGCTTATTTAACGGCAAGCTTGTGGGCAAATAATTTCAAGGGAACTTTCACATTCGCGCAAGTTGATTTTAAGCGTTACATCAATATGCATCACCTTCAGATGAACATTCTGCCGAACCTTAAACTTGGCATTCTTGAAGGTCAGCTCATTTACGGTGACCCGGAACTTCGGTTTTTCAACCCGCTGATGATTCTTCACAACTTTTATCCGTCGGACGATCTGATTTATTTCCTTGATGATATGGACAGCTTCTACGACGTGAATTACTGCGCGTATCTTGGTCTTATAGCGGATTACGTGCCAGTAAAAAACGTGCGGCTCTACTTTTTGTTCGCTATGAACGAAATGCAGCTTCCGAGCGAACTTGACAGCCAATACGGAAGGCTTTTGCCGGATTCGTTCGGTATCCAAGCGGGAGCCGATGCGTTTTTTGAGGCACCGGGCGGTGGAAAATGGAAACTCAACGCCGAAGGCGTATACACAACGCCGTTTATGTACATAAAGCAAGATCCGCGATGGTCGATGATTCGCCAGAGATACGACAGAATATGGTCTGTCCGCACAGGCAACAAAACAGTGGACAGCTGGATTGGAACACCGTTCGGTCCGGACTGTATCGCTGCCGACATCAAACTTACATACGAAATGGGCGATAAATGGGATTGCGGCTTTGAATATCTTATGAAGATGAAAGGCGAGATGGATTTTTCCGTTCTTGAAGCCCCGCAAGTTGAAGGCCAGGGAGATTACGCGGGCAAAACTTTCTGCAACTACTATCCGTCCGTGCGTCATTATTACACTGCGACTGGATCACTTGAAGATAACGAAAGGCTTGCGCGCTCACACTGGCTTACAGGCATAATCGAGACAACGCACAGAGTATCGTTCACGGGCTCGTATATGTTCGGAAACGGGATAAAGCTTTCGGGAAAAACGTCATACGTGTTCGTCCTGAACAGTGATCATATAAGCGGAAACTTCCAGCACGGCATCGAGTTTGCATTGTCCGCATCATACGCAATTTTCTAAGGAGATGCGATATGAAACATTCAGTTTGCGCAAAATCATCACATTTTGCGATTATTCGCTTCCGCGCGATATTCGCCATTTTAGCCCTGCTCGTGTTTATGCCGGCTTTCAACGGCACGCCCCTCTACCCCGCCGCGCTTAACGATACACAAGTTATAAAAAGCGACCACTGGGTTTACGATGCGGTTTACTCTCTTTTCACCCGCTCCGGGCAAACTTGCCCCGCCAGCTCGTTCCCTATTACCGTCGGCGAGCTTAAATTCCTTTTGAAGCAAGTTGACTCATCATCATTCGATAACGTCACAAATCATCTTTACAACGAAGTCTATTCGTTCTTGTACGACGATGAAGATCTTATCCACCGCTTTTTCAGCGATGAATCCACAAGTGACGCAACGGACACTGACAGCTTCGTTTTCAGCGTCGCACCCAGGCTCACGCCAGAAGCATACGTAAAGTCAAACGATGACGTAAGCTGGTTTTTCGCCCGCCAAGACCCGTACCTTAAAGACAACTTCGCGACGCTGCCGGTCCGGCTGGGCTTCGGAAACTTCATAACGCTCGAAACCGATATCTTCTACGGGAAAAACCGCGCGGAGGCACGGCTTCCTGAAAACTGGACAAACCTTCCGCTCAACGGACGCTTCGATTACCTTTATCCGCGCTTTGCATACGGCAGCGCAGGCATTTTCCACGAAAACTGGGGCGCGAGCTTCCACATTGCGAACGAAGGGCTCACAATCGGAAAAACGCTTACAGGAAGCATTATCTATAACAGGACGTTCGAAACCGCATCTTACGCCGAGCTAAACTTGTACTCAAACTGGGGCTCGTATGCGCTCGATGTCGCCCAAGTTGACTACAACCGTTTTATGTATTTGCATCATCTGGAAATACGTCCGTTCAATCAACTTAAGATCGCGCTCGTCGAAGGCGGGCTCGTCAACGGCCCTATGGAGATGAAATACCTCAATCCGCTTATGATAGTCCACAGCTGGTACCCAAATCAGGATTACCAAGAGACAGAAGCCCCAGGCTCAAACGGAGGCGACCACAAATACTGCGCGTATCTTGGTGTTATGCTCGATTATGTTCCGTGTAGAAACCTACGCATATACGCGCTCTGGGCGCAGAACGAACTCCAAGCTTTTGGAGAGCTTGACTCCACATACGGACAACTTTTACCGGACAGCTTCGGTCTTCAAGTTGGTGCGGAAACTTTCTTTTCCGGCGGAGGCAGCAGGCTTTGGAAAATTAACCTCGAATCCGTATATACATTGCCATTTCTCTATATAAAACACAGCGCACAAAGCTCTCTCTACCGTGCACGAAAGGATGATCACGTTCCCGGTGGCGCGATAAATTCATGGATAGGAACCCCTTTCGGACCAGACTGTCTTGCGATCCAAACTGGCGTAACTTGTAGCCAGACAGGAGTTTGGTCAGCCGGATTAAACTATCTGCTTACAATACACGGAGAAAACGGATTCGGAACTTTCACGGATTCCAGATGGGCTTATGAAGTGGATGGCGTAACATACTACGCTTATTACCCTGTCGTAAAAGACACGCGACACCTCGCCACAACTGAAGAATGCATCGCCGAAGCCCGTAACCACTGGCTTTCAGGCTTGCTTGAATACAGAAATGACATCGTCCTGAACGGCTCGTACACGCTGAACAAATACTGCTCTTTTGACGCACAGTTTGTATACACGTTCGTTTTCAACAGCGGTCACACGCAGGATAATTTTCAGCAGGGTGTAGAATTAGCAATTTCCGCGACATTCAAGTATTTTTAGCACTTTTCCATCAAGCGTACAAAGCTTTATCTCCATGCCGTGCGCGGCAACTGCGATGACAGCGTAGCCGGGCTCGGAGCCGCCTTTCGGAATCGAGATTGAACCCGGATTCAGCGCGATATACTCCGCATCAAGCGGCAACCGCTCCAAAACAGGCACATGCGTATGTCCGGAAACAATGACCGTTCCCGCCGGATTAAGCCGCGCTGCCTCTTCCGCTGTCATAAGATGCCCGTGATGCACGAAAATGCGCTGAACCGCGCCGTTTTCCGAGCCCGGTACAAGAATCGTCGTATACGGAGCAAGCACCGGAAACTCCAGCATCATCTGGTCAACTTCGCTGTCGCAGTTGCCGCGCACCCCCGTAATCAAATGCTTCATATCGTTCAAGGCTTTTGCAAGCCCTTTCGTATCGTATCCCGCCGGAATATCATTTCTTGGTCCATGGTTCAGATAATCGCCGCATATCAGCAGATGATCTGCGTTCTCACGCTGAAAAGCATCCATCGCCGCCCGGAAAGAAGAAAGGCTTCCGTGTATATCAGAAATAACAAAAATTTTCATGACTTTATTTTATCAGAAACAGGTGATAAAATGGATACATATTTTTTGCAAACCAAGAAATATTTGCAATAAAACTTACTACAATAGAGGTTACAAATGAAAAAGCCAGTTAAAGCACTCATTATCATTGCATCAGTAATCGTAGGCCTTGCATTGCTAGTACTGCTCTTCTTCGGATTCCTTACAATAACGGAATACTATCCTAAGACGACAGAACCAGCTATCACAGGCAAACCGGAGTCAGGTTCAACATCTGCGGTTCAGTTCAAACAAGGCGGAGAATACACAATCGTCACTTGGAACATAGGATATGCTGGTCTTGGAAAAGACGAGGATTTCTTTATGGACGGCGGAAAGAAAATCGAGCCGGACTCAAAAGAGATAACAGAGAAATATCTTGCCGGAATAACAGATTCACTTAAAAAGATTCCTGCTGATATCTACTTCATTCAGGAAATCGATGAGAAATCACAGCGTTCATACAAGATAAATCAGCTTGCAGCGCTTTCTGACGCGCTCAAAATGAACTACTCGTTCGCATACAACTACAAGTGTATTTTCGTACCGATTCCGTTCCCACCGATAGGACCAGTTGCGAGCGGTGTCGCCATTTACACAGGCAACGAGCAGAACAATGCCGTACGTGAGCCGCTTCCTGTTCCGTTCTCATGGCCGTCAAGGACAGCTAACCTTAAGCGCTGTATGCTCGTATCGCGCATTCCGCTTGCCAATTCCGACAAAGAGCTTGTCCTCGTAGACTTCCATCTTGAGGCGTTCGATGAAGGCGAAGGCAAAATCGAGCAGACAAAGATTCTTATGAACTACGTTAAAGCCGAATACGACAAAGGCAACTACGTAATCGCCGGTGGTGACTGGAACCAGACATTCCCGGAAACAGGCTCAAAGAAATATCCAGCGATCTGGCCGGACGGATGGCAGCCTGGTATTCTTGACGGTTCGGCTATTCCTGCAGGTTGGACAATCGCAGCTGACGACACGAACCCGACATGCCGCAGCGTTGAGTTCCCGTACAACGATGAAAGAGCAGCAAAACGCGAATGGCAGTATTACGTTATCGACGGATTCCTGCTTTCTCCGAACATCGAGAAAAAAGCAGTCAACACAATCGACCTGAACTTCGAGAACGCTGACCACAACCCGGTAAAATTGTCGTTCACATTGAAATAATTTAACCAGAGGGGGGCCCGGCAGCAAGCTGCCGTCGGGCTTGCCGGGGCTACGCGCTAGCCGCGCTTCGTTCTCGCAAGCGAGAACGGCTTCGCCGCCCCTATAATCCCTCCCCCAAGGGTCGGGGTTCGCAACATCTCATACACTAATAAATTGATGGAGTTAAAAACATGAAAATCGGATTATCATCTTCAGAATTAAAAAAGCGCACGAGCAAAGACTACCTTTCAACAAAAATAATGCTCAAAAAGGACGCGCCGGAATACACAAACCTTGCTGACGGCGACAAAGCCGCTCTCAAACATCTTGTAAAAGCCGCGGTAATTCTTGAGGAAGTTTACTTAAAAATGGATGATGCGCGGAACATTCCTTTCCGCGATTACCTTAAAGCCGAAATAAAGAAAAGCAACGCCGATGCAAAGCTTGCGATGAAGCTTTTCAAGGCGCAAAAAGGCATAAATGCAGTCGATATGAACGCGGACAAATTCTCGCTTTTAAGGGGCGCAAAGGAACTGCCCGGAAAAGGCTTGTATCCCGCTGATCTTACAAAAGAAGAATTCCACGCGATTCTTAAAACGATGCTCGCAGAAGGCAAAAAAGAAGAAGTCGCGAAGATACTAAACCAGCGTTCCGTCATTGTGCGGGACGGCAAGGCTCTTAAGGCACTTGACTACACGGAAGCGTTCAAAAAGGAATTCCGTCTTGCCGCGCGTCATATTTTGCAAGCCGCCGAAACCTCGACGAACAAAGACTTCAACGAGTTTTTGCAGCTTCAGGCAAAGGCTCTCACCGTCTGTGACCCGATGGCGGACGCTTACGCCGACAAAAAGTGGGCTTCTCTTCAGGACACGCCTCTTGAGTTCACGATAACGCGCGAAAACTACGAAGACGAAATGACCGAAACAGTCTACGAGAACGAAGAGCTTTCCGCGCTTCTCAAAAAGAACGGGATTGAAGCAGTCTCAAAAGATATGCTCGGCTTCCGTGTCGGCATTGTAAACAAAGAAGGCACAGATAAGCTTCTTGAAATAAAGAAATATCTTCCTGAACTCGCGAAAAACATGCCTTATGCCGACAAATACAAGCAGAACATCACTGTAGCGGGTGCCGCACAAGACAAGGGTGATGCAGGCGGTTCCGGTTCGGACGACATTAAGCAGAATATGGTTGACGTTGACATAGTTACCGTAAAAGGCGATGTCGGCGCATACAGGGCTGGAATAACGCTCGCGGAAAACCTTCCGAACTACGATAAGCTTTCAATCAAGATCGGCGGCGGCAGGCGAAACGTCTACCACCGACAGATTCGCGCCGTCTCCGACAGAAAATGGCTTCAAAAACTTCTCGATGCCACGCTCGACAAGAACCTGCATCAGTTCTTCGAGAACGAGGCTAACCATTGGTTCACTATCGGTCACGAGAACGGACATTCGCTCGGTCCGAACTCTGGTACAGAAGTGCTCGGAAAGTACAAGAGCATTATCGAAGAAAACAAAGCAGACATGATTTCAATGGCGATGATTGACAAGCTCGTGGAGCTTGGAATGTACACCGAACTCCAGAAAAAGCAGATAATCACGATTTTTGCGGTTGACTGTGTGCTTAAGGCAAAGCCAAACTTGAGCCAGGCGCACAGAGTTCGGACCGTCATGCAGCTTTATCACTTCTTGAAGACAGGCGCGTTCACCATAAAGAACGGCGTAATTACAATCAATTATGAAAAGGTTGTTCCTGCCGCCGCCGAAATGCTCAAAAAAATCATCGAGGTACAGATTTCAGGCAGCTTCGAGAAAGGCGAACAATACGTGCTTGAAAACTTTATCTGGTCGGACGAGATTGAAAAGCTCGCCGCGAAGATGCGCAAGGTGAATAAGACGCTTAACGGCACGGTGAAAGAAGAGCTTGCGAACTGGTTGGCAAGATAGTTTTAGACGGACGTTTCTATGTCACTTACACCGCTACAAAGCCAAATCCAAGCAACCTTAAAAAGCATAGGCGAGCGCACCCGCTTTTCAGAAGCTATTCTCGCAAAAAAAATCCGCGAGCAGTGCAAAATTGAAGGCAAGAAAAAAGCGGGAATCGCGCTCTTGGATTTGGAAAAAGCCGCGTCTTTCCTTGAAGAGACAGAAAACATACATTTCTCTTTTATGCTGAACAGCGCGAACGACCTTCTTGTAGAAAAGACGGAAACGTCCCGGCTACTTGAAGGCGAAGCGCGGCAGCGGCGGCTCAAAAGCGAAAAATCGATGAGTCTTTTCACAAATTCAGATTTAGACGCGGACAGCGGCAAAAAAAGCGACAGGCAAGATATGCGGTCGAATCACACGAACCGCACATCGCGAAACGCCCGCCCGGCACGCACGGAAAGAAAATCGCTCAACATCAACTCGAACTTCGAAGACTGGGAGTAACCGCCCACAGCCGCGCCTACCCACCCCTACTCTTCACACAGCGCGTTTTCCAGCATCAGATGCATCTCTTCAAAATCGTCCTCTGTGATGCAAAAACGCTCCATGTCTACATGCCCTTGCGTAAACCGCACGCCTTCAGCCTCGAGTTTTTCCTGCTGAACGAGAGGCCCGCCGAACGAGAAACTGCCTGAACAAAAGCCTTTTGCGTTAACTACGCGGTGGCACGGCGTAAAACTGTTGTCTGGATTTTTGTGAAGTGTGTTGCCAACATACCGGCGCAAGTTGCGGTTTCCTGCAAGGGCAGCGATTTGCGAATACGTTGCGACTTTTCCGCGCGGAATGCAGCGGACGGCGGCGTATATTCTTTCTGCGAGCGGAGAGGGGGTAGCGGACAAGACCGGAGCTCGCCGGACTTCTGTACGGCGAGCGAGGACTTGGGAGCGAGGGGGAGACTGGCTCGAAACTTCGCACTTCGTGCTCGTTGCGGAATTCCCCCCTGCTCCATTATATTTAGATTCCAACGAAGTGCGTATCTACTTTTTCTTTTATGTACGCGATGAAATCTTCAACCTTCATTACCTGCTGCGGACGACCGTCACGGAAGCGAACCGCGACAGTTCCTTCGGACTTCTCCTTCTCGCCCACGACAAGCATGTACGGAATCTTCTGAAGCTGAGCCGCCTTGATTTTTCCCTTCATGTTGTCGGAACCAAGGTCTGCCGCCGCGCGGTAGCCCGCGTCAATCAGCTTGCCCATAACTTCTTCGGCGTAATCGTTGAAAGCCGGTGAAACAGGAATCATCGCAACCTGCTGGAACGCAAGCCATGCAGGGAAGTTGCCAGCGAAGTTTTCGATAAGGATTCCCAGGAACCGCTCGAACGAACCGAGTACCGCGCGGTGAAGCATTATCGGGTGATGCTTCTGGTTGTCCGCGCCGATGTATGTCGCATCAAGACGCTCCGCTGATGGCAGCTGATAGTCTACCTGAATCGTACCGCACTGCCATTCGCGTCCAAGGCAGTCGAAAAGCTTGAACTCAAGCTTAGGACCGTAGAACGCACCCTCGCCCGGCTGAATCTCGTACTCAAGACCCGCCTCGTGGCAAGCGTCAGAAAGCTGCTTCTCAGCGCGCTCCCAAGTAGCCAAATCGCCAACGTGGTCCTCCGGCATCGTTGAAAACTTAACGACGAGCTTGTCAAAACCAAAGTCGTGATAAACGTTCTTCAAAAGCTTGCAGAACTTAGCGACCTCCGGCCCAAGCTGATCTTCCGTACAGAAAATATGCGCGTCATCCTGCACGAAACCGCGGATACGCATAATTCCGTGCAAAGTTCCGCTTGGCTCGTTGCGGACATCGTTTCCGAACTCGGCAAGACGCATAGGCAGGTCTTTGTATGAGCGAAGGCGGCTCTTGAAAATCTCAATCGCGCCAGGGCAGTTCATCGGCTTGATGGCGAACGTGCGCTTCTCGCTCTCTGTGATGAACATCAGCTCCTTGTAGTGACCCCAGTGACCGGAACGCTCCCACAAAGTGCGCGGCATAATAGCAGGCGTGTTGACCTCTTTGTAGCCGTCGCGCAGAATCATCTTCCGCATGTAGTCCTTCATCACGTTGTAGATTGTCCATCCGTTCGGATGCCAGAAAATCTGACCCGGATCCTCAGGATCAAGGTGGAACAAGTCCATCTCCTGACCAATCTTGCGGTGATCGCGCTTCTCTGCCTCCGCAAGCATGTTAAGGTAATCCTTAAGCTGCTGAGGCTTCTCCCATGCAGTACCGTAGATACGTGTAAGCATAGGACGATTTATATCTCCGCGCCAGTATGCGCCGGCAATCTTCATAAGCTTGAAAGCCTGAGAATTGATTTCCTTTGTGTTCGCAACGTGCGGACCGCGGCACAAATCAAGATAACCGTCCTGCTCATAGGTGGTTATTGTCTCGCCATCGGGCATGTCGTTAATCAGCTCAATCTTGTAGGGCTGATCCTTGAAAAGGCTCAGGGCTTCTTCTTTTGATACTTCCTTGCGGATGAAATCGTGATTTCCGCTTACAATGCGGCGCATCTCTTTCTCAATCTCTGCAAGATCATCTTCCTTGATCGGGCGTGAGAGGTCAAAGTCATAATAGAAACCGGTGTCAATGCTCGGTCCTATAGCGATTTTGCTGCCCGGAAACAGTTTAAGAACTGCTTCTGCCATGACATGAGCCGTACTATGTCGTACGATGCTCAATCTTTCATTGTTTTCCATGATGCATTCCTTCTACTCGCAGTTACATCCTGCGGCAATAGTTTAATGCGGTAAGTATAGACGTAAGCAGATTTTTTTTCAATCGGAACGGGGGAGGGAGAATTACAGGAGGGCGGAGCACCGCCCTACGCCTCAAAGCAAGTCGCTACACGAATCGCCTCTGCAAGCAGAGCCGATTCTCTCCGCTTTGTTGCTTTTCGTCTACCCCCCCTGCGGGGTACATACTCGTCTTTCAACCCCGCAACGCCCCAGATGGAATATCAAAATTTACGCTGCCTTAGCGTGGTTTACATTTATTATTTTGTAAGATTATAATTAAAGTCTGAACATACTTGTAATTAAGGGGAATCCTAAATGAAAAAAAGCCTGTGTGCATTATTCATTTTTCAATTTATTAGTATATTCTCTCTTTATGCCGCTCCAAATACAGCTACTGCCGAAAGATATATGACTTCTGCAAATGAACAGTATGGTCTTGAAAACTTTTCCAAGGCATATACATACATGAATTATGTTCTAGAACAATACGATGAAAAGACAGTAACGCTTCAGGTAAAATGTCTGGCGGAACTTATCTATTATGATTATCTGGATGATATTGGGAATAAAAAGGATCTTGCCGCTTTCAAAGAATATCAGGACAGCGTGAACGATTTTCCATACATTGTTAGTGACCGTATCCAGAAAAAACTTGATACCTTGGTTCCCGTATTTATAAAGATAGAAGAGGAAGAGCAGAAAAAGAAAGCACAGGTTGCTCAGACAGTCCAACAACAGCAGACTGCAACACAGCGCATACAACAAGCAACGACAACACAGAGCACCACAGAAATAAGAGCTACAATCCAAGCTTCTAACGATGAGCTCTCAAGGAAGTTAGAAAATCTTGAACAGCTTATCATTCAACTGAAGAGCATCATACAAGATGACGGATATTATGGCATCAAACCAGAAGATATAGAGCTTTTACGAAAACTATACAGTTTGTCAGAAACAAACCAAAATGCTGTCAAATCCCTGCTTGATATCCTTTACGAGCAGGAACAAAACTCAAAATAACCATTTATTCCGCAAGCAATAGTTTTATGCTGTCATCCGATTTGTTTCTTGATTTTTAAAATTGTTATGCGCTCTCATTCAAAACTTTTATGGAACAATCCTTTATGAATTCTGGCGCAAAATCCAAACCATTTGACCAAGATACCGTATGATTTTTGATACAGAAATCCTTAAAAAGTGAAATATCTTTCAAAGAAGAAATAATCGGTCGGGAATCCGAAAGAATCGTTTTTTCAAAATCTGCGATATGAGAACTTCCATCATTAAAAGCTACCACAAGCTTATAATCTTCATAATATTTGGCAGATTCAACATGTAGCAGGGAAGATTTATCTTGCATTACATCAACTCAACATACCTGGTTATAGCAGCTTTTACAGTCTGCCAAAAATCCAGCAATCCTATGAATAGATGTGAACATTTTTCCCATTTAATTGTATAACCGTAAGTATGACGAAAAAAGTGTCTAAATCCCATATACTCTGTAAGCAACAATCGTAAATCTGATGGCAAAAAATCAGGCTGTGCGAACATACAATCAACAAGATTCCTATGCCATTGAGGGGATGTTTTAAAATCAAAATTCAAAGACTTTCCAAGCAGAACGAAAATGTTTTCTATCCCGTTATAAAACGAGTGTAATATACCTCCGACAGCAGTTATTTCAATAAAATCAGGTTCTCTGTTTTTACAGAGCGAAAGAAGAGGCTTGGATTTATCTATCAATTCATCAATCTGAGATATCTCATAACTGACTTTTGTTTTTATGCTGTCATCCAATTTTTCGTAATTCTCCTAAACTTTGCAGAAGAGCGAAAAACTGTGGCTTTTCGTCAAAATCGACCAAATCTACTGTTTTTCCAGTGGCATCCTCAAGCATTGAATGTGTGGCAAAAAACTTCTGAGGAGGAAGACCTTTTATTCCAATATCGATATCTGAATACTCATCAGGATTTCCGTTGACATAAGAACCAAAAATATAGCTTTCTGTACAGCCCATTGATGCAAGCACATCTGAAATTTTCATGGTAATGTCATTGGTCAGCATATTTCTTCCTCCTGTCTATAATATACCATATTTTCACAAATTGTGTTTAAATTGTGGAACATAGGATTATTTACGACCCCAAAATTCCGTCGCTCCCCCAGCCCTCTCCCTCATTTCGGTTCGGCGCACTCGTAGATGACAAGGTTTCCGTCCACAAGCTCCACGCCGGCGCAGTGATTATACCTGCTTCCAAGCTTCGCGAACGGCTCCTCACTACGCTTAATTTCCGCGCCGTCCCAATAAAGCAGATACAGCTTATCCCCTTTTACGCCGACATAATACGTCTCGCCATTCCACTTGAAAGAGCCGCTTACGTAACCGATGCCATCAATCACTAACTCGTGCCACTTGGCATAGTCAGCCCAATTGCTGTCATCAGCAACGTACGCATAGACGGAGCTAACCCTTTGATCCTCGTACAAAAACACGGTGTTGTTCTCCGCATCAAGATAATGAATCGTACGCTCCATATTAAAACCACCCGGATTCGCTTTCACCTCGTCCGTCACCTCAAAATTCTCGTCAAACAGCGTGATACAATACGAGTCCGGATCGTTCCATTTTTTTGCCCCGACCGAGAAATAAAAGCCGTTTTCAAAGCCACCCGCTGCCAGACAATATTTGTCGTAGTAATAAATCACAAAAATCTCATGCGGGATATTTTTCTCCACAAGCATGACATAGCCCAAATTGTCATCAGACACCATAAAATAGTCGTCATCAGCCTCATCCACATTATGAATATGAGTTGGAGGCGGAAAATAAACACCCCACACAGATTCTTCAGTCACCAAGTCCAAAGCTTCAAGCATCTCCGTCCTGCCGATTGCACGGACAAGATATTTACTGTCATCGGTTATCGTAAAATCGTTGACAATTTCAGTTTCAAAATCATCGGACGTAAACTCATGCTCCGAGCCATCGGGATACTGCAGCATGATTCCGCAACTAGTCCAAGTCTCCCAAGAAAAGCCTTTGTATCCGTTCGCGAAAGGCTTGAAAACATACCAGTTCGATTCTTTTACAGTAACAGATTTCAGCCCCATAACAGGCTCAAAAGCACGGTCGGTCGTTTCCAGCGAATACGCGGGAAAAAACAGCGAAACACCGACAACCAGAAAAAACAGTTTTTTGTTCAAGACACTCATAAATCAATCATAAATGTAAAGTTCAATGGTGACAAGAGAACGCTCCTGCGCATTGCCCAAAAAAAAATGCGATTTTAAGCTTATTTTAAGTTTGTTTTCAGATTCCTTTAAGCGTAGGCGGATATCTTCTAACCATGACAATTGAAGCATACAAAAACACAGGAACAAGTTTCATGCTTACACGAGAGCAGTTCGCGTTTCTAAATGCGCAAGTTTTGCTGCATTTGAGCGCGTTCAAATCCGAAGTAACAACGGATATAGGGATTCTGTTCCGAAGTGGAAGTCAGAGCACGCCAATTGCTCTGCCAGAAAAGATGCTTTAAAACCAGTGTGTGTTTCATAGGCGGCTGTACCTTCCTCCTCCTGTACAGCCGCTTTTTTTATCTAAAACAATCAATTTTCTTCTTGACAACTTCAATATCTTAACATAAAATCAAAATTGTAATGATTACAACTTTATTATAAGTTTAATCAAATGGGGGTATATATATGAAAGAATGGGTTTGCAGTGTATGCGGTTATGTTCACACAGGAGATGAGGCACCGGACGCATGTCCACAGTGCAGGGCACCAAAAGAAAAATTCACAGAAAGAGAAGGCTTCAAGGGCTGGGCTGATGAGCACAAAATCGGCGTTGCACAGGGACTCGATCCAGAAGTAGTTCAGGGATTGAGAGAAAACTTCAACGGCGAATGCTCAGAAGTCGGTATGTATCTTGCCATGGCACGCCAGGCAGACAGAGAAGGCTATCCAGAAGTAGCTGAAGCATTCAAGAGATACGCTTTCGAAGAAGCTGATCACGCATCACGTTTTGCAGAGCTTCTTGGCGAAGTCGTAACAAAATCAACGAAAAAGAACCTTGAGCTCAGAACAGCCGCAGAAGGCGGAGCATGCGAAGGCAAGCTCAAGCTGGCAAAGAAAGCAAAAGAGCTTGGCTACGACGCTGTTCATGACACTGTACATGAAATGGCAAAAGACGAGGCTCGCCACGGAGCAGGCTTCAAAGGGCTTCTTGAAAGATATTTCGGCTAAGGCTCAAAAATGACGCATTCAGAAGCCGCGACAATGCTGGCAGAAAAAGGAATAAGACCGTCTCCACAAAGAATCGCCGTTTTGGAATATGTTAGGAACAACCCGATACATCCTACGGCGGACAAAGTGTACTGCGCTCTTTCTCCGGATATACCGTCTCTCTCCAAAACGACGGTGTATAACTCGCTTAAGCAGCTTGTTGCGGCTGGATTCCTGCAGACATTAAACATAGAGGATGATGAGCTTCGCTATGACGGAAACATAGCGGCTCATTATCACTTTAAGTGCCTGAACTGCGGCGAAATATTCGATATTCCGGCAGAACACGGATTCAGCATCCCTGCAATGCCGGAAAACTTCACAATCCAGAAAATCCAGACAAATCTTTGGGGCTTGTGCGGTTCTTGCCGCACAGAATAACGCAAATTTGGCGAAAACCGCTTTAAACAAAAAAAAGCCTCGGTCACATTTCGTGCCAAGGCTTTCTTCTATTGCGCATATAAAACTCAAACTTTCTTAGTAATAAAACCGCTGCGAAGACAACGTGTACACATCTTTATTGTCATTGTCGTACCGCCAATTTCTGTCTTAACCTCAACAATATTCGGCTTCCACACACGGCGGACGTGGTTATATGACTTTGAAACCTTATTACCTGTCATTGAGCCTTTTCCGCAAATATCACATCTTCTGGACATATCAAAACCTTCCTGTAATTTGCTAGTTCGTTATAATACCAGAATGGCACAATCGCGTCAATAAGTGAGCCCAGTCATTCCGCGAAATTCTCTGAAATTCGCGACAAAAGACTGTACAAAGCATCTTTATTCTGCTCCGTAAAGCCAGCAAAGCATTTTTCGTTCAGCGCAGATGAAATTGCGCCTGTTTCCACCGTGTACGTTTTTCCCTTTTCAGTAAGCTGCACGAAGACAACCCTGCTGTCCGTCTCTGACTGAATCCGCTCCACATACCCCTGCTCTTTCAGCTTGTTCACAAGAGCCGTCACCGTGGATTTGTCGCGGTGAATCGCTTCCGAAAGCTCCCGCATCGACATTTTTTCGTTTCTGGAAAGCTGGAACAAGATATTCCCGTGGGACGAAACCATCTCCGGCAGTCCGCGCTTCTGAAGCTCCGCTTTCAAAAACGAAGCTGACTGTGCATGGATTTTAGAAATAAGCGATAAGATATGAGAAGTTCTGCCGTTCATCAAAACGATTATATCATATTTTCATCTGTGCGGAACATGCCCATGTAAGTTTTTTCTCCGCAGAAACGCTTACTTCGCCAGCAATTTTTAATGCACCGATGCTATACGACATTTTGCATCCGAATGACGCGAATTCCGTACCGCAAAACTTTCCGCTAACGCTGCCTGAAATTCCGCCAGTCCAGTCTGTGTCGGGCTTTACGGAAACTTCCCACTTAAAAGCCGACCCGTCTGATGAAAGCTTGATAAGCGGTGTTTCTCCTTTCCACTGCACGGAGCCGCCGGAAAAGCCTGTTTCAAAAGAAACTTCCAAAGTAGATTTTGTATAAGCGTCCTGCGGGCAAAGATTCTTAACGGCTCCATCTGCTGAAACGCATAATTCGCCGTACGAAGCGGAGAAACCTGTCCTGGCGGAAGTTTCCACGCGTTTTTCCGCCGGCAAACTTTCCGCGTACGAAGTGCCTGTCATGAACGAAGCGTATATGTCAAACTTCACGCCAACTGCGCTGAACGAATACGCCAACGATCCATAAAGCCGTAGAGGGTTTCGTATATCAGTGCCGGATGACGTTGTAAAACCAAAATCGGAGCAAAAAAAGCCCATGCTCGTATAAAACTTTCCGCATGACAGGCACAAAAGCGTGTTGTTCCAGCATTCAATGCCGCTTTTGTGACGCGAAATGCCGGCTGCGAAACTGTTCTGAACGGCGACACTCAGCGTATTCCAGCTTTTTATGAGCACACTATCGTTCAGCATTAAAAAGCGCGTGTCATCAGGGCGGAATTCGCTGACGGAAAACCATCGGGATGTGCCTGTGCTTTCAAGAGCGGAGGCTGTAAATGTGCAGCTTGTATAAAAACTGAAATCGCTCCGTTCTTCCGGGGAAAAGCCGAGCTGCACGAGCAGGATGTCCGCGCCTAAACTGTCCGTGTCGCAACTGCTGACAGTCGGCGCAGAAAACTCAGATGTCGCGGACTGCTTCAAGCCCACAGCCGCAAACCCCGCGAAGAACACACCAGTATTAAGTGAAGCGCACACAGAAAGCGGCTTTTTCCCGGCATCCACGTCAGGAAGCCCGCCTTTCACTTTAATGGCGGCAAGCTGCTTTACATTCCACCGCTTTCCAAAAGCTGGAACAGGCTGCTTCAGTTCAGAAAGCGGTCCCGACACCGATATCCGTCCCATAGCAAAATCGCAACTAAGACTGGATGGCGGAGAAACTGAAGTTTCTTTCCCGCTGCCAAAGACGCGGATTCCCCAGTTTTGCGGCATGAAGCTGCACGAAATGCCGTCATCATCCGCAACGCTTGTAAAAAACAAAGCTGTCTGAACACAAGGAAGAGAAAGCTTTATCCCCTCACTTATCTTAAACTTTCCAACAACCGGATCTACATCGAATTCCGAAATAGTACCGCCCGCCCTGAAGAAAAGCGATGCTATCATAACAAACGATAATAAATGCATACTTTATTATTTGCCGGAGGTTCGTTAAAAAATGATGTTTTTCACGGATTTCAGCAAAAAAAAAGCCGCAGAAAAATCTGCGGCTCGTTCAATATCCGTTTAAGGTTATTTATCTTACAGTTGAATTGACAACATAGCTGTCAGTTCCCTTGAACTGCTCAACTTCTTTAATGATTTTATGCCAGTATTCAGCTTCGCTCTTTGTCTTATAAGGACCAACTCTAAGACGATAGTAAATTGTGCCTTTTGAATCCTGATATGTAAAAACCTCGCCAATTATTTTCTGTTCGGCAAGAGCTGCGCGAGCATCCTCGGCGTTTTTCTTTCCGGTGAAAGAAGCAACCTGAACCCAGAACTGATCGGGCTGGCTTACTGGAACCGTCTTAACTGAGCTTGCAGAAATCTTTGCAGGCGTTGATGTAGTATTTGAAGCCGTAGCAGCTGGTGCTGGTGTAGCTGATGTAGCTGGCTTCGTGTTTGTTGTTGCCGGAGCCGTCGTTGCTGGCTTTGTTTCTGCAGGTGCTGCAGAAACTGTTGCTGGCTGTACAGTCTGCTGAACACTAGGAGCCGGCGCAGCCTGCTGAGAAGTCTCGTTATATGCCGTAGCGTTGCTTGATGACGGTGTTATGTTCACGTTAAGTGTTACTGCAGTCTGCGCAAGACCTGCTGACGAAGTTCTGTTATCTGTTGAAGATGGAGCAGCCTGTGCAGCAGGAGCTGAACTCTGGGCTGCCGCTGAATCTGATGGTGTGCTTGATGCAGCTGGAGCTGTCGAATCAAGATTGTTCAGATTAACAGGAGCCTGTGTCTGTCCGTTTCCTGTAGATGTAAAATCAATATTCGTTATGCCGTTCTGACCGGCGGAAGTATCGGCGATGATAACGTTGCTGCCTGCAGGCTGAAGCTGTGAATCGTTACGGCTCCATGAATTTCCGCTGTTCTGAAGCGTATTAAGAGCAGGCTGCATTTTACTTGAAGGTGATGATATCCACAGAGCTGTGCCTATTACAACCAGAAGAAACAATCCTACAGCTGCCACAATCCACAATACTCTTTTCTGTTCCATAACCAATATATTCCTTTTAAGTTAACCCGATTTCGAGTTAATTCGACAAAGTACGGAATCGAGTTTTTCCTTTAACCTATCTTTTGATCCCGAGTTCCTTACTTTGTATATATCGGTTTTTATTTTTTTATATTTAGCAAAGATTTCACGCTGAGAGTAAAAACGACTCAAAATTTGCTTAGCTGGCATGGAATCGCGCGATTTTACGCGAAAAAAACGCTTTATAAGCGGCGCGGTTACAAAAATCACGGCATCGCAGCGTTCAATAACCCGTGTTTTATAAAGCACGGTCGCATTAAGAACGATGTTTTTATCGGGATTTCCGTCGATAAAATCATTCAGCTCTGCCTCAACTGCAGGATGGATAATCGCTTCCTGAGACTTAAGCAGCTCTGGATCAGAAAAAACGATGCTTCCAAGCGCACGCCTGTTAATTGTTCCATCAGGATTGCAGATTTCTATGCCCTGTTGCGCTGCTATATCCCCGAAACGCGCCATTATCTTATCTTTTTGCTTATCAACGATATCGTGCACACAGATATCAGCATCGATGCACAAAAAGCCCTTCTCTTCCAAAAGTGAGCAAACGGCGTTTTTTCCCGCCGCCATAGGACCTGTGACACAAAGAACAATCCGGCTCAATGGAATTCTCCCCAGTTTTTGCCATACTCAACTGAAACGCGCAGTGGAACTTCAAGCTTTATAACGTTTTCCATAGTCTCTTTCATCATAGCGGCTACGGCGGCGGCATCCTTTTCGTCACATTCGGCTATAAGCTCATCGTGTACCTGAAGCAGAAGCCGCGCTGACGGGAATTGTTCGCTCAGCTTGTGATAAACGGAAACCATAGCCATCTTCACTATGTCGGCGGCAGACCCCTGAACAGGCGTGTTCACGGCTATTCGTTCAGCAGCAGCCCTTTCATTGTGATTGCCGCTTGCGATATTAAGAATCCGGCGTTTTCTGCCAAGAATCGTCTCAACGTATCCAGTTGCGGCGGCGGACTGCACCGTATCGCTAACAAACTTGTTTATTCCCGAATACATCTCAAAATACGAATCTATAAAATCCTGCGCCTGCCTTCTAGGAATTCCAAGGCTTGACGCAAGACGGAACGCGCTCATTCCGTAAATTACGCCGAAATTAATTGTTTTTGCAGTCCGCCTCATGTCCGGTGAGACGACATCAGGTTCTACACCGTAAATAAGCGCGGCAGTCGCCTTGTGAATGTCAACTCCGTCACGGAAGGCGCGGCACATATTCTCGTCTTTGGAAAGATGCGCCAGAACCACAAGCTCAATCTGAGAATAATCAGCGGTGACGAGAAGCCGTCCTTCCTGCGCGACAAAAGCGGAGCGAATCCGTCTGCCGGACTCATCCCTGACCGGAATATTCTGTAAGTTCGGGTCGCGGCTTGAAAGCCTGCCTGTCGCCGTGCCAGTCTGGATAAAACTTGTATGCACCCGGCTTCCGGCATCCGCCAGCGACGGAAGTGTCTCAACATAGGTTGAAAGAAGCTTTGTCATACCGCGGTATTCAAGAATCTTATACGGAACAGGATGCGCGGCGGCAAGCTCTTCCAAAACGCTTGTATCCGTTGAATATCCCGACTTCGTTTTTTTGCCATGCGGAAGCTGAAGCTCCTCGAAAAGCACAGTGCTAAGCTGCTTTGGTGACGCTATGTTAAACTCATGCCCCACAAGGTCATATATCTCTTTCTGAACGACATTAATCTTTTCCGTAAGTTCAGTCTTATACTCTTCGAGAGGCTTTTTCTCAAGTCTTATACCGTTACGCTCCATTGACGCAAGAACTGGCAGAACATCCATTTCCAACGCGAAAAGCGACTCAAAGCCCGCGTCCTTAATAAACGGTTCGTAGAAATTCCACAGCTGAAGCGTAAAATCAGCGTCTTCCGCTGCATAAGGATAAGCAATCTCTATCGGCAAATCGAGGAATGTCGAGTTTTTGGGAACTATTTCCTCATATTCGGTTCCTTTCAGATGAAGCCGGTTTTCCGCCTGCTTCTCCAAACTGTATGAGCCTTCAAGCCTGTCTGGCTGCAGGAGCCATGCTGCTATCATAGTGTCTACGATACGACAGCGTCTCGCACCGCCGTTCTTCTCGTTGTGAATCATGTCGAGACCAGCCGTAGCGAAAACCTGCAAGTCGAATTTCGCGTTATGGAACACAAGCGTCATATCAGGCGAAGTAAAAAGCCGGGCAAGTCTTTCAAGGGCATCGGCTTTTGAAACCATATCACCAGCAAGAAGCATGTCAGTCACGAGCAGAGGCACGTAAACGCCCTCGCCTTTCCGCCACGAAAGCGAGAAACCTGCCATGCGCGCGGTAAGCGGATTCAGGCTGTCAGTCTCTGTGTCGATGCCGGCGGTGCGGCATGCTAATATCTCTTCTATGACGGTATCAAGCTCGGCGGCGGTCCGGACCGGACGATAGTTACCGGCATTTTTCACAGGCATGATTAAGCCTGCTTCAGTGCTGTAGCCGTCCGCGTTATCTATGCCGGCTGCCGTCTCTGCACTGGACGCGGCGACTTGCGAGCCTGCAGTTCCCGCGCCATCAACTCCCGGCGTTCCGAGCTTGTTGTCCGCCCCAACCGCTCCAACACTCGCTGTATCCGTCGTGCCACCTGAAGCACTTCCTCCCCGTTTTTCGACACCATAAGCGGCGAACTGTTTTGCCACGGCAGGGACTCCGGCTTTGAATAGCAGCTCTGCAGCCGCATCATAATTAAGGTTATCAGTGCAAAAGCAGCTGAAATCAATATCAACAGGAACATCGTCGCGCAACACAATCAGTTTGCGCGAAAAATATGCATCATCCTTTCCGTTCCGGATTTTATCACCGACAGCACCTTTTATCTCATCTGCATGCTCATAAATCCCGTCAAGAGAACCATACTGCAGCAAAAGTTTCGCGGCTGTCTTCTCGCCAATGCCTTTTACGCCCGGCACATTATCAGCCGTATCACCTGTAAGCGACAGCATATCAAGCATAAGCTCCGGTCCGACGCCCCATTTTTCAGTGACTCCGGTTTTGCCGGTTTCCGCCCATCCGCCTGTTTTGTCGGGCATCAGCATAAGCGTCGTATCTGTAACAAGCTGCATCAAATCCTTATCCCCTGATAAAATACGGCACTCACGTCCCGTCTCACAGCACTGGCGCGCTACCGTCGCGATAACATCATCCGCCTCGAAAGTGTCGCGTCTAAGAACAGGTACGCCCATCGCAACAAGGATTTCCTCAATTACAGGAACCTGAGCGTGAAGATCTTCCGGAGTTTTGTCGCGTGTAGCCTTGTATTCGGGATACATCTCGTGTCGGAAAGTCGGAACGCGAGAGTCGAAAGCTGCGGCAATGCAGCCCGGCTTATTGTTTTTAAGCACATTAAGGAAATTGCGGAAAAAGCCGAACACGGCAGATACGTTCTCGTTTTTGTTGTTCACGAGCGGCCGGCTCACAAAAGCGAAATAAGCCCGATAGATAAGCCCGTAAGAGTCAAGGATATACACACAGTCTTTGTTACACATGGCGTAAGTATACCACATAGTAAAGAAAATGGATATGATGCGAGCCTGAATGAAGTATCCCGGTGTTCCGGGACTCGCTAACGCTCGGTTCGACGGCGCTTTCACCCCCGTCGAACTTGCCAAGGGCAATCCCTACATACCGGCGCGTAGCTTCATGTAAAAAAATTGATTTTTTTCGGTTTTCGTACCCGAAAGTTTTCAAAAACATGCATCAAAAGACAATAACTATAGTGAAGAGAGTTTTCAAACTCTGTATAACCTTATTAAACAGGAGGTCGTATTGTGGACGACCGAAAACTAACCCCGGAAGAAAAATGGGAACGGGCGACGATTGCCAACGATTTCGTTTTCTACAAAGTGATGAAGGATAATCCTGACGTGTGTCAGAGGCTTCTGGAAATTCTGCTTGAATTTGAGATAGACCACATCGATATGAACTGCCAGGAGCAGATCGACATCGACTGGAAGAGCAAAGGTATCCGCCTTGACGTTTATGTGAAAGGCACAGACAAAGTATTCGACATAGAAATGCAGACAACGGACACAAAAGAACTGCCAGAAAGGGCAAGATATTACCAGGGAGTGATTGACGTTGACTGTCTCAGCTCGGGGCAGCCGTACAAGGATCTTAAGGACTCGTATATCATCTTCATCTGCATCCCGGACATTTTCAAGAAAGGGCTGCCCGTCTACACGTTCGAGAACCTTTGCCGCCAGGACACTACCGTTCCGCTTGGTGACAGGGCACTGAAATACTTTTTCATTTCAGAAAACTGTGATAAACTTTTGAACGGGGAACAGAAGGCGTTTATACGGCTGGTCAAGGCACGTTCACAAAGTTCACTTAAAGCCTTGACACAGCCGTTTCTCAGGTCGAAAAAAAAATTTTCGACCTGAGATGCGGCTCGTCAGCGGGCAGAAAGGCAGCGACGAGTTCACGGAGAAAATAGCCCACCTGGCAGACGAGGTCAAGCAGAACATAGGGTACAAGAGGCAGTTTATGGAATGGGAAAGACAGAAAACGTACTTGTATAATAAGGGGCTCGAAGAAGGCAAGCAGGAAAAAGCCGTGGAAGATGCGAGGAACTTATTGACCGAAGGAATCGCTCCTGATGTAATTGCTCGCTGTACAGGGCTTTCCCTGGAAGAAGTTCAGAAACTTGCGGAAGAAAGCGCAAAAACTACTGTGTGACAGCCTAAACTGAATAAGTAAAACGAAGCCGCCTTGTGATAGCACGAGGCGGCTTTTCTTTTTTTTTTGCAAAAACACTACAAAAGATGAATTTTCCCTCAAGCAACCTCGTATAAGATATATGCAGGGCAAAAATACTCTGCAGTAATTTTACGTACGGGAGGCTCTAAAATGGAGCAAATATTAACACAGTCGCAAGCGAATTTGATTCAGACAGCACATAACAGGGAATACCGCGATCGTCTTTTCAAAGCGATTTTCGGTCGCGATAACGAGAAGAGCAAACAATGGCGGCTGGAACTTTACAATGCCCTTAATGGCACGAGCTACACGGATCCTGACTCGCTCGAAGTCAACACGATAGAGAACGTCATCTACATGACGATGAAGAACGACGTTTCGTTTCTTGTTGATTCACAGATGACACTTTATGAACAGCAATCGACGTACAACCCGAACATGCCGTTACGAGGTTTCTTCTACTTTTCGCAGCTGTACCAGATGTACATCACCAAGAACAAGCTGAACATCCTAGGCTCGAAGCAGATCAAAATACCCGAACCCCGTTTCGTCGTGTTCTACAACGGAGCCCCCAAAAAGCCGGATAATTTCAAACTGCAGCTTTCGGACGCGTTCATCAGGAAAGATGATATAGGCGACAAGAACAAGAAAAATAAGTCCGAAGAAATCCCGCAAGACTTCGAGTGGACGGCGACGGTGATAAACATCAACCCGGGGCACAATTCTGCTCTTCAAAAAAACTGCAAACCGTTGTATGATTATGTAAGATATGTCGGTAGGATAAACGACAACCAGAAGAACGGGATGCCTGTAAAGGACGCCGTTGATGATGCCGTCGCCTGGGCGATTGATGAGAATCTTCTTGACGGCTTTTTCAGCATTAACAAAGCGGAGGTGATTGCGATGTGCCTTACAGAATTTGACGTTGAATCAGCGATAAAGACTTGGCGTGAAGATGGCTATGAAGAGGGCATGACAGCCGGCAAACAGGAAAAAGCCGTGGAAGATGCGCAGAAGCTGCTTGAACTGAACACGATGTCCATTGAACAAATTGCTTATGTAACGGAATTATCGATAGAACAGATTCGTGGACTTCAAAAACAGACTGCAACAAATAAATAGAACAGAGGGTATTTTCTATGAATTGCCTTACAGAATTTGACGTTGAATCAGCGATAAAGACTTGGCGAGATGACGGCTATGAAGAGGGTTATAACGAAGGCATGACAGCCGGCGAGCAGAAAGGCAAACAAGAAAAAGCAGTGGAAACAGCGCGGAACCTTCTTAGAGACGGTCGCTATACTGCACAGGAAATTTCTTGTTTGCTGAATATACCTGTGGAAGCGTTCTCTGTTTCCAGCTCAAAGTAAAGGTATGAACATACAAGGGTAAGTTATTTATGGATTATCAATCAATGAATTGCCTTACAGAATTTGACGTTGAATCAGCGATAAAGACTTGGCGTGAAGATGGTTATGAAGAGGGCATGACAGCTGGCGAACAGAAAAAAGCCGTGGAAGATGCGCGGAACTTTCTTAGGGAAAATGTCTCGCCAGAGATTATCGCACGTTGTACCGGATTAGCATTGGAAGAAGTGAAGAAGCTTGCGGAAGAAAGCGCAAAAACTACTGCGTGACAGCCTAAACTGAACACACAAAACGAAGCCGCCTTGTGTCAGCACGAGGCGGCTTCATTGTTAATGAGAAAACTAGTCACAGCCCGCAAAACGCGGGTTGCACAAACGCACAGAATTTAGCTATTTAACTTCATATAACAAAATATATTACAAATTTTATACTTGTATTTTATATAGCAATATACTATACTAATGTCGGGCATCCACAGTCGTTGGCGGTCTTGTCTCCGAAATTCTGACTGTCGCGGAAACGCGGCAGATTACTGAACCAGGAGGCAGCTATGAGTCTTTATGAATTTCTTGATTTGCTGTTTACAGCAATTCAGCTTTTCATTGACATTATTCAGCGCCTTCTCCGTAGACGGAAAAAGAAGACAAAGAATAAAAAATAGCCCCGCCACTTAGCTTCGACCCTCAGTGACGGGGTTAAGTCCTAACGGACTACCTAACTGGAGGCAAGACGCTAGATTGCGGATGCCTTACTTTTTAAATATACCACAACTCTTAGCGGAAAGCAAGCTGAGCAGAGGGTAAAACCACAGCCCACACAACGCAGATTGCATAAACTGCAGCAAATAAACTATCTAACTTTATGCGACGAAATACATTACAAATAGTATACTTGTATTTTATACAGTAATATGTTATACTAATGACTGGCATCCACGGTCGTTGGCGGCCTTGTCTCCGAAATTCTGACTGTCGCGGAAACGCGGCAGATTACTGAACTAGGAGGCAGCTATGAGTCTTTATGAATTTCTTGATTTGCTGTTTACAGCAATTCAGCTTTTCATTGACATTATTCAGCGCCTTCTCCGCAGACGGAAAAAGAAGACAAAGAATAAAAAATAGCCCCGCCACAACGCTCTAACCGAAGTGGCAGGGCATAGTCTATATAGACTAACCAATCACGGAGGCAAGACGCTTGACTGCGGATGCCTTTAATTTTAAATATACCACAACTCTCAGCAGAAAGCAAGTCGAGCAGAGGGTAAAACCACAGCCCACACAACGCGGGCTGTAGCAAACTACTGCACACCACAGCTTGCCGCGGGGACAAGCTGTGAGCACCATTTACTTTTACGCAAAGTTTACTCAACCTTTACATATTCAATAATACGGTCAGCAAGATAACTTATGTATACATGTTTGTCAGATGTAACACCAATATTTACACGATACTGAACAGGGATACCATTTGTTGGTACATGGTAAGCTTCCCAGTTGCCGGTAAAGAGTTCATCATCCGAACCGTTCTGTACGGAAGCAGCATTTGCTGAATTTCCTGTATACACAATTGGATTTGCAAGACTTGCAACTTTTGCTGCACGTTTTGTATCTGCATTTGACATGCTGTAGTAGCTGATATAAGGAGTAATGTAGGTTATATTTGCGTTATCTTCATCAACTACTTCTTTTACTACAAGGTCGACATACTGACCAACCTGCTGGTAACCATCTACCGTGACAACAACTGGAGTTGCAGTTACAGAAGACATGTAAGCATACTTCAAGTCACCATTACCAGTGTCGTAGTATGCAAAGTGAATGCCACCTTTAGAATCAGTTTTCATTGCAACAAACTGACCGGCAGTTTCATCGTCGATTGTTCTTTCAACCCAGGAAGAACCAGCACCTACGACAGCATTATTAACAGAACCACTTGAAAGATTTGTAATAGCAATAGAAGAACCAGTTCCTGTCTGCATTGAACGAACAGTAACTTTATTTGATTTAGGATCAACTTCGGCATAAGCACCATAACCATTCACAAGAATCAGGTTCAATTGATATGCAAACTCATGATTATTTCTTGCTCCGTTCGCTACATTTGACCAAGTTACACTTACTGGTTTCGAAGTTCCACCATCTACCTTTATATCTAATGTTACAGTTCCAAGATTAGGCACAGTATTAAACTCTTGATAACCTGAATAACTTGTATCAGGAGATGTATTGTATTTCATTTTCAAAGCACCATTTGCGGCATCATACCAAGAAACTATAGCTGTAGACCCAACTACACCAACAGCAGAATACTGACTGTTTTCATCTGCACCTGCAATGGCTATATATCCTTGAGAATAGTTCACTCCTGTAATAGTAGTAACTGCTCCTTCAACACTAGTTTGAACACCTGTAGTTTGTGTTGAACCACCACTCGTTACACTTCCATTGGTATAGGTAGTATAATTCGAAGCTATCTTATTTGCAGATTCAGTAAAGTACCTGAATTTAATGATTTTTTGTGTCGTATCGTAATAAGACAAATATCCTTTGGAACTGTCATTAGTTCCAGTTACAACTAAATCCGGTAATTTAAACCTATCAAGGTTATTCAAGTCTGCACCGTTCCAATTTGATTCCAAGAATAATATATTATTATTGTTATTAGTATTAGTACCGTTGTATTCTCTTATATAATTACCTTTGCCTCCTCTTGTTAATGCCAAATGTGACGGGCCATTGCCCCATCCGGTTACAGGATTATAACTGTCTCCACAAGCAGAGACTGTAAAGAGTCTTCCAGAACTATTAATTGCAATTGCATTATCAAAATATCTTGTGTAAGACTCTCTTAAGTTTGTTGTAGTAACAGTTACTCCATTTACTGACATCGTGGAGAAATGGTTAGATTCATATCCTGCACTAAAATACAAATTAGTTCCACTGATTGCCATATCCAACATTCGCTTATCTGTTGTATTTGTTGTAGTAGTTACATCTACAACCTTTAACTCACGTTTATCAGTAAGCAAATCATTGTTCTGACCATTTGGCTCCTGGTTATACTCTACAGTCTTAATTGTTTCATTATTCAAGGAAAGAACAGTTCCTACTTTTGCAACAACACCTTCTGATGGAGTATTTGCATCTGTAGTTATTACAAGACTATTCAGTGTTGTTTCTGTTCCTGGAGTATATTCTTGGTTCCCAATCTGAACTCTGGAATTTGTTCCATTAAGATTGAAACCTTGGACAGTTATCTTACTTCCTCTGCGAACAGGGTAATTTCCTAATGCAGAACGACTAAGTACCGTAGGTCGTTTTCCGGAGGAAAGTTCTGTACTAATTCCCGTAATATACGGAACGATATCCATTCTGTAGTACGGGGTTGCGGTTGTGGTTACGGTCGTTGTGTTCGTACCATCGCCTGTAACTGCAGTTATCGTGCTGATACCTGAACTGTTGTCCCATTCTACAGTCTCGGAACTGGTTGTATCCGTGCTTGCATTTACAACAGGATCACCGTCAAAACTCGTAATTACCATCGAAGTAATATCGTTCTTGGTCTTAGACGCTCTGCCGAAGCCGTCATATACCACAACATTAACAGCTACATCAGTACCAGCAACATCGCTATAGTAACTCGTGTTAAGGATAAGCTCCCATTCGACTTCGTGACCGTCGGAAGTAATACCTTTATCTTTTGTGACAGAGAATGACCATCCTTCCGAGCTCAGTTTATCAGCTGGAGAAGCAGACCAAGTAGAACCATTATAATACTTCCAACCACCATCAAGTTTGGCAAGTTTTACAGAAGCGCCAGCAGTTCCGCCCGCAAGAGAGAATCCGTCAACAGAAACGGCTATTTCTTTAAGACGTGTATCATCATAAGCCATACCCTGGATTCTTATGATACCAGAAACCTTCGGGTCGCCATCGTACTCGCCAGTCGTTGCCGTTGAGACGTAACCATTAGAATTCTTCCAGTCTTTTTCAAGCTCAATATGTCCGTACGAGCTGTTATCCTTCTTGTCCTCAGTGCTTGTCGTTCCGTATACGCTGTTGTTTCCGGTGCCTTTGCCATTCCAGAAGAACGGCTTTATAAGAGCTGCCGGGTCAACTTCATCAACAACGTTGACATTGAACGTGACATCGAGTGTGGCTGACTGACTGGTGTTATTATTCATATCCAGCGCATTACCCGTAAGGGAGTCGGTACTATCCCATATTGTGAAGTGGAAAATATGCTCACCATCTCCAAGTCCTTCAAGACGAGCACTTGGGGAACTTTCTGTACCTGTTATGTTAAGCGTAATAGGCGTAACTGCCGTACCGTCTTCAGCAGCATCTGCAGTCCGTAAGTTTACCGGTCCTGTAACCGAAGAACCAGTATCCGTAGTATAGTAGTAGTACAGAGCACCGTTACCGCCTACGATTTCCGGCTCAATTACTGTCTTTGCGACAGCCTGGAACTTATACCCATTAGCTTCAGTAAATGGAACAGAAACTGCATAAGCATTTGTATTTTTTTGCCAACCTTGCTCTCTTGTTTCAGCTATAGTCTTAAAGACTTTCTCGTTTCTAGAATCATTAGGGGCATAATAGTTGATATCGCCGTCTCCATTATAATCCGTACCTATCCATACTTTAGCTATAGCTGGTTTGTTATTCTCAACTTTTGTAGACACAGGGGCTGCGATTTTGATATTTTCTGCCTTGTCAAATGCGACACAGCAAATATCGATAGGACCATCGGGAATGTTCTTTGAATTGATTGAAACAGACCAATTGTATGCGCCACCGCTTCTTTCCAAAGTCTCGACAACTCCGTCATGGTCATCATTTGATATGTACGTCGGATTATCATTATTATCCCAAGTTGTAGGAGTTTCTTGTGTGAAGTTGTCAATTATAAGAGCTAGAACAAATGAAGCATCTGTATAATTTGTCCCAACACCAGGACTAAATTCGACTGTTGTTGAACCGTTGCTTTGAGTGACATCCGTAATAAGACGATATACACCACCAATCTTAACGAGTCCGCCTACACGGATATTATCATTGACAGTTGAAAGAGTGAGTTTAGTTTCTGAAGTACGTCCAACATCAGAGAAAGAAAGCTGCGGAAGTCCGTCTGTCATACTTACATCACTAATATCTGTTTTGTTAAAGCTATTAGTCTTTGCAAGAGTCGGGTTATAAAGACGAGGATTAGAACCATTGGCATCAGTTCTCTTGAAGTAAACAGCCATACGGTAGAATCCACTTCCACCTTCTGTAGCCGTGCCTTCTATGCTAAAACCATGATTGCTCTGCACAATTGTGGTTGTTCCGGGGTTATCATCTGTAGCATCAGTTGTTGTTGTAGAAATAGTTTTATTTCCGTTTTTCAACGTTCCTATTTCTGGTGATGTATTGTCGTAATTCAAATAAATAGACTGTGTAGTCGACAACTCTTGGTCACTAGAGTCTATAGTATGAATTTTGAACGAAACTCTTGTATTTGTATCAATAAAGCTTTCTGTGTCTATAGGAATTTTGAACGAATAGCCATAATTAGTTTCATTATTTGTTTCAAATTCCTTTGCAACTCCCTTAATAATTGCACTTGTAGCTATAGTAACATCATCCGTATTGATAGTCTGAAGTTCTATACTCTTTATACCACTCTCATCTTCGACAGAACCAGTAAGCCACCATTTACCCTTAATCCACATATCTGCCTGGTAATCCTGAACTGCAACTGGATTTCCAGTACCTGCAGTATTATTACTATACTGAACGAGCTTCAATGGCTCAGAAGAACCGATACGAGGAGCCGTCGCGTCTACAATAATTGAAAGAGAAGTACTCCATGAACCACAGAGGTCATTATTATCTACCGAACGGAAACGCACATTTATTGTACGCTGATTTGTATTATTCGCATGGTGATAAGTGTTATTAGGATTAAATTCACCATTTGTATTGATAACAATATTCCAGCTGGCTGTACCAGTAGCTTTGATTCCCCACCAAGCCTGATTGTTATTCTTGTTAGGATCAGCAGGCTTTGATACAACACCAGTAAGCGCGGCTTTATCCGTATCATTAAAGTTGCCGTCGCCATTCACGTCTACCTGCATCCAAACTTCAGAAACAGAAACGTTATCATCGGCTGTACCAAAAATACGGATTGAACCACCAAGAATAGGATCGTTACCATCTGCGTCTTTCGTTGGATATGTTACCGCAACTCTAGGTTTGTCACCGTCCGGATCTACATTATAGTAGAAATCCTTATAGACATTGACGTTACCGGCTTTATCCTCTATGCGGAGGTATACAGGAACAGACCAAACATTCGTTCCTACACCGCCTTCCATTATTTGTGTTCCGTGAGTTGTGTTTGCATAATTCGCAAGCTTTGCAGCATCGGTCGTGAATGCAATATTCCATGCGGTAGTACCGCTCGTAACAGGGTGCCAACCATCAGAATCTTTGTTTATAGATGCCGCGCTGTTCGCTTCTGGAATCATCCATTTGACGTTGTCTACACCTGAGCCTTCATCTTCTGTTATACCCTTAAGAGTTTGAAGACCGGTTACGACCTCACCTGCACTATGAGACTGTATTGTTACAGACGGCGCTATTCTGTCTATAAGAACCTGACGGGAAATATTAGAAGTAACTGCAGATGTATCTTTTGCTGTTATGGTGACAGTCACACTGCCTTCTTCGTACGTAGTGGTATTAGAAATATCGACATTGGATATCTTCCAAGTACCATTACCAGTTGGAGCACCAGTAGTTTGAGTTAAGAGCGTTCCCTGAATCGGAGTACTGTCGCCGATTTTTATATAAACGCTGTCAATTCCGTTTGCGTCCTCTGCAGGAACCTCAAACTCGAATACAGTGTTGCTACCGCCCATTGTCATGTTGTTACTGAATGGTACAGCCTCTGTATAGCTGTTTCCTTTTATAGTTACACTTGAAGCTGCGATTTCCGGCGGATTCGTATCGACACTGAATGTTAACGGACCTGTTATCGTGTTAGTCTGGTCTGTAAGGTATACATTTCCAACAGGACTTGATGCAGAGTTGCCGACTCTGTTAGTAGCGAATACAGCACCTTCTGGATCCGTAACTTTGAAATACAGCTGTTTCGCACCATCGTCTCCCTGTACTTCATAAGTCCACGAACCGTTCTGTACAGTCACAGAATTCCAGGTAGCACCACTGTCCTGGGAAACATCTATTGTGCTTATGTTACCGTCGTCATCAGATACAGCACCGTATATTTCTACAGTGTTCTTAAGACTTCCAGTACCATCTGTGCTTAAGTTTCTAAGAGAAATTACCGGGCAGTCTGTAGACTGATCGATCTTAAGTTTTACAGGATCTGAATAACCTGTGTTACCGGCTTTGTCCTTTACGGCTACGGTGAAGTAGTGGTCAACACCGTCTGTAAAGCCAGAAGCTTCAGTATCAACTTCAATGCTCCAGGAGTTTGTACCGCTCTTGTTTGAGCTTGTGTACGGAACCCATTCAGAAGCTGCATTTGAACCCGTAGGAGTTGTATTGTTTTCCGGTTTGCTAAGCGCGCTTCTTGTGTAGTAAACTCCGACTACAGAATCTACGCCGTTTGTATCCTCTGCGGTTCCTTTGAGGGTAATCGTCTTGTTTACGGTCGTATCGCTGTTGTGGGAACTAAGCGTTACTGTCGGAGCCGTTGAGTCATTCGTGATTGAGAAAAGACCAAAATCCGCGGCATTGCCGGCTTTATCCGTGATTCTTACGCTGACGGCACCTGACATAACTTTAGCTTTTGGAATCTTTACCGTATAAGTGTTGTCGTCATCACTACTGTCTATACGGTCTTCGTTATCAAGCACATTAATTCCAACTCTTGTGAGTTCGACGGACTTAACTCCACTGCCGCCAGTATCTGTTGCGGTCAATGTGATGTTGATTGTAGCAGTGTCTCCCATCAAACTCTGGTTTACCATCAGGTTTTCGCCATCATTTAATGTTATAGTTGCTCCATTATATGTAATTGATTGTACTGTCGGTATAGACGGAGCAATTGTATCCACGTTCAGGACGTAGTTGTAATAAGTTGTTGTGGAACCGTTTCCGTCAGAAACCGTAGCTGAGTCAACGGCCTTGTTACCAACATTGTCTTCTGCCACGAGCACAAAATAATTCTCACCCGCGCCAAGAGGACCGAGGGCTTCTTTTACGAAGTTCGTCGTTATTTCCGTGTAATATTCCGCAGGCTTGCCATTTGAGGCGGCTTTGTATAATACGCGGTTTTCAGCAGAGACAGGATTTGGATCTCCGTCTTTGACTTTATAGAATACGCGTTTCGTTGTTGGCTCGGTCAAAGGAACAATGGTCTGTTGCGCCGCTACAACATCGTCAAGAAGAGTGCCGTTGGCAGCTTTATTATTGATTTCAGCTTCTGTACTATAGAACTTATAGTAAATTCTTCTAAGACCAGAGCCTTCGTCTATATAATGACCGCGCACTGTTATTGAGAGCGTGTTTCCGTAAGTCTGCTGTGAATACTTTCCGCCTACGTCCTCGTCCAATGCAGAACTCCATGTAGGACCGTCTGTACGAGTGTCGTTGTCGTAATTTCCAACCCTGAACACCAGATCCTTGACGTTGGAGTCTATTATATGCTCCGGTACAGGTGCCGTCGTGTCGAAAATAAGTTTTATCGTCTTTGTTGATGAGTTTTCAGCTTTGTCCGTGGCAATTACGGTAACTGTCGTTGAGCCAGTCGGAGTGATATCTTTGTACCAGCCGTTTCCGTCTGGCGTAACATCTTGTGCTTCTCCAGAACCGACTTGTACTTTGGTGTTTTCAATTCCGATGTTGTCTCTTGTACGGCCTGTGATTCTGAATGTTCCGCCCTTGACAAAGTATGCATAGTCTGCCGAGGCATCTGTAGTTGCATAAACATAAGATTGGTTACCAGAAGCCGGGTTAAACTCCAAGTTCTCTATGGTTGGATTTTCCGTATCTATAGTAATGTTCGCGACGTTCACGGAGACAGATTCGTTTCCTACAGTATCGGTTGCTTTTACGGTGAGCATCTTTGATCCTGAAAGATCATCCAAAGCCGCCGCGTTCATGGTGATTTTGTGCGTCGCCTGCTCTGCGTTGCCGTTTACGGTGATTGTAGCATTATCGTTCGTTGGTGCGATTACACCGTAAGTACCGCTTGTCAGTGTTATGTTCCTTGCCGTAGCGCCAGAACCCAAAGTTGCGATAACAGATGCTATGCCAGAACTTGTTTCTGATATGTGCAGATAGAAACTTAAGTCCCTTACCTTAGTAATAACGTCCTGAACGCCTTCGCTACTATTTACAGAAACAACAGGTGCGGTCGTGTCCACATAGATGGATTCAAATCCCGTTGCAGGAAGAACAGTAGTGTTACCAGCCACGTCTTTTGCGGTAATTCTAACCTTGCTCTCGCCGTCGCCGAGCGGGATTGTCGTTGACATAGTAGAAACGCCGGTTGTCGTATTCGTTGAGATCTTATTAAATGCTCCAGTCTTTCCACTGATAGCATTGCCTTCACTGTCGTAAACAGCGTATTCTACAGTAGAAAGTCCGCTTCCAGTAGATTCATCTGATGCATAAACTGTAAGAGTAACATTTGATGAACTTCTCCAAGCGTGACCGTCCGTGCCATTAACTGATGCACCAGTGTACTGGATGAAAGTCGAGCCGCCTTCAGTTGTCGCAGAGAACGTCGGCGCTGTCGTGTCTACTTTTACGGTGCGCTGTATGATATCTGTCTTGCTTGCGACGTCTTTCGCGGTAACTGTGAATACATATGTGCCGTCTGCAAGGATTGTCGCACCGTCAGGAACACCGTTCTGTCCGGCGACCGCGCCGTTGACGTAGAACGTCTTCGTCCAGTAGTACCAACCTTCGAATGTGGCATCGGCAGCAAGCTCTGTCGTGCTTGTTCCGTCGGCTACTTTAATCAAGTTGCTCGCCGCTAACACGATGTTTGTGAACCCTTCTTTGTCCGCACTTATGGTTACGGCCGCATCAGAATTCAGTCCGTTTGTCTCGTGTACCCAGCCGGAGAGTGTGAATGTCTCGTTCGTTGTTGCTCCGCCCGTACCTACACCAGTTTCTGAAAGCGTCGGGTTCGCAGTATCTACGAAGAATACATTCTGAACGCTGTTTCCAGTCGTGTTGCCAAGTGTATCTGTAGCAGTAACTGTGATAGTGAATGTTCCCTCACCGGAACCAAGGTTTACATCTTCTACGCTCCAGCTTTCGCCGTTGAGCGTTATATTTCCTGTTATAGGCTCAGCTGAAGAACCTGATTTAGCTATTGAGTAGCTTATTGTCTGTATACCGCTACCCGCATCAGAGGCTGTTCCCTGCAGGGTCTTCGTAGTAACCAGGAGAGATTCGTTTTCAGCCGGTGCAATTATTGTGACTACAGGAGCCGCAGTATCTCTGTAAAGCGTGTACTTCTTTGTTACAGTCTTGTCGGAGTTGTCCGTAGCCGTTATTGTTACGGCGACAGTTGTATCAGCAGGAACCGCGAACGTATGGGTCCAGCTGCCGCTTGTTGAGAGGTCTGTTGTTACGGCATTGGCGGAACCAGTCTTCGTCGTTATTGATACGCTCTTTATTCCGTATGTGTCGGATGTTGTTCCGGCAAGAGTGATCGTTCCGTCAGTGGCGTTAAAGCTATCGTCATCCTTGAAATAATACGTTGCGTTCTCGTTGTCCTTGACGTTATTTGTCGTCATTACAAGAGCCGGAGATGACTTGTCCACATGGAAGTGAATCTTGCTTACTGCGCTTTCGTTTCCTGCTGCGTCAACTGACTTGGCGAAGAAATACCAGTGGGCTTCATTGAGCTCGCCTGTTGCCGGTGTTCCTGCTACGAGAGTACGTGATATAGACCAGTTACCGTCCGTAGCTGGCTGATCATCCCATTCGTATTCCGTAGGTTCTGTTGCATTGAAAGCGTCGTCCGCTTTTACGAACGCGTACATAAGCTTTGCGACACCAACTGCACCAGTATGCGAATCGTTGGCTGTTCCACGGAACGTGTAAGATTCGTCTGAAAGCGAATTCTCACCCGTCTTGTTGTTTGAAGGTGTTACGGAGCTGTCAGGAGCAGTAATGCTTACTGTCGGAGCCGTCGTATCGATTGTAACGGTGACAGTGGCAGAATCCGTCGTCTTGCCTGAGCTGTCCGTTGCCTTTGCGTAATATTTGTATGTGCCGGAGACTGGCTTTCCACCCTCGGTGTATGCCGCAGAGAGGCTCTCCGGGTTTCTAGGCAGATTCTCCAGCGTCCACGATGTTGTCGTGAGAGTGTCTATAAGAACCGGGGTTCCGTCACCAATCTGCTGGTAAACTTTGACGTTTGCGATTCCGTAAGTGTCGCTTGCAGAGCCTTTGAGCTCGAATACTTTACCTGTCTCGAAGCTGTTTGCGGTAATATCAGTATCTGAACCGCCATTATTCTTGTATTGAGAAATCGTGCTTGTCGGTGCGCTCTTGTCGTATACGAAATCTTTCGTTACCCAAGGACTTACGTTACCTGCGACGTCAATAGCACGGACGTGGACTTCTTTGTCGCCTTCTGTGCTGAATATGCTGTTGTAGTTGTTGTCAGTGAAAACGAGAGTATACGACCAGCTGTTCTGACCGGCAGCATCCGTCTTATTGGCTGTTATGACGCTGTCTGCTGCACCGTCAGCAGTGAATGAGATCTCGACTTTTTCAATACCGTTTCCGTCGGAAGCAGTTCCGCTGAACCTGTACGAAGAGCCTTCTGTGGCTGTCGTGTCCGGTACGGCGAATGTGTCCGCTACTGTAGGAACAGTCGTATCGACAGTAACAGTCTTTGATGCGAACGCTGTCTTTCCGGCGTTATCCGTTGCGGTTATGTTGAATGTGTATGTACCGTCAGCGGAGTGGTCTTCCGGATCTGACGGAACAGTGAGTGTAGCAGTCTGGTTTGTGACTGCGCCATCAGACGCGGTGAACGTTACAGGCCAGCCCGTAGTAAGGTCTGTTGTGCCTTTCTTTGCCGTTATTACTACGTCCCTAAGGTTCTCGTCTGTAGCAGATACTGTAAGGGTATAGTTGCCGTTTGTGAAACTGCTGTCAGGCGTTGTGGTAACAGAAGTAATTTCTGGGTTAGCTGTGTCAAGATAGAACGTCGTTGAAACTGGCGTAGACCAGTTGAGGCCGTCTGTTGCTTTTACATAAACAGTCTTTGCACCTTCTGTTGTTCCAAGAGGTTTACCCTCGCCCTTTTCTAAGTAGACAGTCCATGACGAATCACTTTCCGTCATATCATTCCAAGTACTGTTGTCGAGCGAATACTGTAAGCCAGTGACACCTTTACCGGTATCATAAGCGCTTGCAGTGAACGTAAAGTCGTCTGAAACAGAAACTGGGTTTACAACAGAAACAACTGGAGGAGTCTTATCTACTGTTATTGTGTGCGAAACTTCAGTTTTCTTTCCTGCCATATCAGTTGCAACAATCTTTACGACTTTTGCACCATCAGTGTCAGCGAAAAGTGTAAAACTCCATGTTCCGCCATTTGCGCCAGTCTTAGTGTATGTTGCAGCATTGGCACCGGTATATTCTACGTTATTGACATATGCTTTTACTTGCAATACGTCGGCAGATTCCGTGTTAGTGTCACTTACAGTTCCTGAAAGAGGAAGATTTTCATTTATATAAGCAGGAAGACTTACAGCGTTGTTAAACTCTACCGTCGGGTTAGCAAGGTCTACGACAAATGCCGTACTGATTGACGTTGCCGCGTTGCCAGCCACATCCTGCGCGGAAATCGTGATTGTATGCGCACCTTCGGAAAGTCCGTCTGTACCACCAAGCTGTACTGGCACTTTCCAAGTTCTGGTTGTATTGTCGCCAGAAAGTGTTACGCCTTCTGTTGTCGGAGTGCCAGAATCGATCTTATAACTTACGCTGGTTATACCTGCAAGGTCGTCTGTTGCGGTTCCTTCTATTGTATAGGAATTTCCTTCCATTATTGTTCTGTTAGAAGAATCTGTAGAAAGATTCGTAAATGAAAGAACTGGAGCTACCGTATCAATAGAAACTGTCCGTCTTACGCCCTGTACTGGTGAGCGTCCGCTCAAGTCTGTTGCATTAGCTACTATCGTATATACAGCAGATTCATTAGCTGTTATAGCGATTGTTGTGCTCCAAGTATATTCTGTACAGTTGGTTGCTGTACCTTTACCTTCTACAGGAGCTTTATTTACAGTTATGCCGTCTACGGTCGTACTTGTACCGTTTACAGCCTTCGTAACAGTAATAGTGAAGTTTTCTGTGGAAAGTCCGAGCGTATCGGTTACTGTTCCGCCGACAGTGAAGTTCTCGTGTCTCCAAGATGAACCAGAACCGATTGTCGTTTCCGTAACTTCTGGATCATTCTGGTCGATAACGAATGTCATCGCTGTTGATGTCGCGCTGTTACCGGCTTTATCTGTTGCCGTAGCTGTTACAGAAAGCTCACCTTCGTCCCAGTCACCGAGCGGCAAGCGGTATGTCCATTCATTACTTGTATATCTTGGGTTTTGGGTTTCTGTTGACGCTGTTCCGTTCTTTGTACCTTCAAGGGTGATTGTTACTGATTCCAAACCGCTTCCGTTTTCGCTTTCTGTAAGCGTACCGCTTATATCGATTGCGCTTCCAGAAACGAAGTTGCCGTTTGAAAGAGAAGAGGCGTTTGCAGATGGTGTTCCAACTACAGGAGCTGTTGCATCCACAACGATGCTGAAAGATACTGAAGTTGGATTACCTGCACCATCAACAGCGGAGACAGTAAACGTATATGAACCATCTTCAGTAATTGTAACTGACTGATTTGTGACGCGTTTGTTTGTAGCTGCGAAAGATTTCCATATTCCAGTTTCTTCGCCAGCACCAGTAAGTGTTGTATTATCTTTCTTAGCGATGATCTTAACACCACTGAGGTTTTCATCGTAAGCGTCTTCTATAGTGATAGTATAAGACTGATTTGTGTATGCGTCTGTTGTTGATCGCGTTACAGTGAGCGTCGGGTCAGCTGTATCGTAATAGAAGTTTTCATTTGCTGTAGACTCTTTCAAACCATCAAATGCTTTAACGTAGATATGCTTTTCACCTTCGTCGCCAAGAGCTGCAGCTGTGATTTCAGCTGTGTATGTAGAACCGCTTCCTGTCATAGCTGTCCACGTTGCACTGTCTGTGTTCGCGAATGAGTATTTAACCCACTGAACACCCTGTCCGCTATCGTAAGCCGTTGCAGTAAGTGTGAACGTGCCTTCTACGATACCAGGTTTCTCTTCAGTACCAGGCTTTGTCACCGTTACCGTAGGAGCCTGTGTATCTACTGTTATGTTCTGAATGACTTGTGTTTCATTTCCAACCGCGTCCCTGGCGACTATCTTAATCGTCTTAAGACCGTCTGTGTCTGTTGGAACAGCGAAACTCCACGTTCCAGCAGTAGTTGTTGTTCCTGGTGTATAAGACGCAGCTCCCGTTCCGGTTACTGCTGTACCGTTCACGTAAGCTGTAACTGTCATTTTGTTAGCAAAGCTTGAATCTACAGAAAGCGGATTAGCATCAAGAACTGTACCAACCAAAGTGAGTGGAGCGCTTATATACGTGTTAGTTCCAACAATTCTGCAAGTAGAGCTTTCCGTTATGTCAGCTATTGTGAGAGTAGGTGCTGCAAGGTCCACAACGAACGTTGTCGTTATAGCAGTAGCGGTATTTCCAGCGTTGTCTTCTGCTGTAACCTCGATAGTATGCTGCCCCTCAGCTATACCGTCAGTACCAAGCTCTATCGGGAGTTCCCATCTGTCTCCGTTAAGCGTTATACCTGTGCTTACAGCTGTTGCGCCATCGATTGAATACTTGACTTCTTTTATTCCAGAAGCACCATCTGTCGCCTTACCCTTTATAGTATATGCACTGCCGTCAATAACAGTTGCGCCAGTAACGCCAGAAACAACATTCAGATTAGTGAATTCGGTCGTTGGAGCAACCATATCGATATCTACAGTTCTTGTTATTAGTGTAGCATGCTTTCCGCTGCTGTCAGTTGCATCTGCTGTAATCTTGTATTCAGCTGATTCGTTAGCAGGTACAGTTATAGTAGCTGTCCAATTATATTTCTTTCCATTAGTACCAACTGGAGTCTTTGTAAGAGAAATTCTGTCGCTAGCAACGGCCTCATAAGTTGAGCCGCCCGTTGCTTTTCTAGTGACAGAAAGCACAAAGTCATCCGGAGAAACACTGTATGTGTCTTCTACAGTTCCGCCTACCGTGAAGTTGCCTTTCCTCCATACGGATTCGCCCGTACCAAGTGTAGTTTCTTCTATTACAGGGATATTCTTGTCTATTGTCCAAGATGCTGTACGCGGCGCGCTTTCGTTTCCGGCGCGGTCTGTTGCCGTTGCACTTACAGAAATTGTACCTTCGTCCCAGTCACCGAGCGCCAGGCGGGATGACCATTCGCTACCACTCGTTGTCGCCGTTTCTGTATCCGGGGCGCCGTCTTTCGTACCTGTAAAAACGAGCGTTACAGTATTAATACCTGTACCTTTTTCCGGATCGCTTACGCTTCCGCGAATATCTACTGCACTGCCAGTTATGTAACCGGCTGCCGGTGAAGTTATAGGCTGCATTATAGGTAATGATGCATCGATTATAAAGTTTAATGTCTTTTCTTCAGACTTCTGTAAGTTTCTGTCGTAAACGGCGACAGAGATAGCCCAAGAACCGTCGTTCGCACCATAGCTTGGTGCGCCGTCTTCGCCAGTCGGTGGAATTGCACTGAATGCAGGAATGGCCAGATCGCTTACAGTAAGCGATGTTTTCGTTACGTTATCCGCAACTTCATATACGTACCATTTGCCGTCCGTTCTGCCTGTACCGTTCTGAGCAACACCGTCTTTCTTCGCGGTAACTTCAAGTTTCTTAATAGCAACACCATCTTCTGCAACAGTTCCGCTTGATTTAAGCAGATTGAAAGCTGGATCGCCGTTCTTTATATACGTATCAGGCGTGTTAAATACATTATCGTAAAGCGTTGGTGCACCCAGGTCTACCGTAATGTTGCTGTATGTCTTATAGGTTCTGTTGCCGGACAAATCGTAAGCGATGAATGTAAGTTCTTTGCCGACACCTTCTGAACCGAAGTCTACGGTTATTGTTTCACCAGTAAACTGTGTCGCACCTGTTTCGTTTCCAGTATCCGGTCCAAGTTTCCAGTAAAGTTTGTCTTCATCAATACCACTGAGAGAATCTGCGAAGCTTACGCCAATCTCGTTTTCTATGCTCTGGTATGTCTGACCACTTTCTCTAAGAATACCGTTAACAACCGGACCTGTTGTATCCATAATAACAGTTCGTTCTATTGTATTACTGTTGTCAGCTATATCTTTATAGTTGAATTTAAATGTGTAGCGGCCGTCGTTAGCTCCGTCACTACCTTTTTCGAGCTTCCACTGCCACTTGTAGTCGGAATCGCTATTCCATGTGAAACCATTCGATGTTGAACCATCTTCCAATGACCAGATAGTAGTAGTAATACCGTTCTTTGTATAAGAAAGCTTTGCATCCTTCATTTTGCTGGTGTTAACACCGTCGGTAAGCTTTCCTTTAATCCATACGTCATCATTAACAGTAAGATCTGTTGTTACTGCAACAGTGTCACCAAACCAAACTTCCGGCTCATTATAATCTGTGGTGAAATGTATTACCGACTGCGGTGTTCCGCCTTCTGGAGTATATGTATAGATAGTTTCATTATCTGAATTATCTATCGCTTTAATTTCAATAGTATTCTCACCTTCTGGCAAACCAGAAAGATTGATTGTTGAACGTGTTGATACATTTGGTATCGCAGTGTATGTACCACCATTCACTTTATACTCAATGCTCTTAAGACCTGCTGGAGTGTCGGATGCTCTTACTGTAATATCAAGAGGAGATGAATTCGTTTCACCTTTTTCTGTTACATCATTATTTGCAAGTGAAACTTCCTCAATAACAGGACCGTTCTGGTCGCGCGTAAAGCTTGTTGTATATGTTCGTGTCTTGTTTGCTGTATCTCTTGCCTCGAATGTAACGTCGTAGATACCGTCTGCGATTGTGCTGGCTGGTGTCCATGACCATGCATGTGTCGTCGGGTTTACAGTAACAGTTTCTGTCACTGCAGTGCTTGAAGAGACAGAAGAATTTCTGTAAGTAACAGAAAGACTATCGAAATGCGTGTCCGTTGCCGTTCCGGTCATAGCCTGAACGTCTCTTGAACTCCAATTGCCATTAGTAACGCTGAGTTCCGGAGGATCATGATCTATAACTATTGTTGTGGAATCTGATGAAGTATTTCCCGCCATATCCACAACTTGAATTTCAAAAGTATGCTCTGCTTCCGTTGCAGCAGTTGTATCAATTTCATATACCCAGTTGTATTGAACGACTGGAGTCTGCCATGCTGACTGCAGAGGAGTAAGGCGATATTTGACGGAATAAAGTCCGTTCGTGTCGTTCGCACTGCCGCTTACCGTTACTTTGTTACCGTTCGTATCTTGTGAAATTGTAACGATGTTCAAATCCGGGTCTGTACGGTCGATTGTTATCGTTCTTGATTCAACAGCTTTAAGACCTGATATTGCCGCCGTGAAAGTGAACGAGTAAGTTCCATCAGCCAAATTCAAATCCCCGATAGGAAGGCTCCATTCACCAGATGTATCAAAATCAGCTGAGTAGTTTGCCTCACCTTCTGTTACTGTCGCTCCGGCACTAAAAATTTTGTAAGTAACATCACATCCGTGACCGCCACTTGTAAATGAAGTACCTGTAATTACGTAAGAATTTGTGTTAATCGTCGTCTGCAAATTCTCGCTTATTTCGCTTGCCGTTATTGTGAGTACAGGCGTACCTGGATTTATATCAAAACTGGTGTGAGCGGAGAATTTAGTTCCTATAGAGTTTTCTATCTCAATGTAAATCCAGCATCTTTCAGCCTTCAAACAAAGCGGATTACTGTCCGGCAGACCTGTGCTTATAGTGAAGTTTCGGCCTGTACCTGTATTTGCAAGCGTTATCATGCTTCTTCCGGTAACAGGATTTACAGTCGGCCACTGATTATCTGAAGACGGTTCTTCTTCATATATTTCGCCAGAAGAGTTCTCTCTTTTAATCTTTACAAGTCCATTTGCGCCAATTACAAACGGATCCGTGCCGTTAGTTCCAAGTCCTGGGAAAATATAGCATTTGAACGTTTCGTTCTTAAAAGGCGAGTCTACTCCGGCAGGAGGAGTTATAACACCGACGATAGAAGCATCTTTTGCTATTGATGAACCGGTTTCTATGTTCTTCCATTCAATACCAGCTACATCCTGGCTTGAATAACTGAAGTAAGGCGCGATGCTTACAGAAGAAGGAGAACTCATGCTTGCAACGCGGATTTTTATTGAGTTGAACCAGTCTCTGCTAAGGGTCTGACCGGAAACAGTGTTCGTGTCGCCTTTGTCAAAGCTTGCCCATTCGCTTATATCGAGCTTGCGTCCAGTGAACTGAGTGTAGACATCTGGTTTGTGGAAGAAGTATTCGCTCGTGTTGTTAACGGCATCGGTCGCCACTACGTAATAGTAATAGCTGCCGTTATCTGCAAGAAGCTGGTTGCCTGCAGCCAAGCCAAGTTCCGTATCGCCGTCGAACGTAACTTTCCAAGTACTGTTGTTCGTAACGTTAGCGTCCTTGCGGATTTTTTCATTACCGTTTGTATCGCAAATAACAACTGTAAGCTTTGTTACTTCGGACTGGTCGTAAAGCTTTCCTTCAAGCTCGACATCGTAGTTCATCGTTGCATTTTTAACGTCAGGCGTATCTACCATGAGAACAGGTGCTGTGTTATCAACGTAGAATGTCGTCGTTCTGAATGATTCTTTTCCAGAGTTATCTGTAGCTGTTACAGTAAGTTCATAGTTACCATCTTTTACACCTTCGCCGTCGAGAGTGTTAATGGTAAGGCTCCATGTTTCGTTAGCCGTATCGATTGTAGCATCGTACTGATACTCGTTGTTGTTGGAGGAACTGATTCCCTTGAACTTGACTTTAACGCTTGTTACAGTCGTGTCATCGGATACAGATCCGCCAAGGCTGATAGTGCCTTTCAGGATGGCACTCGCAGTCGGGCTGGAGACAGTGAGGTTAGGCGCAGAAGTATCGACGCTCGGACCTAAACCAACTTCGCAGGTCGCAAGCAAAATTGAAAGCAGAAAAAATCCAAATCCCTTAAGTAAGTTCTGCATCTGTGTCTTCTTCATATAGCACCTCCCTTCTAGCCCTTCCGCAACGCGGAAAAAGCATTCAAGGTTTTTCAAAGTGTCGGCTCTAAAAACTTGAGTTTTTAGAGATTTTGCAACGGCGTTCAAAAAACGCCAATTGGGGCACACTAGCCCCTTTCCCCTCCATCGAATCACTTTTATTATCGTCTATACTTTAAAAGATTATCACTATTTTTTTGCTGCAGCCGAACAAAGATGAAGCTACGCACTATACGCACGTTCTGCCTTAAATATATATCCTGTAAGGTCAAAAGTCAAATTTAAACCCGTGAAATGATACGAATTTTCAGGAAATATACCTATTTTGTTTTGAATTTTTTAGATATTTTTGAGAATTCGCAAAATATAAGAAGAGAATCGCAAAAAATGATGATGCCGACACTCTTTTTTTTGTCCCGTTTTTTTACGGATTATTTGCGGTTTGTCGCGCGATGTTGCACAAAACTTTTCAAAAAAATACAATGCGGATTATGGAAAACGCTCAAATTGTTTTAGATGGCATTATCAGTTGGATTCAGGATTTTTTTAAGATGACCGGCGGAAAACGAGCTGTCGTAGGAATTAGCGGCGGCAAAGATTCTTCCGTTGTGGCAACGATGTGCGTAAAGGCACTTGGCAAAGAAAATGTAATCGGCGTTCTTATGCCGAATGGAACTCAAAGCGATATTGATGACAGCAAGCGTCTTTGCGCGCATATTGGGATTGAACCATACACGATAAACATAAAGGCGGCTTATGACGGCATACTTTCCGCTTTGCCGTCCGACTTGGAAATAACGCCGCAGTTCAAAACAAACACTCCGTCGCGGCTCCGCATGGTGTCGTTGTACGCCGTGGCAGCGTGCATTGACGGCGCGCGTGTAGCGAACACAGGTAACTACGACGAAGGTTTTGTAGGCTATACAACAATTTACGGCGACCTTGCCGGTGATTTTGCGCCACTTCGCTGCCTGCATGTTTCCGAAGTTGTAGCTCTTGGAGACTTGCTTGGCTTACCGTACGACCTTACGCACAAAGCGCCGTCGGACGGCATGTGCGGCAAAACGGACGAAGACAATTTAGGTTTCACTTACCACGACGTAGAAGTTTTTTCGCAGACAGGTGACGCTCCAAACGCCGCCCAAATACTTGCAAAACATAACGCGAACAAGTTTAAGAAGACGCTCATAAACCCGCCCTCCCCTTATGAGAGGATATCCGCTTACTTGCCACCCCGAAAGTGAGTTTTTTATTTCAGCAGCGCGCGGATTTTCGCCATTAGTGCATCGTAATTCTCTTTTTTGTGTGGGAACGTGCAGTCTATACACGATTTTCTGCCTTTTTCCGTGTAGTGGAAGTTGCCGCCGCACTTCTCACCGGAGAAATAGAGCGGACAAAAACAGAAAAGGCAGTTGAAGTTTTCTGAATCGTCTGTTTTGTGGCATGGGAACATTTCGCACGCGCGGTTTTGAAAAAACTTGTAGTTCTTTGTAGGGCTCTTTGAAGCAGAATCGCGTCCGGGAGCGGCGCGGGCTGTAGAGTCTCCGCGCGCTTCGATGCCAACACTGGCACACTCGGGAGCGGTGCGCGTTTCGGGCGTTTCATCGACCGGCGTTCTCTGAGTTGTATGCGCGGCTTGCTGGGCTGGACGCGAGTTTTTGTACGCACGGCACAGTTCCACAAAACGCTCCGCAAAACTCGGGTTCGACGCGTAATAAAGGTGCGGGAAGCCCCACCAGTGATTCTCTCCCGTATGACAACACTTCCAGCTGCGCCCCGTAACAGGCTTCTCAGCCGTACAGCTTTCCCCACAAGAAGTACTCTCAAAATAATGGAACTCGTGCGCTTTGATTTCCTCGCTGAAAAACGCCCCGGAATCTTCTGAAACGGTACAATACCCGAACCGCACCGATTTTTCGCTGTAAGTGCAGTCGCCCTTTATTACGCCTGCCATGCTGTGAAAAACGCCGTCCGCAGACTGAAGCCGCTCGTGAAGGTACATAAAACCCCCGCACTCGGCGAGCGATGGAAGCCCCCCGACGATGGCGGACTTAATCGAGTTCCGCATTGAAACGTTCTGCTCCAGTTTTTCAGCGTAAAGCTCAGGATAACCGCCACCAAGAAGAAGTCCGTCGATGTCGGGGGGAAGAACTTCGTCCGTGACCGGGGAAAACGGGACAAGTTCCGCGCCAAAACGCCGCAAAAGCTTAAGGTTGTCGTCGTAGTAAAAACAAAACGCGCCGTCCTGCGCAACCGCGATACGAACTGGCGCGAAAGACGGGCCCGAAGCAGAGTCTTCCGAATTCGCCACAACAGAGTCTGGTAAATCCGGCGCACTTTCCGCCATCTCAATTATTTTATCAACATCAACGCTTTCGCTAAGAACGGCGGCAGCCTTTTCCACCGAAAGCTGAATATCATTTATCTCATCCGGTAACGTAAGCCCCAAATATCGACTTTCCACATTCAGTTCCCGCATCGTCGGCACAAAACCGAGTACGGTCACATCGCATTCCGCTTCGATATCCGGTTTTAAAGAGCTATAAAGGCTTTCGGTCATGTTGTTCAGGATAACGCCCTTTATCAGGTGCTTCTTATCCATCACGACAAAGCCCTTTATCTGCGCGATAACAGACCGCCCCGCCCCACGCGCATTCACGACAAGAATCACGGGCGATTCCAAAACAGATGCAAGATGATACGTCGAGGCTTTCTCCGTAAATCCCGCGATGCCGTCGTAAAGCCCCATCACGCCTTCAATCACCGAAATATCGCTTCCGTTGCCATCGCAAAACAGCTGTCGCGTCGTATCTTCATCCGTGAAAAAAAGGTCGAGGTTCTTCGACGGAACACCAAGGATTTTTTTGTGAAAAAGAGGGTCGATATAATCAGGTCCGCATTTGAACGCAGCAACTTTTTTACCCCGCACAGAAAGAGCTTTCATAAGCGAAATGCTGAAAAGCGTTTTACCGCTCCCGCTTCCTGGGGCTGCAATTACAATTCTGGGCAGGCTCATATCAGGCTTCCCCCGCAGACGGCTCTTCGAACGTAAATGAACAGATAAAAACAGGATTTTGGGCTTTCAACAGACTGTGACTTCCGGCTTTTTCAGCGCGGCTCACAGAAAGCTGGATTATCTCATCATCTGTGACAGAAAAAGTCTTTAGTGCGGACTGGATTTCTGCAAGCGTTTCCAAACTGACAGCCGTAATTACGACACGCATTCGCGGATTTTTCTCGCGGAGTGTCGCCAAAATCTCTTTCAACTTGCCTTTGCTGCCCCCGATAAACGCATGGGTCGGTGACGGAAGCTCGTCAAAACCTTCTGGCGCAAGATTCTGCACGACATGAATATTATTGCAGCCGAATTTCTGCGCATTGGTTTTGATAAGCTCGATGCCCTCTGCCTCAACCTCGACCGCATACACGGAAATGTCTGGCGAAAGACGCGCAATTTCCACGGCGACAGAACCCGTTCCGCTCCCGATATCGTACACGACGGAGTTTTTTTCAAGATGAAGCTTGCATACAGAAACAAAGCGGACTTCTTCTTTCGTCATCGGAAGTGAACCGCGGATAAAATCAGAATCGGAAAGGTTAGGCGTTATGACAGACTTTTTCATTTTACCCCCATCTGCACAGGAACAAGAAAACCGGAACAAAGACCGCTGCCGGCTGCATCGGCACATTTTTCCGGTGTAAGCGACAGTATTTTCTCATCGGGATAAGAAAGCCTATACCCCGCATAAACAGTGTACTCAGGCATTGTTGACGCTTCGCGGAGAGATTGCCTGAACGACACAAGCGCGCTTCCAATCCGGCGGATATCTTCCGCCCCCGATGTAAGAAAAAACACAGTCCGTCCGGATTTGACGTAGCTTTCCAGAGCAGGAAGCCATTCATCCTCTGGAACGCCGTGCATACTGATTATAGCAGCATTTTGCCAACTAAGTCCAAGCTTTGCGGCTAAATATTGAACTGATGAGATGCCGGGAAGCACTTGTACATCGGTGTTTGGTAACGAGGCTAGCGCGGTTTTCAGTTTTTCAGCGCCACTGTAAAAGCCAGGATCGCCCGAAAACAGCACGACAGCACGCATTGTTCCAATCTTACCGTGCGGCGGATTTTCGAGCATTTGACGCAAAACGGGGATTATATCATCGGCGAGATAATACGGATACGAGGCGCACGTTGAGCCCGCACAGTTTGCGCTGGTTATGCCCGCCCCAGTCATGCCCGCGCTCTCGAGCATTCGCGGCGCCCCGAAAACACAATCTGCTTTTGAAATACACGCTCGGACAGCCTGTGTCATCGTATCAGGACTGCCCATCCCGATTCCCGCAAGCGTCACAGAAAGCCGTGTTTTTGCGTCCAGATGCAGGGATAACCGCGTTTCAAGCGCGCGGCAAAGCTCATCAATCGTTGAAACAGATATAACCTCGTCCGTCACTGGCTTCTGCGATGTGCTGTTCTGACACGAACACACATCCGCACCAGCTTGCGGACGGCGGATTACAAAGCACTTAATACCCGCGTTTTTAGCCGCGCTTAGCTTTTCGTCCACGCCACCAGTTTTCCCGCTTTCTTTCGTAACAAGAACAGAAATGCCGTATTCATTGATAATGGCGTGATTCATCTGCTCGGAGAAAGGCCCCTGCATCGCAATTATCTGCTTTCCTTCAAGCCCGGCGTCATAGCACAAACGGACGCTTTCCAAGCCGGGAAGTACTCTCACGACAAGCTTTTTCCTAAGTGCGTCGCTCCGGCAAAATGCTCCAAGTTCCTTGCTGCCTGTCGTAAGCAGAATGTTCCCACCTGTCCGCTCTGCCATGTTCTCCAAAGCCTTTGCGCATGAGGATACATCATCGAAATAAACGACGCTGCCGTCATCATCGGGCTTTGCATCGAGTTTTGTATCGCGCTCAAACCGGATAAGCGGAATTTTCGCCCCAGCAGAGCAAACGCCTTGCCTTATGTTCGCGGAGACTTCTACTGCAAACGGATGGGTCGCGTCTATCACGGCACAATACTCTCCGCTTCCGACAAGCTCCGCGATATCACCGGCATCAAGTCTGCCCTGCTTTACACGGACGCATGCCATTTCTTCCAGGACCATCTCGCCGTATTCCGTCGCGACGCAAACATCAGTTTCCACGTTGTTTTCAGAAAGGATTTCGGCAACGGCGCGTCCTTCCGTCGTTCCGCCAAACACAAGGATTTTTTTCATATTTCGTACCCGCGCTTAGTGACAAGCCGTTTCCCGTTTACAGAACCGGCACACACCTGCGTCTGCGAATTCCCGATAAAAACGGTCGTAAACATGTTAACATCTGCGTTCATAAGCTCAGAAAGCGTGCAGATTACAGTCTTCTCATCTTCCCGCCCGATATTCTGCGCATAGCCACATGGTGTTTGGGCGTTCGCGCCGGCAGAAATCATCACTTCACAGGCGCGCCTAAGATAATCGTGTCTTTTATGGCTCGCCGGATTATAAAGCGCGACGGCAAAATCACCAGCTACAGCCGCCTTAAGCCGCTTTTCTATCGTCTCCCACGGCGTAAGAAGGTCGCTCAAACTTATGATACAGTAGTCGTGATTAAGCGGCGCGCCAAGGACAGCAGCTCCACTATTTGCCGCTGTAACTCCTGGTATGACAACAATTTCTACATTCTCGTATGACGGAGATTTTTCCTGCAATTCAAAAATCGGGGCCGCCATGCCGTAAACGCCTGCATCGCCGCTGCAAACCATAGCAACTTTTTTACCGGCAAGCGCGAAATCAAAGCACATTTTGCAACGCTCAATTTCCTGGCGCATTGGAGTTGACGCGAACTCTTTTTGTGGGAACGATGGTCGCAAAAGGTCGATGTAGACGGTATATCCTACGATGATATCGCAGCTTTCAAGCGTGTCAAAAGCTTCGCGCGTCATCTTTTCAGGCTTTCCGGGTCCTATTCCCACAACATATACCACTTTGTCCATATTACGCCTCTGTCCGCCACGTAACGATTTTTGGCTTTCTTTTTGCGACTGCGACAGTTATGCCGTTACCGGCTGTTTTTTTACACACGAGATTGCAGCCATCGCCCGCAACAGTGCAATCGGGACCCGCGCAATTCACGCCGCCCTCGCCCGAACAGGATGCGCCCGCACACATGACAGCCGCGCGTTCGCACACATTTGAAACGCCTGTCTGCTCGCGGACAAAATCTGATTCAGAAAACTCGCCGGGAACTTGTGCCAGCTCTTGCGCCGTGTACGTAACGAAAGGAACATGAAGATATTGGGCAAGCTCCAAAAGCCCTTTTTCGGTCTTTTTAAGGTCGATTGAAGCAATGGTGCAGATGTTTCCGCGGACTTCAGCCGGAACGCACGCTTCAAAAAACTGCAAGAGATCTTCGAACGTCTTGTCTTTTTTGCAGCCCATCCCGACGCAGTACAGTTTTGGAACGAGCACTACGCGGTGCTTATCGGTTTCTAGAGAGTGAAGCGCGTCATCGGCGAGAATCACGATATCGGCATCGTCCTGGGGTTGCGCGCAGTTCGGCGCAGCCCCCCCAACGACAACGAGTTCTTCTGGGATGTCTTCCTCAGCGAAATCCACATCAGGATGAACCCAGACGCGGATTTTTTCACCACCAAGAAGTTTCCCGGTCACATGCTTCACTTCTTCGCGGTTCACAATCGAAAATCCGTTTCGCCTTGCGAATACGTCAACCGCAAACTTTTTTGCCACATCAGAAGCTGTCGTTATGACAGGAACCGCGCCAATCCGGCTTGCAATAAGCTGCGCCAGCTCGTTTGCCCCGCCCATGTGACCGGAAAGAAGCGGGATCACAAACTGCCCGCGTTCATCAATGACGACAACCGGGCTGTCATAAAACTTATCTTTGATAAAATCAGCCGATATTCTTGTCGCAATTCCCGCCGCGCCTATAAACACAAGCGGGATATGCTTATTGAACGCCTTTTCTGCAAAATCACGCACTGCAGGGATATTTTCGGTGCTGCAACAGTCCACGCCACTACAAAAGTCCGTCCGGGAAACCCAGAAAACATCCGGGAGTTCCGCACGAAGTCTTTGTTCAAGAGCTCGTCCTGCTTCTGTGAACGAACAGACGTAGACGATAGACGAACGCTGTCCGCCAAAATCGTCCCTTTCTGGCTTTTTCTTTCTGAACTCAGTCTCAAAATCAGGTGCATAAAGGCGCGACTTAGAGTAACCATAGTGGGCGACACAATCCCCAACAAGAATCACCGCCGTTTTCGTAATGCCGTTCGCAGCAGCCACTTCCGGCAAAGAACCCACCGTACAAACAAACGCCTTTTCATCCGGCCACGAAGCCTTATACACAATAGCCGCTGGCGTTTCCGGCGCATATCCGCCAGCGATAAGCCGCTTCGAAAGCTCCTTCGTCATGCCAGAACTAAGATACACCGCCATCGAAGCATGATGCGCCGCAAAACTTTCAATGCTTTCCGCATCCGGCACAGCTGTTTTGCCCGCCATCCGCGTGATTACAAGCGACTGCGAAACATCGGGCAGCGTAAACTCCATATTAAGGCTCGCGGCGGCGCCAAAACACGCCGTAACACCGGGGCAGCTTTCGTATCGGATTCCACGCGCATCAAGCTCGTCCATTTGCTCGCGCACAGCCCCGTAAAGGCTCGGCTCACCCGAATGAAGGCGCACAATCGTCTTTTGCGCCGCATCCGCTTCCAAAACAGCATTTATCACCTCATCGAGCGTGAGTTTTGCACTGTCAAGAAAGCGGCAATCCTTCTTTGCGTATCCAAGAAGTTCCGGATTCACGAGCGATCCGGCATATATAATCAAATCTGCTTTTTCAATGAGCTGCTTGCCGCGTAACGTTATCAAATCAGCAGCACCGCAGCCAGCTCCAACAAAATAAACCATGAAAAAATCCTAAAACGCTTCACACGACCGTACAAAGCCACAAAGATATTATGAGCCATAACAGCAAAAAGGTAAACGGCAACGCGCCATCAGTATGCACAACATCGCGAAAAATGATATAGTAACCGCACAAGCAGGAGTAAAAAATGCTGGCGAATTATCATACACATACAGTTCGGTGCAACCACGCAAAGGGCACAGAACGCGAATATATCGAGCGCGCTATAGAGCGTGGCTTCAAGATTCTGGGGTTTTCTGACCACGTGCCGCAGCCCTACCCCAAAAGCTACACATCAAACATCCGCATGGGCATGAACGAGCTGCCGGAGTATTTTAACACGCTCAGTAAACTGCGCGATGAGTACAAAGACAAAATCGAAATTCTTATTGGGTTCGAGGTTGAGTACACAACCGAATACTTTGAGCCGCTTTTGGAAGAGCTTCGTAAGTACCCCGTGGATTACTTGATCCAGGGACAGCATTTCGTTCCAGACGAAGTAAACGGACGCTACGTCGGGTTTCCGACTGATGAAGAGCAGAAGCTCATCGACTACGTAGATTTTACGATTGAGGGTATGAAAACTGGGCTTTTCTCATATCTGGCGCACCCTGACCTTATCAACTACAAGGGCGATGATGAAACTTTCCAGCGTCACACAAAGCGCATCGTTGAAGCCGCAATTGAGCTTTCTCTTCCGCTCGAAATAAACATGTACGGCTTTTTGGACAAGCGTAACTATCCGTGTGACCGTTTTTTCAAGATGGCTTCTGAAATGGGAGCAAGTTTTGTAATCGGTTGCGATGCGCATCAGCCGTGGGTTGTTCAGCAGCCGGAAGATTTGCCCGGTTTCACCGATTTTTTGAACCGGAACGGAATCAAAATTGGCGATAATGTGATGAATTTACGGAAAATCTGAACAAAACAGGGCGTTCCCGGCATACGCCGGGCGGCTGTTCCGCGGCTTACCTACGGACGGCCGCTTCACTCACTCACTTCGTTCGTTCGCTCCAGTGGCTCGCGCGAGCGCGACCGCTCCATAGCCTAACGCATTTTCCGTTTTCCGCTTATAAAAAGCCCTGTAATCGTTATAACAGTACCGATTAACCCTAGCACCGTGATTTTTTCGCCGAGCGCGAAAAACGCGAAAACTATCGTCACGACAGGGATAAGATAAAGTCCGCAACTGACCTTTACCGTGCCCACAATATTGCATGCCTTGTTCCACGCCGAAAAGCAAAAGCCGCTTGCAAGAACACCCAAGAAAACCAAGTTCACCCAGTTCATCGGGTTCGAGAAGCGAGCAACGTTTTTCGCGGCGTCAAGCGACACGGACATTGACGCAAGAAATCCGTTATGCGCCGCATTCCCGGTTTGACCAATAAAAATGCCGGAAACACACAACGGAATCATAAAAAGCACGGCGTAAAAAAAGACGCGGCGTGTCGCGCATATCGGGTCATATTTCTTTTTATTGATTATAGATACAAACAGCGAATAAAAGCCCCAGCAAATCGCTGAAAAAAGCGCGAGCAAATCGCCTTTCGGATTCAGTTCCATCGACTGTCCGTTGAAACAGACGAGCGCGACACCTGTTATTGAAAGCACAAAACCGACCAAAAACCACGGTGTAAGATGCTTTTCTTTCAGGAAAATCTGCGCGATTATCGCTGTAAAAAGCGGGCAGATACTCACGATGACGCTTACGTTCGACGCGTTCGTAAAATGAATCGCGATGTTCTCCGAAAACTGATAAAGCACAACGCCGGAAAGCCCCGCGAGCGCGAAATAAATGTTGTCGCCACGCTTGATTTTCTGTGTTTTCGGGCGCATTACCCATAAGCCGCAGTACGCGAGCAAAAAGCGGAAAAACAGAATCTCCAAAGATGAAAAATCGTTCAGCAGATATTTTGTGCAGATGAAAGTGATTCCCCAAAAAAAGATAGATATTGTCGCAAGGAAATATCCAAAAACCTTTTTGTTTTTATTCATACGCGAAATATACCACAAATCCCGTTTGATAGAGAAGCTGTTCTGGACACAGCTTGTAGAAATTAATTTTTCCGCCGAACGCGAGCGGAATACAACTAATTGATACTATATGTGTTCAGAACAGCTCCAACTGCTGAGGCGCGGGTTCGGGGAACTCTTCCATCCACTTGAAGACGCTGTCCGTTCCGAGCATAATTCCGTGCGCGCGGCACTTTTCCGCAAGATGCGCCATAAGCTCTTTCTCGCGCGGGCTTGATACGATGTAATTATAGCCAAATGTCTTTATGTACCGCTGTTTCAGGCTTGGCTGTCCAGCAAGCGCCGCAAAGACCGAACAAACTTCAGCGCCGCTACCAGCTACGCCGCTTGCTTCTCCCCGCGCGGCAATCCTGTCGAGCGCATCGTAAAAATACTCGCGGTTTCCTTCGCGGAGCGTAAGTCCAATCCCAAAGCAGATTATCGCCTTTACGCCCGCGCGAGCGCAATAGTCAACAATGCCGTCAACGTTTTCCTGGGTGTCATTCAAAAACGGCAAAAGCGGGCTGAACCACACTACAGTCGGAATGCCGCGCGCACGGCACTCACAAAGAACTTCGAATCTGCGGCTTGTGGGGCAGACGCACGGCTCTACAAGGCGGCTCAAAGCGTCGTCCGCTGTTGTAAGCGTCATCTGCACGACGGCTTTTGTCTTGCGGTTTATGCGCTCCAAAATATCAAGGTCGCGGATCACCAAATCGGATTTAGTCTGCAATGTCGCGCCGAAACTGTATTTTTCGATAATCTCAAGGCATCGGCGCATAAGGCAAAGGTCTTTTTCCGCTGGAATGTATGGGTCGCACATTGCGCCAGTGCCAATCATGCACCGTTTCCGCTTTTTGCGCAGAGCTTCCTCAAGCAGTTCCGGCGCATTCTGCTTCACTTCAATGTCCTCGAAGTCATGCGTAAACTGATAGCACTTGCTACGCGAATCGCAGTAGATGCATCCGTGCGTGCATCCCCGGTAGATGTTCATGCTGTGAGGCGTCAGTATAGATTTCGCGTTAACAAAGTGCATCTCTAAACATTTTATGGCTCGAAGTAATAGAACGGCAGGAACACAAGTCCCGGCTCAACCCAGCCGGAAACCTTTCCCGTATCGACTTTTACCCATCGGTTTATTCTTACATATTCAGGAATACCCTCTGCTCTTGGATTTACGGACAAATCATACTCGTATGAGAATTCAACTGTTTTCATATTTTCGTTGTCCGTTTTCTTATAAACCACAAAACCAGAGTCATAATCGTTCTTGCTATAAAGCTTGAGCTCGCCGTTCTTGTCAAAAAGACATTTGCATCTCATTGAAGCTTCATAAGTTGTTTCTATGCCGTTCTCTAAAAGAATCTTTTTTATTCCGTCCGTATTGCAAAGCGTAAGAAGATTTCCTCTCATTGGTGAAAATAAACCACAGTCTGGTCCCCATCCGTTTGTAGAAACATTAACATCCGCACCCAGCTCTAACAGCTTTCTCAGTGCATACATATTGTCATTCTGAACGGCTTTGATTATCGGCAGTGACATGATTTCATCATATTTACCCGAATAAGTCGCACGATTTGTAAACTGCGGATAATGCTCAATGATATAGTCAAATCCTTTGTTCCAGTAATTCTCTATTGCACTTTCCAGCGGATTCGGCATTGTATAATATGTTTTAGTGTCATATCCCCAGTTTTTACAC
>JAFZVC010000004.1 GCA_017618015.1 Spirochaetaceae bacterium
ACAGACTATTGAAAATCGTGCCGATGAACTTAATCGTTTGCTTACTGAAAAGACTGACAGCCTTGACAATGCGATAGAAAATCGCACGGGTGAGATTAGCCGGACACTTGCGGCGCGAGCAGGGGAACTTGATGATGCGATTGGAGCGCGTACAGATGAATTGAGCCGTCTGCTTATGGAGAAAACCGGTGGCATGGAGCAGGCAATCGATAATCGCACTGTTGAGCTTAACCACATGCTTGTAGATAAAGCGGAGAGCCTTGGACAGACAATCGATAATCGAACCGACGAACTTAGCCGCTTGCTTGCGGACAAGACGGACAGCCTTGACAATGCGATAGAAAATCGCACAGACGAGCTTTCCAGAAACCTTGCGGCGCGTACTGAAGAACTTGATGAAGCGATAGATGCCCGAACAAACGAACTTTCGCATATTCTTAGCGAGAAAACAGACGCGCTCGGTCAGGCAATTGACAATCGCACTGATGAAATGAGCCGCATCCTTAACGAAAAAACTGATGAATCACGTTCGCTCATTGAAGCTTTCAGACTCAATTTTGACGAGGATTCTAACCAGCTTTTGGGAACTGCAAAAGAAACTCTCGACAAAATGGTTCAGGATTGTTCCGCGCAAATGTCCGAAATACATCAGCGCAGTTCTGATATCGAAAAACAGCTTGACGAGCTTGTACAAAGCACGGATCAGTTCAGGGCTAATTCTGACGCGGAACTCAACGAGCTTAAAACGATGCTTTCTGATACTTCTTCTGAGCTTAGAACGGCAGTTTTCAACACATCCAATGAAGTTCACGGACAAGTTGAGAATACAGAAGCCGAGCTTAAAGCTACTGTCACAGATGCGCTTGAGCGCTTTAAGGCAGTCGCGCTCAATACGGAGCAAAATCTTAATTCCGTAATGGCAGAGACAGAGGAACGGCTTACAAAATCCGTGTCGGACATGGTTTCTAACGAAGAATCGCGTTGTACGGAAACACTTTCCGAGTTTTCTGCAAGAGTTACCGGACAGGCTGAAAAAATCGAGACGGACATTACAGAACGGACACAAGCACTTTCATCTGAAACGGAAAGCCGAATATCAGCATTGCGCGAGAAAGTCGATTCCGTTGTTTCTGGTACGGAGAATGACCTTGTTGCGCGGACGACAGCCGAACATAAGCGTTATGAAGAGATAATGAGCAAAATCGAGGCGATGGTCAAAGAACGCAGTGACGGTATAAACGCTGTTCTTGATAAGGCTTTAAGAGATACAACTACCGTTTATTCGGAGCGCGAGAAGCAGCTTTTCGCGGAACTTGACGAAAAACTTGAAGAATACAAGAAAGATTCCTCATATCGGCTTACACGCCTTGATGAAGCAACTGCTGAAATTGAGGGACTTGAGCAAACGCTTCGCACAAGCATTGACAACGCCGCGCTCCGTGCCGATGCCGAATTTGCGAAATATGTGCAGAAACAGCAGCAGGCTCAGGCTAATTTTGTGCAGGAAATGACGACTCAGGCGGATACGGTTTCTTCAAAGATGCAGACGCTTGAATCATCGCTCAACGAGCTTAAGGAAAAGGCATATGACAA
>JAFZVC010000005.1 GCA_017618015.1 Spirochaetaceae bacterium
CAGGCAGAAACTGCCTTCGCGGTCGGCGAACTCCAGGCTCGGTCCGAAGCGAAATTTCGGCAAGCCTCATTTCGCTTCGGACTTTGCTTCGCAAACCTTACGTATGCCTGACGCATTTCTTTCTCAAATAAATCAATCGCTACTATGCTGACATAACTTCCGCTTTACCCGCTGCCATTTTGATTTCTCTATCGTAAAAGCTAAGCGTTACCGGGTCTGTCCTATGCGTAACCGCAACCACGGTTTTCCCAGAAAGATTCCTGATTGTCTGTTCTATATTCATGGCAGTTTGAGAATCCAACGCAGAAGTCGCCTCATCAAAAAGAAGAAGCTGTCTGTCGTAAATCAACGCACGGGCGATAGAAATTCGTTGCCGCTCACCACCAGAAAAGAAGACCCATTTTCCTCAACCTGAGTTTCAAGACCATTGGGCAATGCATCCACAAAATCTTTAAGTCCGGCTTTTTCTACAGCTGCCATAACTTCTTCATCAGAAAAATCATTAAATAAAGTGATGTTATCTCTTATCGTTCCAGAAAACAAAACCACATTCTGCGAAACAGTCGCGCACTGAATATGCTTGCAACAATCCCCATCTACAAAAATACTACCTTCTGACGGCGTATAATATCCACTGATGATTTTAAGCAATGTCGATTTTCCGCATCCGCTTTTGCCCGTAACAACATAATGCTTGCCTTTGTCGAGCCTTAAAGAAACCGAATCCAAGCCTTTTTTATTCTCATTAAAGGAATAATCCACATTGCAAAGCTCAATATTCTTGTCGAAAGTCAAAGCCGGCTTCATTTTATCAGGCTGACAATCTGATAGTTTTGCATTTTCTATGATTCCATTCATTTCCGTCAGAATATCTTTTACAGATTTAAGCTGCGCAACTTTTGCAGAAAGCTGAAACGCAGGGCTGATTACTTGGCCGGTAAGCTGAGTTACAGCAATTATGCTTCCAATTGTAAGATAGCCCCGAACAGCAAGGATTCCTGCAAAAGCAATGACAAGGAACTGAACCGCAATTCCTGCCATACCAGAAACTGCATAAACTGTCGCCATCTTTGAAGAAAATTTTTCCTTACTCGATTCAAGGGCTACTGCCTGTTCTTCATGCCTCATCTTCATCTTGTTTTCTATGCCATAATCCTTGATTGCACAAAAACCACGAAAAATATCATTCAGTATTCCATTGTACTTGCCGCCACGAACCGCAACATCGGACTGTAACGATGCAAGTTTTTTGCTGAACAAGCGCGGAAGCAAACTCGGAATTGACATAAGTACGAGCGAAACAGCAGCAACAACAGGGTTCATCACGACAAGTAAGATAACAGCAAACACAATGCTCACTATACTTTCGTAAATGCAAAGTTTGTTTTTGAAATAGTTTTCCTCAACTAAATTCATATTCTGATTCATCAAGGAAATATATTCCGAACTGTTTTTCTTGTTAAAATTGAACGGCGTTTCACAAAAGAGACCCGATATCACATCAGTACGTAAATTTAGGCAAGCTTTTTTTACACATTTTGCTTTCAATTTGCCGCTTATGAACAAAAGAATTCCATGAACAACTGCATAACCAGCACATACGATAAAATCTTTCAAGAGACTGACTGTACCGAAATCAGAATCAGGGCTTTCCAACGTTAGAGAAATCTCGTCAATCATCCAATTCAAAAGAAGCGCGACGCAGACAGATACAAGAATCTCCAACGTCTGAAAAAAGATGCATCCAATAAATGTAGTTTTGTTTTTATAGATAAGGTAGTTCTTCATGTTTTCCCCCAGATTGAAAGATTACCGGCCTTGCCGTGCGAACAATTAAAAGGTACTTTCAATCAGTGAGAAAATCCATAACAAGCGATGTATAAAAGAATTTACATGATATGTTAAATTAGATGTTCCTTTGCGAACGAAGCAGCTCTTTCTGCCATCTTTTCCTTGCCAACAAGTTTCATATATGGAATAATCGCATCAATTATTTTTTTTGCTTCTTCCTTACGTCCGCATTGATGCAAAACTGTCGCTTTTACATATTCCAATTCAGGCATAAGCGTCAACTCATAATTAGAAATTGCCCATCGTTCTGTTTCTGAAATAACATCAAAAGCTTCTCCGCAACTTCCTGCTTTCAACAGACAGGTCGCAAGATTCATAGCAACATCAACTCGGCTTACGCCGTAACCTTTCACTTCGCTTTTTTGATTTTTTAAAGCCGCAAGGAGTTCCTTTGAGATAATCACTGCTTTCATAACATCGCCGTTTTCTACATAAGCAGCGGCTATCACACCGATTATGTTTGCTTCTGTCAGCGAAAGAAGCAGATTATGAAAATTCGTAAAATCAAAATCGGGCTTTGTATAGGAAAGTGCTTCTTCCAGCAATTCACGCGCTCCGTCTTTTTTTTCAAGGAACATTATCACGCCGTTTATAAAGCTTACCATCTGCTTGCTTGATGCATCGTTCAAATCATATTCGTGCAATTTTTCCAAAACAGATTTAGCATAATCCAAATCGCCACGGTTCAAAGCATCCGTTGCATCTTGTGCAAGTTCCTCAAACTTCTGCTGCCGCTCGTTTTTATAATAAATATTGCAAATCTGATATGTGCTTGCCCCAAGTTTTGCAAGGATTTTTTCCAAAGTTGAGCCCGACGGCATTTGGGTTCCGTTTTCTATGCGCGAAATAGAAACGCTTGAGCAAATTCCGTCCGCAAGTTCTTCCTGCGTTATTTTTTTTGATTTTCGTAAATCACGGATTATATCACCTAAAGAATTTGCCATGAAAAAACCTCTAACTTACTTTAATTATATTGGATTTTGTCAAAACTGCAAAATAGAAATTCGGGCATCACCGCTCAGACAGAAACTGCCTTCGCGGTCGATGACACTCGCTTTTTTGCGCAAAAGGCGGTATAATCGTTGGCATGGAAAGACGTGACAAAAAAAACTACTATCTTGATTTGGCAGAAGTTGTATCGCAGCGCAGCACATGCTTACGCCGTCATTACGGAGCCGTCATCGTTAAAAATGATGAGGTCATATCCACAGGCTACGTCGGTGCGCCACGTCAGCGCAAAAACTGTACCGATTTAGGCATTTGCATCAGGCAGAAACTCAATATTCCGCGCGGAGAGCGATACGAACTGTGCCGCAGCGTCCATGCGGAAGCTAACGCGATAATTAGTTCCAGTCGCGACAAAATGATGGGAGCATCGCTTTTCCTTGTCGGAATTGAAGCGGACACGGGCGAATATGTTAAAAACGCGGTGTGCTGTTCAATGTGCAAGCGTCTTGTCATAAACGCGGGCATTGAATACGTGTATGTGCGCGATGATAAAGATAACTACCGCGAGATAAAGGTTTCTGACTGGGTAGAAAATGACGAGTCGCTTGAAGGCACGTTAGGGTACTAAATCGCAGATTTGAGTTTCTGCGGCTTTTGTGAGAACCGGTGCGCCTCGAACTGTGGCGGTTTTCCGCTAAATCGCCTCCGCGCCTTTGTAGTACGGCGCATCGTTACATTCGATAATGCGAATGACAGGCTCCGTATGCTCCATAAAAAGCGGGTACTGCGCCGGCTGCAACAAATGAACCTCGCCATCCATCTGGACAAGTATATCCTGATTATAATCCACCCGGATTTTTGAAGCCGTCCTCAAAACCGTCGTCGGCTTTCCGGCGTGCGTTCCGTCGCTGAACGTGTTTTTTTGCAGAAGCTTTTTAACAAGCCCCATTTTCTTTACGGTGCAGAAAGTCTCGTCCGTCGGCAAAATCTTATGGTTGCTACCATACGTTCTGTGCCCCGAAACTCCGAGCAGGCAGAATTCTACAGCGGACTCCACCACATCAATCTGCTCGCCGTTCTTATCGAAAACCGTAATTTACATTTGCTTTGAAGGGAACTTTGTGCCATAAACAACGCACGCAAGGTATACCCACATCTGGTAGAAATCGCCCGGCATAACGCCTTTCGTCCTGTTCGTCATGTACGTTATAAAAGCGTCAATTCCAATACTTGCAATATTGAACGCATACCACGGCGGCAGAACATCAAGGCTGTCATAAGTATCGACCTTGCGCTTGCTTTCTCCGTTCGGGTGCTCGCCTTCATACCAAACTTTTACGGCTTTTTGAAGCGCAAAATGCGCTGGTTTTGTAAGACGCTCCAAAGTTTCTGCAAGCTCGCGCCCGTCCGAGCCGTCGTTTCCGGTTCCGAACGGAAGCCTGAGCACTGTCATCTTGTCGTTCACAATCTTTTTCGCCGCTTCGTCAGCGAATGCCGCTTTCAGAAGAGCTGTTTGCACCTCAAGGTGCGTACCGTCACCACCGGCTGTAATTATCAGATAATCCTTTCCAGACTCTGCGGCTTCCTTCAAAAGCCCTTCCACTATTTTTGTGGCATGTCCAGCATATTCCGTTTTATACAAGATTATATCTTTTACTTCAGTTTTCTTGCCGTTTGCTACAGCCGCCACAGCCTTTTCGGCGACATTTTTCAATACACATTCATTCTGCACTGATTTCTTTTTCTGCGTGAATCCACCCGCCGTCGGATTTGCCACTACAACGGCGGTTAACAGCTTATCCTGCCACAAATTACATGCTTCGATAATAGGTTTTATATTCTGAACAAGAAGTTCAGGTGTCAAAAGTGTTCCCTTCATTCTTTAGATTATCCGTCGCAAATTCCAATGTGTCAATGGTTTATATAATTTTCCTATTTATAGACTGCTTGACAATTCAGAATTTTTAAGCTATTCTTTCTAAGCATTTATGGAGCGGTGGCCGAGTGGTTTAAGGCGGCGGTCTTGAAAACCGTTGAGCGGCGACGTTCCGGGGGTTCGAATCCCCCCTGCTCCGTATAGCACCTCGGCTGAGATTCTAATCGATGACTGCGCCGAGCAATGCTTATAAGCGATGTTTGGAGTGGTGACCGAGAGGCCGAAGGTGGCTCCCTGCTAAGGAGTTATACCCCTAAAGGGTATCGGGGGTTCAAATCCCCCCTGCTCCGTACCTTTTTTGGTATTGGTTGTTATGTTCCGATAAAGTTCATAGCAAAGTTTTTTTGAGACTATAGCTCAGCTGGATAGAGCGTCAGATTGCGGATCTGAAGGCCGGAGGTTCGAATCCTCTTAGTCTCGAACGGTTAAAAACCGGCTGTAAAAAGCTTGGAGAGATGCGAGAGCGGTCGATTCGGGCGGTCTCGAAAACCGTTGATCCGCAAGGATCCGGGGGTTCGAATCCCCCTCTCTCCGTTCAAACCCTTTTGGGATTCAAACGCAAGTCACGTAGTACAGCGTGAAACCAAGTATTTTACAGAAAGATTTGAAAGCTTCCGCATGGAAGCCTTTTTTTTCAAACCTTGGAGAGATGTCCGAGCGGTTTAAGGTACAATCTTGGAAAGGTTGCGTACCGAAAGGTACCAGGGGTTCGAATCCCCTTCTCTCCGTATATAACCCCCTTGCTGGGGGGTTCGAAACGGAGGTCGCGCCAATTGCACGACCACTTTTTTTAAGACTCTTTCGATGAGTTCAGGTCCTATGCAAGAAAACTTTTTCAAACCCTGCCAGGTCCGGAAGGAAGCAACAGTAGATTAAGGTTTCTGTGCCGTAGTGTACCTGGGCTCTTCGAAAGAGTTTTTTTTCGCAGATACTATTCTTTAGTTTTCGTGCTCATATTATCTACCCTCCCTTTTTAACAAACGCTTCTTAAACATAAAAAGCTTTGCCATCGTTCCGGTAGCGTAGGCGATTCCAACAAAGAGCGCCACGATTGCGGTTGCTAACGTTGAGCCTTTCAAAAATCCAGTCCAGAAAGTATCCGGCATATCGCTCAATGTCATTACCATATTTGCGATAATAGCCAGAATGCCGATTGTCGAATAAACAATCGTTACTATAGAAGCACGCTTCTTTCCTTCGTTCTCATACTCCGCGACTTTTAACACGGTTTCTTTCATTTCTTGTTCCATTTTGTCGGTTCTCCTTTCCCCGTCAAGAATTTCGCGGAGACCCACAGAATAGAAATCAGAAATCTCGATAAGTATGTCCATATCCGGCAGATTGAAACCTGTTTCCCATCTAGAAACTGTTCTGCGGGCTACGTTCAGCTTTTCTGCCAGTTCTTCTTGTGTAAGATTCTTTTCTTTACGAAGTGTTGCAAGAAACTTACCGATTTTTCCTTGATCCATTGTTGATCTCCTTTACACGGTCAGAATAGGTTAGAACCTAAACAAACTCTAGGACACAAAATGCGCAAATGCAAAAAAAATGATATGAGACATGTCTTGTCTCATATCAAAATTGATTATGAAACGATAAAAACCTGCTTTCCGCGATGGAAAGTCCGCAAGACTTTTCCGCTGAGTTTTTTCCCATTGAACGGCGTATATTTTCCTTTCGAGAAGAACGATGCGGAATCTACTGTCTGTTCTTCGTCGGGCGCGACAAGAACGATGTCAGCGGCGTAACCGGGAAGAAGGCGACCTTTCTTAAAGTTCAGGATTTTTGCCGGAACTGCGGACATAAGCGAAGAAAGCTTTGAAAGCGTCATAATGCCAGATTTAACGAGCGTCGTGTTGCACACCGCAAAAGAAAGCTCTATTCCAGTGAAACCACATGCCCCGGAAGCTTTGTCGGCAGCTGTATGAGGTGCATGGTCGGTGGAAATAACGTCCGCGGTTCCGGAGACAGCGGCTTCAACTACCGCACGCCTGTCTTCCTCGCTTCTAAGGGGCGGATTCACAAGCTCCGCACACAGTTCGTCAGTTTCATTTGAAAGCGCGATATGATGCGGAGTCACCTCACAAGTAACGAGTTTCTGCCCTTCGGCAGTTTGTTTGGCGCGCGCTACAGCATCCAAAGCGGCTTTTGTACTTGCATGCGCGATATGGATGCGGCAGCCCGTCTTAAGAGCAAGATCTATATTGCGCGCCGTAAAAGTGTTTTCCGCATCAGCAAGAACAGCCTCTGCTTCACGGAAACGTTTCTCTGTGCGGAGCTTTTTAGCTGTTGGAACAAGCGCGGGATCCTCGCAGTGACAAGAGACTATAATCCCTTTCTCTGCGCATTTCCGCATGGCTTCTTCCATAACAGAAGCTTCCAAAACATCTTTGCCGTCTTCTGTAATTACAGGAACAGCCGGAAATGCGCGGCAAACTTCATCTAGGTGGGAAGTGTCGTTACCCGAAAAACCGTTCGTAATGCTTACGGTTTGGAACGAGTCGATCAACCCGATGCGCTTGATTTCTTCGTTTATTGAAAGCGCCGCTTCCAAAGAAGAGACGACCGGTGTTGTGTTAGGCATAAGGACGACCGTTCCAACCCCGCCGGCAGCGGCAGCACGGCTACCGGAAACAAGGTCTTCTTTTTGTGTCTGTCCGGGGTATCGGAAATGAACATGCATGTCGATGAATGCCGGCATGACGGTTTTTCCAGCGGCATCTATGACGGTGGCATTCGGGAACCGCGACTCAAACGAATCACTCGAATCTCGCGCGATATCAATTATCCCGTCTTCCGAAAAAACAATGCTCCCGTAAAAATCGGATTCCGCATCAACAATCCGCGCGTTTTTTATAATCGTTATGTCGCATACAGTATCGCCCATTACAGGATTTCTCCCACTCCGGCGCGGTACAGCTCATCGCAGTATTCGCAGCGATACTCAGCTCGTTTTCTGTCCACAAGCCGGAAAACATGACGTACATAAGGCTCCGTACTCGTTATGCAGCGCGGGTTCCTGCACTTAATGACGTTCTCAACTTTTTCCGGCAGCGAAAGCGTAATTTTTTTCGCGATATGCTCATCCATAACGATATTCACCGTGATGTTCGGGTCAATAAATCCAAGAACCGAATAGTCAATATCAATTATGTTGTCGATTTTGATAATATCCTTGCGTCCGAACGTATTCGAAGGAACGTTCATAATCAGCGCGACACAAAAATCTGCCTTATCAAGTCCGAGCCATGTAAAAATGCGGTGTCCGCAACCAGCGCGTATGTGGTCAATTACAAGACCATTCTTTATTGTATCTACGTTAAGCATTAAAGAACTCCTATAAGTTTTGAAATCAACGCCATTCTTGCGAACATTCCGCAACGAACCTGCTTAAAATATGCCGCACGCGGGTCATCATCAACCTCAACGGCTATTTCGTTCACCCTTGGAAGCGGATGAAGCACTATCATGTCTTTTTTGGCGGCTTTCATCTTTTCTTTGTCCAGGATGTAGCTGTCCTTCAGGCGGATGTAATCCTGCTCGTTGAAGAAACGCTCTTTCTGAACGCGCGTCATATAAAGAATATCAAGCTTGTCCATCACATCTTCAAGCCGCTCGACTTTTTCGTAGCGAATGCCGCCGCGCTTAAGCACCTGCGAGATAATGTAGTCCGGCAGAGAAAGTTCGTTCGGGCTGATAAGCACAAACTCGTTATCAGGATAGCGGCTCAGTGTTTTAAGCAAACTGTGAACCGTGCGTCCGAATTTCAAGTCACCGCACAAACCGACCGTGTGACCGGAAAATCCACCCTTCAAAGTTTTTATCGTAACCATATCGGTAAGTGTCTGCGTCGGATGGTGATGTCCGCCATCACCCGCGTTTATAACAGGCACAGATGAATAGCGGGACGCAAGCAAAGCCGCGCCTTCTTTTGGATTTCGCATCGCAATAACATCGACATACGAAGACACGACGCGGATTGTATCGGCAAGAGTTTCGCCTTTCGTTGAAGACGAAGAAGCGGCATCCGCAAATCCGAGGGTAGTTCCGCCCAAATGTTGCATTGCCGCTTCAAAAGAAAGCCGGGTTCGGGTACTCGGCTCAAAAAACAATGTCGCCAGAATTTTTCCATGACATACTTCGTTGTATGAATCGGGTTTTTCCATCATTTTCGCTGCAAGATCACAAAGCTCATCGATTTCTGTAAGCTCAAGATCCGCAGGATCTATCAAATGTCGTCCTTTAAGCATTTCCACCTCTCATTTTCTCTGTATCACTTTCGCATTTGCGCAAAACAACCAGTTCCATATCTGTTCGATTTAAGATATTATACGAATATGAAAGTAATTGTAATAGGTTCAGGCGGTCGAGAACACGCCATCTGCTGGAAAATTGCAGAAAGTTCTCTTGTTTCAGAGGTCGTATGTATTCCCGGCAACGGCGGAACACAGCACGAAAATAAATGCCGTAACCTGAATCCGGCAGATTGCCCGGTAGCAGCAGGCTTAAGCGGTGCGGACGCTCTTGCAGCGACTGCTATCGCAGAAAAATGCGATTTAGCTGTAATCGGTCCGGAAGATCCTTTGGCGGCAGGAATTGCCGATAAGCTTTGGGCGGCAGGTATCCCTGTAGTTGGACCGTGCACAGACGGAGCGCGCCTTGAAGCAAGCAAGGACGAGGCAAAAGCTTTCATGAAAAAATACGGTGTCGCATGCGCAGAAAGCGATACTTTCACTGATATAGAAAAAGCCCACGCTTACATTGATGCGAAGGGCGCGCCTATCGTTATAAAGGCGGACGGACTTGCAGCTGGTAAAGGCGTTGTAGTTGCCGCCACAAAAGACGAGGCTCACAAAGCTGTCGATGATTTTATGAAAGACGGTCTTTTGGGAAATGCTGGAAAACGCCTTGTTATTGAAGAGTATCTTAAGGGCGTAGAGATTTCGATTCTTGCGGCAGTTTCCGTAACGCCAGAGTTTGCGGCGGCAGGAAAAGCGTGCATCATCCCGTTTACGACAGCACGCGACCACAAACGCCTGAACGACGGCGCGAAAGGCCCGAACACAGGCGGAATGGGCGCAATCTCACCAGTTTCTGACGTAACGCCCGACCAACTCATTCAGTTCAACGACAATATTCTTGAGCCAACGCTCAAAGGTCTTATCGCGGAAAAATACGATTACCGCGGATTTATTTTCTTTGGAATAATGCTTACTGCCGCCGGTCCGAAGCTGCTCGAATACAACGTGCGCCTTGGCGACCCAGAGACACAGGCTGTTCTGCCGCTCATGAACTTCGATTTTGCCGCTATGTGTAAGACAATTACAGAAGGCACGCTCAAAGACTTTGATTTCAGGTGGAAGAAAGGCTTTGTTTGCGCACCAGTCGCTGTTTCTGGCGGATATCCAGGCTCATACAAAAAAGGCATGGAGATTTCTGGCGTACTCGGCGCGGACAAGGCAGAATCAACGAAGGTGTTCATTGCAGGCGCACAGGACAAAGACGGAAAGCTCGTAACGAGCGGCGGTCGCGTTCTTGCAGCGAGCGCATTTGCACCGACTTTCGACGAGGCTTGGAAAAAATCGTACGAACTGCTCAAATCCATAAGTTTCGACGGAATGTTCTTCAGGAAAGACATCGGACTTCCGGGCGCAGCAGAATCCGGCGACCTGTAATCCACATATCAATATGGGAGTTTCCTACGTTCAGCCTCAAACCACTGAACGTAGGAAAGACTATCCACGGTGGCTCGAAACTACACACCGCGCCACTTGTTACTAATAAGAAAAGAAACCAACATTAAAATGAACGATAGAATCCGATTCTTAGAAGAAATTGCGTCAAATGGACACGTTGCTCTGAAAATCATACAGTATGACGGCTGGCTTATGAGATTCGCAAATGGCTTTACAGGCCGCGCAAACTCTATAAGCATTCTCTACCCTTCAACAAAACCGATTGAAGAAAAAGTTTCCTACTGCGAAGAGTGTTACGCAAAGCAGGGGCAACCCGCTCTCTTTAAGCTGACAGACGGTGATAAAGATTTTTCCGATTTTCTTACATCCCGCGGATACCAGGTTGTAACTCCGACTGACATAATGGTGATCGATGATTTATCATCAGTTGGTGGCAAATCGCTTTTTGAAGATTGCATTTTCTCTAGCACTCCTGATGAATGGCTTCCTTATTTTTTTGAATATGAAAATATCACCGACGAAAAAAAACAGGAAACTTTCCGCCAGATGCTTTCTACAGTCCTTGTTCAGACAATTTACTGTTCTGTTATTCATGAAGGAAAAGTCATAGCTTGCGCAGGGGCTGCAATTGAGCATGGTTACGCATTGATTCAGTATGTGATTGTTTCCGAAGCTGCGAGGGGAAAGGGCATCGGCGAAAAACTCTGCCGAGCGCTAATCGCAAAAGCAAAGGAAAGCGGCGCACATCATGCCTATCTTCAGGTTCTTCAGTCCAATGAAATTGCGAAAAACCTTTACAAAAAGCTTGGCTTTAAAAAAGAGTATTCCTACTGGTACATGAAACAATCAGTCTGATTAAACTTTACTGCTTGACCGAAGC
>JAFZVC010000066.1 GCA_017618015.1 Spirochaetaceae bacterium
TCATAATGTTCCACGTCTACCCGATAGCCCATCCCGAATGGCCGCAGTCAGTAAAGGCGATTGAGACCATTGCGGAGAATGCTGTAGGAAGAAGATAAGTTTTTTGGAAGCTGACTCGGATGAGCAGCTTCTTTGTGGAATGCGAAAAGTGATGTGACATAGATTTTAAGGTCGACGAAAATTCGACGAAAATGACGTTTTTCGTCGATAAAATCGTCGAATTGAGCCGGATTCGACGAAATCGTCGACGATTTTGTCCGTTTTCGTCTAACAATCGTCGACGGGATGTCAGCGCCAATGAAAAAAGGATGCCTCACAAGAGCAATGTCATTAAGTTAAGACAGTCTCTTCAAAGATCCTCATACCTCAAAGGTATGAGGGTCTTTTTTTAGTGATTTTTGCAGTTAGAGGTTGACACGCACACCCAAGTGTGCGGCCTCTTTGAATCCTTATACGAAAGATTCAAAGAGGCCCTTGGAATTAGGAAAACCTGATTTCAAGGAGGTACTGCATGAAATCCAAACACGTAAAGATGCTGCTTTCGTCAGCCATAGCCGAAGTTGCCGATACACCAGAAGACTATTGTGTTAACCCGAATCGCGACTTTACCAGAACACGGAAGATCTCTCTGCAAAAGCTTATTTCCGGAATAATCAACATGGAATGCAAGAGTCTGCCCAACGAACTGATCGATATGTTCAAAGGTGCTGAAGATATGCCGTCAGTTTCCGCATTTGTACAGCAACGAAACAAGCTGAAACCGGAAGCCTTCGAAGCGGTGTTCAACAAGTTCATTTCAAAACTTTCAGTCGATTGCGTAGATATGCCGGTACTTGCAGTAGATGGTTCAGATGTCCGTCTACCAACCAACCCCGACGACGGGCTGACGTATCTTCCGGGTTCAAGAACACAAGTTCCTTACAACAGCCTGCATATCAATGCGTTATACGACCTGAATAAGCATCTTTACAGGGCTGCGGTTATCCAGAACGGTGCTCAAAGAGATGAATGTTTAGCTTTTCAGCAGTTAGTCGACAATTCAGATATACCTTTGGCATTAGTTATCGCTGACAGAGGATACGAGTCTTATAACAATCTAGCTCACATCCAGGAGAAAGGCTGGTTTTTCCTTATCCGTATAAAAGACGGTAATTCTGGAATTAAGAATGGATTCGATCTTCCCGCTGAAGACTGCTTTGATATGAGTATCGTATTAAATCTGACAAAGAAACAGACGAAGAAAGCAAAAGAACTTCTAAAAGACCGCAATCACTTCAGATATATTGCAAACTCCAGCCCTTTTGACTATCTCCCGCAATATTCCCACAAGGCTGATCCGCTTGTTTTCTACACACTTAAATTCAGAATAGTCAGATTTAAGATATCTGTAGACACTTACGAAACAGTTGTTACAAATCTTCCCGAAGATAAGTATCCTCCTGAAAAATTAAATGAACTGTATGCTTCCAGATGGGGAATAGAAACATCTTTCAGGGATCTTAAATACACAATTGGTCTTCTTAAATACCATTCAAAAAAGACGGCGTGTATCCGGCAAGAAATCTTCGCACGGCTTATTCTGTACAACTTTGTTGAAGTGATTACCTCGCACGTAGCCATTTCAAAGAAACAAAGAAAGTACACTTACAAATGCAACTTTTCAGTCGCAACGCACGTATGCAGACTGTTCCTGCGCGGACAA
>JAFZVC010000067.1 GCA_017618015.1 Spirochaetaceae bacterium
CGGAATTGCCGCTGTATCCGTATGAAGCGGCGTTTTATAAGTATTGAGGAATCAAAAGCCCCGTCCGCTTGTGATGCAGGACGGGGCTTTTTTTAGGTTCTATACTAAACATTGGGGCTGAATAAAAAAGGTAGAGCATAAATCTTCCAAATGATGTAGAATAGAGTCGCCAAACAAAGCTACAGGAGGAGAGAATTATGCTCTGCAATGATTATACAACAAAACTGCTCGATATGGAACACATGGAGGTCAAAAACATTGAGGTGTATCCTGAACGACTGATCATTTACGTTGAGATGGAGCGCCGGGCTACCCGGTGTCCGTGCTGCGGAGCTGAAACGGACCGTGTTCACGACTATCGAGAGCAGACGGTGAAGGACTGTCCGGTTCAGGGAAAAAAACTGATTTGGAAGTATAAAAAGCGGCGATACAGATGTGAAAACTGCGGAAAGCGTTTCTACGAACAAAATTGGCTTCTTCCGAAGTTTCACCGAATAACCAACAGGCTGGCATTGTTGGCGCTAAACAAGCTCTCGGTAAAAGTATCGAGGAAGGATATAGCCGAAGAACTGGGCGTATCCGAATCGACCGTGTGCCGATGGATGCACCTTGCTCCGTTTTCAAAGCCGAAGAAGCTTCCGACGGTTCTTTCGATAGACGAATTCCGGGGCAACGCCGGGGGAGAAAAGTTTCAATGCATACTTACAGCGCCGACAGAGAAAAGGATACTCGACATTCTCGGCGATCGAAAGGAAAGAACTATTTTTAATTATTTGAAAGAATTTCCAAACAAGAAAGATGTAAAATACTTCGTGACCGATATGCGAAAGGAATATGTTTCAATGGCGAAGATCCTCTTTCCGAACGCAAAGATAGTGATAGATAAGTTCCACGTCGTTCGATATTGCACTTGGGCATTTGAGAACGTCAGAAAACGGGTTCAAAAGGCATTATCGGATGAAAAGAGAAAGTATTTCAAAAGAAGCCGAACACTGCTGTTGAAGCACAAGGACGATCTTAATGACGACGATAAGCTCGCCGTGTCGAAGATGCTTGAGATAAACAAGGCGCTTGCGGATGCGTATCTGATGAAGGAAAAGTTTTATTACTTTATGAGTTCTCGAAACAGTACCGAAGCGCGGGACAGGCTTAAGCAGTTTGCGATGTTCAATGCCGCAACGCAGCTTCCGGAGTTTGAACCCTTGATAAGGGTATTGAGCAACTGGTCGGAATACATACTCAATGCGTTCGATTGCGGCTATACCAACGGCTTCACCGAGGGCTGCAACAACAAGATCAAGGTCCTCAAACGTATTGCCTTCGGCTATCGCAGCTTCAGCAATATGCGCCAGCGCATATTGCTGAGCACAAATGCAACGTAACCTGTGCCCCGCGGGGCACAGGTTACGTAAACTCTTTCTACATGCTCAACCCCAACTATTGACATTGAGCCAGTAAAACCCCGGAAAACCTTGATTTTCCGGGGTTTCTCGGGATCGATGCGACAAGATTTGAACTTGCGACCTCTGCGTCCCGAACG